>NZ_JBIWFK010000003.1:383014-784760 GCF_044763015.1 Streptomyces sp. NPDC096324 | reverse complement strand
CGCCGAATGGTCTCCCCGGCGGCCTCGCCGAAAGGCTCCCCGGCTGCCCCGCCGAAAGGCTCCCCGGCTGCCCCGCCGAAGAGGATTCCCCGGCTGCCCGCCGAGAAGTCTCCTTCCGGCTGCGCGCCGAGGAGCCCTCTCCCCGGCAGCTTCGCCGGGGAGAGGACCCTGACCGGTCAGGTGCGGTACCCGTAGTACGCCGCGTTCGGATACGCCGCGAGCAGGCTCGACAGCGAGCGGCGGTAGGTGTCGGTGTCGTGGTACGTCAGGTACGGCACCCCGCCGCCGCTGCGGTACGACGTGATCATGGAGTGGTCCTTGGACCCGTCCTTGTCGAAGTCCATCTGCATCACGTCGCCGACGTCCATCTGGTACACGTTCGCCAGGGGCGTGGAGCGGTGGGCGGTCTGGGTGAACCAGGACAACTCGTTGACGCCGACCCAGGTGTCGGTCTGGGTGGACGCCGTGTAGTTCCAGGTGCCGTACTCCTCACCGGAGCTCGCGACCGTCGCCCAGCCGCCCGCCTTCAGGGACTGGCTGACGTAGTTGGTGCAGTCGCCGCCGACGGAGTTGAAGCTGCGGTAGGCGGGGTTGTAGTTCTTCCAGTACGTCTCGGCGTACGTCGCCATGGCCGCGTAGTCGTACGGGCCGCCGGTGAGCGTCTTGGGGTTGGCGGGCGCGGGGTACGTGGTCGCTGCCCGGGGGGCGTCGACAGCGGCCATCGTGGTCTTCGTGAGCTTCGTCGTGACGGGCTGGTTGATCTGCCGGGGGCCCTTGTCGGTCGAGCGCTCGCCCGTCAGCTTCCAGGTGCCGTCGGCCTGGGCCGCGAAGGTCAGGACGTGGTGGGCGCGGAAGCCCGTGGTGGCGGGCTCGTCTCCGCGGATCCTCCGGTAGGTGAGGGTGGTGGTCTCGGTGACCCAGGCGGTGGCGAGACGGCCGGTGACCCGGGTCCGGTTCACGGCGACCTCGGTGTCGGCGGCGCTGTAGGCCTCGCCGAGGGCGGCGAGGCGGGAGCGGGTGCCGTGCAGTGCGGAGACGGCGGTGGTCTCGGTGCGCGCGAGGGTGCCGGGGACCCGGATGCCGGAGGTGGTCGCCTTCAGGGCCGTAGGGGCCTTCGGGGCCGTGTCCAGCAGGGCGGCCGTGCGGTCGGTGAACACGGCGTCGCCCACGCGGCCGAAGGCATCGGCCGTCGACGCGGTCACCCGGGGGGTGGGGGCCGCCGCGTGGGCGGCGGACAGGGGCAGCAGGAGGGCGGAGAGGGTGAGCGCCCCCACGACGGAACAACTGCGGCTTAAGTTCTTCGGTGTCACTGAAGATTCTCCTTGATCCCCGGTCGGACTCCAGGGAAGGGAATCTTTACATGTCCCACTCAACTGTGCCGACTCCGGGGGGAGTTCGCGTCCAGTGCAACCAAGTCCCTTATGTCGCGGGTAAGTTGATCTCAGTGAGCGGGATCGGGATCGCCGTCCGGATGGCGGGCCCTACTTCACCACGGTCGACCAGTCCGGCGACTGGGCGGGGTCCAGGCCGCGCAGGCGTTCGAGGGTCTCCGGCTTCTGCACGTCGAGCCAGTCGGACAGCTCCTGGAAGGACACACATTTCACGCCCTTCTTCGTGCACACGTTCTTGATGACCTGGTCGATGGACTTCATGTAGATGCCGCCGTTCCAGTCCTCGAAGTGGTTGCCGATGAACAGCGGTGCCCGGCTGCCGTAGTAGACGCGGTTGAAACCGGCCATGTAGGAGTTGACCGTCTCCTGCTCCCACTGCGGGTACTGGGCCGGGTTCCCCTCGGTCTCACCGTCGGACTGGTTGTAGAGGAAGTTGAAGTCCATGGACAGGCCTTGGTACTTGCCGTTCTCGTAGGGGAGCATCTGGAGCGGGAAGTCCCACATGCCCTCCTTCTTCGTGGGCCATATCTGGAAGTCGCCCGCGGAGCTGGCGTCGTAGCGCCAGTTGTACTTCTTCGACGTGGCCTTCATGGCCTTGAGCAGGTTCTTCTGCCCTTCGAGGCACGGCGCGCGTCCCCCGCTGATGGCCTTGGCCGGGTCGAAGGGGAGCGACGGCACGTCGGCGTAGCCGGTGTTGGTCCTCCACTTCTCCACGAAGGAGAAGAACTGGTTGATCTCGCTCTCCCACTCCTCGACGCTCCAGTCCCCGCCGCCCTTGTCGCCGCAGAAGTGGCCGTTGAAGTGGGTGCCGATCTCGTTGCCGGCCTTCCACGCCTTGCCGAGCTCCTCCAGCGTGGTGCGTATGTGGTCGTCGGTGGCGTAGCTGATGGCCGCCGATCCGGGCGAGTGCATCGGCGGTTCGTAGAGCGTCTTCTTGTCCTTGGGCAGCAGATAGATGCCGGTCAGGAAGAACGTCATGTGGGCGTTGTACTGCTCGGCCATCTCCCGGTAGTGGGAGAAGAGCTCGTCGTCGCCCTGGAGGGCGCCGTCCCAGGAGAAGACGACGAACTGGGGAGGCTTCTCACCGGGCTTGAGCGGTACGGCCTTCAACTCGCCCTTCTGCGGGCCGGTGTAGGCCGTGGAGCCGTCGCCCAGCACGCGGACCTTGCCGTCCCACGGCGGTTCCTTCTTCACCTTGGTGGCCGGGCCGTGCGCGCGGGCGGAGGCGGCCGGGGTGGTGTGGTCGGTGTTGAGGGCCAGGTAGGTGGCGGCCGTGGACGTGACGACGAGGAAGGCCGTCATGGCCGCGAAGCCCTGGCGTGCGGAGGCCGCGGCGGAAGCGGGATCGGACTCACGGCGCCGGCGCCGGCTGTGCTTCGAGTTCATACGGGGCACATTCTGCGAGGGGGACGGAAGGAGCGTGGCGCGGCCACCGGGTGGCCGTCGGCGGGGCCGAGCCGGACGGTCGGCCGACGGGATCAGCGAAGCGGGCTCATCGCACCGGACCAGATGCCGTACGGCACGTCGGCGACGGGTGCGCCGGCGATCCCCTTGAGCGGCAGCGGTTCGAGGCTCTTGGTCAGGTCGATGCGGTACAGGACCACGGCCGTCGACACGGAGGCGTTCGAGCCCACGTACCAGGCGGACTTGTCGTCCAGCGTGGCGCCCCGCTTGCCGGCCACCTTCACCGAGAGGGGGGCCGCGCCCGGGTGGCCGATGCGGAAGGAGTCCGCGAGCGCGTCGGTGACCTGGCGGGCCACCTCGGCGCGCATGGCGCGGTGGGGCGCGGGCATGTCCAGCCGCACGCGGGAGCCGTTGCGGGTGATGCGCTTGACCGAGTACGGCGCGTAGTGCGTTCCGTCGGCGGCGAAGGTGGCGTAGGCGCTGGCCATGCGGATGGCGCTCGGGGTGGCGGCGCCGAGGGACATGCCCGGCACCTGCGGTCCGATGCTGGAGGACAGCAGGCCCGAGGCCTCGGCGGTCTCGCGCACCTTGTCCAGGCCGGCGTCCATGCCGAGCTGCATGAACGGGGTGTTCACGTTCTGGGCGAGCGCCGAACGCAGCGAGATCTGGCCGTAGTTCTTGTTGCCCTCGTTGTGGGCGGCGACCTTCTTGCCGCCGCGGTCCCAGTAGGGGCCCTCGGGTGTGCTGACCGGGACGCCGTCGTTGCCGTCGTACAGCGTCTCGGGGGTGACCGGTGCGGCCGCGCCCTCACGGGTCTTGTGGACGCCGTTCTCCAGGGCGGCGGCGTAGACGAAGGGCAGGAACGCCGAACCGGCGGGGACCGTGGTCGCGTTGGACTCGTTGTAGCCCTGCTTGCGGTGGTCGGGGCCGCCGTAGACGGCGAGGATCCGGCCGTCGTCGGCGATCGAGGCGGCACCGTAGTGGGCGGCCTTCGCGTTGTCCGGGTCGTCCTTCTTCGCCTGCTTGCGGGCCTTGGCCACGGCGTCGGTGAGCGCGGTCTCGCGCTTGCGGTCGAAGGTCGTGTAGATCTGGTAGCCGCCGAGGTCGAAGTCCCGGTCGGAGATGTGCCCGGCCTTCTTGGCGTACTGGGTCGCCAGTTCGACCAGGTAGTCGCTCTGCTTACCGGTGTCGTAGCTCCCGCTCTGCTTGATCGGCTCGGGGAACTTCGTGTACGTGGCCCGCTCGGCGGCCGAGAGCTTGCCGGTCTTGACCATGCGGTCGAGGATCCAGGACCAGCGTTCCACGGCGCGCTGGTGGTTGGCCTCGCTCAGGGTGGGGTCGTAGAGGCCGGCGCCCTTGAGGAGCGAGGCGAGGAACGCGCCCTCGCTGGCGTTGAGGTGGCTCACGTCCTTGCCGTAGTAGGCCTGCGAGGCCCGCTGGAGGCCGTAGGTGCCGCGCCCGAACCAGCTCGTGTTGAGGTATCCCTCGAGGATCTTGTCCTTGCTCATCTTGTTGTCGAGCTTGAGGGCGATCATGGCCTCGGTGAACTTGCGGGTCACCGAACGGTTCTGGGTCAGATAGACGTTCTTGACGTACTGCTGGGTGATGGTGGAGCCGCCCTGGGTGTCCCCCTGGCCGACCGTCCTGACCAGCGCGCGGGCCAGGCCCTTGGCGGAGATGCCGGGGTCGCTGTAGAAGCTCTCGTTCTCCGCCGCGAGGACCGCCGAGCGCACGTCCTTCGGTATGTCCTTCAGCGGCATGTCCTGGCGTCGCACCCAGCCGGTACGGGCCATCGGCGTGCCGTCCGACCAGAAGTAGAGATTGTCCTGCTGGGTGGCATATGTGTTCAGGTTCTGGGGTATGTCGGTTGCCGCATAGGCAATGACGAGCAGCGAACCGCTCAGACCCATGGACAGCGCGAAGGCGCCGAGCCACTGCCGCCAGGAGGGCAGCCAGCGCCGCAGTCCGGTGCGACCGGGGCGCGGATAGGCGGGTTTGAGGCGCCGCGCGTACGGCTTGAGGCCTGCGGCCAGTCGGGCCGGCGCGGAGGGCTGCGAGGGCTTGCGACGGCTGCCGCGACCGCGCTGCGGTCCGGATATGTCAGCCACGGCGCCCTCCCGCGCCCTGGCGGCCCAAAGACAGGGGATTCGAGGCATCGTTGTGATGCCATGTCCTGGTCACGACTGCGTCTCCCTCCGCACTCCGGATCTGCGCGCGCGGGTAGTTGCAGCGGCCGCTTTCGCGGCTGCGAGCCCCCCTCCCCGACCTTGCGGCTCGTCGCGGCCCTATTAAATTATCAGCGACCAATCCAATCCCTTCGATCAGCAACGAGACAAAAAAGCTCAGAGCTCAACTAGTTCCACTGCTTCACCCAGTGCGAGCAGTCGTAACTCCCGCCCCGGAAGGCTCGTTCCGCCACGCACGACGAGAGCCGCCGAGCCCTCCGAACGGCGGCCCGTTCCGGCTAACCTGTGCGCATGCCTCGCTACGAGTACCGCTGCCGGACCTGCGGCGACACCTTCGAACTGAGCCGTCCCATGGCCGAGTCGGCCGCCCCCGCGGCCTGCCCCGCCGGGCACGACGACACCGTCAAACTGCTGTCGGCGGTCGCCGTCGCGCGGGGCGGTTCGGCGTCCGCGCCGGCGCCCCAGCCGCGTTCGAGCGGCGGCGGTGGCGGTTGCTGCGGCGGCGGCTGCTGCGGCTGACCGCGGGGATTTCTTACCAACTCTTCAGTCTCGTCCCGAATCGGACCCCGGCGTGTCGCGGCGGCATGGAATCGGTCACACCAACGGGACCGCGCCGGGGGCAAGTTCGACACATCCCTCAAGCCGACCCGAACCGGACGCGTCGCGGACCGGACGCGTGGAGGGACCGGAGCCCGGCGGAGTCCCGGCTCGACGGAAAAGCGCCGGAGTCAGGGAGTCCGAGCGCTCGCCTCCGAACACGGCTCGGCATGCCGGTCGAAACGACTCCGGTCCCGGGCGGGGGCGCCGAGGGGCTGATCGCCCCCGGCACACCCCTCACCACGGGACCGGATCAAGAATCGGAATTCAGCATTCCGTATTGAGTTCAGACAAGTCCCCGGGCGGCCTCGGCGCAGGCGCCCGTGAACTCGCGCAGGATGCGCTCCCCGGCCAGGACACCCCGCTCCGGCAGCGCGGTGATCGCCGGTGCCGTCCAGTCGGCCTCTGCGAGTTCACCGTGGCCCGGACGCCAGCCGCGGTCGGCGGCGAGCAGGAGGTCGGCGTCGAGCAGCGAGTCCCCGGCGGCGAGGGTGAGCGGGGCGCCGGTGCGGCGGGCGACCTCGCGCACGGCCGCGCTCTTGGTGAGCGGCCCGGGCACGGCGTAGATCTTGCGGCCCTGCAACGAGACCGTCCAGCCGCGGCTCTCCGCCCACACGGCCAGGTCCTTGACCCACTGCTCGGGCAACAGCTCCCGCTCGACCACGAGATAGGCGAACAGGTCCTCGGCGATCCGGTGCTTGCGCACCCAGTGCGGGTCCGCGGTCGCCATCAGGTGGTCCCGGACCTCGTCGAGCGGCGCGCACTCGGCGGCGAGCCGCTCCTGCACGGCCCTGTGCCAGTCGAGGTCGGAGACGCCGTCGACGAGCAGGTGTCCGCCATTGGCGCAGATCGCGTACTCGGGCTCCGGGCCGGGCAGGTTGATGCGCTGGTACTGCTTGCGGGTGCGGGTCGTGGTGGGCACGAAGTGCGCGACGTCGCCGAGTTCGGTGAGCAGCCCGGCGGCCGTCTCCGTCATGTAGGAGAGGGGCTTGTTCTCGTGCACCTCGACGCAGAGCAGCCGGGGCGCGCGGACGTCGGGCATGGTGAGCGCGAGCGCGGCGGAGGAGTAGATGAGTGTGCGGTCGAGGTCGCTGGCGACGAGCACCTTGGGCGTGGACATCAGAGGGTGACCGCCTTGCCGTCGGCACCGGTGGCGCCACGCGTGTACTTCGGGTGGATCAACCCCACACAGGTGTACGGGAGTTCGTCGACCTCCTCGACGGGCACCCCGCGCTGTCCGGCGAGCAGCCGGACGTGGTCGAGGTCGGCGCCCGCTCCGGCGCGGGCGAGGATCTTCCAGGGGACCCGGCGCAGCAGTACCCGGGTGGTCTCGCCGACGCCCGGCTTGACGAGGTTCACGTCGTGGATGCCGTACTCCTCGCTGATCCGTTCGACCGCCGCCCAGCCCTCCCAGGTGGGTTCGCGGTCGGCGGCGAGGAGTTCCTTCGCCCGGTCGCGGGCGGATTCGGCGACGTCGGGGAAGTGGGCGGCGACGGCGTCCAGGAAGGCGACGGAGACGTCGGAGCCGGCGAGCTCGCGGTAGAACTTCGCGCCGTGGAAGTCGTGTTCGCCGACCAGGTCGGAGCGCAGGACGGTGCGGGAGATCAGCCCGGAGACGGTCGAGTTGAGGCAGGCGGAGGGGATGAGGAAGTCCTCGCGGGTGCCGTACGTGCGCACGCAGGAGCCGGGGTCGGCGAGGACCGCTATCTCCGGGTCGAAGCCGGTGATGCCCTCGGCCTCCTCGAACTCCTCGATGGCGTCGGCGAGTTCGCGGGTGATGGCGCCCTTGCCGGTCCAGCCGTCGACGAAGACGACGTCGGCGGGGTCGTGGTGGGCGGCGAGCCAGCGCAGCGCGTTGGCGTCGATGCCGCGGCCGCGGACGATGGAGACGGCGTAGTGCGGCAGGTCGAGGCCGTGCTGGTGCTGGGCCCAGCGGCGCATCAGGATGCCGACGGGGGTGCCGGCGCGGGCCAGGGACACCAGGACGGGGCGCGGGGACCGGTCGGCGAGCACGAGTTCGGTCACGGCGCCGACGGCCTCGGCGATCCGGGCGGCGGAGGCGTCGAGGGCGGCGTGGAAGAGCTCCTGGTACGCGGTGCTCGGCTGGTACTCGACCGGCAGCGACTCGGCGTAGTGGGCGCCGCCGCTCTGGATGGCCTCCTCGCGCTCCTCGGTCGGCGCCTCCAGCGTCACGTCCGACAGGTCCCGCAGCAGCCAGCCGACCTCGTCGGGGGCGTACGAGGAGAAGGCGGGGCCGCGGAGGGGCTCGGGCAGCATGGAGGGCCTTTCGGTGGACGGCCGTGCGGGCGTGTACGAGGGCACGACGGCGAGCAGGACGTGCGGGGTGTGCGCCGCCAACTGTGCCAACAGACCGTCGGGCGCGTGCAGTTCGGGGGTGTCGGCGGCCGAGTCGACGACCGCGACGACGGCGTCGAAGCCGGCGCCGGCGACGTTGTAGGCGTAGCGCTCGCCGGGTCCGTCGTCCGGGTCGTCGTGGGCCGGGAAGGCGATGCGGCTGCGGATGGCGTAGCCGGGGTCGTCGAGGGCGAGGACCGGGGAGCGGGTCGTGGTGGAGAAGCGCACCTCGGCGGGGACGGACCGCTCCAGCTCGTGGGCCAGTCGCAGCGGCGCGTACATCAGTTCCTCGAAGCCGAGGACCAGGACGCGCTCCGCGCCGTCGGGCAGGGCGTCGGCGAGCCGTGCCGCCATGGCGGGCAGGGCGGCCTCCAGGCGTATTCGGTGTCCGGGGGTGAATCCGTGCCGTCCGCCGTCGGGGAGGCCGTGGGGCCAGCCGAGGTCGACGCGGACGGCCGGGCCGGTGTCCGGGGCGGCGGGGGTGCCGGGGGCCGCCGTCTCGTGGCGGGCGACCAGGGCGGTCCCCTTGGCCAGGACGTCCTCGGGCAGGCGCACCGTGCCGGACGCGGCCGCGATCAGGTCCACGCGGGCGCCGATGTCTCCGGCGAACTTCTCGAAGCGCGCGTGGTCGGCGGCCGAGCGCATGTCGACGAGCGCCACGACGACATACCGCTCGCGCGGGTAGCGCCCGTGCAGGTCGCGGATCGTGTTGAGGACGGTGTTGCCGGTGGAGAACTCGTCGTCGACGAGGACCAGCGGTCCGGAGCCGGCGAGCAGGCCCGGGTCCTCGGGCAGGAGGAGGTGCGAGGTGGCGTGCGAGTGGGACTCCTCGAAGCCGCCCGCCGGCCGGACTCCGCGGACCGGGCGGCGGGTGGAGTGGAGGTAGGGGGCGACGCCGATCCCGTCCGCGACGGAGTGGCCGAGCCCGGTGGCCGTCTCGGCGTATCCGAGGACGACGGCCGCGCGGGCGTCCTCGGTGCCCAGCAGCTCGCGCACGCGCCGGCCGAGCTCGACGCCGTACCCGTGGACCGCGGCCGGGGACCGCGGCACGTGCTTGCCGAGGACGTTCGAGACGAGCAGGTGGGCGCGCTTGGGGTTGCGGCGCAGCGCGAGCCCCAGCAGGCCGCTCAGGCCCTCGTCGCCGACGAGCTCGACGCCGAGCCGCTCGGCGACCCAGGTCCCCGTCCACACCGCGTCGTCCGCGGGGTCCGTGGCGGGCGTGGGGTCCGGGCCCTGCACGCCGTCCGGGCCGTGCACGCCGTCCGGGCCGTCTCCGCCGTCGGGGTGGTGCGGGTCGTGCGCTGGGGTGTTCATCTGTTCCTTGCTGTCGGGGGTGCGCGTGGCTCGGCCGGACCGGCTCACGCCGGGAGTCCGGCGGTGAGCAGTTCGACGAAGCCGATGTCCTCGCGGGCGACCCCGAAGACCTCCGCGCGCAGCAGGGTGCGCTCGGCCCAGGCGCGATGCGGCTTCACCTCGTTCATTTTGTTCGTGTACGCCGATCTCAGTACACCCCCGCCGCCGCGCTCCGGCCTGAGGATGTCCTGGGCGTCACTGAATTCCTCGTGGCTGACCACGGAGAGTGCGTGGACGGGCGGCACGTGCGAGGGGTGGATGCAGGTCTTGCCCATGAGGCCGTTGGCCTGGTCGAGGGCGATCTCGCGCAGCAGTCCGTCCATGGCGTGTTCGAGCAGCCGCTCGCGCAGTTCCTCCGCCTCGCCCTCCAGGAAGGGGCTGCGGCGGAGCTGCGGCTTGAACATGCGTTCCGGGACGCGGAAGTACTCCCAGACGGGCCCGGTGACGGTGAAGCCGCTGCCGTCGGCCCGCCCCAGCATGTTCACCACGTCGGCGATCACGGAGGCGACGACCTGGACGTCGTAGGCGGTCATGTCGGGGGCGCGGCGCAGCCCGTAGGAGGAGCAGAAGTCGGTCACGCCGAGCCGCAGCGCGAGCACCCGGTCGCGGTACTTGTCGACGGCGCGGAAGATGCCCTCCAGGGTCTCCACGCGCGATTCGCGGTAGAGCAGCTCGGGCGACTCCAGGACGGGCATGGCGAAGAGCCGCCTGCCGCTCTCCGCCTCGGCGGCGGCGAGGGCCTCCAGGAAGGGTGTGCCGCGTTCCTCGGTGAATTTCGGCATCACGAAGCCGGACAGCAGCCGGACCGCGGGGCCGAGGCGGCGTACGAGGTCGGGGATCTGCTCGGGGAAGCGGACGCGGATGAACAGCAGGGGCGGCTCGCCGGTGTCCGGGCGGGCCGCGAGGTCGGTGAACTGGCGGACCAGGTTCTCCTCGGCGCCCACGACCTCGGAGTCGTCGATCGAGTCCTCCAGGCACAGCACCATGGAGACGACCCCGCGTGCGGCCTGCTTGAGGATGTCGTCGGCGAGCGTCGGCCGGGTGGCCGGGCTGTACAGCGTCGCGCCGAGGGCGGCGGCGAGCACTCTGGCCGGGGAGCCGGACGTGAAGACGCCGGGCTCCTGGTGGAAGAGCCGCTGCCGCTCCTCCGGGGTGACGTGACCGAAATGACGCATGGGACTCCCCCGCGGCGGCTAGGTGGCCGAATCTGATGTGGCCGGTAATGGTACGTACGTTTCCATGTCAGAGATTCCCACCGGGCGTGAAGTTCAGGTAACTCCACCATGTCCAATACCGGCCGGTTCCGGAACGACCCCACATTGTCGTGACCAGGACCGACAGGGCAGGATGACCGCATGACGCACGCGATGCTGAAAGGGTCGAACGTCCCGCTGGACGCCACGGCGGTGCGCGCCGTCCTGCGCTGGACGCCCGGCCAGGACGTCCCCGATGTCGATGCCTCCGCGCTGCTCCTCGGCCCCGACGGTCGTGTGCGATCCGACGAGGACTTCGTCTTCTACAACCAGCCCCGGCATCCGTCGGGCAAGGTCTGGCGGCTCGGCAAGAAGCGCGGCGCCGAGGGCCTCACCGACACGATCCAGACGGATCTGACGGGTGTCGAGCCCGGCGTCGGACAGATTCTCCTGGTCGCATCGGCGGACGACGTCACCTTCGACCACGTACGCGATCTGCGCATTCTGCTGTACGACGCGGCCATCGCGGACGGTGAACCTCTGGCGTACTTCGACATCAAGCCGGAGACCGGTGCGGAGACCGCGCTGATCTGCGGCGAGCTGTACCGGCGCGGTGACGGGTGGAAGTTCCGGGCGCTCGGTGAGGGCTACTCCAACGGTCTGGTGGGGCTCGCGACCGATTTCGGGATCTCGGTGGACGAGTCGGAGGCCGCCGCGGCGGCCGGGTCGGCGCCGGAGACGGCCGCCTGGGCCGCGCCCGCCGCGGCTCCCGAGACCTCGCAGCCGCTGCCGCCCGAGCACGCGGCCCCGGTCACGCAGCAGCCGGCCCCCGTCCCGCAGCAGCCCGCGTACGGCTATCCGGGGCCCGCCGCGGCGGCCTCAAACGGTCCGGCGTACGGCTACCCGCAGCCCGCCGGACGGCAGGAGGATCCTTCCGCCTACGGCTATCCGCAGCCGCAGAGCGCCCCGGCCACGCAGCCCGCGTACGGGTTCCCGCAGGCGGTGGGCGCGGGTGCCGACCCGGACTTCCGGCTGCCGCCGCAGGGGCCGCAGTTCCTCTCCCGCTGAGTCCGGCGGGGGCGGGCGCCCGGGGCCGGCCGTGCGGGAGCACCGCGGGCCGGCCGGACACGCCCTAACGGTCGGCCTTCGACTTGTAGCCGCGGCCCCACTGGAGCCCCCAGCCGTAGAGGCGGTCGAGTTCGGCCTGGAAGCCGTACACGAACCGGACCTCGCGGCGCACGGTCACCTCGCCCTTGTTGCACTCGATCATGACGACGGCGCAGGACCGGGCCTGCGGATGGCGCTCCTCCAGGCCGATCTCGATGCGCGGGCCGTTGCTCGGAAAGAGCGTGATGACGGCGTGCGTGCGGTCGAAGGCCGGGGTGCTGTCGTAGATGTAGACGAAGACCAGCAGGCGTTTGATGTCGTCGCGGTGGTCGAGGTTGACGTAGGCCGTCTCGCCCGAGCCGGAACCGAAGCGGTCGTCGCCGCTGAGCTTCACGAACGGCGGGGCGTTGAGTTCGCCGAAGAAGCTGCCGAGCGGCTGGACGACGCCCTTGGTGCCGTCCGTCAGCTCGTACATGACGCCGAGGTCGAGGTCGACGTTGACCATGCTCTGGGTGTGCGCCTGCACCACTTCCGGCTTGAAGGTGCGGAAGGGATGGCGCAGCAGACTGCCGCGCTGCGGTCCGCCGATGTCGGACGTGCGCATCCGCCAGGACAGGTTGATGCGGAGGTTGCCGCTGGCCGCGCCCTGCCTGGTGAGCGAGACCGTGTGGTTGCGCTTGGTCATTTCGATGGAGTTGGAGGCCGCGCTGCCGGAGTCGAAGTCCGCCGAGCGGCCGCGCCACAGGTCCTGCCAGATGCCCATTCGGCCCCCCACGTGTCCGGTATGCGGCGGGGCGGTCGACGAGGACTCGTCGACCGCCCCGCTCAGAGCGTTCCTCAGCCGAAGGGGTGTCACACCCCGGACGAGACCTCAGCCTTCTCGTCCGAGGTCGGGGCTTTTCCCTCGGCCTCGGCGAGCGCCTTGTTGCGGCGCACCGAGGACCAGAAGGACCAGCCGATCAGGACGACGCCGACGAGGCCGGTGATGACCTCGTTGATCTCGTACTGGATGGTCACGAGGAGGATCCCGGCGAGGGCGCCGATGGCGTAGTGCGCGCCGTGCTCCAGGTAGACGTAGTCGTCGAGGGTGCCCTGGCGGACCAGGTAGACGGTGAGCGACCGGACGTACATGGCGCCGATGCCGAGGCCGAGCGCCATCAGGACGATGTCGTTGGTGATGGCGAAGGCGCCGATGACGCCGTCGAAGGAGAAGGAGGCGTCCAGGACTTCCAGGTAGAGGAACATGAAGAACGCGGCCTGGCCGGCGAGGACGATGGCCGGCTTCTTCTTGCCGGTCCGCTCGGCCTCCTCCTCTTCCTCGTGTTCGCGCTCCTCCTCCTCTTCGAGCTTGTCCTCGAAGTAGCCGGAGAGACCGCCGACGATCATGTACGTGATCAGGCCCGCGATGCCGGAGATCAGTACGGTCTGTGCCTTGTCGACGTGTCCGCCGCCGTGCTGGTGGGCGTGGACGGCGAAGGTCATGGAGGTGATGAGCAGGACGATCAGGGCGATGCAGACCGACAGCATGTCGACCTTGCCGAGCTTGGCCAGCGGCCGCTCGATCCAGCGCAGCCACTGGATGTCCCGGTCCTCGAAGATGAAGTCGAGGAAGATCATGAGCAGGAACATGCCACCGAAGGCGGCGATCGACGGGTGGGCGTCGGTGACGAGCTGCTGGTACTGGTCCTTGTCGTTCAGCGCGAGATCGACCGCGTCGATCGGGCCGATCTTGGCGCTGATCGCGACGATCACGACGGGGAAGACCAGACGCATGCCGAAGACGGCGATCAGGACACCGACCGTGAGGAAGATCTTCTGCCAGAAGGCATTCATCTTCTTCAGGATCCCGGCGTTGACCACCGCGTTGTCGAAGGACAGCGAGATCTCCAGGACGGCCAGGATCGCCACGATGCCGAAGGCGGTCCACCCCCCGTAGACGGCCGCCGCGGCCAGACCGAGCGCGGTGATCGCGAACGACCAGCCGAAGGTTTTCAGAAGCACTGGCTACCCAATCATCGTGTGGTGGGGGCACCCCCAAGCGGTGGCTCAGGGAGTGCACAGCCCCCGTGCCGTACTCGGCTTTACCTACCTTTGACCACGAAGTCTAAGGGGCCGCCTTCGGCTGATACAGGTGGGTCTAGGAAACATTGACCCCGAAGTCGAGTGCGATGCCCCGCAGTCCCGACGCGTACCCCTGGCCGACGGCGCGGAACTTCCATTCCGCGTTGTAGCGGTAGACCTCGCCGAAGATCATCGCCGTTTCGGTGGAGGCGTCCTCGGAGAGGTCGTAGCGTGCGAGTTCCTGGCCGTCCGCCTGGTTGACGACGCGGATGTACGCGTTGCCGACCTGGCCGAAGGTCTGGCCGCGGTTGTCCGCGTCATGGATGGACACGGGGAAGACGATCTTGTCGACCACGGCGGGGACCTTGGCGAGGTCGATCAGGATCGACTCGTCGTCGCCCTCGCCCTCACCCGTGAGGTTGTCGCCGGTGTGCTCGACGGAGCCGTCCGGGCTCTTGAGCTGGTTGTAGAAGATGAACCACTCGTCCCCGAGCACACGGCCGCTGCTGCACAGCAGCGCGCTCGCGTCGAGGTCGAAGTCGGCTCCGGTGGTGGAGCGCGCGTCCCAGCCGAGCCCGATCATCACGTGTGTGAGGTTCGGTGCGGCCTTCGAGAGGGAGACATTGCCCCCCTTGGCGAGCGTGACGCCCATGATGCTGGTCCTCCCGAGGTGCGATCTTCTGTTGGTACGGCCGGTCCGGTGCCGCACCGAGACGGTGCGGCACCGGACCGGGATGCCCGAGGCCTGCGGACTCAGACGTTGACGCCGAAGTCCTGCGCGATGCCGCGCAGGCCCGAGGCGTAGCCCTGGCCGATGGCGCGGAACTTCCACTCGGCGCCGTTGCGGTAGAGCTCGCCGAAGACCATGGCGGTCTCCGTCGAGGCGTCCTCGGAGAGGTCGTAGCGGGCGATCTCCGCGCCGCCCGCCTGGTTCACCACGCGGATGTACGCGTTGCGGACCTGGCCGAAGGACTGCTGGCGGTTCTCGGCGTCGTAGATCGAGACCGGGAACACGACCTTCTGGACGTCGGCCGGAACGGTCGCGAGGTTGACCTTGATCTCCTCGTCGTCGCCCTCGCCCTCGCCAGTGGTGTTGTCACCGGTGTGCTCGACCGAGCCGTCCGGGCTCTTCAGGTTGTTGAAGAACACGAAGTTCTGGTCGCTGCTGACCTTGCCGTCCGCGTTCGTGAGGATGGCACTGGCATCGAGGTCGAAGTCCACGCCGGTGGTGGTCCGGGCGTCCCATCCCAGGCCGACGATGACCGCGGTCAGTCCCGGGGCCTCCTTCGACAGCGAAACGTTGCCGCCCTTGCTGAGGCTGACTCCCACGAGTCCTCCCAATGGTGTTCAGGGGCGGGGAGCCCCGTAGGTGCGTTGGTATCGGATCAACGGTTCGATCCTAGTGACGGGTTCCCGTGCCCCGCAGGGCTTGGAACCGAAGAATCACAGGGTGTCGAGCGCCTTGACGTACTCGTTCAGGTCACGCGCGTCCGGCAGCGCGTTGACGACGGTCCAGCGGACGACGCCCTCCTTGTCGATGATGAACGTGCCGCGCACGGCACAGCCCTTGTCCTCGTCGAAGACGCCGTACGCGCGCGAAGTGTTGCCGTGCGGCCAGAAGTCGGA
This sequence comes from Streptomyces sp. NPDC096324, assembly GCF_044763015.1. Taxonomy (NCBI): domain Bacteria; kingdom Bacillati; phylum Actinomycetota; class Actinomycetes; order Kitasatosporales; family Streptomycetaceae; genus Streptomyces; species Streptomyces sp. NPDC096324. The sequence goes on along the minus strand of NZ_JBIWFK010000003.1, from coordinate 769,487 downwards.
GAGCAGCGGGTACTCCAGGCCCTCCTGCTCGGCGAAGACGCGCAGGGTGTGGATGGAGTCGTTGGAGACCGCGAGGAGCTGGGTGTCGCGGTCCGTGAACTGCGGCAGGTTGTCGCGCAGGGAGCACAGCTCGCCGGTGCACATGCCGGTGAAGGCGAAGGGGTAGAAGAGCAGTACGACGTTCTTCTCGCCCCGGAAGTCGGAGAGCCTCACGGTGGCGCCGTGGTTGTCCTTCAGCTCGAAGTCCGGGGCCTTGGTGCCGACCTCGACGGCCATAGTCACTCGCTTCCCTTCCAAGGGTCCGTTCGGGTGACGACCAGCGTACGCAGTGATCGGCCCGCGCCGGCGGCGCGGCCCCCGCCGGATCCCCCGGATGCCGGTTCCGGGTATGCGTGAGGCCCCCGCCGAGGTGGCTCGGCGGGGGCCTCACGGATGCTCTGCTTGCAGACGGGGCTGCAGCTCAGCGCTTCGACTTGGGGGTGGCCAGGCGGGTGCCCGACCACTCCTTGCCGACGGAGATGCTCTTCGTCTGGGAGAGGCCGGCTGTCTGTGCGGCATCGCTGATGTCGCTGGGCTCGACGTAACCGTCCCTGCCGGTCTTCGGGGTCAGCAGCCAGATCTGGCCGCCGTCCTCAAGGAGACCGATGACGTCCACCAGTGCGTCCGTGAGATCGCCGTCCTCGTCCCGGAACCACAACAGCACCACATCGGCGACGTCGTCGTAGTCCTCGTCGACCAGATCCTGGCCGATCAGCGATTCGATGCCTTCACGGAGCTCGTGGTCAACGTCGTCGTCGAAGCCGATCTCCTGGACCACCTGTCCGGGCTCGAACCCCAGCCTGGCGGCCGGGTTGGTCCGCTCCTCCGCGTGGTCCGCGGTCGCGCTCACGGCTTGCCTCCTGATCATGTTTCGGAATGGGGGTCTCCCTCTGCTCGTCCAGAGCGGGGGGATCTCAGCCACGCGCGTACGCGAAGCGTTGGCCGTAGTCCACACGGGCGGAGCGGATCGCGCAAGTACCCGGCCGCCGAGACCGCCGAAACGGTGACGATCCTGGCAGTGCCGACGCGATTCCCGACGGGCCATCATGACGCCACGTGACGGGCACCACACACTTCTGCCCCATTTATTCCCTTCGGAACCCTCGGTGCGTGCGAAAGCCGAACGGCTTTGCGGAACGCGTCACCCCCTGAGCGTATCGTTACGTTTTGGTCGAGACCGTCCCAACGGTCCGCTCGAGCGTCTCGGTTACCCCCTGGTAGAGATGACGTAGGCGTTCGCGGGGTACACGATGGGGATCGGTGCAGATGCAGGGAAAACCCACGAAGACAGCCCTCTGACAGCGAAGGAACAGCGTGGCTTCCGGATCCGATCGCAACCCGATCATCATTGGCGGCCTTCCCAGCCAGGTCCCGGACTTCGACCCTGAGGAGACTCAGGAGTGGCTCGACTCCCTCGACGCCGCCGTCGACGAGCGCGGCCGCGAGCGGGCCCGCTATCTGATGCTGCGGCTGATCGAGCGAGCCCGCGAGAAGCGCGTGGCCGTGCCCGAGATGCGCAGCACGGACTACGTCAACACGATCGCGACCAAGGACGAGCCGTTCTTCCCGGGCAACGAGGAGATCGAGCGCAAGGTCCTCAACGCGACCCGCTGGAACGCCGCCGTGATGGTCTCCAGGGCGCAGCGCCCCGGCATCGGCGTGGGCGGCCACATCGCGACCTTCGCCTCCTCCGCCTCGCTCTACGACGTCGGCTTCAACCACTTCTTCCGCGGCAAGGACGAGGGCGACGGCGGCGACCAGATCTTCTTCCAGGGGCACGCCTCCCCCGGCATCTACGCCCGCGCGTTCCTTCTCGACCGGCTCTCCGAGCAGCAGCTCGACGCGTTCCGCCAGGAGAAGTCGAAGGCGCCCTTCGGACTGTCCTCGTACCCGCACCCGCGGCTGATGCCGGACTTCTGGGAGTTCCCGACCGTGTCGATGGGCCTCGGCCCGCTCGGCGCGATCTTCCAGGCGCGGATGAACCGCTACATGGAGGCGCGCGGTATCGCGGACACCTCCAAGTCCCACGTCTGGGCGTTCCTCGGCGACGGCGAGATGGACGAGCCGGAGTCGCTGGGCCAGCTCTCGATCGCCGCGCGGGAGGGCCTGGACAACCTGACCTTCGTCGTGAACTGCAACCTCCAGCGCCTCGACGGCCCGGTGCGCGGCAACGGCAAGATCATCCAGGAGCTGGAGTCGCAGTTCCGGGGCGCCGGCTGGAACGTCATCAAGCTGGTCTGGGACCGCACCTGGGATCCGCTGCTCGCGCAGGACCGCGACGGGGTGCTCGTCAACCGGCTGAACACCACGCCGGACGGTCAGTTCCAGACGTACGCCACGGAGACGGGCGCGTACATCCGCGACCACTTCTTCGGTGACGACCACCGGCTGCGCGCGATGGTCGAGAACATGAGCGACGACCAGATCCTGCACCTGGGGCGCGGCGGTCACGACCACAAGAAGATCTTCGCGGCGTTCTCGGCGGCCAAGGCGCACGCGGGCCAGCCGACGGTGATCCTGGCGCAGACGGTGAAGGGCTGGACGCTCGGCCCGAACTTCGAGGGCCGCAACGCCACGCACCAGATGAAGAAGCTGACGGTCGCCGACCTCAAGGGCTTCCGCGACCGGCTGCACCTGCCGATCTCCGACAAGGAGCTGGAGGACGGCGCGCCGCCGTACTACCACCCGGGCCGGAACTCGGAGGAGATCCAGTACATGCACGACCGCCGCAAGGGCCTCGGCGGTTACGTGCCGACGCGGATCGTGCGGTCGAAGCCTCTGGTCCTGCCCGAGGACAAGACGTACGCGAGCGTGAAGAAGGGCTCGGGTCAGCAGTCCATCGCCACGACCATGGCGTTCGTGCGGCTGCTCAAGGACCTCATGCGGGACAAGGAGATCGGCAAGCGGTTCGTGCTGATCGCGCCCGACGAGTACCGCACGTTCGGCATGGACTCGTTCTTCCCGAGCGCGAAGATCTACAACCCGCTGGGCCAGCAGTACGAGTCGGTGGACCGCGAACTGCTGCTCGCCTACAAGGAGTCGCCGACCGGCCAGATGCTGCACGACGGCATCTCCGAGGCGGGCTGCACGGCCTCGCTGATCGCGGCGGGTTCGGCGTACGCCACGCACGGCGAGCCGCTCATCCCGGTGTACGTCTTCTACTCGATGTTCGGTTTCCAGCGCACGGGTGACCAGTTCTGGCAGATGGCCGACCAGTTGGCGCGCGGATTCGTCCTGGGCGCGACCGCCGGGCGGACCACGCTGACCGGTGAGGGTCTCCAGCACGCGGACGGCCACTCGCAGCTCCTGGCCTCGACGAACCCCGGCTGTGTCGCCTACGACCCGGCGTTCGGCTTCGAGATCGCGCACATCGTCCAGGACGGTCTGCGCCGCATGTACGGCTCGTCCGAGGAGCACCCGCACGGCGAGGACGTCTTCTACTACCTCACCGTCTACAACGAGCCGCTCCAGCACCCGGCCGAGCCGGAGAACGTGGACGCCGAGGGCATCCTGAAGGGCCTCTACCGCTTCAGCGAGGGCACCTCGGGCACCATCCCCGCGCAGATCATGGCGTCCGGCATCGGCGTCACCTGGGCGCTGGAGGCGCAGCGGATCCTCGCCGAGGAGTGGAACGTCAGGGCCGACGTCTGGTCGGCGACCTCCTGGAACGAGCTGCGGCGCGAGGCGGTCGACGTCGAGCGGCACAACCTGCTGCACCCCGAGGAGGAGCAGCGCGTCCCGTACGTGACGCGGAAGCTGTCCTCCGCCCAGGGCCCGTTCGTGGCCGTCTCCGACTGGATGCGCTCGGTTCCCGACCAGATCTCCCGGTGGGTGCCGGGCACCTACCAGTCCCTCGGCGCGGACGGCTTCGGCTTCGCGGACACGCGCGGCGCGGCCCGGCGCTTCTTCCACATCGACGCGCAGTCGATCGTGGTCGCCGTGCTGACCGAGCTGGCCCGTGAGGGCAAGGTGGACCGGTCGGTGCTGAAGCAGGCGGTCGACCGCTACCAGCTTCTCGACGTGCGGGCGGCCGACCCGGGCGCGGCGGGCGGCGACGCGTAGGGCGTGACGGCCGACAGGGCCGACCAGGGGCGGCGGGCCGGTGGCCCGCCGCCCCTCACCCGTTTTCTTTCTACGATGCGGGCATGAACGAAGAATCGGCGCAGGCCCGTTGGGAGCTGCGCACCCAGCGGCCCCTGCTCGTCCTCGCGGTGGCGTTCGCCCTCGCCTACGCCGTGCCGATCGTGGACAGCGACGCCGGCCGCACCGTCACGTTCACCTGCACGGTCGTGGAGTGGGTGGTGTGGGGGGCCTTCGCGGCCGACTACCTCGTGCGGCGCGCTCTCGCCCCGCGGCGGCGGGCGTTCGTCCGCGGCCACTGGATGGACCTGTGCGCCGTGATCCTGCCGATGCTTCAGCCGCTGCGGCTGCTGCGGCTCGTCTCCACCCTGACGCTGGTCGGGCGGCGCGCCCGGATGGCCTCCCAGATACGGCTGACGACGTACGTCGGGGGCGCGGTCGTCGGGCTGCTGATGTTCGGCTCGCTGGCCGTGCTGTCGGTGGAGCGGGACTCGCCGAACGGGAACATCAAGACGCTGGGTGACGCGGTGTGGTGGTCGTTCACCACGATGACGACCGTCGGGTACGGCGATCACGCCCCGACGACGGGGATGGGCCGTGTCCTCGCGGTCGGCCTGATGCTCTCCGGGATCGCGCTCCTCGGTGTGGTCACCGCGAACATCGCCGCCTGGTTCATCTCGCGGTTCGAGAAGGACGACGTGGAGGAGCGGCGGCAGACCGCGGCGATCGAGGCGCTCACGGCCGAGGTGCGGGCGCTGCGGGCCGAGGTCGCCGCCCTGACCGGCGGCCCGGGAATCCTGCCGCATCCCTTGGCGGCGACGGGCTCGGAGGAGCACTCCCCCACATAGCCGGACGGCCGCCCGCGGGACCGCGCACAGTCCGGGGGCGCGGCGCCGTCCGGCCGAGCCGGTGGGGCTGCCGCCCGAACAGCCGTCGCCCGTACGTACGCACCGATGAGCCGGCCCGGACGAGCCGATGGGCCCGCGTGCCGCTCGGCGGCGCGCGGGCCCGTGTCCGGTCCGGTCCCGGCCGGCGTCAGAGCAGGCCGTTGCCCGGTCCGCCGCCCAGCCAGATGACCGCCAGGAGTGTGTCGATCGCTCCCAGCACCAGGGCGATCAGCGCCGGCACCGGCCCCGAACCGGTCCAGCGGCGGCCCATCGCGAGCCATCCGCAGACCATCGCGGCCGGCCCGAGAAGGATCCCCAGGGTGAAGAAGCCGGCCACCGCGCACACGGTGCCGACGATCCCCAGGGTCGCGCTGTCCGGCCCGGTCCGTGAGCCTGTACGGCCACGTGAACGGGGGTGCCTGCGCGTACCGTTACCGAAGCCCGCCATCATCAACTCCTGAACTCCCGTGACCTGTCGGTCGGTTCGGGTCGATGGACCGGGTACCCCCGTTTCACGCCGACAGGCCCGCCCGAATCCCGGGCGGGCCCGTGTGCGTGGGCGGAACCCTCAGATGTGACCGACGCCCGCGCCGGCGTCCGCGTTCTCGCCGCGCTTGGTGAGCAGCGCGACGAAGACGGCCACGACGGCGACCACGGCGGCCACGAGGCACGCGAGGCTCATGCCGGAGATGAACGTGTCGTGCGCGACCGCCGAGATCTTCGCCGCGATGGCCTCCGGCGTGCCCTTGGCCACCGGCGCCAGGCCCTGCTGCACGGACTGCGAGGCCAGGGCCTGCTGCGCGTCGGTGAGCTTGGGCAGACCGGCCCCGGCCCAGTTGCCCGCGAGGTCGTTGTCGACCTTCGACGCCATCACGGCACCGAGCACGGCCGTACCGAGGCTGCCGCCGATCTGCATGGCGGCCTGCTGGAGACCGCCGGCGACGCCGGAGAGCTCCATCGGGGCGTTGCCGACGATGACCTCGGTGGCGCCGACCATGACCGGCGCGAGGCCGAAGCCGAGCAGGGCGAACCAGATGGACATGAGGCCGCTGGAGGTGTCGGCCTCCAGCGTCGACATGCCGTACATGGCGATCGCGGTGGCCGCCATGCCGCCCGCGAGCGGGATGCGCGGGCCGAGCTTGGTGATGGCCAGACCCGCGAGCGGGGAGCCGACGATCATCATGCCGGTGAGCGGCAGCAGGTGCAGGCCCGCGTCGACCGGGCTCATGCCGTGCACGTTCTGGAGGTAGAACGTCACGAAGAACAGGCCGCCCATGAACGCGATGGCCATGAGCACCATCAGCACCACACCCGCCGAGAGCGGGACGGAGCGGAAGAGGCCGAGCGGGATCAGCGGTTCCTTGACGCGCTTCTCCCACAGGGCGAAGAGCACGAAGCCGAGGACCGAGGCGCCGAGGAAGGACCAGGTCTTGACGTCGCCCCAGCCCCAGGCCGGGGCCTTGATGAGTGCCCAGACCAGGCAGAACATGGCGCCGGAGAGCAGCGCGATGCCGGGCAGGTCGAAGGAGCGCGGGGCGTTCTCGGCCCTGTGGTCCTTCAGGATCAGCACGCCGAGGACGAGCGCGATGGCGCCGACGGGCACGTTGATGAAGAACACCGACTGCCAGCTCACGTGCTGGACGAGCAGACCGCCGAGGATCGGGCCGCCCGCGGTGGAGGCGCCGATGACCATGCCCCAGATTCCGATCGCCATGTTCAGCTTCTCGGCCGGGAAGGTCGCGCGGAGCAGGCCGAGGGCGGCCGGCATGAGCAGCGCGCCGAACAGACCCTGGAAGACGCGGAAGGTGACCACGAAGGCGATGCTGTGCGACAGGCCGATCGCGCCGGACGCGGCGGCGAAGCCGGTCACGCCGATCAGGAAGGTCTGCCGGTGGCCGAAGCGGTCGCCGAGCTTGCCCGCGGTGATGAGGGAGACCGCGAGGGCGAGGAAGTAGGCGTTGGTGATCCACTGGACGTCGGCGAAGGTCGCGCCGAGGTCCTTGGCGATCGCGGGGTTGGCGATGGCCACGATGGTGCCGTCCAGGGCCACCATCATGACCCCGACGGCCACGGTGATGAGGGTGAACCACGGATGGCCGCGCAGGCCCGTGGACGGGGCCTGGTCCAACGGCGGGACCGGAGTCTTGTCCTCCGGGCCCGTCTTGTCGATGGTGGTCTGACTAGTCATTTTTCGAGGCTAGTGACAGCCGCTGACAATTGACAAACCGATTCACAAGTCGGTAACTGTCACGTCACCCACAGATAGGCTGAACTGGGCGAACAGTTCGGTTGGGAGAGAACGCGACACCATGACGGAGACGGTGGACACGGCCGGGACGGGTGACACGGCGGACGTGGCCGGGACGGCTGACGCGGCCGGGACGGCGGAGCGGGCCGAGCCGGCGGACGGGGCGGAGCCGGTGGCGCCGCGCCCGGGGCTGCGGGAGCGCAAGAAGCAGCGCACCCGGGACGCGCTGCTGCGGGCCGCCCTCGAACTGTTCACCACCCAGGGTTACGAGCGGACCACGGTCGACGAGATCGCCGAGGCCGTCGACGTCTCCCAGCGCACCTTCTTCCGCTACTTCGCGGGCAAGGAGGACGCGGCCCTGTTCCTCCAGCGGCTCTCGGAGTCGCATTTCATCGCGGCGGTGCGCGAACGGCCGCCCCACGAGGCGCCGTTGGAGGCACTGCGCCGCGCCGTGCTGGAGAGCTGGGACACCATCGGCGAGGCGATCGAGGAGGTGGTGCCCATCGAACTGCACATGCGCACCTACCGATTGATCGAATCGACTCCCGCGCTGCTCGCGGCGCATCTGCGCCGGTCGGAGGAGATCGAGGAGGAGATCGCGCGGCTCATCGCCGAGCGCGAGGGCCTCGACGTCGACACGGACCCCCGCCCGCGGATCGCGGTCGCGGTGTTCGGCGGGGTGATGCGGGTCACGGGCCGGCGGTGGGGGGCGGGTGAGGACACCAGCGTCGAGGCGATCCGCGAGATGACCGCGGCCTATCTCGACCATGTGGGGCCCGCGTTGGCGGAGAAGTGGGGCCCCGCGCCGCGGTGTGGTCCGCCTACGTGATCCGGCGCCCTTCGCCTACGCCGATCGACGCATTCCCGCGTACGGAAACCTCGCGCACACCCGTGCCCGTTGTCCGCGTGACGCCCGCGCGCGATGCGCCGCGAGAGCTTCCGGATCTTCACAACACCCCCGTACGGAGCGTCACATATCGCACACACATAGCAGAAATGCACGTACACAGTGTCACCATTTAACTCAAACTGAACCCGGTTTGCCCCAATCACCCCATCAGAAACGTGATCCCAGTCACTCGTTTAACGGGAGGCTCTTCACTTCTCCTAGGGTGTCCTCTCAGTGACTTCCTTCGACACCACCCCCCAACTCAACGTCTGGCGCGCTCTGCTCGCGCTGGCCGTGGTGTTCGTGATGCTGGCCACCAGTGGCTGGACCGCGCTCCACAGCCATCGGGCAGCCTCTCCGCTCCAGTCGTCCCGCTCCGCGTGGGAGCGCGGCAGCATGGCCGGGCACAAGCTGCCCGACCCGGACTCCGCTCCGGGAGTGCTGACGCATTTCTTCACCACGCTCGACACGCAGCAGCGCTCGGAGCTCGCGCACCGCTACCCGCTCGCGGTCGGCAACATGAACGGGGCGCCGGTGACCCTGCGCTACACGGCGAACCGTCTCGCGCTCAAGCACGAGCGCACGGTCGAGCGCGGGCGCATGCACGACAACCGGCTCTCCTCGGTCGGCCAGTACGACGCGGGCCGCCGCATGCACCGCTACGAGGCGCTGCTGCACAAGGGCCGCAAGATCCTCGCCTTCGACCCCAACGGCTCGGGCCGCGTCGCCGAGGTCTTCGGCGACCTCGACAGAGCGAGCCGCGTCTCGGTCGTGGTCCCCGGTGTCGACACCGACCTGCTGAGCTTCCAGCGCACGTACAAGCAGTACTCGGCGCCGGTCGGCATGGCGGGTTCGCTGTACGAGGCGGAGCGCGCGGCGGATCCGGGCGCGCGGACGGCCGTGATCGCGTGGGCCGACTACACGACGCCCAGCGGACTGGGCATCGACTCGGCCACCGCCATGCGGGCCGAGGACGGCGCGGTACGGCTGAACGCGCTGCTGCGGGCGCTGCCGGGCAGTTCCGAGGTGGCGCTGTACTGCCACAGCTACGGCTCGGTGCTGTGCGGGGTGGCCGCCTCGTCGCTGCCCGCCCGGGTCTCCGACATAGCGGTGGCGGGCAGTCCCGGCATGCGGGCGGCGAAGGCGGCGAACCTGCACACCACCGCCCGGGTCTGGGCGATGCGCGACGCGGACGACTGGATCCAGGACGTGCCGCACATGGAGGTCGGCGGCCTCGGGCACGGTGCGGACCCGGTGTCCAAGGGGTTCGGGGCGCGTGTGCTGTCGGCCGAGGGGGCGAAGGGGCACGCCGGCTACTTCGAGCCGGGTACGGAGAGTCTCCGCAACTTCGCGGAGATCGGGATCGGTGCGTACCGCGCCGTCAGCTGCGCACGTGATGATGACGCCTGCCGGACGGGTTTGTCCGCCGGTGCGTCGGCCTGACGCGCGTAGAGGACGAAAAACTGCGGTCCGCCCAGAGAGGCGACGGAGGCTTGCGTGCCGCATACGATGGCCCGCATGGGTGACGTACTGGCCGGATTTCATGCCGCCTGGGAGTTCGAGTCCGACTCCGTGCTCATCCGCTTCGAACGGGGGATCCGCACACCGAAGCTGTTCCAGGCGCTCGGTGAACGCCGTATCCCCCTGGAGGCGATCGCGGCGGTGACGCTGACGCCCGGGAAGCGAGGCACGGTCGTTCTGCGTGCGGTGCCGAGGCCCGGCGCCGATCCGCTGATGGAAGCGGCCGCGGGACAGCTCAAGGAGGGGTGCGACCCCTATCGGCTGGTGCTGCCCGCCGACCGCGAGACGCTCGCCGAGTACTACGCGGACGAGCTGCGCGGACAGCTCACCACCGACGAGGAGCCGGCCGAGCGCTTTCTCGTGAAGCCGCCCGAGGGGCCGCTGACCTTCAAGGCCTATGACGGAAAGGCCACCTTCGACGGCAAGACGGTGTCCTTCCGGTGGTTCTGGACGGGCGCGTCCTCGGCGAAGTGGAAGGCCGGCGACCAGACCTTCCCGGTCTCCTCGCTGTGCGGGGTCGAGTGGCGCTCCCCCGAGGTGTTCGAGGGGCATCTGCGGCTGCTGCGGCGGGAGCCCGCCCCGGCTCATCCCGCGCAGGCGGACCAGGACCCGGCGGCGGTCGTCTTCGGGCTCGGGTACGGGCCCGTCCACGAGTCGCTGCCGTTCGCGGCGGCCGTGCTCGCCGCCGCGCGCTCCGGGAGTCCCGCTCCGGTGGACGCGGTCCCGGCGCGGCACCGCGACCCGGCCGACATCGCCGACCGGATCCGGCATCTCGGGGAGCTCCACGAGGCGGGGCTCGTCACGGACGAGGAGTTCTCCGTGAAGAAGGCGGAACTGCTCGCCCAGCTCTAGGCCGTGTCCGGGGATCAGGTCCCTCGTGTCAGGAGCGTTCCGACGCGAGGGCGCGGCCCGCGTCCCCGTAGAAGCCGATCTTCCGGTCGAGTACGGCCAGGGTGTCCTGGAGCTCGGCGATCCGGGCCCGGACGTCCCGGCGGGTCGCCTCCAGGAGTTCGTAGCGCTCGCTGTACGTGTGGTCGCCGGCGCGCACCATCTCCGCGTAGCGGACCATGTCGGCGACCGGCATCCCGGTGAGCCGGAGCTTGCCGACGAGGCCCAGCCAGTCCAGGTCGCGGTTGCTGTAGCGGCGCTGGCCGGTGTGCGAACGGTCGATGTGCGGCATCAGCCCGATGCGCTCGTACCAGCGCAGGGTGTGCGCGCTGAGGCCGGTGAAGGCGACGACCTCGCTGATCGTGTAGTTGTCCCGGCCGTCCGGGCGCCGCGGCTCTTGTTCGGGGGTCTCGACGCAGGTGTCGGTCCCGGTGGCCTCGGCTGTGGTCTCCATCACCGTCATGCCCTCCACGCTAAAACCTTGGAGTGCACTCCAGGCAACCCGAACCGGCCGAAATCCGCAGCACATGGCCGGGAGACGACGGTTTCCGTGCGGATCGTCCTCCGGTGGGCGGCCCCGCCCCTCGATGCGGCGGGGCCGGTGAGCCGCATAGGCTCGTGGGCATGTCCTTGCAGAGTGTGGCGTTGATCTCCGGCTGGCCCGTTCCCACCGCCGCGGCCGCGGTCGTCCGGGCGGACGGCACTGTGGTCGGGGCGCACGGTCCCGGCGGGCACCGGTTCGCGCTGGCGTCCGTGACCAAGCCGCTCGCCGCGTACGCCGCGCTCGTCGCGTACGAGGAGGGGGCGATCGAGCTCGACGAACCCGCCGGGCCCGCCGGTTCCACGGTCCGCCATCTGCTCGCGCACACCTCGGGTCTGGCCTTCGACGAGCACCGGGCGACCTTCACGCCCGGGGAGCGGCGGCTGTACTCCAACGTCGGCTTCGAGGTGCTCGGGGACCACATCGCCAAGGCGGCGGACATGCCCTTCGCGGAGTATCTGCGTCAGGCGGTCCTCGAACCGCTCGGCATGACCGCGACCACGCTGGACGGTTCGCCCGCGAGGGACGGTGTCTCGACGGTGGACGACCTCGTGCGCTTCGCCGCCGAGCTCCAGGCGCCCCGGCTGCTGGACCCGCGCACGGTCGCGGAGGCGATGACCGTCCAGTACCCCGGCACCAAGGGCGTCCTTCCGGGGTACGGCCACCAGAACCCCAACGACTGGGGGCTCGGCTTCGAGATCCGCGACTCCAAGTCGCCGCACTGGACGGGGACCGCGTCCTCGCCGGGCACCTTCGGCCACTTCGGGCAGGCCGGTACGTTCCTGTGGGTCGACCCCGCCGTGGGCGCCGCCTGTGTCGCGCTGACCGACCGCCCCTTCGGTGCCTGGGCGATCGAGGCGTGGACGCCGTTCACGGACGCGGTGCTGGCCGACCTCGCCTCCTGACGCGGGCCGGCCGCGTCAGCCGACGGCCATCTCCCACACCAGCAGCTCCGCCGGGGCTCCCGCGACCAGCTCCAGATCCTTCGCGTCCGTGATCCGGGCCGCGTCCCCCTCCCCCAGCTCCACACCGTCCAGCCGGACCTCGCCGCGCACGACGTGGATGTACACGTAGGACCCGTCCGGGACCGCCGTGCGCTCGCCCGCCGTCAGCCGGCGCACATGGAGCATGGCGCCGGCCTCGGGGACGGCGTACGGGGTGGAGTCGGCGATGCCGCGGACGGTCTCGTACGCGGGGTCGCCGCCCGGCTCCAGCGGGGCCAGCCACATCTGGACGAAGACCAGCGGCAGCTCGCCGTCGTTGCGCTCGACGTGCCGCACTCCGCCCGCCGAGCTCAGCCGCTGGACGTCGCCGTGCCGCAGCACCGACTCGTTCCCGCCCGAGTCGCGGTGGGTCAGCTCGCCCTCCACCACCCAGGTGACGATCTCGGTGTGGCTGTGCGGATGCTCGTCGAAGCCGGCGCCGGGGGCGAGCCGCTCCTCGTTGCAGGCGATGACCGCGCCGAAGCGGAGGTTGTCGGGGTCGTAGTGCGGGCCGAAGGAAAAGGCGTGGAGCGAGGAGATCCCGGCCGCCGGGTCCCCTCCGCGGTAGCGCTCGTCGGCGCGGCGGACGTCCATCACATCCACCACCGTAGCTCCGGCCCGGCGACCGCCCCTCGCATACTTGCGACCCGCCGCCGCACGGCTGCGTCCGGATAAGGCAGTCTTGTCCCGTGCCCGAACCCGAAGCCAGCAACACCGAGCGCCCAGCGCACGACGTCGACTCGCACACCGCGACCCTCAAGCGGCTGGAGAAGTCGGCCGGCAGTCTCGCCGCCCAGGCCATCACGCGGATGGACGAGACGCTGCCGTGGTACCGGGCCATGCCACCGGAGAACCGGTCGTGGATCGGGCTGGTCGCCCAGGCCGGTATCGCGGCCTTCACGGAGTGGTTCCGGCACCCGGACGCCCCGCAGGCCATCTCCACGGACGTCTTCGGCACCGCGCCACGCGAGCTGACCAGGGCCATCACGCTGCGCCAGACGGTGGAGATGGTGCGGACGACAATCGAGGTCATGGAATCGGCCATCGACGAGGTGGCGGCACCCGGCGACGAGTCCGTGCTGCGTGAGGCGCTCCTCGTGTACGCCCGTGAGATCGCCTTCGCCACCGCCCAGGTGTACGCGCAGGCGGCGGAGGCGCGCGGCGCCTGGGACGCCCGGCTCGAGTCGCTCGTCGTGAACGCGGTGCTCTCCGGCGAGGCCGACGAGGGCGCCGTCTCCCGGGCCGCCGCGCTCGGCTGGAACTCGCCCGAACATGTCTGCGTGGTGCTGGGCACGGCACCCGACGGTGACAGTGAGCTGACCGTCGAGGCGATCCGGCGGGCGGCCCGGCACGCCAAGCTCCAGGTGCTGACAGGGGTGCTCGGGGACCGGCTGGTCGTCATCGCGGGCGGCAGCGACAATCCGCTCGCCGTCGCCAAGTCGCTGATCGGTCCGTACGCCGCCGGATCGGTGGTCGCGGGCCCGATCGTGCCCGATCTGCTGGCCGCGACCCGGTCGGCACAGGCCGCGGCGGCCGGGCTCAAGGCGTGTTTCGCCTGGCAGGACGCCCCTCGCCCGGTACTGGCGGACGATCTGCTGCCGGAGCGCGCGATCGCCGGAGACCCGGCGGCCCGCGAGCAGTTGGTGGAGGAGATCTACAGACCGCTCGAGGAGGCGGGCTCGGCTCTCCTGGAGACGCTCAGCGTCTATCTGGAACAGGCGAGCAGCCTCGAAGGCGCGGCCCGGATGCTGTTCGTCCATCCCAACACCGTGCGCTACCGGCTCCGACGTGTGACTGACGTCACCGGTTGGTCGCCCTCGGATGTTCGGTCGGCGTTCACGCTGAGGATCGCGCTGATCCTGGGGCGTCTGGCCGCTGGAGATCCGCAAACCTAGGCTTTTGTCGGGCCCCTACAATTCCCCCTCGTGTTCTTCGTCCCTGTCCCCACGGGCGGCCGTGGCCGTCCACAAGAGAGAGTGTGAGAGTGCTCGTACTCGTCGCTCCCGGCCAGGGCGCTCAGACGCCCGGCTTCCTGACTCCTTGGCTCGACCTCCCCGGCGCCGCCGAACGCCTCGCCGCGTGGTCGGACGCCATCGGGCTGGACCTTGCCCACTACGGCACCCAGGCCGACGCGGACGCGATCCGTGACACGGCCGTCGCGCAGCCGCTCCTGGTCGCCGCCGGTCTCCTGTCCGCCGCGGCCCTCGGTGACGTGACCCCCGGTGCCGTCGCCGGCCACAGCGTCGGCGAGATCACCGCGGCCGCGTTCGCGGGAGTGCTCGACGACACCGCCGCACTGGACCTCGTACGCAAGCGCGGCCTCGCGATGGCCGACGCCGCCGCCATCACGCAGACCGGCATGTCGGCGCTGCTCGGCGGCGACCCCGACACGACGGTCGCGCACCTGGAGAAGCTCGGGCTGACCCCGGCGAACGTGAACGGCGCCGGCCAGATCGTGGCCGCCGGCACGCTGGAGCAGCTCGCCGCCCTGGAGGCGGACAAGCCCGAGGGTGTCCGACGGGTCGTGGCCCTGAAGGTGGCGGGCGCGTTCCACACGCACCACATGGCTCCCGCGGTCGACGCGCTGGCGAAGGCCGCCGAGGACCTGGCTCCCGGCGACCCGCGGGTCACGTACGTCTCGAACCGCGACGGGCGGATCGTCGCCTCCGGTGCCGAGGTCGTCTCCCGCCTGGTCGGCCAGGTCGCCAACCCGGTCCGCTGGGACCTGTGCATGGAGACCTTCCAGGAACTCGGCGCGACCGCGCTGATCGAGGTGTGCCCCGGTGGCACGCTGACCGGTCTGGCCAAGCGCGCGCTGCCCGGTGTCACGACGCTGGCCCTGAAGACCCCCGACGACCTGGACGCGGCTCGCGAGCTCATCGCCGAGCACGGCGCCGCCTGAGGAGCCCGAGAGCATGACGAAGATCAAGGCACCCAAGGGCGCTCCGTTCGCGCGCATCCTCGGCGTCGGCGGTTACCGTCCCGTCCGGGTGGTGCCCAACGAGGTGATCCTGGAGACGATCGACTCGTCCGACGAGTGGATCCGTTCGCGCTCCGGCATCGAGACCCGGCACTGGGCCTCGGACGAGGAGACCGTGGCCGCGATGTCGGTCGAGGCGTCCGGCAAGGCCATCGCCGACGCCGGGATCAACGCCGACCAGATCGGCGCCGTGGTGGTCTCCACCGTGTCGCACTTCGCGCAGACCCCGGCCATCGCCACCGAGATCGCCGACAAGCTCGGCACGAACAAGGCCGCGGCCTTCGACATCTCGGCCGGCTGCGCGGGCTTCGGCTACGCCCTGACCCTCGCCAAGGGCATGATCGTCGAGGGTTCGGCCGAGTACGTCCTCGTCATCGGCGTGGAGCGGCTGTCCGACCTCACCGACCTGGAGGACCGCGCGACGGCCTTCCTGTTCGGCGACGGCGCGGGCGCCGTGGTCGTGGGTCCCTCCGAGGAGCCGCACATCGGCCCGACCGTCTGGGGCAGCGAGGGCGACAAGGCCGGCACGATCAAGCAGACCGTGACGTGGGACCGCTTCAAGGTCGGCGACGTCTCCAATCTCCCGCTCGACTCCAAGGGCGAGATCAAGTTCCCTGCCATCACGCAGGAGGGCCAGGCGGTGTTCCGCTGGGCCGTGTTCGAGATGGCGAAGGTCGCACAGCAGGCGCTGGACGCGGCCGGGATCAGCCCGGACGACCTGGATGTCTTCATTCCCCACCAGGCCAACGAGCGGATCATCGACTCGATGGTGAAGACGCTGAAACTGCCGGGACACGTCACGGTCGCGCGTGACGTGCGCACCACCGGCAACACCTCGGCCGCCTCGATCCCGCTCGCGATGGAGCGGCTCCTGGCGACCGGTGAGGCGAAGAGCGGCGACACCGCGCTCGTCATCGGCTTCGGGGCGGGTCTCGTGTACGCCGCGACGGTCGTTACCCTCCCCTAGGCACTCCGTACCGGATCATCCGGTCCGTACGGAAAATCGCCACCCCTCTGGAAACACACCGAAGGAGCGCCTGACATGGCCGCCACTCAGGAAGAGATCGTCGAAGGTCTCGCCGAGATCGTCAACGAGATCGCCGGGATCCCCACCGAGGACGTCCAGCTGGACAAGTCCTTCACCGACGACCTGGACGTCGACTCGCTGTCCATGGTCGAGGTCGTCGTCGCCGCCGAAGAGCGCTTCGACGTCAAGATCCCGGACGACGACGTCAAGAACCTCAAGACCGTCGGCGACGCGACCGACTACATCCTCAAGCACCAGGCCTGATCTTCCGGTCACCTGGGCCTACCGTCCGGGGCCGCCGGGGCCGCGTGCCCTGGTTCCCCCGGGCTGATGCCCCGCCACCCGGCGGTGGCGCCGCTGAATCCTCGTATCCGTTGGAGAAAGAATTCCCGTGAGCCCGACCAATCGCACCGTGGTCGTCACCGGTATCGGCGCAACCACACCGCTGGGTGGCGACGCAGCCTCTACCTGGGAGGGCCTGGTCGCCGGACGTTCCGGCGTCCGCCCCCTCGAGCAGGAGTGGGCCGCCGACCAGGCTGTCCGTATCGCGGCACAGATCGCCGTGGAGCCGGGCGAGGTCATTCCCCGCCCGCAGGCCCGCCGACTGGACCGCTCGGCGCAGTTCGCGCTGATCGCGGCCAAGGAGGCCTGGGCCGACGCCGGTTTCACCGACAGGGCGGGCGAGGACCAGAGCGTCGACCCCGACCGGCTGGGCACCGTCATCGCCTCCGGCATCGGTGGTGTGACGACCCTGCTCGACCAGTACGACGTGCTGAAGGAGAAGGGCGTACGCCGCGTCTCCCCGCACACCGTTCCGATGCTGATGCCGAACGGTCCGTCCGCCAACGTGGGCCTCGCCGTGGGCGCCCGCGCCGGTGTGCACACCCCGGTCTCCGCCTGCGCCTCCGGCGCCGAGGCCATCGGCTACGCCATCGAGATGATCCGCACGGGCCGCGCCGACGTCGTCGTCGCCGGTGGCACCGAGGCGGCCATCCACCCGCTTCCCATCGCCGCGTTCGGCAACATGATGGCGATGTCCAAGAACAACGACGACCCCGAGGGTGCCTCGCGCCCCTACGACGTCGGCCGTGACGGTTTCGTCCTCGGCGAGGGCGCCGGCGTCGTCGTCCTGGAGTCCGCCGAGCACGCCGCCAAGCGCGGTGCCCGCGTCTACGCGGAAGCGGTCGGCCAGGGCATCTCGGCCGACGGCCACGACATCGTGCAGCCGGAGCCGGAGGGCCGCGGCATCGCGCACGCCCTGCAGAACCTGCTCGACAACACCGACCTGAACCCGGCCGAGATCGTGCACGTGAACGCGCACGCCACCTCGACGCCGGCCGGTGACGTGGCCGAGCTGAAGGCGCTGCGCAAGGTGTTCGGCGACGAGGCCGACCACTTCGCGGTCTCGGCGACGAAGTCGATGACCGGTCACCTCCTCGGTGGCGCCGGTGGCGTCGAGTCGGTCGCGACCGTGCTCGCGCTGTACCACCGTCTCGCGCCGCCGACCATCAACGTGGAGAACCTCGACCCCGAGGCCGAGGCCGCCGCCGACATCGTGCGCGGCGAGGCCCGCAAGCTGCCCGTCGAGGGCCGTATCGCCGCGCTGAACGACTCGTTCGGCTTCGGCGGGCACAACGTGGTGCTGGCGTTCCGTTCGGTCTGACGCCGGTTTCCTCTTCCGTACGGCGTGTGGCCCGTACCCCTGGTCCCAGGGGTACGGGCCACACGCCGTACGTTGTCCGGTGGCGTCACCGCCCCTGACGGAGCGTCACACCACCGCGCGCGTCACACTACCTGGTGCAGCCAGCGGACCGGGGCGCCCTCGCCCGCGTAGCGGAAGGGCTCCAGCTCGTCGTCCCAGGGCTTGCCGAGGAGTTTGGCGAGGTCGGCCTCCAGGTCGCTCTCGCCGCGCTGGGAGCGCAGGAGCGCGGCGCGCAGCCGGTCCTCGGGGATGAGGATGTCGCCGTGGATGCCGGTGACGGCGTGGAAGATGCCGAGCTCGGGGGTGCAGCTGTAGCGCTCGCCCTCGGCGGTGGGGCAGGGTTCGGCGGTGACCTCGAAGCGCAGCAGGTGCCAGCCGCGCAGCGCGGAGGCCAGCTTGGAGGCGGTGCCGACCTCGCCCTTCCAGGAGAACTCGGATCTCCAGGTGCCCGGCGCGGCGGGCTGCCGGATCCAGTCGAGGTTGACGCGCGTGCCGAGCACCCCCGCGACCGCCCACTCGACATGCGGACACAACGCGCGGGGCGCGGAGTGCACGTAGAGAACTCCACGTGTCGTCACTGGGGCCTCCGGACAGAGCGAGACATCTTGTAACTTAGCGGAACGGCAGTGGCAGGGCGGCCACGTGGCGAGGCTACCCTGCGGCGGCGCAAGGAGTGTGACGTACCGTCGGTCCAAGCGCCGTGAACCTCCGAGGTTTCACCCGGCGGGACGTGTCCGGACTCCCCTGCCGGGACTCCGGGCCCGCCTTCCGGGCGGAGCCGGGCACACCGCGGAATCGTGGCGCGACCGACCGTGTACGACGTGGTGCGACCGACCGCGCGGAGCGGGTGCCGACCAACCCTGTACAACGAACGAGGAGACCAGGGGATGCGGAATCGCAGCCACCGTTGGCGGGCCGTCCTCGCCGCCGCCGCGGCGGCGGCTCTCCTGGGCACCGCCGCCTGCGACTCCTCGGCGCCCGGCGGGACCACGAAGCCTCGGCCGTCGGCGAAGCCCACGCCGGTCTGGGACCGCAGCCCGGACTCCATGGCCGCGGTCGGCGACTCGATCACGCGTGGCTTCGACGCGTGCAGTGTGCTGTCCGACTGCCCCGAGGTGTCGTGGGCGACGGGCAGCGATCCGCGGGTCGACTCCCTCGCCGTACGGCTGCTCGGCACGACCGGGGCGGCCGAGCGGAGCTGGAACTACGCGGTGACCGGGGCGCGGATGGCGGACCTCCCCGGTCAGATGGCCGAGGCGGCGACCCGTGGGCCGGAGCTGGTCACGGTGATGGCGGGTGCCAACGACGCCTGCCGGTCCTCCGCCTCGGCGATGACGTCCATCGCCGACTTCCGCGCCGAGTTCCAGGACGCGCTGGACACCCTGCGGCGGGCTCTGCCCAAGACGCAGGTGTACGTGTCGAGCGTGCCGGACCTGAAGCGGCTCTGGTCCGAGGGGCGCGGCAGCGCGCTGGGCAAGCAGGTGTGGAAGCTGGGCATCTGCCCCTCGATGCTCGGGGACGCGGACTCGCTGAACGCGGCGGCGACCCTGCGGCGGGGCCAGGTGCTGGACCGGGTGAAGGCGTACAACCAGGTGCTGCGCGAGGTGTGCGCCAAGGACCGGCGCTGCCGTTTCGACGGGAACGCCGTCTTCGGCTACCGCTTCGGCGCGGACCAGTTGAGCCACTGGGACTGGTTCCATCCGAGCAGGGACGGTCAGGCGCGACTCGCGGAGATCGCCTACCGGACCGTCACGGCACGCGAGCCCGTGACCTAGGGTTTCCCTCATGAGTGAACTTTTCGGCACACTTTCCGACGGCACACCGGTCCACCGATGGACGCTGGAGCGCGCCGGGGTCCGGGTGCGTGTGCTCACGTACGGCGGGATCGTGCAGTCGGCCGAGGTGCCGGACCGGGACGGGCGGGCCGTGGACGTGACCCTGGGCTTTCCCGCCCTGGAGGGGTACATCGCCCATCCCGCGCCGTATCTCGGCGCGCTGGTCGGGCGGTACGCGAACCGGATCGGGGGCGCCCGCTTCACCCTGGAGGGGGTGACCCACCGCCTGGAGCCGAACAACGGGCCCAACTCGCTGCACGGCGGCGACGGCGGTTTCGACAAGCGCGTCTGGGACGCGGAGCCGCTCGACCACGGGGTCCGGCTCTCCCGGGTCAGCCCGGACGGCGAGGAGGGCTTCCCGGGGCACCTGGAGGTCTCGGCGACGTACACGCTGGACGAGCGGGGCGCGCTGCGGATCGCCTACGAGGCGGTCACCGACGCGCCGACCGTGGTGAACCTGACGAACCACACGTACTGGAACCTCGCCGGCTCCGGCAGTGCGCTGGGGCACGAACTCCGGCTCGACGCCTCACGGTTGACCAGGGTGGACGACACCCTCATCCCGACCGGGGAGTTCGACCCGGTCGAGGGCACCCGCTTCGACTTCCGCGAGCCCCGCAAGACCGGCGCGGGATACGACCACAACTACGTGCTCGACAAGGGGCTCACCGCCGATCCGGTGGAGGTGGCCGAGCTGTACGACCCGGCGTCCGGGCGGGTGCTCACGGTCGCGACCACCGAACCCGGTCTCCAGCTCTACACGGCGGACCACCTGAGCGAGCCCTTCGCCCCCAACGACGGCATCGCGCTGGAGACCCAGCACTTCCCCGACTCCCCGAACCGGCCGGACTTCCCGAGCACTGAGCTGCGGCCGGGCGCGGTGTACCGGTCACAGACGGTGTACGAGTTCTCCGTACGGCCCTAGGGAGACCGGCCCGGAGGCATCCCGGAGGTGGTTCCCGAAGGCATGTCCCTGAGGTGGCCCCGAAGGCCGTCCCGGATTGCCGTCCCGGAGGGCGCCGCGGGAGAAAACGGCGGGCCCCGGTCCGGATGTCAGGTTCCGGGCCGGGGCCGGCCGAAGGGGGGCGCGATGGTTACGCCTCGATGATCGTGCTCAGACGGCGGTCCAGAAGGGAACGACCTGCCTGAACCTCGTACAAACCCTTCACGAACGCCCACGTGTCCGTCGCGGTGTCCCAGACCTCGAAGGCGCGGTGCGGGAGCTCCACGACGGCCTCGGCGATCTCGCCCGGGGCGGCCTCGATTCCGGCGAATCCGGCGAGCGCCCGCGCGGGCCGGTCGGCGCCGGGTTCCACCGGGGCGAGGTAGACCTGCACGACCTCGCGCCCGGCCCGCCGGCCGGAGTTGCGGACCCGGACGGTGACGGTGGTGCCCTCGACCTCGATGGACTCGTACGTCCAGTCGGTGTAGCCGAGACCGTGTCCGAAGGGGTACGAGGGGGTCCTGCCCGCCTTCTCCCAGGCGCGGTAGCCGATGAAGACGTCCTCGGAGTACGGGAGTTCGCCGTCCGCCGGGCGGACCCGGGTGACCGGGGCGTCGGCCAGGGAGCCCCAGGTGGTGGGGAGGCGGCCGCCCGGCTCGTGGGCGCCGGTGAGGACGTCGGCGAGGGCGGCACCGCCCTCCTGGCCAGGGAACCAGCTCAGGAGCACGGCGGCGACCTCGTCGCGCCACGGGAGTTCCACCGGGGAGCCGGAGTTGACGACCACGACGGTGTTCGGGTTGGCGGCGGCCACGGCGTGGACCAGTTCGTCCTGGCGGCCGGGGAGCCCGAGGTCCGCGCGGTCGAAGCCCTCGGACTCGACGCGGTCGGTGGTGGCGACCACGACGACGGCGGTGTCGGCGGCGCGGGCCGCCTCGACCGCCTCGGCGATCAGTTCGTCGGCGTCGCGCACGGGCTCCTGGTGGGCGAGGGAGAAGCCGACGACCTTCATCGGGACGTCCTCGGGGAACACGACGGTGTGGGTGAGGGAGACCTCCACCGGTTCGCCCGCGGCGAGTTCGGCCCGGCCGCGCGGAACGGGCGCGCCGAAGAACGTCACGAACGGGTCGTCCTTCGCGGCACCCTGGACGCCGTCGAAGTGCGTCGTGCCGTCGACGATGAGGGTGAACGCGCCGAGGCCCTTGATGCCGAAGGTGTGCGCGCCGGACTCGCGCGGGGTGAAGGTGCCGGTGAGTTCGACACTGTGCAGGTTCGTGGGGGTACCCCCTGCTCGAGCGGAGTCGAGAGCTTGGGGGAGCGTGACTCCCTCGGGCAGGTCGTCGCCCATCCACTGGATCTGGCCGTTCGGGGCGGAGGCGGTGGCGATGACCTCGCCGGCGGTGTCACGGCACACCGCGCGCAGCTCGAACCCCTTGTCCGCGACGGGGAGTTCGACGGCGAGGTCGGCGCCCACGGCGTAGGTCACCGTGCCCTCGGGAAGAGCGGCGGTGAGGCCGTCGAGGGGCGAGACGATCCGGGCGGGGAAGACGGTGGCCGAGCCGCCGCCGAGGACGCGGGCGTCACGGGCGGCGGCGCCGATGAGGGCGACCCGGTGCCCCGCGGGGAGCGGCAGGGCGCCTTCGTTGCGGACGAGGACGAAGCCGCGGCGGGCCACCTCGCGGGCCAGCGCCGGTCCGTCGACGGCCGTGGGCACCTCGCTCACGACGGGGTCGGCGCCCTCCAGCGCGCCGACACGGGCGGCGAGCCGGAGCACGTTGCGGACGGCCGCGTCGACCGTGGCCTCCGCCACCTCCCCGGCGCGCACGGCGGCGGCGAGCGGTTCTCCGTAGACGGTCCGGGGGCCGGGCATGGCGACGTCGAGGCCGCCCTCGATCGCGGCCCTGGTGTCGCGGGCCGCCATCCAGTCGGAGACGTTGAACCCGTCGAAGCCCCATTCGCCGCGCAGGACGTCGTTCACAAGACGGCTGTGCTCGCTCATGGTCGTGCCGTTGACCGCGTTGTAGGCGGTCATGACGCCCCACGGGCGGGCCTTCTCGACGATGGTCTCGAAGGGCGCCAGGTACAGCTCGCGCAGGGCGCGTTCCGAGACGAGGTTGTTCACCGTGAAGCGGTCGGTCTCGGCGTCGTTGGCGACGAAGTGCTTGACGGTGGTGGCGACCCCGCCGGACTGCACGCCGCGGACGTAGCCGCCGCCGATCGCGCCGGTCAGGAGCGGGTCCTCGCTGTAGGCCTCGAAGTGGCGGCCGCCGAGCGGTGAGCGGTGGAGGTTGACGGTGGGGGCGAGCAGCACCTGGACGCCCTTGCGGCGCGCCTCCTGGGCGAGCAGCGTGCCGACGCGGCGGGCCAGCTCCGGGTCCCAGGAGGCGGCGAGGGCGGTGGGCGAGGGGAGCGCGACGGAGGGGTCGTCGGCGGTCCAGCGGACACCGCGGACGCCGATCGGGCCGTCGGACATGACGAGGGACCTCAGCCCGATCTCGGGGAGCTCGGGCAGCGTCCACATGTTCCGCCCGGACAGCAGCCGGGCCTTCGCGTCCAGGCCGAGCCGGCCGAGCGCCGCCTCGACGACGGCCTCCCGGGCCGCGTCCGCCCCCACGTCCTCCGGGTCCTTCGCCGTTTCCACCGCAGCGTCCGCCATACCGGCACCTCCTCGTCGAAAACCGTCGGTCCCCAACTTCGCGCATTCGGCCCCGCCGGGCGAGAGCCTGACGGCGGGACAGCAGGCCTGGGCGGTCCGGGGGGGCGACGGGAGGCGGTCTGGCGGGCGACGGGCAGCGTCCCGGTCAGGGGGCGGTGCTCTGCTCCTCGGACGCCTCCTCGGCGTCCTCGTCGGCGCCGCCCTCGCGGATCTCCTCGCCGAGCAGGTCCCGGGCCATCAGGGTGGCGCCCGCGACCGCTCCCGGCATCAGGAACACCGCGACGAACGGGACGAGGAAGGCGAGACCCAGCGGGGTGCCGAAGCCCCAGATCAGCGTCTTGCGGGAGCGGAGCAGCGCGAGGCGCGCCCGCAGGTCGACGTCGCGGCGTTGCAGGGCGACGGCGACGAGTTCCTCGGTGAGGAAGAAGCCCGTGACGAAGAAGCCGAGCACCGGTACGACGGTCTGGCCGATGAACGGGACGAAGCCGAGCGCGAAGAGGAGGACCGCCCAGACGAGGGCCCGCACGAGGACACGGAGGCTGTCGCGGGCGGAGATCCACAGCTCGCGCCAGAGCGGCAGTCCGGACTCGGGGGCGGTGCCGTCCGGGGAGACGTCGCGGTCGACCTTCTCCGAGAGGCTCTCGTAGAAGGGCTGGCCTATGAGCAGGGTGACCGCGGTGAAGGTGAGGACGGCGAGGAGGAGCGCCAGGGCGAACAGGACGGCGGTGAGGAAGCCGCGGAAGAGACCGTCCCAGGGGCTGCTCCAGTCGTCCGCGAACGGCGTCGCCCAGGTGACGAAGTCCTCCCCGTACACACCGAGGGCGACGAGCGCCGCCGCGTACAGGACGAGCGTGACGAGTCCGGGCAGCAGCCCGAACCCGAAACTCTTCCCGTGCCGGGCCACCCACCGCTGGCCGCGCAGCAGATAGCCGAAACCCACCCCAAGATCGCGCATGGGGAGACCCTATCGGGGTGCCGCGCCGGGCCACAGTCCGTGGTGGCGGCGGCCGTCCTCACCCGGTCCGCCGCCGCCTCGGTGGCGGTCGCCGTCCCCGGTCCGCCGCCGCCCCCGCCGGGGTCAGAGCTTGACGATCATCTTTCCGATGTTGTCGCCGCGCAGGACGCCGAAGAACGCCTCCACGTTGTTCTCGATGCCCTCGACGATCGTCTCGGCGTACTTCAGCTCGCCGGAGCGGATCCAGCCGCCGACCTCCCGCACGAACTCCTGCTGGAGGTCGTAGTGGTCGCCGACGAGGAAGCCCTGGATGCGGCCGCGGGTCTGGATCAGCCGGGCCAGGTTCCGCGGACCCGGGGCGGGCTCGGTGCTGTTGTAGACGGAGATCATGCCGCAGACCGCGATGCGGCCGTCCCGGTTCAGGGAGCCGATGGCGGCCTCCAGGTGGTCGCCGCCCACGTTGTCGAAGTAGACGTCGACGCCGTCGGGCGCGGCCTCGCGGAGCTGCTGGGAGACCGGGCCGCTCTTGTAGTTGAAGGCCGCGTCGAAGCCGTACTCGTCGACGAGCAGTTTGACCTTCTCGTCGGACCCGGCGGAACCGATGACGCGGGAGGCGCCCTTGAGGCGGGCGATCTGGCCCACCTGGCTGCCGACGGCGCCGGCGGCGCCGGACACGAAGACGGAGTCGCCCTCCTTGAAGGAGGCGGTGCGCAGGAGCCCGGCGTACGCGGTGAGGCCGGTCATGCCGAGGACGCCGAGGTACGTCGACAGCGGCGCGGCCTCCGGGTCCACCTTGACGGCCTGCTTGGCGTCCACGACGGCGTACTCGCGCCAGCCGAGGAAGTGCAGCACGTGGTCGCCGGGCTCGATGCCCTCGGCGTTCGAGGCGATGACCTCGCCGACCGCGCCGCCCTGCATGGTCTTGCCGAGCTCGAAGGGGGCGACGTAGGACTTGGCGGCGCTCATGCGGCCGCGCATGTACGGGTCGACGGAGACGTAGGCGTTCCGGACCAGGACCTCGCCCGGACCCGGCTGCCGGACCTCGGCCTCGACCAGGGCGAAGTCGGTGGGCTGGGGCCAGCCGACCGGACGGCTGACCAGGTGCCATTCACGGCCGGTGGAGGGAAGCTGGGGGGTCTCGGACATGAGGGTGCGCCTTTCACGGTGACCGGTGGGCGGACAGTGCTTCGGTACCTAATGCTTCACTACCTCAAACAATGAGTACCTGAAACAACGATGCTCATGAATATTTCATGATGTCAAGTAACGCGGTACGATCGAGGGCATGGCCACCCACAAGAGACCACGGATCGACCCTTTGACCGTGGAGGTCGTCGAACTGATCGGTACGGTCGTGGCCCGCTACCACGAGGAGTACGAGGACGCGGCCGCCGAACACGCCCTCACCGGCGCGC
This sequence comes from Streptomyces sp. NPDC096324, assembly GCF_044763015.1. NCBI lineage: Bacteria > Bacillati > Actinomycetota > Actinomycetes > Kitasatosporales > Streptomycetaceae > Streptomyces > Streptomyces sp. NPDC096324. The sequence goes on along the minus strand of NZ_JBIWFK010000003.1, from coordinate 743,901 downwards.
AGGCGCGGATGCTGAGCCTGCTCTCGCTGGAGCCGCTGCCGATGCGCCGCCTGGCGCAGAAGCTGAGGTGCGAGCCGTCCAACGTCACGGGGATCGTGGACCGACTGGAGACGCGGGGGCTGGTGGAGCGCCGCCCGGACCCCGCGGACCGCCGCGTGAAACTGGCGGCGGCGACGGCCGAGGGCCGCAGAATCGCCGGCGGGCTGCGCGACTCGCTCGACTTCGCCCGCGAACCCCTGGCGGAGCTCTCGGACCAGGAACGACTGGCCCTGCGCGACCTGCTGCGCCGCATGCTGGGCGGGACCCCGGGCGACGCGGGCGGCGCGGGCGGCGCGGGCGACGGCGCCCGAGGGCGCGAGCGCCGGGGTCGTCCGGAGGACCCGCAGGACCCGTAACCGGAGAGACCGGGTGCCGGAGAGCCCCGAAACGGGAGGGCCCGGAACCGGGAGGGCGGAGGGCCGGGAAGAGGTCAGCCCGTACCGGAAGGCACCCCTGCGGCTACGTGCACCACCACAGGAAGCGGTTGCAGTCGCCCGAGGACGAGGGCGCCGGGGTGGGTGCCGCCGTCGTCGGGCCCGTGGTGGCGGGGGCCGATGCGCCCGGGGCCGAGGAGGCGGTCGCCGGGGCCGAGGTGGACCGGCCCGGAAGGGTGCCGGCGGCCGAGGACCCGTCGCTCCCGGCACTCTTCTCGCTCGTCGCGGACGCGGACGCGGAGGGCGAGGCGGAGGTCGATCCGGAGGCCGACGGCGAGGAGGTGGACGTACGCCCGGCCGAGGGGGACTTGGAGGGGGAGCCCTTCTTGAGCAAGGACGCCGCCGGCGAGGCCGAGCCGTCGGGCGACTCCGCCGCGGCGGGGCTGGGGCCGAGCCCGGGCGCGTCGACGCCGAGTTCGGCGAGGCTCAGACCGCCGGCCGCCATGACGAAGCCGACGGCTATGTACAGGGTGCGGCGGCGCCGGCGGCGGTGCGCGGCGGCCTTGCGGTCGCGCCGACTGGTGCCGGCCGGAGCCTTCGGACCCCGCCGGTCACCCTCGCTCCCGGCCTCCGTGTCCACGACGAGACCGTCACGCCGGCGCGCGGCACGCCGGGAGCGCCACTCGACGTCGCCGTCCTCGCCCCGGTGCGCGTCGGCGTCCGCACCCGTCGACGGGCGCGCGCCGGTCTCCTCGGCGTCCGCGCCGAGTTCGTCGACCGGGGTGCCGCACCCGGGACAGGCGAAGGCGCCGTTGAGGTGCCTGCGGCACACGTGGCAGTAGTCCATGACGCGGGAAGACTAGGGTCACCGCCGGTAACGTTCCTAGGCGCAGTTGTGAAGATGTTGTGCGGAATCAAGTATTCCGGTCCGGCGGACCCAGGCATCCCCGACCATTCCCCGCCATCCTGACGCCCATCAGACGCCCATCGCGTCGAAACCGTTATGTGCGCGACCCATTGACACCCCCCGGGCCGCGTCCTTACTGTCACGCCAGCATTTCGAACGTGTGACGAAATTTCGAACAGAGCTGAAAGCACAGGGGGCATCTGCCGTGCGCATCACGGGAATCACCACACACGTGGTCGGGACACCCTGGCGGAACCTGACCTACGTCCAGGTGCACACCGACGAGGGCATCACCGGAGTCGGCGAGACCCGCATGCTGGGCCACACCGACGCGCTGATCGGCTATCTGCACGAGGCGCAGGCCAACCATATTCTCGGCTCCGACCCGTTCGCCGTCGAGGACCTGGTCCGCCGGATGAAGTACGGCGACTACGGGCGCGCCGGCGAGATCGTGATGTCCGGCATCGCGGTCATCGAGATGGCCTGCTGGGACATCAAGGGCAAGGCGCTCGGGGTGCCGGTCTGGCAGCTCCTCGGCGGCAAGGTCACCGACAGGGTCAAGGCCTACGCCAACGGCTGGTACACCACCGAACGCACCCCGGAGGCCTATCACAAGGCCGCTCAGGAGGTCGTCGCGCGGGGCTACCGGGCCCTCAAGATCGACCCCTTCGGCACGGGGCACTTCGAGCTGGACCACGAGGCCACGCTGTACTCGGTGTCGCTCATCGAGGCGGTGCGCGACGCGATCGGGCCCGAGACCGAGCTGATGCTGGAGATGCACGGCCGCTTCTCGCCGTCCACCGCGGTCCGCCTCGCCCGCGAGCTCGCCCCCTTCAAGCCCGCGTGGCTGGAGGAGCCGGTGCCGCCGGAGAACCTCAAGGCGCTGGAGAAGGTGGCCGCCAAGGTCGACATGCCCCTCGCCACCGGTGAACGCATCCACGACCGCATCGAGTTCCGCGAGCTCTTCGAGAGCCAGGCGGTCGACATCATCCAGCCCGACGTCGGCCACATCGGCGGCATCTGGGAGACCCGCAAGCTGGCCGCCACCGCGGAGGCGCACTACGTCCTGGTGGCGCCGCACAACGTCGGCGGGCCGGTCCTGACCGCCGCCTCCCTCCAGGTCGGCTTCACCTCGCCGAACTTCAAGATCCTGGAGCACTTCAACGACTTCGCCGACGCGGAGATCAAGAAGGTCGTCAAGGGCGCCCCGCAGGTCGTGGACGGCTACTTCGAGCTGTCCCACGAGCCGGGACTCGGCGTCGAGCTGGACGTCGACGCGGCGGCCGAGTTCCCGCAGCAGCAGGCCCGGTTCGACCTGTGGGCCGACGGCTGGGAGCAGCGCAAGCCCAAGGGGGCGAAGTGAGCACCGCGGTCCTCGTCGAGGGTCCGGGCGAGCACCGGCTGGTCCCGCACGAGCCGGTCCGCCCGTCGGCGGGCGAGGCGCTCGTGCGGGTGCACGCGGTCGGCATCTGCGGCAGCGACCGCGAGGTCTACCAGGGCAACCGGCCCGAGGGCTACGTCCGCTATCCCCTGACCCCGGGTCACGAGTGGTCCGGGACCGTCGAGGAGGTCGGCGCCGGTGTCCCGGCGACGCTCGTCGGCCGCAAGGTCGTCGGCGAGGGCTTCCGCAACTGCCAGGTCTGCGACCGTTGCCACGCGGGCGAGACGACGTTGTGCACGGCCGGGTACGAGGAGACGGGTTTCACCCGGCCGGGCGCGATGGCGGCCACGCTGACACTGCCGGCGCGGCTGTTGCACGTCCTGCCCGACGACGCCGATCTGAGCGCCGCCGCCCTGCTGGAGCCGGCCGCCTGCATCGCGGCCGCCGCGCTCAAGGCGAACGCGCGGCCCGGTGAGCGCGTGGCCGTGGTGGGCACCGGAACGCTCGGGATGTTCGCCGTGCAGTTCCTGAGGGCGGGCTCCCCGGCCGAGCTGCTCGTGGTGGGCACCCGCCCCGACCGGGCGGCGCTGTCACGGGAGTTCGGTGCCACGGAGTTCCGCACCAGGGACCAGGAGCTCCCCGACGACTTCGACGTCGTGATCGAGACCGCCGGGTCCGCGTCCGCCGCGCGCACCGCCGCTTCCCTGCTGCGGCGCGGCGGGCGCCTGGTCCTCACGGGGATCCCGGCGCCGGGTGCCGAGGGTCTCGACCCGACCGATCTCGTCGTACGGCAGCTGGAGGTGCACACCGTGTTCGGGGCTCCGCCTCAGGCCTGGGCGCACACGGTTCGGGTCTTCGGCGCGGGTCTGCTGAACCCGACCCCGCTGGTGACGCACGAGCTGCCGCTCGCCGCGTTCCCGGAGGCCATCGAACTGGTGGGTTCCGGTGATCCCAAGGTCGGCAAGGTCCTGCTGAAGCCGTGACCACCCGAACCGTACGCCGGTACGGGGTTCCTGACGGCCCCGTACCGGCGTACACCGGGCCTCGCGCGCCCAAGGTCGCGAACCATGACCGAAATATCGAACGATGAAGGACAGCTTGTGACCGACGCCTCTCCCACGGCGCCCCGTCGACCCGGTGAGCCGGCCCTGGCCGCGCTCGGCCTGGCCGCGCCCGCTCTCTCCCCCGACGACGCCTCGCCGCACACCTTCCCCGGAGGCGGCCGCTGGCGCACCGAGGTCCCCTCCGTGGAGGGGCCCGAGGCTCTCGCCGTGGTCCTCAAGGAGGCCTCGCGGCTCGACGTGCCGATCCACCGGATCAGCCAGGGCAGCGGCATCTGGATGCTGACCGACGCCGAGATCACCGAGATGGTCGAGGCCACCGGTGAACGCGACATCGAACTCTGCCTGTTCACCGGACCGCGCGGCACCTGGGACATCGGCGCCTCGACGCGCTCCGACTCGCGCGGCGGCGGGCTGCGCGCCCGCGGCCACGACGCGATGGCCGGCTGTGTCGAGGACGCCGTCCGGGCGACGGAGCTGGGCGTCAAGTGCCTGCTCGTCGCCGACGAGGGCGTCCTGTGGACGCTGCACCGGGCGCGCGTCGCCGGGATCCTCCCGGCCGACACGACGTTCAAGGTCTCGGCGCTGATCGGTCCGGTCAACCCGGCCTCGTACGCCGTGTACGAGAACCTCGGCGCCGACTCGCTGAACGTGCCGAGCGACCTGACGCTCGATCACCTCACCGAGATCCGGCGGGTCTCCGCCGCCCCCATGGACATGTACATCGAGGCCCCCGACGATCTCGGCGGGTACATCCGGATGTACGAGGTCGCCGAGCTGATCCGGCGCGGCGCACCGCTCTATCTGAAGTTCGGGCTGTCCAAGACCCCCGGGATCTACCCGTACGGACACCATCTGCGGGACCTCACCCTGAGCACGGCCCGGGAGCGGGTGCGGCGGGGCCGTCTCGCCCTCGACCTGCTGGCACGGCACGGCGCGGACGGCGACATGGCCCCGCTCGGCTCCCGTCTGCCCGGGGCGCTCTCGCGGTTCGACACTCCCTCATAACGTTCGCACAAACCCCCTTCACACAAGCAGACACAGTCGCGCACAATCCAACACACCTTCTCAGCCTCACCTGTAACACTCCCGGAACGTCCCAGCTCCGTGAGACTCAGCCCGGTCCCAGACATCAAGGATGATGATCATGCGTAACCGCAGAGCCGCACTCGCCGCCATAGCCGGAGCCGCCTCCCTCGCCCTCACCCTCACCGCCTGTGGCCAGAGCGGCGAAGGCGGCAGCAAGGAGGACAAGGGAAGCAGCAAGGGCGGGACGATCGGCATCGCGATGCCGACCAAGTCGTCCGAGCGCTGGATCGCCGACGGCAACAACGTCGTCAAGAACCTGGAGTCCAAGGGCTACAAGACCAAGCTGGTCTACGGCGAGGACGACCCCCAGCAGCAGGTCTCCCAGATCGAGAACCTGATCACGCAGAACGTCAAGGCGCTGATCGTCGCGGCCATCGACAACAAGTCCCTGGACAACGTTCTCCAGGAGGCCGCGGACGCCCACATCCCGGTCATCGCCTACGACCGTCTGATCCTCGGCTCGAAGAACGTCGACTACTACGCGTCCTTCGACAACTCGAAGGTCGGCGAGCTCCAGGGCAACTACATCCTGCAGAAGCTCGGTCTCGCGGACGGCTCCAAGAAGGGCCCGTTCAACATCGAGCTCTTCGCCGGCTCGAACGACGACAACAACACGAAGTACTTCTTCGGCGGCGCGATGAAGGCGCTGCAGCCCTACATCGACAAGAAGCAGCTCGTCGTCCAGTCCGGCCAGACCGCGCTCAACCAGGTCACCACCCTGCGCTGGGACGGCGCCACCGCCCAGAAGCGCATGGACGACATCCTCACCAAGTCGTACGCCAGCAAGAAGGTCGACGCGGTCCTCTCCCCGTACGACGGCATCTCCATCGGCATCCTGTCGGCGCTGAAGTCGGACGACTACGGCTCCAAGAGCAAGCCGCTGCCGGTCCTCACGGGCCAGGACGCCGAGCTGGCGTCGGTGAAGTCGATCATCGCGGGCGAGCAGACGCAGACCGTCTACAAGGACACCCGCGAGCTGGCCAAGATCGCCTCGACCATGGTCGACGACGCCCTCAAGGGCAAGAAGCCGCAGACCAACGACACCACGACCTACGACAACGGCGCGAAGGTCGTCCCGGCCTACCTGCTCCAGCCGGTGAGCGTCGACAAGTCGAACTACCAGTCGGTCCTGGTCGACGGCGGCTACTACACGGCGGACCAGCTCAAGTAAGCGTCGAACCTCACGGATTGGAAGGCACGACCATGGCGGGACCCGTCCTGGAAATGCGCTCGATCGTCAAGACCTTTCCCGGCGTCAAGGCGCTGTCGGACGTCACCCTGACCGTCCAGCAGGGCGAGGTCCACGCCATCTGCGGTGAGAACGGCGCCGGCAAGTCGACCTTGATGAAGGTCCTCTCCGGCGTCCACCCGCACGGGAGTTACGAGGGCGAGGTCCTCTTCGAGGGAGAGGCCTGCGGCTTCAAGGACATCCGGGCGAGCGAGCACCACGGCATCGTCATCATCCACCAGGAACTGGCGCTGTCGCCCTACCTCTCCCTCGCGGAGAACATCTTCCTCGGCAACGAGCACGCCAAGCGCGGTTTCATCAACTGGAACACGACCCTGCGGCACGCCACCGAGCTGCTGCGCCGGGTCGGTCTGAGCGATCACCCCGAGACCCGCGTCGCCGACATCGGCGTGGGCAAGCAGCAGCTCGTGGAGATAGCCAAGGCGCTCTCGAAGAAGGTGAAGCTGCTCATCCTCGACGAGCCGACCGCGGCGCTCAACGACGAGGACAGCGACAAGCTCCTGGACCTGATCCTGGAGCTGAAGAAGCAGGGCATCACCTCGATCATCATCTCCCACAAGCTCAACGAGATCCGCAAGGTCGCCGACTCGGTGACGATCCTGCGGGACGGCCGGACCATCGAGACGCTCGATGTGAAGGCGCCGGAGACGACCGAGGACCGGATCATCAGCGGAATGGTCGGCCGGGACCTCGACCACCGCTTCCCCGAGCGCACCCCGCACCACCCGGAGGAGGGTGCGGCCCCGGCGCTGGAGATCCGCGACTGGACCGTGCACCACCCGATCGACCAGCAGCGCAAGGTGGCCGACGACGTGTCGCTGCACGTGCGGCGCGGGGAGATCGTCGGCATCGCGGGCCTCATGGGCGCCGGCCGCACCGAGCTCGCGATGAGCGTCTTCGGGCGGTCGTACGGCCGCTACGCGGGCGGGACGGTCCTCAAGGACGGCAAGGAGATCCGTACCAAAACCGTCGCCGAGGCGGTCGGCCACGGCATCGCGTACGTCACCGAGGACCGCAAGCACTACGGCCTCAACCTCATCGACACGATCAACCGCAACATCTCGTTGTCCGCTCTCGGCAAGGTGGCCAGGCGCGGGATCGTCGACGAGCACGAGGAGCGCCAGGTCGCCGAGCGCTACCGCACGTCGATGAACATCAAGGCGCCGACCGTCTTCGAGCCGGTGGGCAAACTCTCCGGCGGCAACCAGCAGAAGGTCGTCCTCAGCAAGTGGATCTTCGCGGGTCCGGACGTGCTGATCCTGGACGAGCCGACCCGCGGCATCGACGTGGGGGCCAAGTTCGAGATCTACACGGTCATCGACAAGCTGGCGGCCGAGGGCAAGGCGATCGTCTTCATCTCCTCCGAGCTGCCCGAACTGCTCGGCATGTGCGACCGCATCTACACCATGGCGGCGGGGCGGCTGACCGGTGAGTTCTCGCGGGCCGAGGCCACGCAGGAAGTGCTGATGCGTCAGATGACGAAGGACAAAGAGGTAACGCGATGAGCACCGATGTGACCAACACCCCGGCCGAGGCACCGCCCGGCAAGGGCGGCAGCGGCGACACCGGGGAGAACCTGGTGCGGCTGATGCTCGACGGCATGCGCCGCAACATGCGCCAGTACGGCATGCTGATCGCGCTCGGCCTGATCGTCGCCCTCTTCGCGGTCTGGACCGACGGAAGCACGCTGCTGCCGCACAACATCTCCAACCTGGTCCTCCAGAACAGCTACATCCTGATCCTCGCGATCGGCATGATGCTGGTGATCATCGCGGGCCACATCGACCTGTCGGTCGGTTCGCTGACGGCGTTCGTGGGCGCGTTCGCGGCCGTGCTGACGGTCCAGCACGGTGTGTCGTGGCCCCTCGCCCTGGTGCTGAGCCTCGTGGTGGGCGCCGTGGCGGGCTCGGTCCAGGGATTCCTGATCGCCTATCTCGGCATACCGTCCTTCATCGTCACCCTCGCCGGAATGCTGATCTTCCGCGGTATGACGGAGATCCTGCTCAAGGGGCAGACCCTCAGCCCGTTCCCGGGCGGCCTGCAGAAGATGGGCAACGGCTTCCTGCCGGAGGTCGGCCCGAGCACCAACTACCACAACATCACCCTGCTGCTGGGCCTGGCCGTGATCGTCTTCGTGGTCCTTCAGGAGGTCCGTGACCGCAGGCGCCAGCAGGAGTTCTCGCTGGAGGTGCTGCCGGCCAAGCTGTTCCTGCTCAAGCTGGTGGCGCTGGTCTCCGCGGTGCTCACCGTCACGCTGATGCTCGCCAGCTACAAGGGCGCGCCGATCGTGCTGCTGATCCTCGGCGCGCTGGTCGTCGGCTACGGCTACATGATGCGCAACGCCGTCTTCGGCCGCCACATCTACGCGATCGGCGGCAACCTCCCGGCGGCGAAGCTGTCGGGCGTCAAGGACAAGAAGGTCGTCTTCTATGTCTTCCTGAACATGGGCATGCTCGCGGCCCTGGCGGGTCTGGTGGTAGCCGCCCGCCTGAACGCGGCCTCTCCGAAGGCCGGCCTGAGCTTCGAACTGGAAGCGATCGCCTCGTCGTTCATCGGTGGCGCGTCCATGAGCGGCGGTGTCGGTACCGTCCTCGGCGCGATCATCGGCGGTCTGGTCCTCGGCGTGCTGAACAACGGTATGAACCTCCTCAGTGTCGGCACCGACTGGCAACAGGTCATCAAGGGCCTGGCCCTGCTGGCCGCGGTCGGGTTCGACGTGTGGAACAAGCGCAAGGTCGGTTCGTAAGTCAGCCGGGGCCCCGCCAGAAGGCGGGGCCCCCTCCATTGGGCAGGAGCCGCAAAATGGAAACGAGCAGACGTACGGTCATAGCAGCGGCGGCGGCAGCGGGGTTAACCGCGGCCACCATCGGCACGGCGCACGCAGCGGGCGGCAGCAAGCCCGTGAGGGAACTCTTCGGCAGGCTCGCCGACGGCACCAAGATCCACCGGTGGTCGCTGGCGAACGGCGGGACACGGCTCAAGGTCCTGTCCTACGGCGGAATCGTCCAGTCCCTGGAGATCCCCGACCGGCACGGCCGGTACAGGAACGTCTCGCTGGGCTTCGACAACATCGACGACTACGTCGCCAAGACCCCGTACTTCGGCGCCCTGATCGGCCGGTACGGAAACCGCATAGGCAAGGGGCAGTTCACCCTCGACGGCACGAGCCACCAGCTCTCCGTCAACGACGGCGTCAACAGCCTGCACGGCGGCGCCAAGGGCTTCGACAAGCGGGTCTGGGACGTGGAGGGCTTCGCCTCGGGCTCCGACGTCGGACTCGTCCTGCACTACACCAGCATCGACGGCGAGATGGGCTACCCCGGCACGCTCCGGGCGAAGGTCACCTACACCCTGACCCGGCACGGCGACTGGCGCATCGACTACGAGGCCACCACCGACAAGGCCACCGTCGTCAACCTCACCAGCCATGTGTACTGGAACCTCGCCGGTGAGGGCAGCGGCTCGATCTACGACCACGAACTCGAGATCGCGGCCTCCCGCTACACCCCCGTCGACTCGGGCCTGATCCCCACCGGGGAACTCGCGAAGGTCGCCGGCACCCCCTTCGACTTCCGCCGGACCAAGACCGTCGGCCGGGACATCCGGGTGGCCCACCAGCAGCTCCTGTACGGCAAGGGCATCGACCACAACTGGGTCCTCGACAAGGGGATCACGGCGAAGCCCGAGCATGTCGCGACGCTCCGCGACCCGTCCTCCGGCCGCACCCTGACGATCGCGTCGAACGAGCCCGGCCTGCAGTTCTACTCGGGCAACTTCCTGGACGGCACCCTCGTCGGCACCGGCGGTCACATCTACCGTCAGGGCGACGCGCTGTGCCTGGAGACCCAGCACTTCCCGGACTCCCCGAACCACCCGTCGTTCCCGTCGACGGTGCTGCGGCCCGGGCAGACGTACCGGACCAGCACGGTCCACTCGTTCGGTGTGTGACCGTACCTCACAGCCGGTTCACAAAATCCGCACGACCTCACAACGATTGAACAGCGCCCCATCCGTATCCGTATGAGAGGGCGGCCCGTGCTCCCCCGCGCGGGCCACCCAGAGAACGGGGGCCCGTCCTCCCCAACGGGCTCGCCCTATACGGAGGTTCCATGGCCGGCAATGTCACCTCGCTCTTTCGCGGCACCGCGGCGCACAGTCCGTCGATGGCCGCACTGACGCGGGAGGGCGACGGAGCCGGCCCGGTTGACTTCTGCATCCCCTGCAACCCGTACTTCCCCACCCCGGCGATGTTCGACGAACTCGCCGGCCGGCTGCGCGAGATCATCACCTACTACCCGAGCAGCGCCGACACGATCACCAGCGAGCTGTGCTCGCTGCTCCAACTTCCGCCGCAGTGCGTCGCGATGGGCAACGGCTCGACCGAACTCATCACATGGATCGATCACTTGCTGGTCCGTGAGTCCCTCGCGATACCCGTCCCCACGTTCGGCCGCTGGACCGACCAGCCGATGGAGACCGGCAAGCGGGTCGACATGTTCCCGCTCCAGGAGTCCAACGGCTTCGCGCTCGACCTCGCCGCCTACGCCAAGTTCATCCGCTCGCGCGGCACCAAGGTCGCCGTGATCTGCAACCCGAACAACCCCGACGGCGGCTTCCTGCCGCGCCAGTCGGTCATCCAGTTCATGGACGCGATGGCCGATCTGGACCTGGTCGTCATCGACGAGTCCTTCCTGGAGTTCGCCGACGCCGAGTCGGAGCCGAGCGTGGTCGAGGACGCGGTCATGAGACCCAACGTCATCGTGCTGCGCAGCCTCGGCAAGAACTTCGGCCTGCACGGCATCCGCTTCGGCTACATGGTCGCCAACCCCTCGCTCGCGGGCAGGGTCCGCTCGATGCTGCCGAAGTGGAACCTCAACTCCTTCGCGGAGACCGTGGTGTTCATGCTCAAGAACCACGGCAAGGAGTACATGGAGAGCCTGCACATGGTCCGCCGCGACCGGCTCGACATGGCCCGCCAGCTCTCCGCGCTGCCCGGTCTGACGATCTACCCCTCACAGGGCAACTTCCTGTTCGTCCGCCTTCCCGTCGGTGCCGAGGGCACCGTGGTCCGGGACCGGCTGCTCACCGAGCACCGCATCCTGGTCCGCGAGTGCGGCAACAAGGTCGGTTCGTCCAGCCGCTTCCTGAGACTCGTCGTACGTCCCCAGACGGATGTACGCCGCCTGGTCGCCGGCCTGGAGCAGGTGCTCTACGGGGCCAGGAAGGAAGCCGCCGTACCCGAGCTGAGCAATGGGACCGGCTACGGCTCGGGTACGGCCATGGTGGACCGCCTCGTCGGCTCGACCAACGGGGCGGGCATGCAGGGGCTGGCCGCGCAGGCGAACGCGTGGCCCGGACAGCCCGCCCCGATGCCCCAGCCGGTGGCCGCCGCCGCCCCGCAGCCCAGCCTGCCGGCCGCTCAGCAGCCGCGGCCCGCCGCCGCGTCGCCCTACCCGGCCCAGCAGCCCGCCGCCGCCCCCGGCTATCCGGCCCCGCAGCAGCCCGCGGCGGCGCAGGCCTACCCCGCCGCCCCGCAGCCCGCCAACTGGCCGGCCGCGGCCCAGGGCCCGGGTGCGATGCCGGCCCAGATGCCGCCCGCCGCCATGCAGGCCCCGTCGCCCGCCCTCCAGCCGGCCGGCCAGACCGGCATGCCCGGCATGGCGGGCGCCGCCTCCATGGGCGCGCAGGGCGGCCTGACGGCGGCCCAGGTCCGCGGCAGGACCCAGCCGGAACCACCCCCACCTCAGTCGTCGAGCAACGGCAACGGCTGGGGCGCCGTCGGCGCCATGCTGTACAACCAGGCCGGCTAGGCCACCTCTCATACCGCCGCGCGCCTACCCCGCGCGGCCGGCCTCCCCACGGGCCGGGCGGGACCCCCGCGGAATCGGCCTCCCCACGGGCCGGCCGCGGGGATCCGCCCACGACCCGAGGCCCGGTTTCCAGGCGCCCGGTGCCGATGGCGCAGCACGGCGGGTCGGCAGCGTGTCCGACAAGGAACTTGACGGGCTGCCACTTTGCGGAACACACAGTCCGCCGACAGCATCCCTCCCTACGGTGCCGTGTTCATGACAGACACCCCCACGAAAGACTCGTCAGAGACCCCTGTCGGGCGCCGGACCGTACTGATCGCCGCGGGCGCCTCGGCCGCGGCACTCGCCGTGGCCGCCGCGGCACCCGTCGCCCCCACCCCCGCCCCCGTCACGGCCGACGCGGCCCCCGCGGCGGCGGCCGTCTGCACCCTCACCAAGGAGATGACCGAAGGCCCCTACTACCTCGACGGCCAGCTCGTCCGCGCCGACGTCACCGAAGGCAAGGCGGGCGCCCCGCTCAAGCTGGTGCTCACCGTCGTCGACGACGACACCTGCGTGCCGATCAGCAACGCCCTCGTCGAGATCTGGCACTGCGACGCCCTCGGCGAGTACTCCGGCTTCGTCGGCAACAACGGCCACAGCGAGCCGGACGACGGCACGTTCCTGCGCGGCGGCGTCCTGACGAACGCCTCCGGCGTCGCGAACCTCACCACTGTCTACCCCGGCTGGTACCGGGGCCGCTGCGTGCACATCCACGTCAAGGTGCACACCGACGTCACCCTCACCTCCGACGGCTCCTTCACCGGCGGCCGGGAACTGCACACCGGTCAGCTCTTCTTCAACGAGACGATCACCACGGCGATGGCCAAGGTGTCCCCCTACTCCACCAACAAGGTCACTCGCACCACCCTCGCCCAGGACTCCATCTATGACGACGGGGGCGCCTCCTCCGGCCTCCTGACCCTGACGGCCCTCGGCAGCGGCACGTCCGCCGGCTACACCGGCACGCTGACGCTCGGCGTCGAGACGAGCTGACCCACACCTTCCCCCCACGGAGGCCGGGGGCGGTCCGCGCGACCACGGGCCGCCCCGGCCACGGCCATACCGGGTAATCCCCCCGCGCCGGGGTCGTCGTACGACCATCGAATGACCTGCTCGTGTGGACAATGGCCGCACCTTCCCCCGGCTCCCGGCGCCCACCGGGCGGCGGGGGGACCTCCGTCGCCGTCCCCCGGGAGAACCCGCATGGTGTTGAGCAGACGTACCTTCAGCGCACTCGCCGGTACCGCCGCCCTCGGCCTCTCGCTGAGCGGCAGCGGGAGCGACGAGGCCTGCGCGGCCGGAAGGGCGCCCCTCGCACCCACCGGACCGGCACCCGCGCCGCCCACGGCCGACGGCCGGAGACACACGGTCGGCTTCGACCGCTACTCGATGCTGATCGACGGCCGGCGCCTGGTGATCTGGGCGGGCGAGTTCCACCCGTTCCGGCTGCCCAGCCCGTCGCTGTGGCGGGACGTCCTGCAGAAGATGCGCGCCCACGGCTACAACGCGGTCAGTATCTACGTCGCCTGGAACTACCACTCCCCCGCACCCGGGCAGCACGACTTCACCGGGGTCCGCGACCTCGACCTGTTCCTGCGCACCGCCGCCGAGACCGGGCTGTACGTCATCCTGCGCCCCGGCCCGTACATCAACGCCGAGGTCGACGCGGGCGGCTTCCCCGGCTGGCTGACGGCCACCCCCGGCGTCGCCCGCACCTCCGACCCCGTCTATCTCCGGCACGTCGACGCCTGGCTGACCGCCGTCGACCGCATCGCCGTCCGCCACCTCCACACCGACGGCGGCGGCACGATCGTCCTCTACCAGCTCGAGAACGAGTACGACAACCATGTGACCGAGCCCGCGGGCCGCGACTACATGGCGCACCTGTACGCCAAGGTGCGGGCCGACGGCATCGACGTCCCCCTCTTCCACAACGACAAGGGCAGGAACGGTCACTGGGCCCCCGGCACCTTCGACACGGGCGGCGAGCGCGGGCGTTACCTGTACGGCTTCGACGGCTACCCCTCCCCCTTCAAGACACCACCGGACTGGGGGTACTTCGGCCCCGGCGGCATGAAGGGCGGCTCGACCGCCAGCCCGGACACCCCCGGGTTCATCCCGGAGTTCGGCGGCGGCTGGTTCGACCCGTGGGGCGGCGCCGAGTTCGACGGCCGCGGATACGCCGAGTCCCGCCGTACCCGCGACGCGGCCTACGAGCGGCGCTTCTACCTCACCAACCTCGCCAACGGCATCACGCTCCACAACGTCTACATGACCTTCGGCGGCACCTCCTGGGGCTGGCTGCCCGCGCCGATCGTCTACACGTCGTACGACTACGGGGCCGCCATCGACGAGGCGCGGCAGCCGACCGGCAAGCTCGTCCCGATGCACCAGATCGGCCGGCTGCTCCAGTCGGTGCCCGATCTGGCCAAGCTCGACCGCGCCGAACCGCTCCCCGGCGACGACATGGGGGCGGGCCCCGGCATCAAGGCGTACCACCTGGTCAATCCGGACACCCAGGCGCGCTTCCACGTGCTGCGCAACGACTCCTCCTCCGACGCCGTCGCGACCGTGGCGCTCGCCGGAGCGAGCGTCGAGGTGCCGGTGCCCGGCCTCGACGCGCGACTGCTCGCCGCCGGGATCGCCCTGGGGCGCCGGAAGCTGAACTGGTCCACCGCCCAGCCGATGCTGTGGCTGACCGCGGGACGCCAGGACATCGCCGTGTTCACGGGCCGGACGGGCGAGTCGACGCGCACCTGTCTGGAGGCCACGAGCGAGCCGAGGGTCACCGTGCTCGACGGGGACGCCGGATACGGCTACGAGGACGGGATCCTGCGCGTCGACGCCGTGCTCGGCGGCATCACCCGGGTCCGGGTGGAGGGCGGCGGGGTCACGGCTCCCCTCCTGCTGCTGTTCGCCGACGACGAGAGCTCCCGCCTGCTGTGGCGCCACGACACCCCGTCGGGTCCGGTGCTGGTGCGCGGCCCGGCCCTGCTGCGCACGGCGGTCCTGCGCGGCACGACCGCTCGTCTCACCGGTGACACCGCGGGGACGGCGGACCTGGAGGTGTGGGGGCCGCGCGGGATGGCCGAACTCGTCTGGAACGAGAGCGCTTTGACCGCACACGCCACCTCCTCCGGGAGTCTGCGGGCCGAGCGGCCGCTGGCCGGACCGGGCCCGGTGCGGCTGCCCGCGCTCACCGGCTGGCGCCGGGCCGAGGAGAATCCCGAGGCGGCTCCCGATCACGACGACACGGCGTGGCGGCCGGCGGACCGGACGACCTCGTACGGCGTCACGCCGGTACCCGCCGGGCAACCCGTGCTGTTCGCCGACGACTACGGCTTCCACTACGGAGACGTCTGGTACCGGGGGCACTTCGCGGACGCGGGCGACGCGGACTCGGTCTCCCTGTCCTATGTCACCGGTACCCAGGGGCTGTTGATGGCCTGGCTGGACGGCGAGCCGCTCGGTACGCACCGGATGCCGGTGCCGGACAGGAAGACCGTGCGCAAGGGCACCTGGGCGGCCACCGCCACCTTCCCCGTCCGGCCGCGGGAGCGGCGTTCCCATGTGCTGTCCGTCCTGGTCCGGCGGATGCAGCACGACGAGGACGGCCGGGCCGACGACACACACAAGGCGGCCCGGGGCCTGACGGCCGTCACCTTCGCCGGGGCCTCCCCCGCGGTCCGCTGGCGCATCCAGGGCGAGGCGGCCCCCGACCCCGTGCGCGGACCGCTCAACACCGGAGGCCTGCACGGCGAACGCCACGGCTGGCATCTGCCGGGATTCGCGGACGGCGGCTGGAAGACCGTCGGCTTCCCGCGCGCCGAGCGGCGCCAGGGCGTCACCTGGTACCGCACCGGCTTCCGGCTCGGTGTGGACGGCGGCGTGGACGCGTCGATCGGGCTCACCCTCACGGACGATCCGGCCCGCGCCTATCGTGTGCAGATCTTCCTGAACGGCTGGAACATGGGCCAGTACATCAACGACGTGGGCCCGCAGCACACGTTCATCCTGCCCAACGGGGTGCTTCGCACCCGGGGGCACAACACACTTGCCCTCGCGGTGCTGTCCGACGGGACCACGCCCGCGGGTCCCGGCCGGGTGGAACTGACGCTGCTGGGCAGCGCGGCCGGAGGGGTACCGGTGACACCGGTCGCCTCCCCCGGCCCCGGGAGCACGTAGGGAAGAGGACCCTAGGCGAGCCTGATCACGTTCCAGGACAGCGGCTCCAGGACGGCGCTGAGCGTGCCGTCCCGGAGCGTGGTCCCCTCGACCGGGTGCGGGGTGACCCGCTCCTGGTCGTGCCGGCTGTTGACGGCGTCCGGGTCGGCGTCGGCGAGCGCGCTGTGCTCGACGACCGCCGTCAGCCCCGTCCGCCCCAGGGCGACCTCCAGCGGCAGCGGCTCGGTCCGGCCGCGGTTGACGGCGAAGACGGTGACCGAGCCGTCCTCGGCGCGTACCGCGGTGGCGTGCAGCAGGTCCACCTCTCCGTACTTGCGGGTCGCGTACGTCGGCGAGTCCACCCGGACGTCGAGGACCCGACCGCGCCCGTGGGCGGAGGCCTGGGCGAACGGGTGGAACGTCGTCTGCCGCCAGGCCGGGCCGCCCGGTTCGGTCATGATCGGCGCGATGACGTTGACGAGCTGGGCGAGGCAGGCGACGGCCACCCGGTCCGCGTGCCGCAGCAGCGCGATGAGCAGCGAGCCGAGGACGACCGCGTCCGTGACGGTGTAGACGTCCTCCAGCAGGCGCGGGGCCTCCTGCCAGTCCTCGACCGGGTGTGGGTTCGGCCGGCTCTGGTACCAGACGTTCCACTCGTCGAAGGACAGGTTGATCTTCTTCTTGGACTTCAGTCGGGCGCCCACGTGGTCGCAGGTCGCGACCACGTTCTCGATGAACGACTCTGTGTCGACGGCGGAGGCCAGGAACGAGTCCCGGTCGCCGTCGGTCTCCTCGTAGTAGGCGTGCAGGGAGATGTGGTCGACGAGGTCGTACGTCTCGGCGAGGACCGTCGCCTCCCACGCGGCGAAGGTGGCCATGCCCTGGCCGGACGAGCCACAGGCGACGAGTTCGAGGCCGGGCTCGATCTGCCGCATCGCGCGGGCCGTCTCCGCGGCGAGCCGGCCGTATTCCTCCGCGCTCTTGTGGCCGGTCTGCCAGGGGCCGTCCATCTCGTTGCCGAGGCACCACAGCCGGATGCCGAAGGGGGCCTTGTCGCCGTGCGCGATCCGCAGTTCGGAACGGGCGGTCCCCGAGGGGTGGTTGGCGTACTCCAGGAGTGCCAGGGCCTCGGCGACCCCGCGGGTGCCGAGGTTGACGGCCATCATCGGCTCGGCGCGCGGGCCGATCTTCCGCACGAAGCCGATGAACTCGCCGATCCCGAAGCGGTTGGTCTCGGTGGAGCGCCAGGCGAGGTCCAGCCGTCGGGGCCGCTCCTCGGCGGGGCCCACCGAGTCCTCCCAGTCGTAGCCGGAGACGAAGTTGCCGCCGGGGTAGCGGACGGCGGTGACACCGAGCTCGCGGACGAGCTCCAGCACGTCGGCGCGCAGGCCGTCGGCGTCGGCCGTCGGATGGTCCGGCTCGAAGACGCCGGTGTAGACGCAGCGGCCGAGGTGCTCGACGAAGGAGCCGAAGAGACGGGGGGCGACCTCGCCGACGGTGAAGGCGGGATCGAGAACGAAGCGGGCGGTGCGCATGGTGTCCTTTCGGGGCGCCTGGGGACGGGATGCACTTCCCTCGCCGTTCGACACGCCGTTCGACACGCCGTTCGACATGCCGGACGCCGATCGTGAGGGCGAACGGGACCGTAGACAGGAAGCGCTTACCCGTCAAGGGTTCGCGTGAAAGGGGTTCGCGTGAAAGGGGTTCGCGTGAAAGGGGTTCGCGTCAAAGGGGGTTCACGGAACGGCGGTTCGCGTGAACGGCGGTGGCCGCGAGGTGGGTCGGGGGCCGAGACGTGCGCGTCCCCGCCCGGCGGTCGTCAACCGGGCGGGAACGCGGGGGTGTTCGGCTATCCGGCGAACTCCGGCTGCGGCAGGCCCTTGCCCGCGCCCGGGACGACGAGCAGGGAGCCGGACATCGGGTGCGGCGCCGTGAGGCCCGTACGCGCGGTGGTGATGTACAGGTCGGTGAGGTCGGCGCCGCCGAACGCGCAGGCGGTGGGGCGCCGGACGGGCAGTTCGAGCACCCGGTCCAGCGTGCCGTCCGGCGTGTAGCGGCGGACCGCCCCGCCGTCCCAGAGGGCCACCCAGACGCCGCCCTCCGCGTCCACCGTCAGACCGTCGGGGAAGCCGTCCTCCACGGTGGCGAACGGACGCCTGCCGACGGGCAGTCGATCGTCCCCGATGTCGAACACGTCGATGCGGCGGGTCGGTGAGTCGATGTAGTAGACGCGGCTGCCGTCGGGGCTCCAGCCCGTGCCGTTGCTGACGCTCACGTCGTCGAGGATCGGGCGGACCGTGCCGTCGGGGGCGATCCGCGACAGCGTGCCCCCGCCGGGCGCCTCGTCGTAGCGCATCGTGCCGCACCACAGCGAGCCGTCGGGCGCGACGGCGGCGTCGTTGGCGCGCCGGCCGGGCACGGGCTCCCGGTGCAGCCAGCGGAACGAGCCGCCGGCCGGTGCGGCGGCCCCGGATCCCGCCGCCTCCGAGGCTCCCTCCGGCCCGGTGCCGAAATCGCCGGGCCCGGCGGGACCGTAAAGACCCACGCCGTCACGGAGGTTGACGACCAGGCCGCCGCCCGCGCGGGGCTTGGCCGCGCCCACGTGCTGCTCGGTGGCGAGCACCGTGCGGCGGCCGGAGGCGGGGTCGTACGTGTGGATCCGGGAGCCGAGGATGTCGACCCAGACGAGCCGCCCCGCCCGGGCGTCCCAGGTCGGGCCCTCGCCGAGCGCCGCGTGCGCCCGGACCGCGACCTCGACGGCGGTCACCGCACGTTCCGGTGGCCGAGCCGCTCGGACAGCTCCTCGGCACCCTTGACCGCGAGCTGCTCCAGTTCGGCGCGGCGCTCGTCGCTCCAGCGGATCATCGGTACGGAGATGGAGAGCGCGGCGACGACGTGCCCCGCCCGGTCGCGCACGGGGGCGGCGACACAGCTCACGTCCGGGTTGGACTCACGGCTCTCGACGGCGATCCCGCGCCGGCGGATCTCGGCGAGGGCCTCGCGCAGGGCGCCCGGCTCGGTGATGCTGTTCGGGGTCATCGCCACGAGGTCGGCGTCGTCCGGGACGCGTGAGGTGAGCTCCGGCTCGGAGAGGGAGGCCAGCAGCATCTTGCCGACGGAGGTGCAGTGCGCGGGAAGGCGGCGGCCGGCGGCCGAGACCATGCGCACGGCGTGCGTGGAGTCGACCTTCGCGATGTAGATGACATCGGTGCCTTCGAGGATCGCGACGTGTACGGTCTCGTCGCAGGTCTCGGCGACGGAACGGGCGACCTGCTGGCCCTCGGCCGCGAGGTCGAGCTGCTCGGCGTAGCGGCTGCCGAGCTGGTACGGGCGCACGCCGAGCCGGTAGCGTCCCGGCTGGCCGGGCACCTGCACGATGTACGACCGGGCGGCGAGCGTGGTCACCAGCTCGTGCACGGTGGTGCGCGGAAGCTGGAGCCTGCGCACGATGTCGGGGGCGGAGAGCGTCCCGTCCCCGTCGAGAAAGAGCTCCAGTATGTCCAGAGCCCGGGTCACGGCAGGTACGAGGCGTCCCACAGCCGACCCCTCCCTTTTGTTCGAAATTTCAACAGACGATCGGGATGACGAACACAGGCTAGTCATTCGCCCGGGGGCGGGCAATGGTTTGCGGGGGCCGGGTGCGCGACCATGGAGCCCATGCCGGCCAGACGCCCCGCCACGCCCTTCACCCCGCTCGACTTCCAGCTCGTCCTGCTGCGCCGCATGGCCGACCACAACCCCGGCCCGGTCGAGGACGCCCGTCACGAGCTGGGCGTGTCCGTCGCGGACATGCGCGAGGCCAACCGGCGCTGGCAGGCGATGCTGCGCACCCCGCGGGGCCGCTCCGCCGCCTCACGCCACCGTTCGGTCCTCGGCGCCCCCGAGTCGGTGTCCGAGCGCCGGATCGGCGACCTGACCTGCGAGGCCCTGCGCTGGCCTGTGCCGTTGTGGCCCGGCCTGCGCTTCGAGGTCCTGCTCGCCCCGAACGGCGTCGTCTGGAACGAATGGCTGGTACGGGCCCCTGGCGCCCCCGCCCCGACGCTGGAGACCCTGGAGGATCTGACCCCCTGGAGCTGCACGGTCGACGAGGTGGCCCGCGCCTTCGCCCCCGCCCGGCCCCTGGAGGGCACGGCCCCGACCCGGTGGGGTCTGGCCTTCACGGCGCCCGACGCGTCGGGCGTGCCGCACGCGTGCGCGGCGGAGTTCACCTGGGGGCTGCTGCAACGGGTGGGGGTCAAGGGGCCCGTACCGGAGGAACCCGAGGCTTCCGGCCGGTAGGGCCTCGGGATCCCGGCCGCCGGCGCAAGGACGCTCAGCGGGCGGCGGCCTCGATGATCCGGTCCACGACGACGGGCAGCGACCCGGGGTGCAGCCACAGGAAGAGGTTCGGCTCGACGAGTTCCAGCTCCATCAGCCGGGGCTCGCCGTCCTCGCCGTCGACGAGGTCGACACGGGCGTAGAGCACACGGTCCGCGCCGCCCGGAACGGCGGCCAACGCCTTTTCGGCGACGGCCAGTTCGGCCGCGGTCGGCTCCCAGACCTCCAGGCGCGGGTGGGGCGTCTTGTCCGCGTCGTAGGGTGTCCCGGGCTCCAGCACGGCTCCCTTGCGGCTGGCGTGCAGCAGCCGTCCGCCGAAGAACTGGAGCGCCCGCTCGCCCCGGACGTCGATGCCGGTCACATAGGGCTGGACCATGGCGGTCAGCCCTTCGGCGTGCATCCGGGCGAGCTGCGCGAGCGCCGTCTCCCGCTCCTTCGGCGTGTACCGGGCGGCGTAGCGCGCCCCCGCCCCCGCCGTGGGCTTCACGACGAACTCGTGCCCGCCGGGCAGGTCGACCGGGTCCCCGGGCGCGAGATACCGGGTCGGCACCACCGGCACCCCCGCGTCCGCCAGGTCACCGAGATACCGCTTGTCCGTGTTCCACCGCACGACCGCCGCCGGATTCATCAGCCGGGTGAGCCCCGCGCACCGCTCGGCCCACCCCACGAACTCGGCCACGCGCCGGCTGTAGTCCCAGGTCGACCGGATCAGTGCCAGGTCGAAACCCGCCCAGTCGATCGAGGGATCGTCCCAGTGCACGATCTCCGCCACCGCCCCGGCGTCCTCCAGGGCTCCCCTCACCACGGGCAGGTCCCGGTCCGCGCCGGGCTCCTCGCCCGGGTCGTAGGTGACGAGCGCGATACGGGCCACAACGGACTCCATCCTCGTACGGCACCGGCACGGCACCGGCACACGGTCCCGGACGCGCCCCATCGGTGCGCCGTCCCGGGCCCCGCCGCAGGCTAACAACCTCCCCCGCTCCCGGGCCGGGCCACACTTGACCTTCACCAAGGGGCAGGGCCCAGCATCGATGACGGAACGAGGAACCGGGACCGGATCCGAGCCGCGTGCGGCCCGGGTGCGGCCCGGGCACGGGAGCGACGGGGTGGACACGTGGACATGCTGACGATCGGGGCCTTCGCGAAGGCCTCCCGGCTGTCGCCCAAGGCGCTGCGGCTCTACGACGAACTGGAGCTGCTGCGCCCCGCCCGGGTGGACCCCGGGACCGGGTACCGCTACTACGCGACCGAACAGCTCGGCCGGGCCCGGCTGGTGGCGTGGCTGCGGCGGCTCGGCATGCCGCTCGCCAGGATCCGGCTGGTGTGCGCCCTGGAACCGGGGCCGGCCGCGCGGGAGATCGGCGCGTACTGGGCCGGGGTCGAGGCCGAGACGGCCGCCCGCCGGGATCTGGCGGCGTTCCTCGTGGACCAACTGTCACCGTCCCCAGGGAAGGACACCACCATGCTGGAACTCCGTTGCTCCGCTCTCACCGACACCGGTCTGGTCCGCGAGGCGAACCAGGACAGCGTCCACGCGGGCGCCCGCGTCCTCGCGGTCGCCGACGGCTGCGGGCCGGGCGGTGGACCCGCGAGCACGGCGGCCGTACGGGCCCTGACGTTCCTGGACGACGAACCGCTGTCGGCCGGTGGCGTGCTCAACCTGCTGGAGGACGCCGTGGAGGGCGCGGCGCGGGCGGTGGCGGACCTGGTGCCGCGGCACGCCCCGGCGGGGGCCCCGGACGGCGGCGGCACCGGCAGCACGCTCACGGCCCTGGTGTGGACCGGCTCCCAGCTCGCGCTCGTCCACATCGGGGACTCCCGGGCCTATGTGCTCCGCGACGGCGGGCTGTTCCGGATCACCCACGACCACACGGTGGTCCAGTCGATGATCGACGAGGGCCGCCTCGCCCCGGAGGAGGCGGCCACGCATCCGCAGCGCGCCCTGCTGCTCAAGGCCCTGGGCAGCGCCGCGTCCGTACCGGATCTGCGGCTTCAGGACGTCCGGCCGGGCGACCGCTATCTGCTGTGCTCCGACGGCCTGTCCACCGTCGTGCCGGAGGAGGGGATCGAGCGGCTTCTCGCGTCGGCGCCCGATCCGGACACGGCCGTCCGGGCCCTGGTCGGGGCGGCGAACGACGCGGGCGGGCCGGACAACGTCAGTTGCGTGGTCGCGGACGTGGTCGAGGCGACCCGTCCGGCCGGACTCCGGGTCGGCTAGGGCCTGTCCGGCCGCACTCCGGGTCGGCTAGGCCCGTCCGGGCGGGCCCGCGGGTCAGTCCTGGGGCCTGCGGTAGCCGAGGGAGGCCTCGATGGCGCGGCTCACCGGGTCGACGGGGGCGTGGTCGCCGGGGCCGGTCACCCAGGAACGGAAGACACTCGCCAGTTGCAGGCCGAAGGCCTCGGCCTGCGCCTCGTCCGCCTGACGCGAACCGTCGCGGGCGGCGACGGCACGCGCGACCTCCTGCCGGAACGGCGTCGCCCGCGGCCCCTGTTCGTGCCAGCGGGAACGGTCCGAGAGAGCGGCCCGTGCCACGGCCGTCGCCCCGTCCACGTGGTGGTCGCGGTGGCCTTCCCTCATGTGCCACAACTCGTGCCCGAGGATGACGAGTTGCTGCACCGTCTCGGCGCGCTCCTCGACGACGACGAGGTCGAAGTCGCTGAACTCCATCCATAGACCGGTGACTTCGATCTCGTCGGGGAAGCGCTCGAAACGGAGCTGGACCGGACGGCCGCCGCGGCGCCGGCTCATCTCCTCGCAGAGGGCCTGCGCCAGCTCCCGCATGTCGACGGGCGTATCGATCCTTCTCCGCAGTACCCGGCCGAGCTCCACCGCCAGCGCCCGCATCTCGGAGCGGGCTCCGCGCGGCCGCAGCGCCGCCACGAACCTTCCGACGGAGCCGGCAGGCCTCGTCGTCATCGCTCCGCCTCCTCACCGTCCGGCAGGACCGCGGGAAGGTGCGGCGGGGACTCACTCACCAAAGGTCTCCCGGCAGTTGACTCGTCAAGTTGTGACGCGAGCCCGACACTACGTGTCCGGGTCCGTCCACGCCACGGTTCCCCGGCGATCGTTCCCCGTTTCGCGGCGATCCTTACGGAGCCTGCGCTCCCCCTCCACGTCCTCGGCGCGATCGCGCGGCCGACCGCCCGGTCCGGGATTCCGATCGTGTAGGAAGAGCGTGTCCCTCCCGGTGAAGTCCTCTCGGCAAGGAGTCCTCGTGTTCTCCCTCTTCCCGGCCCTGGTGAGCGGCTCGGTCGCGGACCGGTCCGCGCTGCGCTTCGGCGATCGGTCCCTGACGTACGCGGAACTGGCCGCCTCGGCGCAAGCGCTGGCCGCGCGGCTCGACGGCGCCGGGAGGGTCGCCGTCTGGGCCACGCCGGCCCTGGAGACGGCCGTGGGTGTCGTCGCGGCGCTGCTCGCCGGGGTGCCGGCCGTGCCGCTGAACCCGAGGTCGGGGGAGACGGAACTCGGCCACATCCTGCGCGACAGCACGCCGTCCCTGGTGCTCGCGGCCCCGGGTGACCGGCTGCCCGCGCCGCTCGGGGGGCTGGAGCGCGTGGATGTCGAGGTGAACGCCGAGGCGGCGCCGACCCGAGCGGAGTCGGCGGCAGCCACGGGGGCCGGGGGCCCCGCGGGCGCACGGGCCGGGAGCCCCGCGGGTGCAGAGGCCGGGAGCCCCGGGGATGCGGGCGTCGTCGGCTCCGGCGCGGTCACCGACCCCGCCGCCCCCGCCCTGATCGTCTACACGTCCGGCACCACCGGCCCGCCCAAGGGCGCGGTCATCCCGCGCCGGGCGATCGCCGCGACCCTGGACGCCCTGGCCGACGCCTGGCAGTGGACCGGCGACGACGTGCTGGTGCACGGCCTGCCGCTGTTCCACGTGCACGGGCTGATCATCGGCGTCCTGGGCCCGCTGCGGCGCGGCGGGTCCGTGCGGCATCTGGGCCGGTTCAGCGCGGAGGGCGTGGCACGGGAACTGGGCGCCGGGGCGACCATGCTGTTCGGGGTGCCGACGATGTACCACCGGCTCGCCGAGGCGCTCGGCGAGGACCCCGCGCTCGCCAAGGCGCTGGGCGGGGCGCGGCTGCTGGTGTCGGGCTCCGCCGCGCTGCCCCTGCACGACCACGAGCGGATCAGTGCCGCGACCGGGCGGGGGGTCGTCGAGCGGTACGGCATGACGGAGACCCTGATGAACACGAGCGTCCGCGCCGACGGGGAGGTCCGCCCCGGCACGGTGGGCGTGCCGCTGCCCGGCGTCGGTCTGCGGCTCGTCGAGGAGGACGGGACGGCGATCGCCTGGTACGAGGCCGACGGCACACCGGCCGGGGCGTACGCCGGCGAGCGTGTGGGCGAGATCCAGGTGCGCGGGCCGAACCTCTTCACCGAGTACCTGAACCGGCCCGACGCCACGGCCGCCGCGTACACCGCCGACGGCTGGTTCCGCACCGGCGACATGGCGGTCCTCGACCCCGACGGCTCGGTCCGCATCGTCGGCCGCAAGGCCACCGACCTGATCAAGAGCGGCGGTTACAAGATCGGCGCGGGCGAGATCGAGAACGCGCTCCTCGAACACCCCGGGGTGCGTGAGGCCGCCGTCGCCGGGGAGCCGGACGCCGACCTCGGTGAGCGCGTCGCCGCCTGGATCGTCCCGCTCGACCCCCAGGCGCCGCCGTCCGCGGACGAGCTGGCCGACCACGTGGCCCGGCGGCTCGCCCCGCACAAACGGCCGCGCACCGTGCGCTTCCTGGCGGAGCTGCCGCGCAACGACATGGGCAAGATCCTGAAGCGGGAGCTGCCGCGTGACTGAACGGATCTCGGCCCGAGAGGCCATCGCCCTGGTCACCGACAGTTTCGCCGAACTCCCTTCCCCCGAAGGCGAGTTCCCGCACGATGGTCCGCTCTCCTGGAAGGGGTACGGCGACGCGCGGGCGCGTGCGGCGGCCCGTACCGGCGAGGAGGAGTCCGTCGTCTGCGGTACCGCGACGTTCGGGACGGCGAGTTTCGGCACCACGATTGACGGCAGGGATCCGCTCGGTCCGGTCACCGCCGTCCTCGTCGCCTTCGAGTTCGGCTTCCTCGGCGGTTCCCTCGGCGAACGCACCGGGGACCGTCTGGAGGCGGCCTACGACCACGCCCGTACGCACCGGCTGCCGGTCGTCTCGCTCGTCGCCACGGGCGGCAGCCGGATGCAGGAGGGCATGCTCGCGCTGACCCAGCTCCAGCGGGTGGCACGGCAGTCGGCGCTGGTCAGGGAGGCGGGGCTCGCGCAGATCGCGGTGCTGCGGGACCCGACGACGGGAGGGGGCTGGGCCACGCTCGGCGCGGGCGCCGATGTGACCCTGGCGCTGCCGGGCGCCCAGGTCGCCTTCGCGGGCTCCCGGGTCCGCCCGCCCGACGCGGACCCGGCCGCGTACACCGCCGAGGCGCAGGTCGCGGCGGGCTCGGTCGACGCCCTCGTGCCGAAGGACGGGCTGCGGGAGGCGCTCGCCCTGTGGCTGGACCTGCTGACCCTGCCCGCCGTCGGGGCGGCGCCCGTCCCGGCGGCGCTGGGTGACGCGACCGACCCGCCCGCGACGGGCTGGGAGGCGGTGCGGCGGGCCCGGTCCGCCGGACGCCCGCGCGCCGAGGCCTACTTGGACGCGTACTTCACCCGCCGGGCGGCGATCGGCGGCGACCGATGCGGCGGCACCGACGACGGCGTGCTGTGCGGCTTCGGCCGCGCGCGCGACGGGCGGACCGTCGCATACGCCGCCCAGCGCGGGACCCCCACCCGTCCCGCCGGATACCGCACGGCGGCCCGGCTGGTGCGGATGGCGGGACGGCTCGGCATCCCGGTCCTGACGCTGGTGGACACCCCGGGCGCCGCGAACGACGCCCTCGCCGAGCGGCAGGGGGCCGGTTCGGCGATCGCGGACCTGTTCGCGGCGGTCGCCACCGCCCGGACGCCCGTCACCACCCTGGTGATCGGTGAGGGCGGCTCGGGCGGTGCGCTGGCGCTGGCCGCTCCCGGCAACACCTGGGCCACGCCGGACAGTTACTTCTCCGTCATCGCGCCGGAGTCGGCGGCCGCGATCCTCAAGCGGCCCGCCGACGAGGTCCGGGCGACGGCCGCCCAGCTCCGGGTACGGCCGCAGGACCTGCTGGACCTGGGAGTGATCCGGGGCATCTCGCCGCACCGCCCCTGACGGCGAACGGACGGCGGCCGCCGGCTCCTCACTCCCGGGAGGACCCGACGGCCGCCTGCTCACGCGGGCGCCACGAGGGTGGGCGCCCGCTCACACGGGCACCACGGCACCACGGCGGTGGCCGCCCGCTCTCCGTGCCGCCGCCGTGGCGGCGTGCCGGAGGGAAGGGACCGGGCGGCGGGCTCCCGCCCCGGGCGGCCCGCCACCCGGCGACCGGTCACCGGACACCCACCGCCCGGATGATCTCCTGGCTGACCGAGCCGCCCCGGTCGTCGTGGGCGGAGGCCCGCAGCGACACGAACGCGGCGCCGCGCGGGACGTTCAGCGTGCCCTTCCAGCGCGCCGTGCCGCCGCCGCTCAGCGGGACGGTCTTCCAGGTGGCCCCGTCGTCGTAGGACACCTCCAGCTTTCCGCCGCCGAGGGTGCCGGTGTCCGGCGCGCCCTTCACGTACTCGGCGTGGATGCCGACCGGCACCCGGCCGCCGCGCACGTCGCCCGCGAGGTCGGTGTCGATGTCGTAGCCGAGGTTGACGAGCGGGAGGAAGGTCCAGCGGTCGTCGGGGGTGGCCGCCGAGCGGACGGTCCACTCGGTGTGGCCCTTGGTGGAGAGCTTCCAGCGCTCGGGGTCGAGGGTCGTGTCCGTGACGACCTTGTAGGTGTGCTCGTCGGCGGGCGCGTCCCAGACGTATCCCGCGGAGCTCTGTCGCCGGGCGAGCAGGACACCGTCCTGGTAGACCGCGGTGAACTGCGTCATCCCGGTGTCTTCGCTCCACACGTCGCCGAAGCCGGTGTGGTCGGGCCCGGAGTCGCCCCAGCCGGGCGTGTTGAACTGGATGACGTTGCCCGCGCGCTGCTGGCCCCAGCCGAGTCCGGTGCCGAGCCAGGGGTGCCAGACGGGCTTGAACCAGTTCAGGGTCCGGTGGGCGCCGCCCCGGTAGGCGACCAGGCCGCTGCGTTCCTCCAGCGCGCCCGTCCCGACGTTCACGGACTCCATCCAGGTCTGTCCGGTGCCGGTGGAGACGTAGTCGGTGCGCTCGGCCGGGTAGTCGATCCGCTCCTGGAAGCCGAGTCCGATGGGGAAGGGGTCGACGATCGAGTAGCGGTACTCGCTGCCCGAGACGGGCTTCACCGCGTGGAACTTCGTGTCCAGCACGGCCAGTTCATTGTTGCCGGGCTCGTAGGTGAGGCTCCGGTCCGGGACGGCTCCCGTGTAGCCGTGCGAAAGGTCGTACACGTACGGCGAGTTGCGGGTGCCGGTCATGTCGACGGTCCGCTTCGCGCGCAGCCGTGCCGCGTCCGCCGTGTCGACCGTGGCGACCTGAAGCGGCCGGTCCTCGTAGGCGTCCGTACCGAACCAGGCGTTGAGGCGTCCCGGCGAGTCGTCGGTGACGAACAGGGCTTTGGCGCCCGCGTCCTGGGCCGCCTGGGCGAGCGCGGCCGGCGAGACGCCGTCGGTGAGTCTCGCGAGCGCGGCCTTGCCGCTCACGCCGGTGAACGGTCCGCTTCCGACGTCGACCAGCGGCAGCCTGGTGCGGCCCTCGGTCAGCGTGGTTCCCGGCTGGACGACCGTCTCCTTGACGCCCTCGACCTCGAGGAGCGGCTTCCCCAGCCGCCACACGGTCCGGTAGGCGAAGGTGCCCTCGGTGACCTTCTTGGTCGGGGCGGCGAAGACGCTGTCGTACTTGATGGGGAGTTGGACCGCGTCGAACAGGTCGGAGCCGCCGCCGGCGCGGTCGTACTCCATGATCAGTTGCCGGGTCTCGGTACGCCGGCCGACCTTGGCGCTGATCTCCCGCAACGCCCTTCCGTCCAGGGTGACTTCGCGGTCCTGGTCGAGGGCGATCTGGGGTGCGGCGAGGAAGCCGAGGCCGAGGGAGTCTGCGCCGTGGCTGCCGCGCACGTCGAGGAAGGACGTGAGGCTGTACGTGCCGGGGCGCAGCCGCAGCTTCAGCGTGCCGGAGTCGTCGACGGCCGTCGAGTACGCGTCGACGTCCTTCGCGAGCTGCTGCACGACGAGGTAGGCCGCGCTCGGGCCGCCGTCCCGGTCCTTCACATGGACGGTGAGCGTGTACCGCTCCTCCTCCTTGACCAGCCCGAAGGCGGTGTGCGCGACGGGGGTGCCGTCCACCGACGCCACGATCCGCCCCGAGGTCTGGCCCACGGGCGCCTTCCGGCCGTCGCCGGTGAGCGTGGTGGAGGCGGTGCCGTGCGCGGGCACCGTGAGCGTGGTGTCGGCGAGGGTGGCGACACCCTCGCCGGCCCCCTCCGCGGCGAGCGTCAACTCCACCGCCGCGTCGGAGGAGTTGGAGTAGGTGATCGTCCTGGTGACGGGCTTGTCGTCCTCGTAGGGCCAGCCGACGAAGCCGAGGTCGACGCTGCCCGTGGCGGTGACCTTCGCGTCGACGACGTCCGGGACGCTCACCCGGCCGGCGCCCAACCGGTAGGCGGAGGCGTCGAGTTCCTCGGAGGTGGACATCAGCGCGTCCTTGAGCCGCGCGCCGGTCCAGTCGGGGTGTTCCTGGGCGAGCAGCGCGGCCGCACCGGCGACGTGCGGGGTCGCCATCGACGTACCGCTCATGGAGGTGTAGTAGCCGCTGCCGCTCACGAGTTGGGAGCGGGCGGCGAGGATGTCGACGCCGGGGGCGGAGAGGTCGGGCTTGAGCGCGTTGTCGCCGTAGCGGGGTCCGGCGCTGGTGAAGTAGGCGGCCTCGTCGGCGGAGTCGACCGCGCCGATGGTCAGGGCGGAGTCGGCGGCGCCGGGCGAGCCGATGGAGGAGGGGGCGCCGGTGTTTCCCGCGGCGATGACGAAGAGGGCGCCGGTCTCCTTCGAGAGGGTGTCGACGGCCGCGGCCATGGGGTCGGTGCCGTCGCTCGGCTCGGTCGAACCGAGGCTCATCGAGACGACCTTGGCGTGCACGTCGCGCGCGGCCCACTCCATGCCGGCGATGATCTGCGACTCGCTGCCCGAGCCCTCGTCGCTGAGCACCTTGCCGACGGCGAGCGTGGCCTCGGGGGCGACGCCCTTCTCCTGGCCGTCGGAGGCGGCGCCGCTGCCGCCGACGGTGGAGGTGACGTGCGTGCCGTGCCCGTTGCGGTCGGCGACCTCCTCCCCGTCGATGAAGCTCTTGGTCTGCGCGACCCGGCCGGCGAGGTCGGGGTGGCTCGTGTCGACGCCGGTGTCGAGGACGGCGACGGTCACGCCCTTGCCGGTGAGCCCGGTCTCCCATGCCTTCGGGGTGCCGATCTGCGCGTTGCTCTCGGCCATGTCGGCCTTGACGCGTCCGTCGAGCCAGACCTTGCCGATCCCGGCCTGCCGGGTCATCGCCTTCCAGAAGGTCCGCCCCTTGTCCGCGTCGACGGCCGCGCCGCGGATGCTCGGCAGGGACCGCGTCCGCTCGGCTCCGCCCGGGACCGTGGTGCGTGCCTTCGGGTCGTACGTCACGATCAGCGGCAGCTCACCGGTCTGCCCGTCGGTGAGCCCCTGCCGTATCAGCTCGCTGACGTCGAACAGCCGCCGGTCGAGGGTGCCGGCCTTCAGGTACGGCAGCGCCTCGTCCGGTACGACGGTGACGGTGCCGTTCGCGACCTGGGTGCGCACGGCCCCCGTGGCCCCTCGGGGACGTACGACGGAGACGGTCCTCTTCCCGCCGCCGACGTCGGTGACGGTGACCTTGTCCCCGGTCACGAGGGTGACGGTGTGCGCGGCGATGGCGGCCTTCGCCGCGGCCGGGGCGGCGGTGGTGCCGGCCGCGGCCTGCGCGCCGGCCCGGCCCGCGGGCAGCAGCGCGAACACGAGCCCGGCCGACAGCAGCGCCGCCGGTCGTATCAGTGGTCCTCTGGTCATTCATGGCCTCTCTTCGTCGGCCGTGCGCGCACCGGGCAGGGGGTGGCGCCCGGTACTTGCGAAGAGTGTCGGGGGGCTTGTGTTGCCGTGACATTGACGGAGCCTGGCGGGAAGGCGCCCTGGCGGCTTCCCGCCAGGACATGCCGGTAGGAGCCGCAGAAACTGGGACAGCGTCAAATGGCTTGTGCGGCAACGCCGTTGCGTCAGGGAACCGTCCGGGCGCTCCCGGCGCCCGGCGACGGAGGCCCGGGGCCGGGCTCCGTGGGTTCGACCCGGCGAGCGGCTCGCGGGCGCGTCCTGGCTCCCTCCAACCACCCGTACGGCGGTACCTCGCCCGGCGGCCCAAAAGGGGCGCGGGCCCGGTCGCGCCCGCAGGATGCGAGTCAAGGACCGCCGCCCGGCGGAGCCCCACGGTCTGCGCTCTCGGGAGGGCCTGCCATGACCGCCAGTCTGGAGCAGCTTCGCCGCTGTCACTTCGCCGTCGACCTGGGCGCGGCGCGGACCCGTGTATGGGTGCGGGGCGCGGGCCTGGTCGTCGACCAGCCGAGTGTCGCGGCGATCAACACGAAGACGGGCGCGCTGATCGCGGTCGGGGAGTTCGCGGAGCGGATGACGGGCCGCACCCCCGAGTACATCCGGGTGGTGCGCCCGGTGTCCGGCGGCACCGTCGTCGACATCGACATGGCCCAGCGGATGCTGCGACAGCTCCTGGGGGACAAGGTCCGGCGCACCCTGCGCCGCAAGCCCCGGCTGCGGGCCGCGGCCTGCACCCCGCACGACGCGGGCCCGCTGGCCCAGCGCGCCACGATCGAGACGCTGGTCGGGCTCGGGGCGCGGCGGGTCGAGCTCGTCGACACCCTCATCGCGGCGGCGGTCGGCTGCGGGCTGCCCGTCGAACGTCCCGAGGCCACCATGATCATGGTGTGCGGGGCCGCCGCGACCCAGCTCGCCGTGCTGTCACTGGGCTCGATCGTCACCGCCGAGCGCATCCCGGTCGGCGGTGAGGCCGTCGACCACGCGATCGTGCAGCACCTGCGCCACCAGCACGAGCTGATGCTGCCGAGTCAGGCCGTACGGCCCCTGCAGCTCGCCCTCTCCGGGAACGGGCTGACCCCGCACGGGCCGGCCCTGACCGAGATCCACGGGCGGGACGTGGCGACCGGGCTGGCGCGTTCGGTGAAGGTCGACACCGCCGCCGTCCGCATGGCGATCGAGACGCCGCTGACCGCCGTACTGGACGGAATCGGCAAGGTGCTGCGGTCCTGCCCGCCCGATCTGGTGGCGGACGTCGCCGACCGCGGGATCATGATGGTCGGCGGCAGCGCGCTGCTCCCCGGGCTCGACCAGATGCTCCGGCAGGCGACCGGTGTGCCCGTCCACATCGCCGAGCGGCCCGAACTCTGTGCCGTGCAGGGCCTCGGCTACATGCTGGAGGGCAAGATCGAGCCGATGATCCTGAACCCCCTGGCCAACTGACGCACCGGCGGACCGGCGAACCGGTGTCCGAGGGGCCTCGTACGACCGACCCGGTGCCCGGACTCCCGCCCCTGCTGGAGGCGGTCCTCAGCGTCGGCACCGAACTCGAACTGCGCGCGACCCTCCAGCGGATCGTGGACGCCGCCGCCGAGCTGACCGGGGCCCGGTACGCGGTGCTGGGCATGCGGGACCCCGCGCGGGACGGGCTGGTACGCATCCGCACGGCGAGTCCGCACCTCCCGGGGACGGACCCTCCGTCGGGGGAGCCCCGGACGTCCAGGGGGTCGGGGGAGCCCGGGGTGTCCGGGGCGTCCGGGGCGTCCGAGGAGCCCGGAGAGTCTGAGGTGTCCGGGGAGTCCGGGGAGTCCGGGGAGCCCAAGGAACCCGAGGAACCCGGGGTGTCCGAGGAGTCCAGGGCCTCCGCGGAAGCCTTGCCGTCGGAGGAGTCCCCGGCCTCCGAGGAGCCCCCCTCCCCCGGTCACCGTGAGCCGTGGGAAGTCGACATCTGTCTGGACGTTCCCATCCGGGTCGACGACGAGGTGTTCGGCAACCTCTGTCTCGCGGACAAGTCCACCGGGCCCGTGACCCGCGAGGACGAGCAGGTGGTGCGCCTGCTCGCCACGCAGGCCGGTATCGCGATCGCCAACGCCCGGCTGTACGAGACGGCCCGCCAGCGGGAGCGCTGGATCGAGGGCGCCGCCGCCGTCACCACGACCCTGCTCAGCGGCGGGACCGCGGCCGACGCGCTGACCACGGTCGCCGAACGCGCCAGGATCCTCGCGGAAGCCTCGGCGGGGATCATCCTCGAGCCCACGGCCGAGGGCGGCATGGAGATCGTGGTCGCCTCCACCCCCGGGGACCCCGCCGGCCTCGTGGGCACCACCATCGCACCCGGCAGCCCCGGTCTCGAACAACTCCTCGGCGGGGAGCCGGTGTTCATCGAGGACTCGGCGACCGACCCGCGGATGACGACCCCCGTACGGTCCCGGTTCGGGCCGAGCATGATGCTGCCCCTGCAGACCGAGGGCCGGCTCATCGGCACGCTGGCCCTGCCGCGCGGGCGGGGCGACCGCCCGTACACCGAGGTCGAACGCCTGCTGGCCACCCAGTTCGCCTCGCAGGCCGCGCTCGCCCTGGTCCTGGCCGACGCCCGGCACGGCCGTGAACTCCTCGCGGTCTACGAGGACCGCGACCGTATCGCCCGTGACCTGCACGATCTCGTCGTACAGCGTCTCTTCGCGACCGGCATGATGCTGGAGTCGACCCAGCGCAGGAACGCCGCGAACGAGGGCGGCGACGGGGAGGCGGAGGAGGTGTCGGCGACCCTCGGCCGGGCGGTCGACGAACTCGAGGCCACGGTCCAGGAGGTACGCACCGCCATCTTCGCGCTGCAGCAGCCGCCGGCCGACGCCCCCACCACGTTCCGCGGCAAGGTCCTGCGCGAGACCGCCGGCGCGGCGGCGGTCCTCGGCGTCCAGCCGTCCACCCGGTTCACGGGCCCGGTGGAGAACAGGATCACGGACCCGGTGGCGGGCCGGCTGCTCTCCGTGCTGCGGCGCGCCCTGGCCGCCGCCTCGCGACGATCCGGGGTGTCGCGCATCGAGGTCGCCGTCGATGTGACGGTGACCCTGCCGGACGGCCGTCCCGGCGTCCGCCTGACCGTCCGCGCCGACGGCACTCCGAACGGCGCCTCGGCAGACCCGGACGTCACCTGGCAGTCACCGCTGTGACAGCCAGGAGCGGTGAAGGGCGGCCCCGGTCTCCGGCGATGGCGGTGGAGGGCGGGCCCCGGTCTCCGGCGGGGGCGTACAACCGTCCGGCGCGGGCGCGATCCCCGTCGTACGCAGCAGCGCGGCCCGGCGGTGACGGCCGGACACACCGTCCGGACAGGACACGGCCCGCCGGGAATCCACCCGGCGGGCCGCTCCGTCGGCACCGGCGGACGAGTCGGTGCGGGTGAGTCGGGGCGCGTGCGTCAGTACGGCAGCAGGCGGCCCGACGGCGTCCTGCGGTCGATCGGCATCTCGCGCGGAGCGGCGGGCCGACGGTTGACGCGAATCCGGATCTGACGGTTCATGACCCCTCCTCATGACTGATGAGACCGGCGTCCTCGTCGACGCGCATAGACGCATGGTGCCCACGGATGCGCCCCTCCTACCCTCCGAGCAGCATGTTCCGTCACGGCTCCGCCGCGGTGACCCCCTGCCCGGCCGGGCCCGACACGCGAACGGCGCTGTCGGTTGTTCGCGGCTGATCGTCCGTGTTCACCTGGGCTCATGAACAGCACACACAGCGCGCGCCTCACGCAGTGGTGGGAAGCACTGGAGCCTTCGGCGCGGAAGGCGGTCCTCGATCTCCACCTGGTCGAGGGCGACAGGCTGCCCGAGCGGTTCGTACGGAGTCTCGCGGACCACGGCATCCATCCCGTCCAGTGGGACGAACCGGAGGCCGGGCACATCGTGCCCGGGGAGGTGGTGGGATTCCTCGCCGGGAAGCGGTCCGCGAGCGGCTGACCGAGCCTCCCGCGGGCCGGATCGCGCCCCGGCATCGCCGCCCGTGTCCCATGCCCGTCCCAGAGGTGTTGCGTTCCCGCAGGTCACGTGGGTGGGACTGTCCCGTCGTCCCGATCCGGATCGAGAGGATCCGCCGCGGGACGGGCGCTGCCAGCCTGGTCGGCGGCCGGAGGTTTCCCGGCCACTGATCAGAGGGGGAACACCAGATGGGAACAAGGACGCTACTGCGGGGTCTGACCCTCGCCGTGGCAGCGGTCCTGCCCCTGTGCGGGCCGGCGGCGGTGCAGGCGGCCCCGGCCGCCGCGGTCGCGGTCTGCGGGCACACGAGCGAACAGCCCACGCTGAAGCAGGGATCCACGGGGGACGCGACGGTCGAGGCGCAGTGCGAACTCGACCTGGCGACGAAGCCGAGCCGGTACACGCCGATCGCGGCGGACGGTTCGTTCGGCGCGGCGACCGAGACGCGGGTCAAGGAGTTCCAGCGGTGCGCCGGGCTGAGCGCGGACGGCGTGCTCGGCCCGAACACCTGGGCGGCGCTGAACTCCTGGGCCGCCCAGCCGCACACCTGCGCGACCCAGGGCACGGCGGGGACGGCGCAGGCGACGGTGTGCGGCCACACCGACGCGCGCCCGACCCTGAAGAAGGGCGCGAAGAGCGAGGAGGTCAAGGAGGTCCAGTGCCGGCTGAACCTGGCCATGGAGCCGTTCCACTATCCGCCGCTGACCATCGACGGCGACTTCGGGGGCGGCACCGAGGACCGGGTCATCGAGCTCCAGCACTGCGCCAACCTCAGTGCCGACGGCGCCGTGGGCCCCAACACCTGGGCGAAGCTGGTGGACTGGTCCAGCCGTAACGCGTACTGCACGCCGCCCCACCCCGCCGGCCACCCGATCGACGGCCTGGACACGGCCAAGTACCAGCACCCCGGCGGCGCGCCCATCGACTGGAAGGCCGTACGGGCCTCGGGCGCCGAGTTCGCGACGGTCAAGGCCACCCGCGGCATGAACGTCACCGACGAATACCTCGCCACCGACCTCGAAGGGGCCAGGACGGCGGGGCTGGCCGTGGCGCCGTACCACTTCTACACGGGCACGGCGACCGACACGGGTGCCGCGCAGGCCGACCGGTTCATCGCCGCCGTGCGGGCGACCGGCTACACGGGGAAGCGGGCGGGCGACCTTCCGCCGATCTTCGACCTGGAGCGCATGGACGACGGCAGCGGACGCTGTCCCACCTACGGCACGGTGGCCGACGCCAAGGCCTGGCTCGACCGGGTGGAGAACGCCTTCGGCCGCGTTCCGATGATCTACACCCAGAAGTCCTTCCTGGACGACTGCATGGGGTCGACCACCGCCTTCGCCCGGTATCCGCTCCAACTCGCGGACTACCGCCAGTCGATCACCCAGCCGCCGGTGCCGAACGGCTCGTCGACCTGGACGATGTGGCAGTACACCGACGCCGCGATCTTCCCGGGCCTGCGGGCGCCGGCGACCGGCGACGTGTTCAACGGCACCCAGGCCGACCTCGACCGGCTGGCCAACCGGTGACCCCGGCCGCCACGGTCGCCGTACCGAGGAGCGTCCCCATGACCGCCCGGTTCGCCCGCGCGTCCCTCGTCGCCCTGCTCGTCACCCTGGGCCTCAGCGTCCCGGCGCCCGCCTCGGCCGCCACAGCCGCCACGAGCTGTTACGGCGGAGCGGTCACGGTGCACTACGGGGAGGTGCGTGACTTCGGCCCGTACGTGACCACGAGCCGCTGCACGGACATCAACATGCGGATGACCGGCGGCGACGCCGAGTTCGGCTGGGGCTGCGTGCAGTTCGCGAGGGCCGGCTCCTGCAACTACTGGACCAAGATCGGCCGGAGCTGGACGACCATCGCCACCGACGTCCTGAACGGAACCAGGTTCACCGTGCCCAACGGCGTCGATCTGGAAGGCAGTTCCGCCACCTTCCAGATCGCCTTCTGACCCTCTCACCCACTTCACCGAACGGAGACCACCATGATCAGGACCAGGGCGCTCGCCTCGGCTCTCGTCACCGTGGCCGCACTGCTGGGAGCGGGTGCCGCGCCCGCCGCCGCACAGTCCTCGGCCGCGGCGACCAGCTGCTACGGCGGCGCGAAGAACCTGAACTACCGCTACCAGGTGGGACCCAAGGAATTCGGCCCCTTCACCACGTCCTCGCGGTGCGGTGACATCAACATGCGGCTCACCACGGACAACGGGGCGTTCCTGTACGCGTGTGTGGTGTTCGTCGACCACACCACCAAGTGCAACAACGACAACACGTACTCCCTCCACGGCACCCCGTGGGCGACCGTCGCCACCGACGTCAAAGACGGCACCCGCTTCGTCCTGCGCGTCGGCCCCTATGACACGGACGCGCAGAACATGAACTTCCAGCTCGCCTACTGACCTCTTTCCGCGCCTTCTCGCACCACCGTTCCGAAAGGACGACGATGACCTTCCTCTTCCGTTCCGCCGCCGGCCGTTCCGTCGGCAGCCGCCCGCTCGACCGCCGCAGCATGCTGCGCGGCACGCTGGCCGTCGGCGCCGGCCTCGCGTTGAGCCCGCTGCTGCTCTCCGGTACCGCGCAGGCCTACTCGTGGTCGCGCACCATGAAGCAGGGCGACAGCGGCGCCGACGTGCTGGAGCTCCAGATCCGGGTCGCGGGCTGGGCGGCCGACAGCGCCAGTCACACCCGGGTCGGCCTCGACGGCGACTTCGGCCCCGGCACGGCCGCGGCCGTCAAGCGCTTCCAGGCGGCCTACGGCCTCGACGACGACGGAATAGCCGGTCCCAACACGCATGCGAAGCTCAACGCCCTGGAGCAGTCGGACGGCTCCACGGCCCACTTCAACTGGAGCGAGTTCTACGACCAGGCGAGCGGCAACTTCAACGGCGGCAAGGTGAGCGCGGCGCAGGTGAAGGAGAACGCCCGCCGCTGCATGTACAAGCTGGAGGCGCTGCGCAAGAAGCTCGGCGACAAGCCGATCACGGTCAACTCCGGCTTCCGCAGCATCGCGCACAACGCCGACATCGGCGGGGCCAGCGACAGCATGCACCTGTACGGCACCGCGGCCGACCTCGACGTTCCCGGCGTGGCCACCAAGACCGTCTACCAGAAGGCGGAGACCTGCGGGTTCTCCGGCCTGGAGCGGTACACCGTCGACCACCAGCACGTCGACAGCCGGGCCGACCTCGGCCGCGACTGGTGGTGGGAGAGCGGGACGGTCTGACGCTCCCGGTGAGCCGGAGCCGGAGGCCCCGGTGACCCCGGGCCGAGGGTCCCGGTGATCGGGAGCACGGAGGTCCCGGGGATCCAGAACGCGGAGGTCCCGGGTGTCGCGGGGCAGTACCCGGGACCTCCGTGCTCCATCTCTTCGGTGCGGCTTCCCGATCAGCTCTTCGCCGTGTCCTCGGAGTCCTTGGAGTTCTTGGAGTTCTTGGAGTTCTTCGAGTCCTTGGAGTTCTTCGAGTCCTTCGAGTCCTTGAGCGCCGCCTCGCAGGAGGGCCAGTCGTGGAAGTCGTGCCGGACGCTCCACAACCGGTGGGCCGCCCGGATGTTCCACTCGGGGTCGAACGCCCGCCGCGGGGTGCCCCCGAGCTCCCGCAGGCGGACGTCGGAGATCTGGAACACGCCCCAGTTGCGGCTGCCGTTGGTGTTGGGCAGCACCCACAGCGGGTCGAGGAAGGAGGCGCAGCGGGCGATGGCCACGGCGGTGCCGGGGTCCTCGGCGAACACCTCACGGATCCGCTTCGCCACGCGGTCCGGCGACCAGGTGGCCATGCTGACCTTCCGCTCGTAGAGCGCCTTCTTCGTCCCCTCGTCGACCACGCTGCTGGCCGGCATGCCCGCCAGCACCTGGAACGCGGTGAGTCTGCGCAGGGTCTCGGGCCCGAAGTCGCCGTCGACGGCGAGCCTGCCCTTGG
Organism: Streptomyces sp. NPDC096324; assembly: GCF_044763015.1. NCBI lineage: Bacteria > Bacillati > Actinomycetota > Actinomycetes > Kitasatosporales > Streptomycetaceae > Streptomyces > Streptomyces sp. NPDC096324. The sequence goes on along the minus strand of NZ_JBIWFK010000003.1, from coordinate 705,518 downwards.
CCCGCACCAGCAGCGTCTGGACCTCCCGCACGCACTCGTCGTGCTGGCCCATGCTCACCGACTTGCACGCGGAGGAGTACAGCAGCCCCTCCTCGGACGGCGGCGGGGCATCGGCGGGCATCCATACGAAGCCGGCCACCAGCCCCATCACGACCACGACCGCGCCGGCCAGGACCGCGAAACGCGAGGACAGCTTCTCGGGCAGCCGGGGCCGTCGCGGCTGCCCGGCCCCGGCGGGGAGGGCCACCGGGGGGACGGCGACGCCCGGTCCGGGGTCCGTCCCGGCGGACACGGCCGGAGCGTCCTCCGCCGGCACCCGTTCCGGATTCGGTTCCGGTTCGCCCTCGACGTTCGGGTCGGTCGGTTCGGTCGCCGTGCTCACGGCCGGTACGTTCCGGTCGGTGTCCGCCAGCGCCCACAGCCGGTGCAGTTCGCGGAGCTCCTCCGGACTGGCCCCGCACACCTTGCCGAAGGAGTGCACGACCCGGTAGTCGCTCGGGACGCCGAGGCCGGAGCAGTAGCGATGCAGACTGGAGCCGCTGACGCCCGCTTCCTTGCCTAGGCGGTCGTAACCCCGGCCACTGCGGTCCTTCAGCATCCGAAGGCAGGCGGCGAACTTCTCGGTTTGCGAAGGGGCAGCCACGTATCCACCCTTGCTGAAGCCTCTACTGACGGGTAGAAGCTACACCGCGGAAACTGTGCGCGCTCTTTGAGTGCCGGAATGCGATCGTCAACACCCCCTGAAATGACGTTATTTGAAAGACTGTCAGCAGACGTCATCGGCGGATCGTCCATGGGTGGGGATGTCACCGTGGCGGAAAACGCGTCAGCTCGTGTCCCACAAGGTGATATTCCTGCCGGCTCCGCAGCCGGCCAGCAGCCGTCCGTCGGGGCGGAAGGCCAGAGCCCGCACGGCGCCGCGGTGGCCGACGAGGGCGGCGCTCGTGGCCAGGTGCGCGGGGTCGGTGACGTCCCACAGGGTGACGGTCGCGTTCTCGCCCCCGGAGGCCAGCGACCGCCCGTCGGGGCGGAACGCCACCGCGAACACCTGCGCCGTGTCCCCACCGCGGGCCAGGGGGACGATCCCCGTGCCCGTCCTCACCGGTCGCGCAGCGTCGCCGAGGTCCCAGAGGACCACGGTCCGGTCGACTCCGCAGACGAGTGACCGCCCGTCCGGAGCGAACGCCACAGCGTGGACACCGCCTTGCCGCCAGCCGTCACGCGTCAGCGGGCCGGGGCGTGGATGGACGAGCGTCGCCCGCCGGGCCGGACGGGCCGGGTCGCCGACGTCCCAGAGGACGACGGTCCAGTCGCCCGCTCCGGACGCCAGCAGCCGTCCGTCCGGGCTGAACGCCACCGCGTTCACCGCCCTGCGATGGCCGGTGAGTTCGGTGACGGGGGCCGGACGAGCCGCGTCGGCGAAGTCCCAGAGGATCCCGGCCCGGTCGTCGCTCCCGGACGCCAGCAGCCGCCCGTCGGGGCTGAACGCCACCGTGTTCACGGCCCTGCGATGGCCCGTGAGGTCGATGACCGGTCCGCGCGGAGGGGGTGGAGACGGTCGTCCCGCTGATGCCATGTCGCAGTCTCGCGCGCCTGGGAATCCCGGGGAAGGAGTCGGACGGACTCCGTGCGCCTCCGGCGGCCGTCGACGCCTGCCGTGGGCCTGACGGCCTCTCCTCGCATGGCGAGTGGTGGGGCGGGTGGGACTCGAACCCACGGCCGACGGATTATGAGTCCGCTGCTCTAACCGGCTGAGCTACCGCCCCGTTACGGCGCGCCGCGCACATTTGTGCGCGCCGTCTGCCGCAGCATAGCCGCTCATACGATCTCCTGCTCCAGCTGGTCGGCTTCACGCGACCATGACGCCTTCGGCATGCCCTGGGCGGTTCCTGCGGACATGAAAAAGGACCCCGAAGGGCCCTCTTTCGTTGCTCTCCCGACTGGACTCGAACCAGTAACCTGCCGGTTAACAGCCGGCTGCTCTGCCAATTGAGCTACAGGAGATCGAGCTCCCCCGACTGGACTCGAACCAGTAACCTGCCGGTTAACAGCCGGCTGCTCTGCCAATTGAGCTACAGGGGATTGATCTTTGCATCGAACGCACCCACCTGGGTATTCGCCAGGGGGCGTGCGCTTGCTGCGACACATACATTAGCGCAAGCAGGGGGGTGCTCCGCCAATCGGTTCCCTCCACACCGATGCCGACGCAAGGGAAGGGTGGCCGTCATGCGCTACCGGCTCACGTTCGTCGCCGGACTGGCCCTGGGTTACGTGCTCGGCACGCGGGCCGGGCGCGAGCGCTACGAACAGCTGAAGAAGTCCATGCGCCAGGTCGCGCAGAACCCCGCGGTGCGCAACACCGCCGAGACCGCGGCCCAGCAGAGCCGCGAGATCGCGGGCAAGGCGCTGCACACCGTGAGCGAGAAGGTCGGCGACCGCGTCCCCGACTCGGTCACGGACCGGGTCCGTTCCCTGCGCGAGCGGAACGGGACCGGCGCCGGCGAGGACGACTGGGGCACCAGCAATACCTAGGGACGGGGTGCGCGCCGGTCCTGTGCCCCGGCCCGGCGCCACCGACTCCCCCGGCCGGCGCGTCCCACGCGCCGGCCGGGCACCCGTACGACGAGCCCCGCGCACCGGCGCGTCGCCACCGGTTCCCCCGCTGCGGCGGAGCCCCGCGTGACCGCCCGGAGCCGCCGATTCCCCGTACGGCGGAGTCCTGTGCACCGGCCCGGCGCCACGGACTCGCGCCGTACGGCAGAATTTCCGCCATGGGGATAGTCGCCGGGCTGGACAGTGCGCCCGATTTCACTCGCATCGTCGTCTGCGACACGGACACGGGCGCCGTGCTCAGGCAGGGGTATGCGCCACATCCGATCGACGGCGGCGAGGGTGGCGGCCGTCCCTCCGACGTGGATCCGCAGGCCTGGCTGCTGTCCCTGGGCGAGGCGGCGGGCGGCGGGCTCCTCGAAGGCGTCCAGGCCATCGGCGTGTCCGCCCAGCAGAACGGGCTGGTCCCGCTCGACCCGCAGGGCAACACAGTGCGCCCCGCGATGGTCGGCGGCGACAAGCGGGCGCAGGTCGCCGCGGCCGACCTGATCGACGCGCTCGGCGGGCGCGAGGCCTGGGCGCAGGCGGTGGGCAGCGTCCCGCAGGCCGCGCAGCCGGTCACCAAGCTGCGCTGGCTGAGCAAGACCGAGCCCGAGGCCGCGCGGCGCACCAGCATGCTGCTCCAGGCCCACGACTGGCTGGTCTGGCAGCTTCTCGGACGCCCCGTACGCAGGACCACGGACCGCGGCGGGGCCTCGGCGACCGGGTACTGGTCGGCGGCGACCGGCGCGTACCGGCAGGACCTCGTCGAACTGGCGCTCGGCCACCAGGCCGGGCTGCCGGATGTGCTCGGCCCCTACGAGGCCGCGGGGACCACGCCCGAGGGGCTCCTGATATCCGCCGGTACCGGCGAGACCATGGCCGCGGCGTTCGGGCTCGGCATCGGGCTCGGCGACGCGGTGGTGTCGCTGGGCGCCTCCGGCTCCGTGATGGCCGTCCACCCCGAGGCGCTGGCCGACTCCAGCGGCATGATCACCTCTTTGGCCGACGCGACCGGCATGCACCTTCCGGTCGTGACCACGCTCAACGCCGTACGGGCCCTGCGCGGGACGGCGGAGCTGCTCGGCGTGTCCGACCTGGAGGGACTGTCCGAGCTGGCGATGAAGTCGACGCCGGGCTCGCACGGACTCGTCCTGCTGCCGTACCTGGAGGGCGAACGGACCCCGAACCTGCCGCACACGGCGGGGACGCTGGCCGGGCTGCGCCGGGAGTCGATGAAGCCCGAACACCTGGCGCGAGCGGCCTTCGAGGGCATGCTCTGCGGGCTCGCGGACGCGCTGGACGTGCTGCGCGGCCGGGGTGTCGACGTGCGCCGGATCTTCCTGCTCGGCCAGGCCGCCGAGCTGCCCGCCGTCCAGGCCGTGGCGCCCGCGCTGTTCGGCGCTCAGGTCGTCGTACCGCAGCCCGCGGACTACGCGGCGCTCGGCGCGGCCCGTCAGGCGGCCTGGGCCCTCGGCGTCTCCCGGGGCACGCTCGACCCGCGGACCCCGCCGATGTGGCAGGGGCCGGTCGCCCAGGTGCTGGAGCCCGGCGACGAACTCGCCGTGGGGCAGGCCGTACGGCAGCAGTACGTATCCGTACGCGAACAGACGCACCCCGGGGCATTCCGGGCGTAACGCCTTGACGGACGTACGTCCGAAGACGGAGGCGGAGTCCATTTTTGGTCCGCACTTGGGTTAATCGGTTGAGGTAACGCGGGGGGAGTGTCCGACGATAGGGGGTGGGGCGTGCATCATGCACAACCCGCCGGTCACCCCCGCCGTCCACGATTCCGAGAGACCCCGCGTGCTCATACGACTCCTGCGGACCCACCTCAGTCCGTACAAGAAACCCATCGCCCTGCTGGTGCTGCTGCAGTTCCTGCAGACCTGCGCCACGCTCTACCTGCCCACCCTCAACGCGCACATCATCGACAACGGTGTCGTGAAGGGCGACACGGGCTACATCCTGTCCTTCGGCGCCCTGATGATCGGCATCTCGCTGGCCCAGGTCGTCTGCAACATGGGAGCCGTCTACTACGGCGCCCGTACGGCGTCCGCGGTGGGCCGGGACATCCGCGCCGCCGTCTTCGACCGCGTCCAGTCCTTCTCGGCGCGTGAGATCGGCCATTTCGGAGCGCCGTCTCTGATCACCCGCACGACCAATGACGTCCAGCAGGTGCAGATGCTCGCGCTGATGACGTTCACCCTGCTGGTGTCGGCGCCGATCATGTGTGTGGGCGGGATCATCCTGGCCCTCGGCCTGGACGTGCCGCTGTCCGCGGTGCTCATCGCCGTGGTGCCGACCCTCGGCATCTGCGTGACGCTCATCGTGCGCCGGCTGCGCCCGCTGTTCCGCACCATGCAGGTCCGCCTCGACACCGTGAACCGGGTGCTGCGCGAACAGATCACCGGCAACCGCGTGATCCGCGCGTTCGTGCGCGACGGCTACGAGAAGGACCGCTTCAAGGGCGCCAACACCGAGCTCACGGAGACGTCGCTGGCCACCGGCCGGATGCTGGCCCTGATGTTCCCGATCGTCATGACGGTGGTGAACCTGTCGTCCATCGCGGTGGTCTGGTTCGGCGCCCACCGCATCGACAGCGGCGGCATGCAGATCGGCGATCTGACCGCGTTCCTCGCCTACCTGATGCAGATCGTGATGTCCGTGATGATGGCCACCTTCATGTTCATGATGGTGCCGCGCGCGGAGGTCTGCGCCGAGCGCATCCAGGAGGTCCTGGCCACCGAGAGCAGCGTGGTCCCGCCCGTCGCGCCGGTCCTGGAACTGCGCCGGCACGGCCACCTGGAGATCCGCGAGGCCGGATTCCGCTACCCGGGCGCCGAGGAGCCGGTCCTGAAGGCCGTCGGCCTGGTCGCCCGCCCCGGTGAGGTCACCGCGGTCATCGGGTCGACCGGCAGCGGCAAGTCGACGCTGCTCGGCATGATCCCCCGCCTGTTCGACGCCACCGACGGCCAGGTGCTCGTCGACGGCGTGGACGTCGCGACCATCGACCCGAAGCTGCTGGCGAGAACGGTCGGACTGGTCCCGCAGAAGCCCTACCTGTTCGCGGGGACGGTCGCCACGAACCTGCGGTACGGCAACCCGGAGGCGACCGACGAGGAGCTGTGGCACGCGCTGGAGGTGGCGCAGGCCAAGGGCTTCGTGGAGCAGCTCGAGAACGGTCTCGACTCGCCGATCGCGCAGGGCGGGACGAACGTGTCCGGCGGCCAGCGCCAGCGCCTGGCCATCGCCCGCACGCTGGTGCAGCGCCCCGAGATCTACCTGTTCGACGACTCCTTCTCGGCCCTCGACTACGCGACCGACGCGGCGCTGCGCGCGGCGCTCACCGAGGAGACCGCGGAGGCGACCGTGGTGATCGTCGCCCAGCGGGTGTCGACCATCAGGGAGGCCGACCGGATCGTGGTCCTCGACGAGGGCCGCGTCGTCGGCACCGGACGGCATCACGAACTGATGGCGGACAACGAGACCTACCGGGAGATCGTGCTCTCCCAGCTCACGGAAGCGGAGGCCGCCTGATGGCAGGGCCTATGGGACGCATGATGGCCGGGGGCGGCCCCGACCAGCGCTCGATGGACTTCAAGGTGTCGGGCCGACGGCTCCTCACCCACTTCAAGCCCGAGCGCGCCACGCTGTACGTGATGCTCGCCGCCGTCGTGCTCAGCGTGGGCCTCTCGGTGGTCGGCCCGAAGATCCTCGGCCGGGCCACCGACCTGGTCTTCGCGGGGATCGTCGGGCGCCAGATGCCGGCCGGGGCCACCAAGGAGCAGGCCCTCGACTCGCTGCGCGCGAGCGGCAAGGGCGGCGTCGCCGACATGCTCTCGGGGACGGACTTCACCCCCGGCCAGGGCATCGACTTCACCGCCGTCGGTCACGTGCTGCTGCTCGCGCTCGGTACGTTCCTACTGGCCGGCCTGCTGATGGCGGTGGCGACACGGCTCGTGAACCGGGCCGTGAACAAGACCGTCTTCCGCATGCGCGAGGACCTGCAGGCGAAGCTGTCGCGGCTGCCGCTGTCGTACTTCGACAAGCGCCAGCGCGGTGAGGTGCTCAGCCGCGCGACGAACGACATGGACAACATCCAGCAGACGCTCCAGCAGTCGATGGGCCAGCTCGTCAACTCGCTGCTGACCATCGTGGGTGTGCTCGCGATGATGTTCTGGGTGTCGCCGCTGCTCGCGCTCGTCGCGCTGGTCACGGTGCCGCTGTCCTTCGTCGTGGCCACCCGGATCGGCAAGCGCTCGCAGCCGCACTTCGTGCAGCAGTGGCGCACCACCGGCAAGCTCAACGCCCACATCGAGGAGATGTACACCGGCCACACCCTGGTGAAGGTGTTCGGGCGGGCGGACGAGTCGGCGGCGCAGTTCGCCGAGCAGAACGAGAAGCTGTACGAGGCCGGTTTCCGGGCGCAGTTCAACAGTGGCGTCATGCAGCCGCTGATGATGTTCGTGTCGAACCTGAACTACGTGCTGGTGGCGGTGGTCGGCGGGCTGCGGGTGGCCTCGGGCTCGCTGTCGATCGGTGACGTGCAGGCCTTCATCCAGTACTCCCGCCAGTTCTCCATGCCGCTGACGCAGGTCGCGTCGATGGCGAACCTGGTGCAGTCGGGTGTCGCCTCGGCGGAGCGGGTCTTCGAGGTCCTGGACGCGGACGAGCAGGAGGCGGACCCGACGGTGTCGGCCCGTCCCGAGGAGCTGCGCGGCCGGGTGGCCCTGGAGAACGTCTCCTTCCGGTACGACCCGGAGAAGCCGCTCATCGAGGATCTCTCGCTGAAGGTGGAACCGGGCCACACGGTGGCCATCGTCGGCCCGACCGGTGCCGGCAAGACGACCCTGGTGAACCTGCTCATGCGGTTCTACGACGTCACGGGCGGCCGGATCACCCTCGACGGGGTCGACGTGACCTCCATGTCCCGTGACGAGCTGAGGTCCGGGATAGGGATGGTGCTCCAGGACACCTGGCTGTTCGGCGGTTCGATCGCCGACAACATCGCGTACGGGGCCTCGCGGGACGTCACGCGCGGGGAGATCGAGGAGGCGGCGCGCGCCGCGCACGCCGACCGGTTCATCCGCACCCTGCCCGACGGCTACGACACGGTGATCGACGACGAGGGGACGGGGGTCAGCGCGGGCGAGAAGCAGCTCATCACGATCGCCCGGGCCTTCCTGTCGGACCCGGTGATCCTGGTGCTCGACGAGGCGACCAGCTCCGTGGACACCCGGACCGAGGTGCTGATCCAGAAGGCGATGGCGAAGCTGGCGCACGGGCGTACGTCGTTCGTGATCGCCCACCGTCTGTCGACCATCCGGGACGCGGACACCATCCTCGTGATGGAGGACGGCGCCATCGTGGAACAGGGCACCCACACGGACCTGCTGGAGTCCGGCGGAGCCTACGCCCGCCTCTACCAGGCACAGTTCGCCCAGGCGGTGGCCGAGGTCGACTAGGGCCCGCGCTTCCGGGCCCCCGCTGAAGACGCCGGAGAATTCAGCCCCTCCGGCGTTCGAGGAGCGGGGGTCCGGGGGCGGAGCCTCCGGGTACGGGAAGGGAAGGGGCGGAGGGGGCGAAAGAGGCCGTTGTCCACAGCGGACCCCTCAGTCCAGATAACCCCGGAGCTGGTCGGCGAAGGCATGGTCCCGCAGCTTGTTGAGCGTCTTGGACTCGATCTGCCGGATGCGCTCACGCGTGACGCCGAAGATGCGCCCGATCTCCTCCAGGGTCCGCGGACGCCCGTCCGCGAGCCCGTACCGAAGCTGGACCACCTTCCGCTCCCGCTCCCCGAGCGTGGACAGCACCGCCTCCAGATGCTGCCGGAGCAGCAGGAACGCTGCGGACTCCACCGGAGACGTCGCGTCGCCGTCCTCGATGAGGTCACCGAGGGCCACGTCGTCCTCCTCGCCCACGGGGGCGTGCAGCGACACCGGCTCCTGGGCCAGCCGCAGGACCTCGCTCACCCGCTCGCCGGTCAGGTCGAGCTGCGCCGCGACCTCTTCGGGCGTGGGCTCGTAGCCGCGCTCCTGGAGCATCCGCCGCTGGACGCGGACCACCCGGTTGATCAGCTCGACCACGTGCACGGGGACGCGGATGGTGCGTGCCTGGTCGGCGAGCGCGCGCGACATGGCCTGCCGGATCCACCAGGTGGCGTAGGTGGAGAACTTGTAGCCGCGGGCGTAGTCGAACTTCTCGACGGCCCGGATCAGGCCGAGGTTGCCCTCCTGGACCAGGTCGAGCATGGTCAGACCGCGGCCCACGTACCGCTTGGCCACGGAGACGACGAGCCGCAGGTTCGCCTCGATGAGCCGGCGCTTCGCCATCCGGCCCATGACGACGATCTTGTCCAGGTCCATGGCGAGCTGGCTGTCCAGGTCGGGCGTGAGCCGGAGCTTCTCCTCGGCGAACAGCCCGGCCTCGACCCGGCGGGCGAGGTCGACCTCCTCGGCCGCCGTGAGCAGCGGGATCCGCCCGATCTCGCGCAGATACTGGCGGAACAGGTCGGACGAGGGGCCACCGGTGTCGGCGGCGCGGGCCCGGGCCGGCTCCACCGGTTCGGGGGCCTCGGTCTCCACTTCCACCTCGACCTCCGCCCCGGGAGCCTCTTCGAGGTTCTCGGGAGGGCTCTCCGGCCCGCCCTCGGGGTGGTGCGCGGCACGCCGCTGCGCGGGGACCGCCCCGACGACGCCGGGATCCGCGTCCGTGTCGGTGGTGTTGTCGGTCTGGGCGAGGGTCTGGGTCTGCACGGGGGCGACCTCCAGGAATGTCGCTGCTGAGTCGTGCGGCAGCGGTGTGTCGGGGATGGGGTCGACGGTCTCGCCGCGGTCCATCCCACAGTCGTTTGGCGGAACCGCGGGGATGGGGAACCCGTCGCGTGCGGGTCGGCCGCGCTCCGAGGACTCAGGCACCGGAACCCAGTGTGGAGTACGACACATCGCCGCCACGAGGGGCGTGCGGTGACTTTTTGCGTCCGGTCCGTGACCGCCTGGTTACCGCTCCGGACGAGTGCGCAGCTCAGCGGAGACGAAACCTGCGGATCCGGTCGCGGGATTGGCATGTGCCGGGCCGCTTCCACCGCCCGTCGCGCCCCGGCGGCTGCGCGGGGCCCCTCCCGGAACAGGCACCGGAAGGACCGTCGCCGCGCCTCAGAGGGCTTCGGCGCCCCGCTCGCGCAGTGCCTGGCCGTACTGCTGGAGCACCCACAGCTCGTTCTGCACGGCGGCGAGCTGGGCGGGGTCGCCGCCCGCGCTGAGGCGGGACAGGGAGCCCTGGACGTCCCGGATGCGGCGGTCGACGGCGCGGCGGCGGACCATGACGAGCTGGTCGCCCGCGTACGTCTCGTCGACGGTCTTGCGCAGGATCGCCTCGACGGCCAGCTCGGTGACCATCGCGCGCACGGCGTCGTCCGGGGCGGCGTCGCGGACCCGGATCAGGAACTCCTGGGGGTCCTCGACGCCGTACTCCGTGCCGCCCGCGTCCATGACGGCCTGGCGCACGGCGGCGTACGGCGGTGCGGTGAACTCGTCCATGCCGTAGGCGTCGAACGCCGGGGCGACCAACTCCGGCCGCTGGAGGGCGAGTTTGAGCAGTTCGCGCTCGGTGGCGAAGACGGGGTTGCGCAGGGTGAGGGCGGGGCCGCCGCCGGTGGGTCCCTGGGCGGCGGCGTAGGTCTGCTGGGGGCGGCCGGTGGCCGGCGCGGGGCCCATGCCGCCGCGGTCGCGGGCCCAACGGGCCAGCTGGGCGACCCTCTTGACGACGAACTGGGTGTCGAGGATGCCGAGCATGCCGGCGAGCTGCACGGCGACCTCGTGCTGGGCACCGCTGTTCTTGATGCGGGCGACGACCGGGGCGGCCTCGTCGAGCGCGGCCGCGCGTCCCGCCGGGGTCTCCAGGTCGTAGCGCAGGACGATCTGGCGCAGCGCGAACTCGAAGAGCGGGGTGCGGGGTTCGACCAGGTCGGCGACGGCTTCGTCCCCCTTGGCCAGACGCAGTTCGCAGGGGTCCATGCCGTCGGGCGCGATGGCGATGTAGGTCTCGGCGGCGAACTTCTGGTCGTCCTCGAAGGCGCGCAGGGCGGCCTTCTGGCCGGCCGCGTCGCCGTCGAAGGTGAAGATCACCCGGGCCGAGCCGTTGTCCATCAGCAGCCGGCGGAGGATCTTGATGTGGTCGCCGCCGAACGCCGTGCCGCAGGTCGCGATGGCCGTGGTGATCCCGGCCAGGTGGCAGGCCATGACGTCGGTGTAGCCCTCGACGACGACCGCCCGGCTGCTCTTGGCGATGTCCTTCTTGGCGAGGTCGATGCCGTACAGGACCTGGGACTTCCGGTAGATCGCGGTGTCGGGCGTGTTCAGGTACTTCGGGCCGTTGTCGGACTCGTAGAGCTTGCGGGCGCCGAAGCCGACGACCTCGCCGCCGATGTCGCGGATGGGCCACATGAGGCGGCCGCGGAAGCGGTCGATGGGGCCGCGGCGGCCCTCCTGGGCGAGGCCGGAGAGGACGAGTTCCTTGTCGGTGAAGCCCTTGCCGCGCAGATGGCGGGTGAGGTGGTCCCAGCCCTGGGGGCTGTAGCCGACGCCGAAGTGGGCGGCGGCGGCCTGGTCGAAGCCGCGGTCGGCGAGGAAGGCGCGGCCCGTGTCGGCCTCGGGGCTGGTGTCGAGCTGCTCGGTGTAGAAGCGGGCCGCCGCCTTGTGCGCCTCGACCAGACGGATGCGCTCGCCGCGCTGGTGGGCGGGGTTGTACCCGCCCTCCTCGTAGCGCAGGGTGATGCCGGCCTGGGCGGCGAGGCGCTCGACCGACTCGGAGAAGGTGAGGTGGTCGACCTTCATCACGAACGTGATGGTGTCGCCGCCCTCCTGGCAGCCGAAGCAGTGGAAGAGGCCCTTGCTGGGGCTGACCTGGAAGGAGGGTGACTTCTCGTCGTGGAAGGGGCAGAGGCCCTTGAGGTTTCCGCCGCCCGCGTTGCGAAGCTGGAGATACTCGGACACCACGGCGTCGATCGGGACCGCGTCCCGAACCGCCTTCACGTCCTCGTCATTGATCCTGCCTGCCACGAGGTGATTCTACGGGGCCGCACCGACACTCCCGGGGCAGGTGGACCCCCACCGCCCCGGGTCCGGGGGCACACCCCGGAAATCCCGGCACGGCGGACGGTGCGGGAGCCGGCCCGAGCGGCTCCCGCGAGACGGTCAGGGGGCCAGGCTCTCCAACGGGACGTGCGGGTCGGCGAGCGCCTCGGTGTCCACCTGGGCCCGGGAGCGGATCAGCCGCTGGATCGGGTCCGTGACATCCCACACGTTCACGTTCATCCCGGCCAGGAGCCTGCCGTCCTTCACCCAGAAGGCGATGAACTCCCGCTTGGCGGCGTCGCCGCGGATCACCACCTGGTCGTACGTCCCCGGGGGCGCCCAGCCCGAGTACTCCAGGCCCAGGTCGTACTGGTCGGAGAAGAAGTAGGGCACCCGGTCGTACGCCGCCCCGCGGCCCAGCATCGAGCGGGCGGCGGCCGGTCCGCCGTTGAGGGCGTTCGCCCAGTGCTCCACGCGCAGCCGGGTGTCGAAGAGACCGTGGTGGAAGGAGGCGACGTCGCCGGCGGCGTACACGTCGGGGTCGGAGGTGCGGAGCTGCTCGTCGACCGCGATGCCGCCGCCGTCCGCCCGGTCGGCCATGGTGAGGCCGGCGGCCTCGGCGAGGCCGGTGCGGGGGGCGGCGCCGATGGCCGCGAGGACGTCGTGGGCGGGGTGCTCCTCGCCGTCGTCGGTGCGGGCGGCCAGCACCATGCCGTCCTGGCCGACGATCTCCGTGAGCTGGGCGCCGAAGTGGAAGCGCACCCCGTGCTCGCGGTGCAGTTCGGCGAAGATCTCGCCCAGTTCGGGGCCGAGCACGTTGTGCAGCGGGGTCGGCGCGGGTTCGACGACGGTGACCTCCGCGCCGTACTCGCGGGCCGCGGCGGCGACCTCCAGGCCGATCCAGCCGGCTCCGGCGATGACGAGGTGGCCGTTGTCCCGGCCCAGCGCGGTGAGGACGCCCTTGAGGCGCTCGGCGTGGGCGAGGCGGCGCAGGTGGTGCACGCCGGCGAGGTCGGTGCCCGGGACGTCGAGGCGGCGCGGCTCGGCGCCGGTCACGATGAGCAGCTTGTCGTAGTGGACAAGGGTGCCGTCGTCACCGAAGCGGACGGTCTTGGCCGCGCGGTCGATCCTGTCCACGGTCTGACCGAGGTGCAGCTCGACGTCGTTCTGCGCGTACCACGCGGGTTCGTGCACGAAGACGCTGTCGCGCCCCTCCTTGCCGAGGAGGTAGCCCTTGGAGAGCGGCGGCCGTTCGTAGGGGTGGTCGCGTTCGTCGCAGATCAGTATCACGCGGCCGGTGAAGCCCTCCGCTCGGAGCGTCTCGGCCGCCTTGGCTCCTGCCAGGCCTCCTCCGACGATGACGAATGTCTGATCCGCGTCGACCACTTGATGCCTCCTCGTAAGGATGTCGCCATATGCGAGCCTCCCGCACGGAGCGTGATGCGGGAAGGGGTAGTGGCCCGATCAGGCCACGCAGGGTCACACTTGTCCGCCCCCATGGGAACGCGTGGTGAGTCCGAGGTGCAGGGAACGCGCCGAGGCGTCGGTGAGAGATGCGATCTGGTCCACGATCACGCGCTTGCGGGCACGGTCGTCGGCCGCCTGGTCGAACAGCGCCCGGAACTGCGGATCCAGGATCTCGGGTGCGCGGGCGGTGAGCGCCTCGGCCAGTTCGGCGACGACGATCCGCTGGTCGGCGCGGAGCCGCTCCTGTTCGGCGCGCTGCATCACGTACCGGTCGGCGACCGCCTTGAGGACGGCGCACTCCAGCCTGGCGGCGCGCGGCACGACCAGTTCCGCCGCGTACCGGGTGAGGCGTCCGCTGCCGTACCGCGCGCGGGTGGCGCCCTCCGCGGCCAGGCAGAAACGGCCGATGAGCTGGCTGGTGGCGTCCTTCAGGCGGGCCTGCGCGACGGCCGATCCGTCGTAGCCGTGCGGCCACCACTCCTGGCCGAGGAGCCGGTCGAGGGCCTCGGCCAGCTCGGCCGGATCGGTGTCCTCGGGCACGTACCGCCCCACGGCCACGGCGAAGACCGCGTCGCGTTCGGGTCCGGCGTGCAGGCTGGCGGGGTCGATGTGGCCCGCGTGCAGGCCGTCCTCGACGTCGTGCACCGAATACGCCACGTCGTCGGCCCAGTCCATCACCTGGGCCTCGAAGCAGGTCCGCGTGCCGGGGGCGCCCTGGCGGATCCAGTCGAACACCGGGCGGTCGTCCTCGTAGACCCCGAATTTCGGCGACTTCGGATCGTCGGGACGGGCGCCTCTCGGCCACGGGTACTTGGTGGCGGCGTCGAGGGCGGCGCGGGTGAGGTTGAGGCCGACGCTGACGAGGTCGTCGCCCGCGGCGGCGGAGGCCGGGGTCACCATGTCGCTGCGCACGAAGCGCTTCGGCTCGATCCGGGTGAGCAGGCGCAGCGACTGGGCGTTGCCCTCGAACCCGCCGCAGTCCTCGGCGAATTCGTTCAGCGCCTGCTCGCCGTTGTGCCCGAAGGGCGGGTGGCCCAGGTCGTGCGAGAGGCAGGCCGCCTCGACCAGGTCCGGGTCGCAGCCGAGGGCGGCGCCCAGCTCTCGGCCCACCTGGGCGCACTCCAGGGAGTGGGTCAGCCGGGTGCGCGGACTGGCGTCCCACACCTGGATGGGCGCGCCGCCGGACCCGGCCGCGCCGAGCACCTGGGGAAGGGTGCCGGGGGTGACGACCTGTGTCTTGCCCGCGAGGCGGCGCAGGGCCGCGGAGTGCAGCACGCGGGCGCGGTCGCGTTGGAAGGCGGTGCGGCCCGGCCGTTTGTCGGGCTCGGCGGCCCAGCGCTCGACGGCGGACGGGTCGTACACGTCATGGGCCGTGTGGTTCCCGTGTGGCGTGTGGTTCTCGTGGGCCGTGTGGTTCTCGTGTGCCTGCGGTGCGGTGTCTTCGGTCCTCGGTGCCATGCCTTCCATGCACCGACAGTAGACGCAGGCGGTGACAATCGGGGCGGGGGCGGGGGCGGCACGGTGCCGGGCGCGGGGAGACGCGCCGGGTTCAGGCCGGGATCAGGGTGCGCTCGGGGGCGGACTCGGGGGCGGCCACGGCCTGGTCGTAGCGGTGCAGGACGAGGCGGGCCATCGCCGGGTGGTCGCCCAGCGGTTCGGCGCAGATCCAGGGGGCCTCCTCGGCGACCTGCGTGGCGAAGCGGCCGGGGGCGGTGAAGTACGAGGCGACGGCGATCCGGTGGCGGCCCCGGGCGGCCAGCGAGCGCACCGCGGCGGTGACGGTGGGCGCGGCGGCGGAGGCGTACGCCGGGACGACCGGGACGCCGAGGCGTTCGGCGAGCATCTGGGCGGTGCGGCGGGTGTCGGCGGCCGAGTCCGGGGCACGGGACCCGGCGGAGGCGAGGACGACGGCGCTCGCGCGGCGGCCCGCGTCGCTCATCCGGGTGCGCCATCCGGCCTCGATCAGGCGGGCGTAGAGGGTTTCCACGAGCAGCGGGTGGGGGCCGAGCGGGCCGGCGACACGGGCGTGCAGGCCGGGGACGGCGGCGGCGGTCTCGGGGATGTCGCGCCGGACGTGGTAGCCGCGGCCGAGCAGCAGCGGCACGAGGACCGTGTCCTGCCGGCCGGCGAGGGAGGCGAGCGTGTCGGCGAGGAGGGGCTCGTTCAGCTCGATGTGTCCGAGGTGCACGTCCAGGTGCGGGCGCAGCTCACGGACACGTTCGATCAGGGTCCGCACGGTGGCGAGCGCGCGCGGGTCGCGGCTGCCGTGGGCGACCAGAACGAGGGCGGGCGGTTCCGGACGGCGGGTGCCGTCGGGCGCGACGAGGGCGAGCCGGCTGCCGAGCTGGCCGGCGATCCGGTTCATGAGCTGCGCCGCGGTGCCGAGACCTTCGATGGGGCCTTCGACGTGGGCGCCGCGGGGCGGCGGGCCGCCGAAGCGGTGGGGGAACGCGTCGCGAGCGGGGTTCGAGGCCGTCATGGGTCGATCCTGACGGCGGCAGGTTGCCGGGCCGTTGCGTGGGCGTCACGGGTGTTTTCCAGTGGTTCACGGACCGGTGGAGGCACGGTGTGAGGGGCCCTCACCTGCGGCTCTCTCCTGCCCGCCGGCCGGAGGTCGGCGCGTCGGGGTGAACCGGACGGCCCTACGATGCGTCTTCGTCCGTGTGACGATCTCTGGGGGACATCGACCATGCCGCGTCTGAAGCGTCCGAGCCCGCGCGGACCGCGACGGCTCCGTCTGCCGTCGCTGCCGCGCACGCGCCGCGCCCAACGGCGGGCCGTGCAGACGCTGATGGTGCTGTGCGTGCTTGCGCTGCTCCCGGCGACCTGGCTGCACGTGTCGACGGGCGACCGGCTGCGGACGACGGCGGACGCCCCGCGCACCGAGGTCGCGATCGTCTTCGGCGCGGGGCTGTGGGACGGCGAGCCGTCCCCGTATCTCGCCCACCGCCTGGACGCCGCGGCGAAGCTGTACCGGGCCGGCCGGATCGAGGTGGTCCTGGTCACCGGCGACAACAGCCGCGAGGACTACGACGAGCCGGACGCGATGCGCGCCTACCTCACCGCGCACGGGGTGCCCGCCCGGCGGATCGTCAGCGACTACGCCGGCTTCGACACCTGGGACTCCTGCGTCCGCGCCCGGAAGATCTTCGGCGTGCACGAGGCCGTCCTGATCAGCCAGGACTTCCACATCCGCCGCGCTCTCGCCCTGTGCCGGACGGCGGGCGTGCGCTCGTACGGAATCGGCGTGGCCGCGAAGCACGACGTCACCTGGTACTACGGCAACACCCGGGAGATCTTCGCGGCGGGCAAGGCCGCGCTGGACGCGGTGTTCGAGCCGGACCCGCATTTCCTCGGCCCGAAGGAGCACGGGGTGAGCCGGGCCCTGGCGGCGGCCCGCTAGCCGAGGAGGTCCCCTCCGGGAGATCTCACCGCGGGCCCGGCGTGGGCGGGAGATGTCCGCCCCGGTGGCGTAACGCCCGCCTCCCCGGCGTGTAACACGCCCGCCGCAGGCTGGGGCCATGACGGCCCCCGTGACGCCCACCCACTGCCCGTACTGCGCCCTGCAGTGCGGGATGAACCTGACGCCCGCTCCGGGCGGCGGCGTCGCGGTGACCGAGCGCGCGGACTTCCCGGTCAACCGGGGCGCGCTGTGCGGCAAGGGGCGGACGGCGCCCGCGCTGCTGTCGTCCCGGGTGCGGCTCACCTCGCCCCTCGTCCGCACCGGAGGCGTCCTGCGGCCCGCGGGCTGGGACGAGGCCCTGTCCCGGACCGCCGAGGGGCTCGCCCGTGCACGCGCGGACCACGGGCCGGACGCCTGCGGGGTGTTCGGCGGAGGCGGACTGACGAACGAGAAGGCCTACACGCTCGGGAAGTTCGCCCGTGTCGTCCTCGGTACCTCGCAGATCGACTACAACGGACGCTTCTGCATGTCGTCCGCGGCGGCGGCCGGTGTCAGGGCCTTCGGTCTCGACCGGGGGCTGCCCTTTCCGCTGGAGGACGTCCCGCGGACCGGCTGTGTGGTCCTCGTCGGCTCCAATCTCGCCGAGACGATGCCGCCCGCGCTGCGGTTCGTCACCGAGCTGAGGGAGAACGGCGGCACCCTGATCGTCGTCGACCCGCGCCGCACCCGCACGGCCGAGCAGGCGGACCTGCACCTGGCACCGCGTCCGGGGACGGATCTGGCGCTCGCGCTCGGGATGCTGCACCTGGTCGTCGCCGAGGGGCGTACGGACGCGGAGTACATCCGGGACCGTACGAGCGGCTGGGAGGAGGCGCGGGCCGCGGCGATGGCGCACTGGCCGGAGTACGTGGAACGGATCACGGGGGTGTCCGTTCCCGAACTCCGCGCCGCCGTGCGGATGTTCTGCGAGCCCGAGAACGCCATGGTCCTGACCGCGCGCGGGCCCGAGCAGCAGTCCAAGGGCACCGACACCGTGAGCGCGTGGATCAACCTCTGTCTGGCCACCGGGCGTTCGGGGCGGCCGTTGTCCGGATACGGCTGTCTCACCGGACAGGGCAACGGGCAGGGCGGGCGCGAACACGGCCAGAAGGCCGACCAGTTGCCCGGCTACCGCAAGCTCACCGACCCGGCGGCGCGGCGGCACGTGGCCGAGGTGTGGGGCATCGACCCCGCCACCCTGCCCGGACCCGGGCGCAGCGCGTACGAACTCCTTGACGCGATGGGGACGGACATCCGCTCCCTGCTGCTGATGGGGTCGAACCCGGTGGTGTCCGCGCCCCGCGCGGCGCACATCGAGGGACGCCTGAAGTCGCTGGACTTCCTCGCGGTCGCCGATGTCGTCCTCTCCGAGACCGCCGCGCTCGCGGACGTCGTCCTGCCGGTCGCCCAGTGGGCGGAGGAGACGGGCACGACGACGAGTCTGGAGGGCCGCGTGCTGCTGCGCCGGCGCGCGCTCAGCCCTCCCGAGGGGGTCCGCAGCGACCTCGAGGTGCTGCACGAACTCGCCGCGCTCCTCGGCGTGGAGAAGGGTTTCCCGACCGACCCGGAGGAGGTCTTCGAGGAACTGCGCCGGGCGAGCGCGGGGGGCCCGGCGGACTACTCGGGGATCACCTACCACCGACTGGCGAAGGAGAACGGGGTGTTCTGGCCCTGCCCGGCCCAGGAGGCCCCCGGCCGTGCCGAGGAGACCCCGGACGCGGGCCCGGTGGCCCCGGAGACCGCGCCGGGCCGGGGCGGGCCGACGGCCCCGGCCCGGGGTCCCGGACAGGGCGGGGCGGGCCCCGAGGGCACCCGCCCGGACGCGGATCCGGCGCTCCCGCACCCGGATCGGGTGGCCGCCGGCCCCTTGGTGGGCGACCCCATGGACGGCGGCGCCGGCTCCGGTGGTGGGGTCCATCCGGGCACGCCCCGCCTCTTCCTCGACCGGTTCGCCACCGAGGACGGCCGGGCGCGGTTCGTTCCCGTGTCGCACCGGCCCGTCGCCGAGGAGCCGGACGACGAGTACCCGGTGCTGCTGACCACCGGACGGGTGGTGGCCCAGTACCAGTCGGGGGCGCAGACACGGCGCGTCGACGAACTGAACGCCGCCGCGCCCGGCCCGTTCGTGGAGATGCATCCGCGGCTGGCGGAACGGCTCGGCGCGGCGGACGGGGACGCCGTGACGGTGGTGTCGCGGCGCGGCCGGGCCGTGGCGCCGGCCCGGCTCACGACCGCCATCCGCCCCGACACCGTGTTCATGCCCTTCCACTGGCCCGGGGAGGGCCGCGCCAACACGCTCACCAACCCGGCGCTGGACCCGGTCTCCCGGATGCCGGAGTTCAAGGCGTGCGCGGTACGGGTGGAGACGGCACCCGAGGCCTGACGCCTCACCCGGCACGGGGGCGCCCCGGTTCCCACCGGGCGCGCCATGGTTCCCCGTCGTGCCCGGGGCGGGCGCACCTCGGTTCCCCGTCGTGCCCGAGGCGGGCGCACCTCGGTTCCCCGTCGTGCCCGGGGCGGGGGCACCGCGGTTCCCCTCGTCTCGGGGCGGGCGTATCGCGATCCTTGCCGCGCCCGGGGTGAACTCGCCGTCGTCCCCGCCACGGCCGGGGTGGACACGCCGTCGTCCCCGCCGCGGCCGGGGCGGACACCCGCCCCGGCCCTCGCCGCGCCCGGTGTGCACCCGTGCGGGTGGCCGTTCCGTGCGCCCCCGGAGGTGGGACCGTTTCCGCCCCTAGGGTGCGGCCATGGCCGACCGCGACTTGACCCGACGACGTGTCCTCGCGCTCAGCGGGGCGGCCGTCGGCGCCGCCCTGGGCATCGGACTCAGTTCCTGCTCGACGAAGGCCCCCGAGCCGGGCGCGCACCCCGGCTCGGGGTCGACGGACGCACCCGGACCCGCCCGGAAGTCGGGCTCCGGCTCGACGGAAGGTCCCGGACCCGCCGGGCGGTCCGGGCCGGAGGGTCAGGACGCCCGCTGACCGCGCCAGTCGCCGTCCTCGATCAGCTCGCCGCCCGAGCGCAGACGGGCCGCCACCGCGGGCGCCGCGACGTACACCCACGTCCGCACGACCGTGACGCCGTCCGCGCGCACGGCGTCCCGGGCGACCCGCTCGTACAGGCTGGTCGCGTCGCCCGGCACGTACTCCTCCAACTCGTCCAGCTCCGCGAGGAGTTCCTCGTACGCCCCGGGCCGCGCGGTCACGATCTCGCCGCGCACCGCGCCACCGGGCTCGTCGACGGCGTACGGGTATCCGGGCCCGGCGTACAGCACGAGCCCGCACATCCGTCCGGGCTCCTCGGAGCGGGTGCGGCCACGCAGGAACAGGTCGTGGTTGTGTTCGCCGGGCCGCAGGGTGCCGTAGACGAAGAAGGGCAGCTCCCCTTCGCCCGGCGGCGACCCCGCGCCGAAGGGGTCGACGGGGTTCAAGGGGCCGTCTCCTCCTCCAGCCAGCGCAGGTAGTCCGGGCTTCCCGCCACGACCGGGGTGGCGATGATCTCGGGTGTGTCGTAGTCGTGGGCGCCCAGGAGGTACTCCTCCAGCGCCGGGTAACGCGCGGCGGTCGTCTTGAACTGGACCCTCCACTCGGCGGCCGTCTCCACGGCGCCCTGCCAGCGGTAGACGGATGTGACCGGCCCCGAGATCTGGGCACAGGCCGCGACCCGCGCCGCCACCGCGCCCCGGGCCAGCGCTTCCGCCTTCTCCGCCGCGTCCGTCGTGGTCAGGACGGCCAGGCAGGCCGGCAGTTCCATGAGTGCCTCCATTCGTGAGGGTACGGAAACGATTCTCGCCGCATCCCGCACGCACCCGGTCGCCTCTATGGACATGACATGTCATGCACCTTTAAATCGGAGCGGATTTCCGTGCCTCCCCACAGGCCCTCTCCCCCACGCCCTCCCCCACGCGCCTCCCCCGAGGCACCTCCCCAAGGAGACCGATGAGTCGAATACGGCACATCCGCGGTTCCTCTCTCGCCACCGCAGGCGCCGCCGTGACCACGGCCACCCTGCTGGCCGCCGCGCTCGCCCCGGCCGCGAACGCCGACAGCGCGCCGACCCGGGCGACCGCGATCGAGAACGCGGCCTCGGTGCTCGCGGCCCACGCCGCGAACCTGGGTCTCACCTCGGCCCAGGACACCACCGTCCGGGACGTCGTCGTCGACAAGGACGGCACCCAGCACGTGCGCTACGACCGGACCTACCGCGAACTCCCCGTGCTCGGCGGCGACTTCGTGGTCCACCTGACACGGGACGGTTCGTACCGCGGGGCCGACCGCGCGACACCGAAGGCGATCTCGCTGGCCGGCGTCACCCCGGAGCTCTCCGGCGCGAAGGCGGCCGCCCTCGCGGTGAACGCGCTGCGCGCCGCCAACCCCGGCGAGACGCTGAAGAAGGTCACGGCCAAGCCGCGACTGGTCGTCGACGCCCTGCACGGCACTCCGCGGCTCGCCTGGCGCACCGACGCGGTGGGCCAGGACGGGCTCGGCAACCCGGTCGCGCGCACGGTCCTGACCGACGCCCGCACCGGCGCGCGGATCGACGCGTGGGACAGCGTCGAGACGGCGACGGGCGACGGCAACTCCCTCTACGGCGGCACGGTTCCGCTGGAGACGACCGCGTCCGGATCGGCGTACCAGCTCAAGGATCCGACGCGCGGGAACACGTACACGGGCGACGCGGCGAACAAGACGGACCTGTGCATCTTCGGGATCTGCATCAGCCGTGCGCCCGCGACGCTCTTCACCGACGCCGACAACCACTGGGGCACGGGCACGGCCTCAGACCGCTCCTCCGCGGCGGTGGACGCGCAGTACGGTACCGACGCGACCTGGGACTACTACAAGAACGTCCACGGCCGCAACGGCATCGCGGGCGACGGCAAGGGCTCGTACAACCGCGTCCACTACGGCAAGAACTACAACAACGCCTTCTGGGACGACAGTTGCTTCTGCATGACGTACGGCGACGGTGACGGCTCGACGTTCGGACCGCTGGTCGCGCTGGACGTCGCCGGGCACGAGATGTCGCACGGGGTGACCTCGAAGACGGCCGCGCTGACGTACTCCGGCGAGTCCGGCGGTCTGAACGAGGCGACCTCGGACATCTTCGGGACCATGGTGGAGTGGTACGCGGGCAACGCCTCGGACCCCGGGGACTATCTGATCGGCGAGAAGATCGTCCGCCCGGGCTTCGGCAAACCCGCCCTCCGCTTCATGGACAAGCCCTCCAAGGACGGCAACTCGGCCGACTGCTGGAGCAGTTCGGTCGGCAACCTCGACGTCCACTACTCGTCCGGCGTCGCCAACCACTTCGCCTATCTGCTCTCGGAGGGCAGCGGGGCGAAGACCGTGGGCGGCGTCGCCTACGACTCCCCCACGTGCAACGGGGCCACCGTCACCGGCATCGGCCACGACAAGGTCGGCAGGATCTGGTACCGCGCGCTGACGGTCTACATGACCTCGTCCACGAAGTACGCGGGAGCGCGCACCGCCACGCTGAACGCGGCCAAGGACCTCTACGGGGCGGGCAGCGCCGAGTACGCCGCCGTGGCCGCGGCCTGGTCGGCGGTCTCCGTGGGCTGACCCCGCGCCCGACGCCTTCCGGCCTCTCCGGCCACGGGGAGTTCCCGGTCGCCGTGGGCAGGCGCCGTCAGGTTCGCCTGCCCACGGCTCGCCATGAGCATGTCCGTCTCCGGCGGGTCCTAGTCCTCCCGCACCGGCCGGTACACGCTCACCTCCGCACCCGTCTTCGCGGTGACGGTGGAAACGTGTTCGAGCGCGCGTTTCATCCCGCCCTCGGGGAAGATCGTCTTTCCGCCGCCGAGGATCACCGGCATCCGGATGAGCTGGAGCTCGTCGACCAGGCCCTCCGCCAGCAGGGTGCGGACGAGGGTGGGGCTGCCCATCATCGCGAGGTCGCCGCCGTCGGCCGCGCGCAGCTCACGGATCCGGGCGACCGCCTCGTCGGCCGGGATGAGCGTGGTGTTGTCCCAGGCCGCCACCTCCGCCTCGCCGAGGGTGCCCGAGACCACGTACTTGGGCAGGGAGTTCATACGGTCGGCGAACGGGTCGCCCGAGCGCTCGGGCCACGCCCCTGCCATCGTCTGCCAGGTGCGGCGCCCGAACAGCAGCCCCTCGGCACCGGAGAGCCCGGCCGCGAACGCGCCGCCCACGACCTCCGGGTCGAAGTACGGGTGGGACCAGCCGCCGTGCGCGAAGCCTCCGTCGGTGTCCTCCTCGGGACCGCCCGGCGCCTGCACGACGCCGTCCAGGCTGATGAACTCACTGATCACGATGCGCATGGGACTCGCTCCTCGTCGCTGTCTCGACCACGTCACGCGTTCGCGGCCGTGTCGCGCCCGACCGCGGCACACGTCCGGACCACACCGATGAAGACCGGCGGCCCGCCCGGGAATCATCGCGCCTCCCGGACGCCGTGGTGTGACGCGCCGCACATTCCGGCACACCTCCGAGTCGACGGCCGCGACCGGTCACGCACTCTCCACCCGAGCACCCGAGCACCCGACCGCCGGGCAAGACGGACGGACCGACGGGCGGACGAGCGGACGGGCGGGCGCACCCGGTCACCCATTCACACCCGCGCCCCGCCCCCTTCCGATTCCCGTGCGCGGTACACCGGGCACAGACCGGTGACCTGCCGGAATGCCGGACCCCCCTCCCCCTTCCGGCCGCCCGCCTGACACCCGTTCACATCATTTCTGACACATCATCAGAGAGCGGCCTCGGTCATGTGCCACTTACCTCGGAAGGGCAGGGGTGCGACCGACGCTGCGGCACTTGAGGGTGCCGCGGGCCGCACCCCCTCGGAGGAGCTGGCACGATGCGACGTACGGCCCGTCTGCTGACCGGTACCGCGCTCGCCGTCGCCGTCGCGGGGCTCGCCGCCGCGCCCGTGTACGGCGGGGACACCGGAAGTCTGGAGGTGTTCCCCTCCAGCGTCGTCCCGGGCGCCGACGTCACCGTCAACACGGCCGCGTGCGGCTCGGACGGCACCGCGAGCGGGGACGCCGACGCGGTGGGCGGCGGTACCTTCACGCTCGCCGCCAGCGCGCACGAGCACGACGCGATCGGCCAGTTCCAGGTTCCGCCGAGCGCGCAGCCGGGGACGTACGAGATCGTCGCGACGTGCTCCCACGGCCGGCGCGTCACCGGCGACCTCCTGGTGACGCTGGAAGCCGCGCGCGAGCAGGTCCGGCCGCGCGGGCATGTGGACACGGGTGTCGGCGGCGCGCTGGGCCCCGACCCCGTACAGACCGCGGCGGGAGTGGCGGCGCTGGCCGTCGCCGCCGCGGGCGGTACCTGGCTCCTGCATCGCCGGGCGAGAGGCGACGGGATCTGACGGACACCCTCCGCTGTCCGTCCGCCGGTACCGCCGTCCCTCCCCCTCCGTGGCCCGACGCCCCTCGCGGCCCGGAGGGGGAAGGGACCGGCACTGTCAGCACACCCCCGGCCGCGTCGCGGGCGCCGGCCGGACCCGCTCCGGAAGGGAACCCCCGTGAGGAGGCTCGCGTGCGCCGGGTCAGCAATGCCGTCATAGCGTCGGTCACGGTCGGCGCCCTCTGCTCGGGTGCCTGGCTGCTGAGCCGCGGCACCGAGGCGCACCCGCCGCCCCAGCCGTCCGCGGCGCAGGCGGCGGCCTCCGGGAAACCGGCGCGGTCCGCGGCCCCCTCGATGCCGCACTCCCCGGCGGACCGCATCCGCATCCCCGCCATCGGCGTGGACGCCCCGCTGATCGGCCTCGGCCTCACCCCGCAGGGCAGCCTGGACGTGCCGCCCGCGGAGAAGAAGAACCTGGCCGGCTGGTACGAGGCGGGGACCAGCCCCGGTGAACGCGGCACCGCGATCGTGGCGGGGCACGTCGACAACGCGGAGGGTCCCGCCGTCTTCTACGACTTGGGCTCGCTCCGCAAGGGCAGCACGGTCGAGGTGGACCGGCTCGACGGCAGGACGGCCGTCTTCACCGTCGACGCCGTGGCGGTGTACGACTCCCGTTCCTTCCCCGACGCGAAGGTGTACGGCGCCGCGAACCGGCCCGAGCTGCGGGTCATCACCTGCGGCGGCGGCTACTCGCGGACGACGGGCTACCAGGGGAACGTGGTCGTCTTCGCCCACCTGACGGGCACCAGTCACTAGGGCCTGTCCGGAACGGGCCGGAGCACGGCCGAGGGCGGACAGCACCGGCTCGGGCGCCCCGGGTTCAGGCGAGCCACTGCTGGTACGCCAGGTTCGCCACGAGCGCGAACACCACCGTCAGCAGGACCGCCCGGACGAAGCCGCTGCCCTGCTTGAGCGCGGTCCGCGCCCCGACCATGCCGCCCGCCAGGTTGAACACGGCCATCAGGGCGGCCAGTTCCCAGAACACCGTGCCCTTCCACGCGAAGGTCGCGAGGGCGCCCGCGTTGGTGCAGCAGTTGACGATCTTGGCGGTGGCGGAGGCGGTCACCAGGTCGAGGTGGAGCAGCGCGGTGAGCGCGAGCACGAGGAACGTGCCCGTGCCGGGGCCGATGAGCCCGTCGTAGAAGCCGATACCGAGGCCCGCGAGACCGATCGCGGCGAGGACGCGGCGCGCGCTGACCGGAGTGGTCGGCGGCGCCGTGCCGAAGGCGGGCCGCAGGATCACGAAGGTGCCGACGGCGAGCAGGACGACCATGACGACCGGCTTGAGCACGGCGGTGCTCATCCCGGCCGCGACGAACGCGCCCGCCGTCGAACCGGCGAGGGCCGCGAGGCCGATCCGTACCGCCAGGCGCACGTCCACGGGTGCCTTGCGCGCGTACGTCACGGCGGCGCCCGTGGTGCCGACGATCGCGACCGCCTTGTTCGTGCCGAGCGCGTACGCCGCCGGGGTGCCGGCGGGCAGCCCGAGCAGCATGGCGGGCAGCAGGAGCAGCCCTCCGCCGCCGACCACCGCGTCGATCCAGCCGGCCGCCAGGGCGGCGGCACAGAGCACAAGCATCATGGTCAGCGATATGTCGGGCATGATCGCGACCCTATGGGACGGATGCGTGCGCGCTGCACGGACCCCGGAAGGCTTGAGCGATTCCAGAGGTTCGCCGCGTCGGTTCCGCCGGGTCAGTTCACCGAGTCCAGATACCGCAGGACCGCGAGGACCCGCCGGTGGCCGGTGTCCGACGGGGGCAGGTCGAGCTTCAGGAAGATGTTGGCGATGTGCTTCTCGACGGCGCGCTCCGAGACGGTGAGCGCGGCGGCGATCGCGTGGTTGGTACGGCCCTCGGCCATCAGGGCGAGGACCTCGCGCTCGCGCGGTGTGAGGGCGTCGAGGGCACGGGCCCGGCGGCTCGCGCCGAACAACTGGGAGACGACCTCGGGGTCGAGGGCCGTACCGCCCGAGGCGACCCGCTCCATGGCGTCGACGAACTCACCGATGTCGACGACGCGTTCCTTGAGGAGATACCCGAACCCGGCCGGATTGCCGAGCAGTTGACTGGCGTACGTCGTCTCCACGTACTGCGAGAAGACCAGCACCCCGGTGCCGGGGTGCTCCGCGCGCAGCCGCACGGCCGCCCGGATGCCCTCGTCGGTCTGGGTCGGCGGCAGCCGGATGTCGACGACGGCCACGTCCGGCCGGTGCTCGGCGACCCGGGCCAGCAGGGACTCCGCGTCGCCCACGGCCGCCGCGACCTCGACGCCGCGCAACTGGAGGAGCTGGGCCAGGCCGTCCCGCAGCAGGGCCGAGTCCTCGGCGATGACGACGCGCATGGGGCTCCT
This sequence comes from Streptomyces sp. NPDC096324, assembly GCF_044763015.1. NCBI lineage: Bacteria > Bacillati > Actinomycetota > Actinomycetes > Kitasatosporales > Streptomycetaceae > Streptomyces > Streptomyces sp. NPDC096324. Next base: position 679,194 of record NZ_JBIWFK010000003.1, on the reverse strand, counting down.
GTCCACCGGGGTCAGCAGGGCAGTTCGACGGTGACCACCGTAGGCCCTCCCGGCGGGCTGTCGCAGGCCAGCGTGCCGTCGACGGTCCGCACCCGGGCCAGCAGACCGGTCAGGCCCGAGCCCGCGCCGATCACCGCTCCCCCGCGGCCGTCGTCGCGCACGCTCAGCCGCAGGAATCCGTCCCGGGCCGTGACCGTGACGCTCGCCCGCGTGGCCATGCCGTGCTTGGTGGCGTTGGCGAGGAGTTCGGCGGCGCAGAAGTAGGCGATCGACTCCAGTGCCGGAACCGGCCGCGTCTCGATGGCGGCGCTCACCTCGACGGGCAGCGCGCTGTCGGCGGCGAGGGTGGCCAGTGCCGTGTCCAGACCCTGGTCCAGTACGGGCGGATGGATGCCCTTGACGAGATGGCGCAGGTCGGCGATCGCCTGCCGGGCGTTGCCCTGCGCGGTGTCGACGACGGCGAGCAGCCGGTCGGCGGGGGCGCCGGCTCCGATCAGCTCCCTGATCATGGTGAGGTGCATCGCCAGGCCCACGAGCCGGGCCTGCGTGCCGTCGTGCAGGTCGCGTTCGATGCGGCGCAAGGTCGCGGCGGCGTCGTCGACGGCCTGGGCGCGGGTCTCCTCCAGGGTGCGGATCCGCCGGTCGGCGGGGTCGGGGCCGAGCAGCGTGGCGATCCAGGACCGGTGCGGGGCGAGCGCCTGGCGCAGCAGCCAGGCGGCGCTCGCGAGGAGCAGCAGTCCGAGGGCCACCGGGACGATCCAGCGCGGCCAGGTGTCGACCTGGAATCCGAAGAACTCCAGCGACACCCGGCGCTCCGTGCCGTCGGCCGCCCGCCGGGTGTCGTAGTTCCAGTGTTCGAGGACGGGGTGGAGGGTGAGCAGGACGCCCCAGACGTAGCCGACGACCACGGCGACGTAGCCGAAGACGGCGGTGAAGGGGGTGGCCAGCGCGCAGGCGACGGCGCGCCAGCCGCTCCGGTCGGCCAGCAACGACCGCCGCCAGCCGAGTGCCCCGGTGCCGGGGCGGCGCTCGGGTTCTTCGATGCCCATCCCCAACAGCCCTCGCGCCAGAGCGCGTTGGAGCTTGCCGAGGGCGAGTGCCCCGCGCACGGTGACGGCGATCAGCCACAGCCCGAGGGTGGTCACGGACAGCGCGCCGCCGACCAGCAGACCCACGAGCGTGAGGACGAAGCCGGTCAGGGCGAGCGGGAAGGCGATCAGTGCGTAGAGGAGGACCGCCAGGGCTCGCCGCCCGAAGGGGAAGCCCAGTACGACGCGAAGGCGTCCCGGTACGGCGCGGAGGCGGTTCATGGACCCCAACCTAGGTTCATCTTGGGCGGACTAGGAGAGGAGTGCCGCGGCGAGGCGGAGCTGGACGGCGGCCATGGCGCGGCCGACCCACGGCATGATCAGCAGGAAGCCGACGCCGCCGACGAGGGCGTGGAAGGCCCAGGCTCCGGCGAACGTGGGGCCGCCCCAGGAGTCCGCGTGGTCGGAGCCCGCGCGCAGGGGCCAGCCGAGGTTCATCGGCACGACGAGCCAGCCGAAGCCGGTGCCCACCAGGACCAGAAGGTTGAGGGGCGCCGCGAGGAGCCCGTGGGCGAGACCCTTCAGGGGCGCCCGCGGGTCCGCGCCCACCGGAAGGCCGAGGAAGCGGTGGGCGAGCGCGCGCTGCCACCGGCCGGTCGGCGCCCCGAGCAGCGACAAGGGGACGCAAGCCAGTCCCACGGGTGGCGCCAGCAGCGCGTACGCGACCCGCCGCCAGGTGTCGGCCCTGAACGGCTCGCGAACGAACCGCGGCAGGCGTCGCTCGGACTGGGGTGTGCGGATGGTCGCCATGGTGGGTTCCCTGGTCGTGGGCGGGTGGGGGGCCGAGGTTTCCCGGACAGGAGGGCTGCGTTCCCCGGACTGGGCCGGCGTTCCCGGGACGGGGTCCGATGGCTTCACGGACAGGGTCCGATGGCTTCACGGACGGGATCCGGGGCCTTCCCGGACGGGGTCCGATGGCTCCACGGACAGGGTCCGGGGACTTCTCGGACGGGAGCCGGGACCTTCCCGGACGGGAGCCGGCCTGCCTTTGCCTGACGGGGTCCGGCCCTGACAAGGATTCCGCCGGGCGGTGCCCCGATCGATCGTGCCCGCACGTGGACCGGGGGTTCGGTCAGCCCCACCCCGCGCTCCCCGCGGCCCTCCCCCGGCCCTCACACCACCGCCCCGCCCACGCTGAGGGCAGCGTTCCTCCCGGGAAACAGGGGTGATGCCACCGGGTAACACCGGCACCGCACGGTGTGGTCATGACCTCGAATACGCGTGTGGTGGTGATCGGCGCCGGCCTCGCGGGCGTCCGGCTCGCCCGGCGGATCGGTGAGCTCGGCGGGTCCGCGCTGGTCGTCGGCGAGGAGGAGCACCGGCCCTACAACCGGGTGCTGCTCGCCGAGGTGCTGGCCGGACGCTACGAGCCGGAGGTGATCTCGCTCCCGGCCCCGCCGGAGCTGGTCCGCGCCCGGGTCACCGGCATCGACCGCCTCGCGCGGACCGTGCGCTGCGCGGACGACACGGAGATCGCATACGACACGCTGGTCCTGGCCACCGGCTCCAACCCGGTACTGCCCCCGCTGCGCGGCCTGTTCACGGACGACCACGAACTGCCCGAGGGCGTCCACGCGTTCCGCACCATGGACGACTGCCTGGGCCTGTCGAAGGCGCTGCGGCCGGGGGTACGGGCGGTCGTCGTCGGCGGCGGTCTGCTGGGCGTCTCCGCGGCCCGCGCGCTCGCCGTGCGCGGCGCCCAGGTGGTCCTCGCCCAGCAGGCCGAGCGGCTCATGGAGCGCCAGCTCGACCCGAACGCCTCGAAACTGGTGCTGCGGCATCTGCTGGACCTCGGTGTCGAGGTGCACACCGAGTGTCGGGTGCGGGACGTGCGCTGCCCGGGCGGCGCGGTCCGTTCGGTGGAACTGGCCGACGGATACGCGCTCGACGCCGACCTGGTGGTGCTGGCCTGCGGAGTCCGCCCGCGGGCGGGCCTGGCCAAGGCGGCCGGGCTCGCCGTCCACAAGGGTGTCCTCGTCGACGACGAACTGCGCACCAGCGACCCGCACATCCGCGCCGTCGGCGACTGCGCCCAGCACGACGGGACCCTCTACGGGCTCGCCGCCCCCGCCCTCGAACAGGCGGACACCCTGGCCGAATCGCTCGCGGGGAACGGGAACGCCCGCTACACCGGCACCCGTTCCCTGACCCGGCTCACCCTGACCGGACGGAACACCTCCGCCGGTCTCGCCCCCGCCGAGCTCGCCGCCGCCGGTCTCACCCGCTCCGGGCTCGCGCCGTTCGACCTGGCGGTGTTCGGCGAGACCGAACCACGCCCCGGCGACGACGTCGTCCAGCTCGCGGACGCCACCCGCGGCACCTACCGCAAGGTCGTCGTCCGCGACGACCGCCTCGTCGGCGGGGTTCTCGTCGGCGAACTCGGCACCGTCGGCGCGCTCGCCCGCGCCTGGGAGGGAGCGGAGCCGCTCCCCGCCGGCGGCGCCCCTCTGCTCCACCTGCTCACCAACGATGGAGGCTCCTGATGACTGCCACCCCGGGGGCCATCCCCACGATCGTGCTCGTCGGCCACGGCATGGTCGGCCAGCGCTTCCTCGAAGCGCTCGCCGAACGCGGCCTGACCGCCACGCACCGCGTGGTCGTGCTGTGCGAGGAACCGCGCCCCGCCTACGACCGCGTCGCCCTCACCTCGTACTTCTCGGGGAAGACCCCCGAGGACCTCTCCATGACCGACATGGAGTTCATCCGCGAGCACGGCATCGAGCTGCACGTCGGCGACCCGGCGGAGTCGGTCGACCGGGACGCGCGCACCGTGACGTCCAGGTCCGGTCTGACGGTCGGCTACGACACGCTCGTGCTGGCCACCGGTTCCTTCCCCTTCGTGCCGCCGGTCCCCGGCAAGGACGCCGAGGGCTGTTTCGTCTACCGCACGATCGAGGACCTGCTCGCCATCGAGGCGTACGCGACATCGCGGGCGACGACCGGAGCCGTCGTCGGCGGCGGTCTGCTGGGCCTGGAGGCCGCGGGCGCGCTCAACGGCCTCGGACTCACCAGCCACATCGTGGAGTTCGCGCCCCGGCTGATGCCGGTCCAGGTCGACGAGGGCGGCGGGGCCGCGCTCCTGCGCACGATCGAGGAGATGGGCCTGTCCGTCCACACGGGTGTGGGCACACAGGAGATCGTGGTCGGCGAGGACGGCGCGGTCACCGGCATGAAGCTCTCCGACGGCTCCGAACTCGCCACCGACCTGGTGGTGTTCTCCGCCGGTGTCCGCCCCCGCGACCAACTGGCCCGCGACTGCGGTCTGACGGTCGGCGAGCGCGGCGGCATCACCGTCGACGAGCAGTGCCGCACCGTCGCCGACCCGCGGGTGTTCGCGATCGGCGAGTGCGCGCTGGCGGCGGACGGCCGGGTGTACGGCCTGGTGGCGCCGGGCTACGAGCAGGCGGAGACGGCCGCGGCGACCATCGCCGAGGACGAGAAGGCGTTCACGGGCGCGGACCTGTCCACCAAGCTCAAGCTGCTGGGTGTCGACGTGGCGTCCTTCGGCGACGCGCACGGCACCACCGAGGACTGCCTGGACGTCGTCTACTCCGACTCCCGCGCGGGCCTGTACAAGAAGCTGGTCATCGGCCGGGACGGCACGCTGCTCGGCGGCATCCTGATCGGCGACGCGGAGGCGTACGGCACGCTGCGCGCGTTCACCGGCTCGGTCCCGCCGGTGTCCCCCGAGTCCCTGGTCCTGCCGGCGGGCGCGGGCGCCCCGGTGCAGCTCGGCCCCTCCGCGCTGCCGGACGAGGCGGTCATCTGTTCCTGCCACAACGTCACCAAGGGCGCGATCCGCGGCGCGGTGACCGAGCACTCCTGCACCACCGTGCCCGAGGTCAAGAAGTGCACCAAGGCCGGTACGGGCTGCGGCAGTTGCGTCAAGGTGCTCGGCCAGCTCGTCACCGCCGAGCTGGAGGCGGGCGGCGTCGAGGTCGACAAGGGCCTGTGCGGCTGCTTCGGGCAGACCCGCGAGGAGCTGTACGAGATCGTCCTGGCGCTCAGGATCACCTCGTACCGGACGCTGCTGGACCGGTACGGCCGTGAGGGCGCCCGGGGCGGTGACGGCTGCGAGGTCTGCAAGCCCGCCGTCGGCTCGATCTTCGCCTCCCTCGCGCCCACGATCGGCGCCGACGGCTACGTCCTGGAGGGCGAACAGGCCGCGCTCCAGGACACCAACGACCACTTCCTCGCCAACCTCCAGAAGAACGGCTCGTACTCGATCGTGCCGCGCATCCCCGGCGGCGAGATCACCCCCGAGAAGCTCATCGTGATCGGTGAGGTGGCACGGGACTTCGGGCTCTACACGAAGATCACCGGCGGTCAGCGGATCGACCTGTTCGGTGCGCGGGTGGAGCAACTCCCGCTGATCTGGGCGCGACTGGTGGACGCCGGCTTCGAGTCCGGGCACGCGTACGGGAAGTCGCTGCGGACGGTGAAGTCCTGTGTCGGGCAGACCTGGTGCCGGTACGGGGTGCAGGACTCGGTCCGGATGGCGATCGACCTGGAGCTGCGCTACCGGGGTCTGCGGTCCCCGCACAAGCTGAAGTCGGCGGTGTCGGGCTGTGCCCGCGAGTGCGCCGAGGCCCAGTCGAAGGACTTCGGCATCATCGCCACCTCCAACGGCTGGAACCTGTACGTCGGCGGCAACGGCGGCGCGACCCCGCGCCACGCGGACCTGCTGGCCCAGGACCTGTCCGACGCCGAACTGGTCCGTCTCATCGACCGGTTCCTGATGTTCTACATCCGCACCGCGGACCGTCTGGAGCGCACCTCGACCTGGCTGGAGCGGATTCCCGGCGGCCTCGACCACGTCCGCGAGGTGGTCGTGGAGGACTCGCTCGGCATCTGCGAGGAACTGGAGTCCCTGATGACCGCGCACGTCGCGAACTACCGGGACGAGTGGGCCGAGACCATCAACGACCCGGAGAAGCTGGGCCGGTTCGTGTCGTTCGTGAACGCCCCCGACACCCCGGACCCGGTCGTCGGCTTCGTCCCCGAGCGCGACCAGATCAAGCCCGACCTGCCCCTGCTGACCATCGGACACCGCCCCCTTGAGGCTCTGGAAGGAAGTGCCCAGCGATGACCCTGGCCCCCGAGACGACCCGGCCGGCGACGGCCCTCACGCTCCAGCTCCTGCTGGAGGACGACTGGTTCACGGTCTGCGAGCTGTCCCTGCTGACACCGGGCCGGGGAGTCGCCGCCCTCCTCCCGGACGGCCGCCAGGTCGCACTGTTCACCGACCGGGCGGGACGGGCGTACGCGATCGACAACCGTGATCCGTTCAGCGGGGCGACGGTGCTCTCCCGCGGCCTGACCGGCACCCACCGGGGCCGCCCCTTCGTCGCCTCCCCGCTGCTCAAGCAGCGCTTCGACCTGGAGTCCGGGCGGTGCCTGGACGACGAGGACGTGCGGGTGGCGACGTACGAGGTGCGGGCCGCCTGACCGGCCGGTCCGGGACCTCGCCCCGGAGTACGGGCCGGGCCCGCGACGCGCACCCGGACCCGGACCCGGGGTGCGCTGCCGTCAGCCCTTGAGGCCCTCGTGGACGACACCCGTGAGCCGCTCCGAGGCGGCCCAGAGCCGCTCCGCGCGGGTGTCGTCACGGGTCCGGCCGGCCCGCCAGGACGTCGAGGGCGAGCCGCGCCACATCGCGAAGGACGGCCCGACGAAGGTGTCGGGCCGTACGCCGGGTGCGGTGGCCGCGTACAGCGTCGGCAGCGCCCCGGCCTCGGCGCTCTGCCCGAGGACGCGGTTGCCGATCTCCATCAGCCGCTCGGCGCCCCTGCGCCCCTCGAGCCGGGGCCCTGCGGTCTGCAGGTTGGTGGAGGCGTACCCGGGGTGCGCCGCGGCCGCGACGACATCGGACCCGGTGACGGACAGCCGCCGCGCGAGCTCGTGCGTGAACAGGAGATTGGCGCTCTTGGACCGGCCGTAGGCGATCCACCTGCGGTAGGTCCCCTTCTCTCCGCCGAGGTCGTCGGGATCGAGGTCGGCCAGGACGTGCAGCATGCTCGACACGGTGACGATCCGCGCGCCGGGGGTCGTCGCGATCGTCGGGAACAGCAGCCCGGTGAGCGCGAAGTGCCCGAGGTGATTGACCCCGATCTGCGTCTCGAACCCGTCCGCCGTCGTCCCGTACGGCAGCGCCATCACGCCCGCGTTGTTCACGAGCAGGTCGAGGCGGTCGTAGGAGAAGGAGTCCGCGAACTCCCTCACGGACGCGAGGTCCCCGAGGTCGAGCCGGCCGAACTCCACCTCGGCGCCGGGCACTTCGGCGGCGATCCGCTCGACCGCCGCCCTGCCGCGCGCCTCGCCGCGACAGGCGAGCACCACCCGGGCCCCGTGGCGTGCCAGTTCGCGCGCGGTGACGAGGCCGAGCCCGCTGTTGGCCCCGGTGACAACGGCGACCCTCCCCCGCTGCCCGGGTATGTCCTTCGCGCCCCAGCCACCCATGCCCCGCTCCTCCCAGTGCCCCGCCGTCGTCCCCAGCCTACGGACGCCGCCCGGCCCGGCTCACACCCCTCCGGATCAGCCGACGCACTCGTTCTTGTCGGCGTGTGACTGCGGGACGCCGGCCGGGGGCTCGGCCCGGCCGGTGAGAGGCACTCCGGCGCCCTGGAAGTCGTGTCCGAGGGTGAGGATCATGTCGGTGCCCGGTCCCGAGTCGTCCTTGCCGGGGTGGAGCGCCGAGGCGGGCAGGCCCATCATCGCGGCGAGGGACCGGGCCTGGTCCGCCTGGTCGGGACCGTAGGCCAGGGTCGTACGGTCCTGCGGCGCCCCGGGGGCGTTGCCGCCGTTGGTGGAATGGGCCACGCCCTTGGTGTTCTGCAGCCACTGCAGGACGGTCTGCGCCGCGCCCTGGGGGCCACCGCCGTTGTAGACGGTGACGCGCACCTGCGAGGGGTCCGCCTTGGAGCCCCGGAGCTTGGCGTCGGAGGCCTTGGGCTTCTTCGTGACCTCGGTCAGCGAGACGTCGTTCTTGATCGCCGCCAGGAGCGCGGGCGCCTTGGTCCTGTCGACCACCACGGTCCTGTGGTGTGTCCCCTCGGCCGGATTGTCGACGACCGGGAACGTCGTGAAGGTGATGTGCTCGGGATCGACCCGGTTGAGATCCTTGGCGAGGGCGGTGAGCTTGCCGACACCGCCGATCCCGGTGTCCACCGTGAGCGACTTGGTGGCCGCGTTCGCCAGCTTGAACAGCTTCCCGGGATCGGTGAGGGTGTTGCCGGACTTCATCCGGCGGATCATCGAACCCAGGAACTGCTTCTGAAGGTCGATGCGGTCGAGGTCGCTGCCGTTCTTCAGCGAGTGACGGGTCCTGACGAACTGGAGGGCCTGTTCGCCCTGGACCGTGTGCGGGCCGGCGGCCAGGCGCAGATGGGAGCCCTGGCCCAGGCGGTCCGTGTCGTCGATGGCGTGGGCGAGGCAGATCGGAACTCCTCCGACGGCCGTCGAGAGGGTCTTCACGGCCTCGAAGTTGACCAGGATGAAGTGGTCGACCGGCAGGCCGGTGAGCTCGGTGACGGTCCGCATCGTGCAGCCCGGGTCGCGGCCCGCCTGGCCGAGACTCTCGTTGAACCGCGGACTGAACCTCGCTTCGGGCGTCCCGTGGATCGTCTTCGTGGAGCCGTCCTTCTGCTTGGTCGGGCAGTCGGGTATGCCGGTGACCATGTCGCGCGGGATGCTCATGGCCGTCGCGTTCGACCGGTCCTTCGCCACGTGGAAGAGGATCGTGGTGTCGGCGTGCCCCAGGCTCCCCGCGTCTCCGTACTTCCCGCCCAGGCCCACGCGGCTGTCGGTGCCGATGACCAGGATGTTCACCGCGTCCTTACTGGTCGCGTTCTTGCTTCCCGCCGTGCCGACGTCCACCGTGCTGATGTTGCCGTTGAAGTGCCGGTACAGCAGATAGGCCCCGGTACTGCCCGCCAGCAGCACGAAGCCCAGCGTCCCCGCGGTCCACATCAGGACCTTCCGTTTCGTGGACCGCTTGGCCTTCCGGGACCTCACCGCGCCGCGACGACGAGTGGCGCGGCCCGGCTCCGGAACGGACCGCCGCTCCGGCTCGGCCTGCCGCTCCCCCTCGCGGCGCGTGCGGCTCCGTCTCTGCGTCGGCACCGTCGCGGCCGGCGCGTCACCGGCTCCTGCCCGCAGCCGGTACTCACCGCTCTCCGGGTCGAGGACCCACTGGTCCGCGGGGTCGATGTCGCTGCCGCCTTGCGTGTCCACGGTCCTCCGTCTGTGCTGCCCCGCCCCCACGGGGTCCTGAACCCGGCCCCTGCCGGATCCGCCCCGCGGCCGACCCCGGGATGCCCGTTCAGACATTCGAACGCGGCCGATGGTTGCCCTCAGGCGACGCACAACAGCCCTACAGGAAGCAGGCCTTGACGGAACTCGTCCGCCCCGGAGGGCACAAGGCGGGCATAAGGAGGGCACACCGGCCCCAGGGGCTGAAAACGCCCGAAAGGGCGGCACCCCCGCACAGGGTGTCGCCCTTTCTCGTGGGCCGGGGCCGCCGCCCATCGGTGGTGAGGGTCGGGGACGGACGGCGGACCCGGGGTCCGGTGCCCGGGGGCTAGCGGTGGTCGCTGCCCTGCGAGCTGGAGGCCGCGCGGCCCGCTTCCAGGCGGGCGACCGGGATGCGGAACGGGGAGCAGGAGACGTAGTCGAGTCCCACCTCGTGGAAGAAGTGGACGGACTCGGGGTCGCCGCCGTGCTCGCCGCAGACGCCGAGCTTCAGGTCGGGGCGGGTCTCGCGGCCGGCCTGGACCGCGGACTTCACCAGGGAACCGACGCCGTCCTTGTCGATCGTCTCGAACGGGCTGACGCCGAAGATGCCCTTCTCCAGGTACGCCGTGAAGAAGGAGGCCTCCACGTCGTCGCGGCTGAAGCCCCACACCGTCTGGGTCAGGTCGTTCGTGCCGAAGGAGAAGAACTCCGCCGCCTCGGCGATCTGGCCGGCCGTCAGCGCGGCACGCGGCAGCTCGATCATCGTGCCGATCGCCAGCTTCAACCGCACACCGGTGGCCGCCTCGACCTCCGCGATGACCTGGTCGGCCTCCTCGCGGACGATCTCCAGCTCCTGGACCGTGCCGACGAGCGGGATCATGATCTCCGCGCGCGGGTCGCCCTTGGCGTTCTTGCGCTCGGCGGCCGCCTCCGCGATGGCCCGTACCTGCATGGTGAACAGACCGGGGATGACGAGGCCGAGGCGCACGCCGCGCAGACCCAGCATCGGGTTCGACTCGTGCAGGCGGTGCACCGCCTGGAGCAGGCGCAGGTCGTTCTCGTTGGCGTCCTTGCGGGACTCCGCGAGCGCGACGCGCACCGACAGCTCGGTGATGTCCGGCAGGAACTCGTGCAGCGGCGGGTCCAGCAGACGGACGGTGACCGGGAGGCCGTCCATCGCCGAGAACAGCTCCACGAAGTCCTTCTTCTGGAGCGGCAGGAGCGCCTTGAGCGACTCCTCGCGCTCGGTGTCGGTGTCCGCGAGGATCAGCCGCTCGACCAGCTCCCGGCGGTCGCCCAGGAACATGTGCTCGGTGCGGCACAGGCCGATGCCCTGGGCGCCGAAGCGGCGGGCGCGCAGCGCGTCCTCGGCATTGTCGGCGTTGGCGCGTACACGCAGGCTGCGCTTGCGGTCGGCGAAGGCCATGATCCGGTGGACGGCCTCGACCAGTTCGTCGGCGTCGTCCGCTCCGGCGTGCATCCGGCCCTCGAAGTACTCGACGACCGGGGACGGGACGACGGGGACCTCACCGAGGTACACCTTGCCGCTGGAGCCGTCGATCGAGATGAGGTCGCCCTCCTCGACGACGTGCCCGCCGGGCACGGTCATCCGGCGGCGCTTGGTGTCGACCTCCAGCTCCTCGGCGCCGCAGACACAGGTCTTGCCCATGCCGCGCGCGACGACGGCCGCGTGGGAGGTCTTGCCGCCGCGGGAGGTGAGGATGCCCTCGGCCGCGATCATGCCGTCGAGGTCGTCGGGGTTCGTCTCCCGGCGGACGAGGATGACCTTCTCGCCGGAGCGGGACCACTTCACCGCGGTGTACGAGTCGAAGACCGCCTTGCCGACCGCGGCACCCGGCGACGCGGCGATGCCCCGGCCGACCTGCTGGACCTTCGCGTCCTCGTCGAAGCGCGGGAACATGAGCTGCGCGAGCTGGGCGCCCGTCACCCGCTGGAGCGCCTCGGCCTCGTCGATCAGGCCCTGGTCCACGAGCTGCGTGGCGATACGGAAGGCCGCGCCCGCCGTGCGCTTGCCGACACGCGTCTGGAGCATCCAGAGCTGGCCGCGCTCGATGGTGAACTCGATGTCGCAGAGATCCTTGTAGTGGTTCTCCAGGGTCTCCATGATCTGCATGAGCTGGTCGTACGACTTCTTGTCGATCGACTCCAGCTCGGCGAGCGGGACCGTGTTGCGGATACCGGCGACGACGTCCTCGCCCTGGGCGTTCTGGAGGTAGTCGCCGTAGACGCCCTGGTGGCCGGAGGCGGGGTCGCGGGTGAAGGCGACGCCGGTGCCGGAGTCGGGGCCGAGGTTGCCGAAGACCATCGAACAGATGTTGACGGCCGTGCCGAGGTCGCCGGGGATGCGCTCCTGGCGGCGGTAGAGCTTGGCGCGGTCGGTGTTCCAGGAGTCGAAGACCGCCTTGATGGCGAGGTCCATCTGCTCGCGCGGGTCCTGCGGGAAGTCCCGGCCGGCCTCGGTCTTGACGATCTTCTTGAACTTGGTGACGAGCTTCTTGAGGTCGGCCGCCTCCAGGTCCGTGTCGACGGCGACCTTCTTGAGGTCCTTCGCCGCGTCCAGGGCCTCCTCGAAGAGTTCGCCGTCGACCCCGAGGACCGTCTTGCCGAACATCTGGATGAGGCGGCGGTAGGAGTCCCACGCGAAGCGGTCGTCGCCGGCCTGCCGGGACAGGCCCAGCACGGACTTGTCGGAGAGCCCGATGTTCAGGACGGTGTCCATCATGCCGGGCATGGAGAACTTGGCCCCGGAGCGGACGGAGACGAGCAGGGGGTCGTCCGCCTGGCCGAGCTTCTTGCCCATCTTGGCTTCGAGGGCCTCGAGGTGCGCACTCACCTCGTCACGCAGTGCCGCCGGCTCCTCGCCACTGTCGAGGTACGTCTTGCACGCCTCGGTGGTGATGGTGAAGCCGGGCGGGACGGGGAGACCCAGGTTGGTCATTTCGGCGAGGTTGGCGCCCTTGCCCCCGAGCAGGTCCTTGAGGTCCCTGTTGCCCTCGGTGAAGTCATAAACGAACTTCGCTCCACCAACGCCGCTTTCGGCTACGTGGGGATCTTTGTTTTCCGACACGAGTCTCGACTCCTCGACGTCGCGGTGGCTGCCCTGACGACGGGGAACATACCCAGATCGAAGGCGTCTGGGTACGTCCACTTGCGCGTCATGCGCCTGTAACCACTCGTCCGCCACCAGATCCAAAGTCAAGGGTTGGCAAGTCATCGGGCCACGATGTTTTCACTTCTTGAACGAATCAGGCCCCACAAGGCGTCTATACCGCTCAGGTGAGCACCGTTCAGCACGTCTGAGTTTAATCGATGAACGATCAGCGGGTGGCACTGAGTGCCACCCCTTAGGGAAGTGCAGCCGTGCATGATCCGCTCATCTGAGCGTGACCCCTATCAAGGGTGGCGAGAATCACGCCACCCGGAGGGGTCAGATTTCATGATGCGGACCACGATCCGGGCACGACACACGGGGATACGGGCACGACACACGGATGGCTCACACGGATGCCCGATCTCGCGGATGCCCGATCTCGCGGAAGGCCGGTCTCACGGAAGGCCGATCTCGCGGAAGGCCGGTCTCACGGAAGGCCGGTCTCACGGAAGGCCGGTCTCACGGAAGGCCGGTCTCACGGAAGGCCGGTCTCACGGAAGGCCGGTCTCACCGATGCCCAACCTCGCTGATGCCTGATCTCGCGGATGCCCGGACACAGGGACTCCAGGACACAAGGACTCCAGGACACAGGGACGCCCGGCACCACGGACGCCGGTCACACGCCGAGCGCCGCCAGCCGCTCCTCGGCCCGCTCCGGCGCGTACAGGTGCTCCACGACCAGCGCGCCCGCGCCCACGAGCCCGGCCCGCTCGCCGAGCCGGGAGGTCACCACGTCCAGATGAGCGGTGGAACGCGGCAGCGCCCGCTGGTACAGCAGCTCCCGGACGCCCGTGAGGAAAGCGGTGCCGGCCAGATCCCCGGCGATCATCAGCACCCCCGGGTTGAGCAGGGTCACCACCGTGGCCAGGACGTCCCCGACCCGCCGCCCCGCCTCCCGCGCGAGCGCCGTCGCCTCCGGGTGCCCGGCCGCCAGCAGCTCGCGCACGTCCGAGCCGGACGCGGCCGGGACCCCGGACTCCGCGAGCCGGCGCGCCACCGCGCCACCACTGGCGACGGCGGCCAGACAGCCGTACGAGCCGCACCGGCACAGCGCGTCGGCGCCCACCCGGATGTGCCCGATGTCGCCGGCGCCGCCGTCGATGCCCCGGTAGACGGTGCCGCCGACGACCATGCCCGCGCCGATACCGGTGGAGACCTTGACCAGCGCGAACGCCGAGCAGTCCGGATAGCCGGCGCGCTGCTCCCCGTACGCCATGAGGTTGGCGTCGTTGTCGACGAGCACGGGGACGCGCGCGGCGCCGGTGCCCGCGTGCTCGGCGAAGGCGCGGCCCAGCCGTCCCCGTATGTCGTAGCCGTCCCAGCCGGGCATGATCGGCGGCTGGACCACGCGGCCGGTCTCGCTGTCGACGGGGCCCGGCACCGCGAGCCCGATGCCGCACACGGCGTCGGCGCTCCGGCCGGACTTCCCGACCAGCTCGGCGAACCAGCGGCCGAGTTCGCCGAGGACCGCCTCGGGCCCGTCGTCGACGATCAGGGGACCCGCGTGCTCGGCGAGGATCTCGCCGGTCAGGGTGAGGACGGCGGCGCGGCCGTGCCGGGTGTCGAGGTCGGCGGCGAGGACGACGGCGTGCTCGTCGTCGAACTCCAGGGTGATGGAGGGACGTCCGCCGAGCGGCGAGTCGACGGGGCCGCCCGCACCCTCACGGAGCCAGCCCGCACGGAACAGCCGGTCCAGGCGATGGCCGACCGTGGCCCGCGACAGACCGGTGGCCCGCTGGAGCGCTCCGCGCGTGGTGGCCCGCCCACTGCGCACCAGTTCGAGCAGTTCTCCGGCGCTTGCCTGGTTCCCGGTCTTCACGGTCACTCCCCGCCTTTCCGTCATGCGCACCCTCTTGCGTTCCCCAACTCTGCATTACATATTGAGTTTTGCGTGTTAAATAGACGTAACCCTACGGCAGACACTGCCGAACCGGCCGGCCGGACGTCTTCGGGGAGACCTGAGTGGACAGCACAACCCAGCTCACCGCCCTGCACAGGGGACCCGTCACCCCCGTGCGCAGCTCCGGCACTCCGGCGCACGCCTCCGGACCGCCCTCCCCGCCCCGCGCGGACGGCGTCGTCCGGAGCGGACCACCCGTATACGATCCCGGCGGACCGTCAGGATCGCTGCACCTCAGGGCCTCCCGGGTGCTGGAGGGCAACTGGACCGGAACGTCCACGGTGCCCTCGCGCGGCCTGTATCCGCACCAGTGGTCCTGGGACTCCGCGTTCATCGCGATCGGCCTCCGGCATCTGTCCCCCGTGCGGGCGCAGACGGAGCTGGAGACCCTGCTCGGCGCGCAGTGGGCCGACGGGCGTGTGCCGCACATCGTGTTCAACCCCTCCGTCCCGCTCGACGCGTACTTCCCGAGTCCCGACTTCTGGCGCTCCTCCACCGCCGGGCGCGCCGCGGGCGCCCCGCGCACGGTACAGACGTCGGGCATCGTGCAGCCACCGGTGCACGCGCTCGCGGTGTGGCTGGTGCACCGGGCGGACCCGGGACTGTCCAGGGCCCGTTCGTTCCTCTCCCGGATGTATCCCCGCCTGGCGGCCTGGCACCGCTATCTCCTGCACCGCCGGGACTTGGGCGGCGGGGGTCTGGCCAGTGTGGTCCACCCCTGGGAGCAGGGCATGGACAACAGTCCCTGCTGGGACGCCCCGCTCGGTCGCGTGACCCCGGCGTCGGCCCGCTCCTTCCGGCGCGCCGACCTCGACCACGGCGCTCCCGAGGGCCGGCCGACGGATCTCGACTACGGGCGGTACGTACGGCTGGCCGCGGACTACCGGGACCGTGGATACGCCGACGGCGGCGGTGAGTTCGCGGTCGAGGACCCACTGTTCAACGCCCTGCTGATCGCCTCGGAGCACGCGCTGGCCGAGATCGCGCGGGAACTGGGCGCGACGGGGACGGCCCGGCACGCGCGCGCGGAACGGCTGACGGCGGCGCTGGTGGAGCGGCTGTGGGACCCGGCGGAGGGCATGTTCTTCTGCCGCGACGAGCGGAGCCCCGGCACCACCGACGGAAACGGCGGGGCCGGTGGAAGCGGCGGGGTCGGCGGAAGCAGCGCGGCCGGTGGAAACGGCGGGGCCGGTGGAAGCGGCGGCGGGACCGGAGGTTCGGGGGGCCGTGGAAGCGGCGGCGGGCGCGGTGGTGCGCTGATCCGGGAGCGCAGTGTCGCCGGGCTGCTGCCGCTCATCCTGCCCGCGCTGCCGCGGGACATCGCCGCCACGCTCGTACGGACGGCGTGCGGGCCGCGTTTCGGCCTCGGCGGGGCGGCACGGCTCGTGCCGAGCTACGACCTGACCGGCGAGGCGTTCGATCCGCACCGCTACTGGCGGGGGCCCGCCTGGTTCAACACCAACTGGCTGCTGGAGCGCGGGCTGCGGCTGCACGGGGAGCACGGACGGGCGGACGCGTTGCGGGCCGCCCTGCTGGACACCGCCGGTGAGTCCGGGTTCGCGGAGTACGTGGACCCGTTCACCGGCGAGGCCTGCGGAGCACTCGGTTTCAGCTGGACGGCGGCGCTGACGCTCGATCTGCTGCACGAGTCCTCCGGGGCGGCACCGGTCGTGTCCCCGCAGGGGCGCGACGCGTTGACCGACACGGCACCGGGCACCGGCGCCGGCGGTGCGGGACAGCGCGCATTCGATTTCGGGGCGGACGCCAAGGGAGGGGACCGGGGATGACGGACCGGCATCATCTGCTCGTGCACGGTGGAACGTTCGCCGCCGTGGGCGACGGTGGGGACATCAGCGGAGTGCGGGGCGGCAGCTCTCCGGACGGGTTGTTCGTACGGGACGCCCGGCATCTCAGCCGCTGGCAGCTCACGGTGGACGGCGCGGTGCCCGAGGCGCTCACGCCGGTCGCGGACGGCGACACGGCACGCTGCGTCCTGGTGCCGCGCGGCGGCCGCAACGAACCGCCCGCCTACACGCTCTTCCGTGAACAAGCCGTCGCCGAGGGCTCGTTCGTGGAGGCGCTGCGCGTCACCAGCAACCGTCCGACCGCCACCACGGTCCGGATCGCGGTCACCGCCGACGCCGACTTCACCGATCAGTTCGAACTGCGTTCCGACCACCGCACGTACGCCAAGACGGGCGTCGTGCGCCAGCGGCAGGTCCTGGACGACGGCGTCGAGTTCAGCTACCGGCGCGGGGAGTGGCGCTCCCGTACGACGGTCACCTCCGAGCCCGCGCCGGACGGCGTGGAGGAGACGGGCACCGGCGCGCGGCGGCTCGTCTGGACCCTCGACCTCGAACCGCACGGTTCGGCGGAACTGGCCCTGCGCGTCGCGGCGCGTCCGCACGGCGCCGCGCACGAGCCGCGCGTTCCCTCCTCGCCCGCCGCGGCGGGCGCGCGACTCCTCGCCCTGGAGGACGAGTTCGCGCAGGGGGTGCCGTTCCCGACCGGCTGGCCGGAGCTGGCCGCGGCCTGCGCGCGCGGCCTGTCCGACCTGGCCGTCCTCCAGGTGCCGGCGACGGGCCCGGACGGCGAGGAGCTGCGGGTGCCCGCGGCCGGGGTCCCCTGGTTCCTCACCCTGCTGGGCCGCGACGCCCTGCTCACCTCTCTCTTCGCCCTGCCCTACCGGCCGCAGCTCGCCGCCGCCACGCTGCCCGCGCTGGCCGCCACCCAGGCGGTCGAGGTGGGGGCGGGCGCGGTCGCCCAGCCCGGCAAGATCGTGCACGAGGTACGGCACGGCGAGCTGGCGCACTTCGGGCAGGTGCCGTACGGGCGTTACTACGGTTCGGTGGACGCGACACCGCTGTTCCTGGTGCTGCTCGGCGCCTACACCGAGCGGACCGGCGATGTGACCCTGGCCCGCCGGCTGGAGCCCAACGCCCGTGCGGCGATCGGCTGGATGCTGGACCACGGCGGGCTGACCTCACGCGGCTATCTCGTGTACCGCGCGGACGGCGGCGGTCTCGCGAACCAGAACTGGAAGGACTCCCCCGGCGCCATCTGTTCGGCCGACGGCAGCCGTCCCAGCGGGCCGGTGATGGCGGCGGGCGCGCAGGGATACGCGTACGACGCGCTGCGCCGCACCGCCCAACTGGCCCGCACGGTCTGGGACGACGAGGTCTACGCGGCGCTCCTGGAACAGGCCGCCGCCGACCTGCGCGACCGATTCCAGCGGGACTTCTGGATGAGCGAACACGCCTTCCCCGCCCTGGCGTTGGACGGCGACGGCCGGCATGTCGACGCGCTCGCCTCGGACGCTGGACATCTGCTGTGGTCCGGCCTGCTGGACAAGGAGTACGGCGAACTGGTCGGCCGGCGGCTCCTCGAACCGGACTTCTTCTCCGGCTGGGGTGTGCGCACGCTCGCCGCGGGCCAGCCCGCGTACCACCCGCTGTCGTACCACCGCGGTTCCGTCTGGCCGCACGACAACGCCCTGATCACCCTGGGTCTGGCGCGGTACGGACTGCACGACGAGGCCCGTACGGTGGCGCACGGACTCGTGGACGCGGCCACGGCCGCGGGGCACCGCCTCCCGGAGGTCATCGCGGGCTACGGCCGTGACACCCATGCCCAGCCGGTGCCCTACCCGCACGCCTGCGTACGGGAGTCCCGTTCGGCGGCGGCACCACTGGCCCTGCTGGCGGCGGTGGGCGGCGCCTAGCCGTTCCGGTCCGGCGCCGAGAGGCCCGGCCCGGAGCCCGGGAGCAGGTCCGGTGCGCGTGCGGGCGGCACGCGCACCGGGCCACCGGCGGGTCAGCCGCCGGAGGTGTCCAGTTCGGCGTCCTCGGACACGCCCGCGCAGTCGTAGGGGTCCTTCAGCCAGCCGTCCGGCAGGACGACCCGGTTGTTGCCCGAGGTACGGCCGCGCGGTCCGTCGGCGCCGGTCGGCCACGGCTGGTCCTGGTCCAGCTCGGCCAGCCCGTCGGAGAGCTCGGCGAGCGACGAGGTGATCGCGAGACGCTTGCGCATCTCCGATCCCACCGAGAAGCCCTTGAGGTACCAGGCGACGTGCTTGCGGAAGTCGATGACGCCGCGCGCCTCGTCGCCGATCCACTCGCCGAGGAGCGTGGCGTGGCGGACCATGACAGTCGCGACCTCGCGGAGCGTCGGGCGCGCGTAGGCGTCGGGGCGGCCCTCGAAGGCGGCCACCAGGTCGCCGAACAGCCAGGGCCGGCCGAGGCAGCCGCGCCCGACGACGACCCCGTCGCACCCGGTCTCGCGCACCATCCGCAGCGCGTCGTCCGCCGACCAGATGTCGCCGTTGCCGAGGACGGGGATCTCCGGCACGTGCTCCTTGAGCCGGGCGATGGCGTCCCAGTCGGCGGTGCCGCCGTAGTGCTGGGCGGCGGTACGGCCGTGCAGCGCGATGGCCGTCACACCCTCCTCGACCGCGATCCGGCCCGCGTCCAGGAAGGTGATGTGGTCGTCGTCGATGCCCTTGCGCATCTTCATGGTGACGGGCAGGTCCCCGGCGCCGCTGACGGCCTCACGCAGGATCGCGCGCAGCAGGTGGCGCTTGTACGGGAGGGCGGAGCCGCCGCCCTTGCGGGTGACCTTGGGGACCGGGCAGCCGAAGTTCAGGTCGATGTGGTCGGCGAGGTCCTCTTCCGCGATCATGCGGACGGCCTTGCCGACGGTGGCCGGGTCGACACCGTAGAGCTGGATCGAGCGCGGCGTCTCGGTCGCGTCGAAGTGGATGAGCTGCATGGTCTTCTCGTTGCGCTCGACCAGCGCCCGCGTGGTGATCATCTCGCTGACGAATAGGCCCTTGCCGCCGCTGAACTCGCGGCACAGCGTGCGGAACGGGGCGTTCGTGATCCCGGCCATGGGGGCCAGGACGACGGGCGGCCGCGCCGTGTGGGGGCCGATCGAGAGCGAGGTGTTCAGCGGGGAGTCCACCGTGGACGTGGGCGTGGGCATTCCCCCATTGTGGCGTACGGGGCCGGATGCTCGCGCGGAAGATCATGTAGTGGTCATTAGTTAGACACACTATCGACAACGCCGTACGCTGAGCCCATGCCTGAGCTCAGCCACCGCCGCCGGATGCTGGTGCTCGCGATCTGCTGCATGAGTCTGCTGATCGTGAGCCTCGACGTGACGATCCTGAACGTCGCCCTGCCCTCGATGCAGCAGGAACTGCACGCGAGCGTCGCGGGCATGCAGTGGACCATCGACGCGTACACCCTGGTACTGGCCTCCCTGCTGATGCTCGCGGGCTCCACCGCCGACCGCATCGGCCGGCGCAAGGTGTTCATGACGGGCCTGGTCCTGTTCACCATCGGCTCGGTGCTCTGCTCCCTCGCCCCGAACCTCGACACCCTCATCGTCTTCCGTATGGTCCAGGCCGTCGGCGGTTCGATGCTGAACCCGGTGGCGATGTCGATCATCACCAACACCTTCACCGACCCGCGCGAGCGGGCCCGCGCGATAGGCGTCTGGGGTGCCGTGGTCGGTATCTCCATGGCCGCGGGGCCGCTGGTGGGCGGACTGCTCGTCGACACCGTGGGCTGGCGGTCCATCTTCTGGATCAACCTCCCCGTCGGCCTCGCCGCGCTCCTGCTGACGCTGCGCTTCGTCCCCGAGTCCCGCGCCCCGAAGGCCCGCCGTCCCGACCCGGTCGGCCAGCTCCTCGTCATAGCGCTGCTCGGCTCCCTCACGTACGCGATCATCGAGGCGCCCACCTCCGGGATCGTCCCCACCCTGTCCTTCGGCGTGATCGCGCTCGCCGCGCTGCTCGGCCTCCTGTGGTACGAGCCGCGGCGCGACGAACCCCTCATCGACCTGCGCTTCTTCCGCTCGGTGCCGTTCAGCGGTGCCACCGTCATCGCGGTGAGCGCGTTCGCCGCCCTCAGTGGCTTCCTGTTCCTGTCGACGCTGTACCTGCAGAACGTGCGCGGTCTGAACGCCCTGCACGCGGGTCTGTGGATGCTGCCCATGGCGTTCCTGTGCTTCGTCTGCGCTCCCGTGTCGGGGCGCCTGGTCGGCAACCGCGGTCCCCGGCCGTCGCTGCTGATCGCGGGTGCCGCGATGACCGTGAGCGGCGTGCTCTTCGCGGCGTTCGAGGCGGAGACGTCGAACGTCACGCTCGTGATCGCTTACGCCTTCTTCGGCATCGGCTTCGGCTTCGTGAACGCGCCCATCACCAACACCGCCGTCTCCGGCATGCCCCGCTCGCAGGCGGGCGTCGCCGCCGCCGTCGCCTCGACCAGCCGGCAGATCGGCGGCACCCTCGGGGTCGCGGTCATCGGCGCGGCCCTCGCCTCCGGCGTCCAGGCCTCCGCCTACCGGGAGACCTTCGTCTCGGCCTCGCTCCCCGGCTGGTGGATCATCACCGGCTGCGGTGTCGCCGTCCTCGTCCTCGGCTGGCTCAGCAGCGGACGCCGGGCCCGCGCGTCGGCCGAGCAGACGGCCCGTCTGCTGGAGTCCCCGGAGATCCGGGAGGCGGCCGGGGTGCGGGCGCGGGACGCGTCCGCAGCCTGACGGGAGGGGCGGCTCGGGGGCCGCTACGGGGCGGGCCCGTGCGGGTCGACCCAGAGCGGGGTCGGGCCGAGCAGGGTCGGGGCCGAACGGGTCGCGGGACCCGGACGGATCGCGGGCCCGGACGGATCGCGTGACCCGGACGGGTCGCGGGGCCCGCTCAGGTCGCTCCCGCCACCGCCTTCGCCCGGGGCCACGCTTCGGCACGGTCCCCGACCTGGTCCCGGTCCCGGGCGTCCGCCTCCGCCTCGGCCTCCAGCGCGATGGCGTGCAGCCGCTCCAGCCGTTCGCGGCTCTCCTCGTCCTGGGGCGGGTACGTCACCATCCGGGCGCCCAGGTCGGGGGCCAGCCACAGGTCCGTGTGATCGACGGTGACCAGACCGACGTACGGATTCAGGAACTTCTTCGTCTTCACGCGGGTGGCGGCCACCTCGTACCGGTCCCAGTTCTCACGGAACTCGGCCGACTCGGCCCGCAGCCGCTTCAGCAGGGTCTTCCAGGCGGGCTCCCCCAGGTGCCCGGCCATCGACGCGCGCAGCTTCGCGGCCATCAGCCGCGTGGTCTCGTCGAGCAGGACGATCGACGCGCGCCACTCCGCGTTGGTGTAGGCGAGGAGCACGCAGTTGCGGTCGGCGGGCGGGACCGTGCCGAGGTCGCGCATCATCAGCCGTGCGTAGGTGCGGTTGTACGCCAGGATGTCGTACCGGCTGTTCTGGATGCAGGCCGGGACCGGCTCCAGCTTCGTCAGGATCTGGCGCAGCGCCGGGGTGATCACCGCGCACTGCGCCGCGGGCGTGGGGTCGACCGCTCCGGCGAGCTGGAAGAGATGGGCCCGCTCGCTGGTGTCCAGCAGCAGGGTGCGGGCCAGCGCGTCGAGGACCTGTTCCGAGACCTGGATGTCGCGGGCCTGTTCCAACCAGGTGTACCAGGTGACCCCGACCGCGGAGAGCTGGGCGACCTCCTCGCGGCGCAGGCCCGGCGTGCGCCGCCGACGGCCACGGGGGAGCTGGACCTGCTCGGGGGTGATGCGTTCGCGGCGGCTGCGCAGGAAGGTGGCCAGTTCGTGCCGCCGGATCTCACCGGCGCGGGACCCGGCCTCTTCCGGGCCGGGCGAACCCGGTCGCGGCGGGGCCTGGACGGGGGGCGTCTCCCGGGTCATCGTCGTCATGCCTCCAGCCTGCCGCTCGGCTCAGCCTGTTGCCAGGTAGTGCTTGTACCAGGATAAGGAGACTCTGGTACCCGCCTGAGGACGGGAGAAGTCTGGAGCACGTGACCGAAACCGGAACTCTCACGACCTCCGTCCGCGCCCCCGCCGCGCCACCCGACCTCGGCGGCCTCGGACTCTTCACGGTGCTGCTCGGCGCGGCACTGCCCCTGATCGACTTCTTCATCGTCAACGTGGCCCTTCCGACCATCGGGCAGGACCTGAACGCGAGCGAGGCCGTCCTCGAACTCGTCGTCGCCGGCTACGGGGTCGCGTACGCCGTCCTGCTCGTCCTCGGCGGACGTCTCGGCGACCTGTTCGGGCGCCGTCGGCTCTTCGTCGGCGGCATGGCGGCCTTCGGCCTGACCTCGCTCGCCTGCGGGCTCGCGCCCACGGCGTGGACCCTGGTGGCGGCGCGGGTCGCCCAGGGCGCGGCCTCCGCGGCGATGCTGCCGCAGGTCCTCGCCACCATCCAGTCGGCGACCTCCGGGCCCCGCCGCGCCAAGGCGATGGGCCTGTACGGCGCCACGGCCGGGCTGTCCATGGTCGCCGGGCAGATCCTCGGCGGACTGCTGGTCGCGGCCGACATCGCGGGCACCGGCTGGCGCTCGGTGTTCCTCGTGAACGTGCCCGTCGTCGTGCTCGGGCTGGTCCTGGCCCGCCGTGCCGTCCCCGAGACCCGCTCGCAGCGCCCGGAGCCGGTCGACGCCCCGGGCACGATCCTGCTCGCGGTCGCGCTGCTGGCCCTGCTCGCCCCGCTCACCGAGGGCCGGGCCGCGGGCTGGCCGCTGTGGACCTGGGTGTCCCTGGCCCTGTTCCCGCTCGCCGCCGCCGCCTTCTACCTCGTCGAACGCCGTGCGGACCGGCTCGGCCGCACCCCTCTGGTCCCGCCGAGTCTGTTCGAGCTGACCTCGCTGCGCCGGGGCCTGATCATGATCGTGCCGTTCTCCATCGGCTTCAGCGGCTTCATGTTCGTGATCGCGGTGGCGCTGCAACGCGGCGAGGGGCTCGGTCCGGTCCCTGCGGGGCTGGCCCTCGCGCCCATGGCGGTCGTCTTCTTCGTCACCTCGCTGTGCGGGCCCCGGCTGATCGCCCGCTACGGGACGCGGGTCGTGACCGCGGGCGGACTGATCCAGGGAGTGGGCCTGGGGCTCATCACCCTGGCCGCCTGGCGCTCGTGGCCGGACCTCGGGATGGTGGAACTGCTGCCCGGAGCGGCCGTCGCCGGGGCGGGCCAGGCACTCCAGCTCCCCGTCCTGATCCGGATCATCCTCTCCGAGGTGCCGCCCGCTCGGGCCGGTGTGGGCAGCGGTGTGATGGCCACCACCCAGCAGGCGGCACTCGCCGTCGGGGTCGCCACCCTGGGCACCCTGTTCCTGTCCCTCGCCCCGTCCCACGGCATGCGCGACGCCCTGGTGACGACCCTCCTGGTCCAGTTGGCCGGCGTGGCCCTGACCACGGCCCTGAGCCTGCGCCTGCCCCGCAGGATCAGCTGAGGGACCGGCCGGCCCGCCGGCCCTCAACCCCCGTGCGGCCACCGGCATATGCCCAGGCCATGAGGCTGTCGCCTTCCCCTCAGGGGCTGTTGACACCAGTGGTGCGTCATGTCGTACTGAGTCGCACCGAAGGCGAACGGAGCATGCCCGGCGATGGCCGGGGTGTTCCGTCCGGCCTACCGCGCTCCACGATCCGAGGAGACTCCGTGGCCGAGATCAAGATCAGCGCGCCGGACCGGAGACCGGACCGGAGGAAGGCCCAGGACGACAGCAATTCCGGACACTGAGCTATCCCACGCCCGCCGACGTCACCCGCACCGCCGAGGCCCTGACCGCCCGGCATCCCGGCCTGTGCCGGCTGAGCACCATCGGCCACTCCCGGCACGGCCTCCCCCTGCGGATGCTGAGCGTCGGAAAGGGGCCACGGCACGCCCTCGTGGTCGCGGGCGCACACCCCAACGAGTACGTCGGCGGGGGCACCCTCCTGGCGCTGGCCCACCGCGCGCTGGGCGGCGAACGGCCCGGCACCGTATGGCACTTGGTGCTGTGTCTCGACCCGGACGGAGCGCGCCTCAACGAAGGCGGACACCGGGCCGACACCCTGTTCGGCCACTACCGGTCCTTCTTCCGCCCGACCGCCGACGAACAGCCCGAATGGGCACCCGCGCTTCCCCGCCCCCGGTCCCTGCCGGAGAGCCGCGCCCTGCTCGACGTCATCCGCAGGCTGCGGCCCTACATCCAGATCTCCCTGCACAGCACGGACATCGGCGGCACCTTCGCCCAGCTCACCCGGGACGTCCCCGGCCTCGACCAGACCCTAGCCGCCTCCGCCGAACGGCTCGGCATCCCGGTCGAGAGGGCTCCACTGGACGCCCTGCACTGGCCCACCAGCGCGCCCGGCGTCTTCGTCCTGCCGCCGCCCGGAGCGCCCGAACGCCCCACCGCCTTCCCGGAGAACGCCCACCGCTCCACCTGGCTCGCCCCGCACGCCCACGGCGGTGTCACCGCGGTGCTCGAGGTACCGGTCTGGGCCGCCGCCTCATTCGCCGACCTCGCACCCCATCCCGCCCCGGAACAACGGCTGCGGCACTGGGCGGACCGGCTGCGGGACTACGCCCACACCGTGCGCGGCCACTACGAACGGGCCCGTCCCCATCTCCCGGCCCCCAGTCCCGATCCGGCCTTCAGCATGCGCCGGGCCGTGGCCGAAACGCTGCGTGTGTGCGGCCCGCTGGCCGACAGCTGGGACCCCGCGCACCCGTCGTTCACCCCGCTCCCCGGACTCTCCCGCGCCCGCACGGCCAGCATCGAGGGCTTCGCCCGGCGCACCCCGCTCCGGGCCGCCGCCATGCTGCTGCGCCTCCTCGAGGAGTACGCGCCCGCGCCGGGGACCGTGGCCCAACGCACCGAGCTGGAAGCCCTCGTGGCACGCTGGTGCGCCGCCTACTCGGCGAGCTTCGCGGCGACCTGGGTACCGGTGGAGCGGCAGATAGAGCACCAGGTCAATGTCACCACGGCCGCCGTCGAGGCCGCCGAGGGGCACCTCGCCCCGTCGTGACCGCGGGCGCGATCGCACCCGGACTCACCGAAGTCACCTCCGAAGAACCCCCGTTGATCTTCACCATGCTGCACACTCCTTGCTGCGCAGACGAAGCGGGAGAACCAGGAGGTGTCATGCTTCAGATCAACGCGAGCAAAGTGAGCCGCTGGGACCAGCACGGCCGCGAACACACCGTCCACGTGCAACGGGCGGGCGTCCAGCGCACCATCCGATGCGAGACGTGCGGCTGGCGCAAAAACACCCAGTTCCTCCCCTGGCTGAAGGCGGAGGAACATCTGGCCGAGGAACACCAGGCGACGGTCGACCCGAAAGAGGCCTGAACCGCGGCCTGAACCGCGACACCGAGGGCGACCCTCCGGCCACTTTGGTCCAGACCTATTGACGAAAGGTCTGGACCGCGCGACTGTCATGCCTACGACACCTCACCGCACCCCCACCGGGAGGCCTCGCATGATGCGCCGGAGACTGCGTCTGCTCGTCGTGGCACTGGCCGCGGCCGTTCTCGTCCCGTTGTACGGCGCGGGTGCGCCCGGCGCCTTCGCCGCGGACACCTGCGCCGTGAAGTCCCGTCCCGCCGGAAAGGTTCTCCAGGGCTACTGGGAGAACTGGGACGGCGCGGCCAACGGTGTGCACCCGCCCTTCGGGTGGACACCGATCACCGACTCCCGCATCGCCGCGCACGGCTACAACGTCATCGACGCGGCGTTCCCCGTCATCCGCTCGGACGGCACCGCGCTGTGGGAGGACGGGATGGACACGGGCGTGAAGGTCGCCACGCCCGCCGAGATGTGCGCGGCCAAGGCGTCGGGGCAGACGATCCTGCTGTCCATCGGCGGGGCGGCCGCCGGCATCGACCTGAGTTCGTCCGCGGTCGCCGACCGTTTCGTCGCGACGATCGTGCCGATCCTGAAGAAGTACAACTTCGACGGCATCGACATCGACATCGAGACCGGACTCGTCGGCAGCGGCAGCATCGGCCGGCTCTCCGCGTCGCAGGCCAACCTGATCCGGATCATCGACGGGGTGCTGTCCCGGATGCCGTCGAACTTCGGGCTGACGATGGCGCCGGAGACCGCCTACGTCACGGGCGGCAGCGTCGCGTACGGCTCGATCTGGGGCGCCTACCTGCCCGTCGTGAAGAAGTACGCGGACAACGGGCGGCTGTGGTGGCTGAACATGCAGTACTACAACGGCAGCATGTACGGCTGCTCCGGTGACTCCTACTCCGCGGGCACCGTACAGGGCTTCACCGCCCAGACCGACTGTCTCGACAAGGGGCTCGTAGTGCAGGGGACCACCATCAAGGTCCCCTACGACAAGCAGGTCCCGGGGCTGCCGGCCCAGGCCGGGGCGGGCGGCGGCTACATGGCACCGGGCCTCGTCTCCCAGGCCTGGCGCCACTACGGCACCTCCCTCAAGGGCCTGATGACGTGGTCGGTCAACTGGGACGGCTCGAAGAACTGGACCTTCGGCGACAACGTGAAGGCGCTCCAGGGCCGCTGAGCGCGCCGGGGCTGAGCGCGCCGGTCCGGAGCACGCCGGGCGGAGCACACCAGACCCGAGGACACCGGGGCGAGGAACGGCCCGGATGAGGACGCCCGGACACCCCATGGTCCGGGACACCGCGAAGCCCCCGCTTCCCTGCCCGGGAAACGGGGGCTTCGCGCAGCGCGTGGGTCAGCAGCCGACGAGACGGGCGGCCAGGTAGCCCTCGATCTGGTCGAGCGAGACACGCTCCTGCTTCATCGAGTCGCGCTCGCGCACCGTGACGGCGTTGTCGTCGAGGGTGTCGAAGTCGACGGTGACGCAGAACGGCGTGCCGATCTCGTCCTGACGACGGTAGCGGCGGCCGATGGCGCCGGCGTCGTCGAACTCGATGTTCCAGTGCTGGCGCAGCGCCGCGGCGAGACCCTTGGCCTTCGGGGACAGGTCCGCGTTGCGGGACAGCGGCAGGACCGCGACCTTCACCGGGGCGAGACGGTGGTCGAGGCGCAGCACCGTGCGCTTCTCCAGCTTGCCCTTGGCGTTGGGGGCCTCGTCCTCGACGTAGGCGTCGAGCAGGAAGGCGAGCATGGCGCGGCCGACACCGGCGGCGGGCTCGATGACGTAGGGGGTCCAGCGCTCCTGGGCCTCCTGGTCGAAGTAGGAGAGGTCCTGGCCGGAGGCCTTGGAGTGCGCGCCGAGGTCGTAGTCGGTGCGGTTGGCGACGCCCTCCAGCTCACCCCACTCGTTGCCGCCGAACTGGAAGCGGTACTCGATGTCGGCGGTGCGCTTGGAGTAGTGGGAGAGCTTCTCCTTCGGGTGGTCGTACCACCGCATGTTCTCCTCGCGCAGGCCGAGACCGGTGTACCAGTTCCAGCGCTGCTCCATCCAGTACTCCTGCCACTGCTCGTCCTCGCCCGGCTTGACGAAGAACTCCATCTCCATCTGCTCGAACTCGCGCGTGCGGAAGATGAAGTTGCCGGGCGTGATCTCGTTGCGGAAGGACTTGCCCATCTGCGCGATGCCGAACGGGGGCTTCTTGCGCGAGGTGGTCTGCACCTGGGCGAAGTTGGTGAAGATGCCCTGGGCGGTCTCGGGACGCAGGTAGGCGACGGAGCCGCTGTCCTGGGTCGGGCCGAGGTGGGTGGAGAGCAGGCCCGAGAACTGCTTGGGCTCGGTGAACGTGCCCTTGTTGCCGCAGTTGGGGCAGTTGAGGTCGGCGAGGCCGTTCTCCGGGAGGCGGCCGTGCTTGGCCTCGTAGTGCTCCTCCAGGTGGTCGGCGCGGAAGCGCTTGTGGCACGAGGTGCACTCGGTCAGCGGGTCCGTGAAGGTGGCGACGTGACCGGAGGCGACCCACACCTCGGGGGCCAGGATCACGGACGAGTCGAGACCGACCACGTCCTCGCGCGACGTGACCATGTAGCGCCACCACTGGCGCTTCAGGTTCTCCTTGAGTTCGACGCCGAGCGGGCCGTAGTCCCAAGCGGCACGCTGTCCGCCGTAGATCTCACTACAGGGGAAAACGAAGCCACGGCGCTTGCTCAGGCTGACGATGGAATCGATCTTGTCGGCGGCCACGGTGCTCTCTTCATTACGAACGGACGGCAGCGAATGCTTCAGGTTACCGGCGTCGCCCACCCCCGCATCAAATCGGTTCCCGCGGTAGGCCGCTTCCTGCCGGTTGGATCCACTTGATACCCGTTGCCGGAGCGCGCGCGGGCACCCTCACGAGGGCTTGTTGACAATCGTTTCCAGATTTGTTGAAAATGACTGTCATGAACGTACGACGACGCCTCATATCGGGGTCCGCCGCCGCGGCGGCCATCGCCCTCGGCCTCGGCGCCCTCACGGCCTGCTCGGGATCCGCGGCGGCCGACGCCCGGAACGACGGCAGACTCGACGTGGTCGCGTCGTTCTACCCGCTCCAGTACCTCGCCGAGGAGATCGGCGGCTCGCACGTGAGCGTCACGAATCTGACCCGGCCCGGTCAGGAACCGCACGACCTGGAGATCAGCGCCCGCGAGACCGCGCGGCTCCAGGAGGCCGACGCGGTGTTCTACCTCAAGAACCTCCAGCCGGCCGTCGACGACGCGGTCGCCCAGTCCGGCGTGAGGACCAAGGTCGACGCCGCCTCGCTGACCACGCTGGAGAAGCACGGCAACGAGGTCGGCGGGCACGCCGCCGCGCACGACCACAGCGAGGGCGAGGACTCCGGAGCCGCCGACCCGCACGTCTGGCTCGACCCCGTGCGCTTCGGCCAGGTGGCCGAGGGCGTGTCGGCCGCGCTGAAGAAGGCCGATCCGAAGCACGCCGCGGACTACGACAAGAACATGGCCGCGCTGCGGAAGAAGTTCACCGCACTGGACGAGGACTTCCGCGACGGGCTCGCGAACACGAAGACCAAGACCTTCATCACCACCCACGCCGCGTTCGGCTACCTCGCCGAGCGCTACGGGCTCACCGAGGAGGCCGTCAACGGCCTCGACCCCGAGTCGGAGCCCAGCGCGAACCGGGTGAAGGCCCTGGAGAACCTGGCGAAGGCCGACGGCGTCACGACGGTGTTCTACGAGACGCTCGTCAGCGACCGGACCGCCGGCACGATCGCCCGGGACGTGGGGCTGCGGACGGATGTCCTCGACCCCCTCGAAGGCATCACCGACAAGTCCAAGGGCAGCGACTACATGCAGGTCATGCGGTCGAACCTGAAGGCACTCCAGACGGCTCTGGGAACGAAGTGATCACTGTGGAGGACGCCGTGAACGAGTCCGTCGTATCCCTGCGCGGTGTCCGCGCGGAGCTGGGTTCGCGCCCGGTCCTGCGCGGCATGGACCTGACCGTGCGCCGCGGAGAGGTCGTCGCCCTGCTGGGCGCGAACGGCTCCGGCAAGTCGACCGCCGTGCGCAGCGTCATCGGCCAGGTCGCCGTCAGCGCCGGTGAGATCGAGATCTTCGGCGTTCCGCGCCGCCGCTTCCGCGACTGGCACCGGGTGGGCTACGTCCCGCAGCGGACCACGGCCGCGGGCGGCGTGCCGGCGACGGTCACCGAGATCGTCGCCTCGGGCCGGCTGTCCCGCACCCGCCTCGGCATCCTGCGCAAGGCCGATCACGCGGCCGTACGACGGGCCCTGGAGCTCGTCGGGATGGCGGACCGCGCCAAGGACTCCGTGAACGCCCTGTCGGGCGGACAGCACCAGCGGGTCCTCATCGCCCGCGCGCTGGCCTCCGAACCCGAACTGCTGATCATGGACGAGCCGATGGCGGGCGTGGACCTCGCCAGCCAGGAGGTGCTGGCCGACACCCTGCGCGACCAGGTCGCCCAGGGCACGTCCGTGCTGCTCGTCCTGCACGAGCTGGGCCCCCTGGAGCCGCTGATCGACCGCGCGGTCGTGCTGCGGGACGGCTGCGTCCTGCACGACGGCCCGCCGCCGAGAGCGGTCGGCCAGCACGCCCTGCCCGGCCACGACCACGTACACCCGCACGCGGCCCACGACGCCGAACCCCTCCGGACGGGACTGCTCAGCTGATGGACATCCTCGACTACGCCTTCATGCAGCGGGCGCTGCTCGCCGCCGTCCTGGTGGGCGTCATCGCGCCCGCCGTCGGCATCTACCTCGTCCAGCGCCGTCAGGCCCTGATGGGCGACGGCATCGGCCATGTGGCGATGACGGGCGTCGGCCTCGGCTTCCTGCTCAACACGTCACCGGTGTGGATGGCGACGGCCGTGTCCGTGCTGGGCGCCGTGCTCATGGAGCTGATCCGCTGGTACGGAAAGACGCGCGGGGACATCGCGCTGGCCATGCTCTTCTACGGGGGCATGGCGGGCGGCGTGATGTTCACCAGCCTCGCGGGCGGCTCGACCGCCAACCTGACCTCGTACCTCTTCGGCTCGCTGTCGACGGTGAGCGCGTCCGACGTGACGGCGATCTTCCTGCTGGCCGCCTTCGTCCTGGTGGTCACGCTCGGGCTGCGCCGGCAGTTGTTCGCGGTCAGCCAGGACGAGGAGTTCGCGCGGGTGACCGGTCTGCCGGTGCGGGCCCTGAACCTGCTGACGGCCGTCACGGCGGCCGTCACGGTGACCGTCGCGATGCGCGTGGTCGGCCTGCTGCTGGTGAGCGCGCTGATGGTGGTGCCGGTGGCGGCGGCCCAGCAGCTCACCCGGAGCTTCGCGGCGACGTTCGCCGTCGCGGTGGCGATCGGGGTGAGCGTGACGATCGGCGGCACGGTGACGTCGTTCTACCAGGATGTGCCGCCCGGCTCCACGATCGTGCTGCTGACGATCGGCGCGTTCATCGCCCTGACGGCGCTCGCGACACCACTGGCACGGCGCCGGGCCCGGGCCGTGGCCGCGGCGCAGGCCGCCGGGGATCCCGCGGAGTGCGCGATTCCGGCCACCCGCGGACCGGAGAGCACGGTCGGCGTCTGACCGGGCACTGCCCGGGCTGGCACAATGGCCGGGCAAGCGCAGACGCGAGGAGGCAACGGTGACAACCGCTGGATCGCCCGTCCGGGGCCGTTCCACCCGGCAGCGTGCCGCCGTGGCGGCGGCGCTCGACGAGGTGACCGAGTTCCGCAGCGCGCAGGAGCTCCACGACATGCTCAAGCACAAGGGCGACTCGGTCGGGCTCACCACCGTCTACCGCACGCTCCAGTCCCTCGCCGACGCCGGCGAGGTCGACGTCCTGCGCACCTCGGAGGGCGAGTCCGTCTACCGGCGCTGCTCCACCGGCGAGCACCACCACCACCTCGTCTGCCGCGTCTGCGGCAAGGCCGTGGAGGTGGAGGGCCCGGCGGTCGAGAAGTGGGCGGAGGCCATCGCCGCGGAGCACGGCTACGTGAACGTGGCGCACACGGTGGAGATCTTCGGTACGTGCGCGGAGTGCGCGGCGGCGAAGGGCTGAGCCCCTTCCGGGCCCCGGACGCTCAGACGCGGGTCAGGTGGCGGTCGAGGATCGCCCGCAGCCGGTCCACGTCCTCGGGGGCGCGCACGGCCCGCTTGGGCAGCGAGGTGAAGCTGGTGGCCTTCTTGTCGGGGCTGAACATGGCGAAGACGTCCTTCGTCTCCCGGTAGCGGGGCTGCGCGACCCAGTTGAGTTCCGTGGTGGAGTTGTCCGTGGCCACGGTCACCCCGGCGTCGGTGACGGTCACGCGGAAGGTGCCCTGCCGCTCCCCGAGCCGCTGGAACTGGCGGGCCATGAGCCAGGGCGACAGCAGGATGAGCGGCATGCAGACGACGAGCCAGATCGTCAGAATCAGCGACTCTCCATGACCGTTCAGCGCCCGCTGTCCTTGCAGAGCGGCCACGACGACCACGCCGCCCAGCACCGCGTACTGCCTTCGGCCAGCCTTGCTGATAGCTCGGCGCGCCTTCAGCGCCGACGTGAAGTCCGCGACGACCGGCCGGTACTCCAGCTCGACGACGTCCGCCCCGGCCCTCTGAGTCTGTTCCGGCGACTCCTGCTGCTGCGCAGCGCCCTGGTCCTCGACCACGGCCCCTCCCCAGTTCGGTGGTGATGAGCCGTGATCGTAACGCCGGATTCGAACAACCCTGCGGGCGGCGGGGGTTAAGAGCCGTCGCCCCGCATGGCCTGCTCCATCGCGAGCAGTTGCTCGTTCGGGACGGCGCCGCCGAAGCGGCGGTCGCGCTGCGCGTACTCGACGCAGGCCCGCCACAGGTCACGCCGGTCGAAGTCGGGCCACAGCACGTCCTGGAAGACCATCTCGGCGTAGGCGCTCTGCCAGAGCAGGTAGTTGGAGGTGCGCTGCTCGCCGCTCGGACGCAGGAACAGGTCCACGTCCGGCATGTCCGGGAAGTACATGTACTTCTGCAGCGTCTTCTCGGTGACCTTGGACGGGTCGAGGCGGCCGGCCTTCACGTCCTCGGCCAGCGCCTGCGCCGCGTCGGCGATCTCGGCGCGGCCTCCGTAGTTCATGCAGAAGTACAGCGTGAGCGCGTCGTTGTCCTTGGTCTGCTCCTGGGCGATCTGGAGCTCCTTGGCGACCGACTTCCACAGCTTGGGCATCCGGCCCACCCAGCGCACCCGGATGCCGAGGCCGTCGAGGGTGTCGCGGGTCTTGCGGATGAAGTCGCGGTTGAAGTTCATCAGGAAGCGCACCTCGTCGGGCGAGCGCTTCCAGTTCTCGGTGGAGAAGGCGTACAGGGAGATGCTGCCGACGCCGACCTCGACCGCGCCCTGGAGGACGTCGAGGACGCGCTCGGCACCGACCTTGTGACCCTCGGTGCGCGGCAGCCCGCGCTCCTTGGCCCAGCGGCCGTTCCCGTCCATGACGATCGCCACATGGTTCGGGATGAGCTCACCGGGGAGTTTGGGCGCGCGGGCACCGGAGGGGTGCGGCTCCGGTGCCTTGTACTCGCGGCGCCGGCCGCCCAGGATCCCGCGTACGACCATGTGCTTCTCGTCTCCTTCTTGCTCGCGTGCGCCGGGCGCCCGTCTCGTTCTGCGTGCTGTTCTCTGCCGCGCTCGTGCGCCTGTGCCGCCCCGGACCGCCCGGGTGGCGCCTACTTCTCCACGTACCGCAAGGAGCGCAGTCCGCGCTCCAGATGCCAGTGGAGATAGGCCGACACCAGCCCGCTGCCCTCCCGGACGTGCCGCGGCTCGCACGCGTCCGCGGTCTCCCAGTCTCCCGTGAGCAGCGCGCCGAGGAGTTCGAGGGCCTGAGGCGAGGGTACGACGCTGCCGGGCACCCGGCAGTCGACGCAGACGGTTCCTCCCGCCGCGACCGAGAAGAAGCGGTTCGGTCCCGGCATGCCGCATTTGGCACAGTCGCTGAAGCTGGGCGCGTAGCCGTTGACCGCGAGGGAGCGCAGCAGGAAGGCGTCGAGGACGAGGTGCGGTTCGTGCTCGCCCCGGGCGAGGGTGCGGAGCCCGCCGACGAGCAGCAGATACTGCTGCACCGCGGGCTCCCCCTCGTGATCGGTGAACCGCTCGGCGGTCTCCAGCATCGCGGTCCCCGCGGTGTAGCGCGGGTAGTCGGTGACGATCCCGCCACCGTACGGAGCGATCGTCTCGCTCTGTGTGCACAAGGGCAGCCCGCGGCCGATGAGTTCACTGCCCCGCGCGAAGAACTGCACGTCCACGTGGGAGAAGGGTTCGAGGCGCGCCCCGAACTTCGACTTGGTCCGCCGGACACCGCGCGCCACCGCCCGTACTCGGCCGTGACCGCGTGTGAGCAGCGTGATGATCCGGTCCGCCTCACCCAGCTTCTGGGTGCGCAGCACGATGCCGTCGTCGCGGAACAGACTCATGCGGCCCATTCTCGCCTACGGCACACGCCACCCGGCCCGGTCGGGCCGCATTGCCCCTGGGACCCTCGTCACGGCACCTCGCCGCGGCTGCGGGCGTTGGCGTACGCGGTAGCCGCGCCGATCCTCTCCGTCGGGGTCGCCTCCCGGACGGCCTCCGGAAGGCAGTCCCACTCCCTGCCGCCGCCGAGCGGTCTGAGCTGTACGTACGGCCCCTCGTACCCCATGACCACGCCGACCCTCCCCGTGCGGGTGTCGACGGCGCAGGAGCCGGTCGGCGGCGGAGCCGCCTTCATCGCGGGGCCGCCGCGAGCCGGGCCACGACCTCGGCCCCTGCGAGCACCGTCCGTAAGTCCTGCACAGTTTCCTCCGCCTCTTCGACGCGGTGCGCCGAGTCCCGCCGCCCGTCGGGCGGCGTGTGTACGTGGGTCTGTCCGTGCGTTCGTCCGTGCTGTCGTCCGTGCGTCGGCGCTTGTCCTCGTGCGTGCTCTTCCTTCACCCGGCCCACCGGCCCTTGTCGATTTCACGCTTCGCGTCGGGATCGTGACGCTCCGCATCTAGAATCGGCGGGGTTCCGTCCGCTGCAAGCGCGGTGCAGTGCAAGGGGGTTGGCCCATGGCCAACGGTTCGCGGCAGGCCGCCTGGGAGTTTTTCGGTTCAGAACTGAAACGACGCAGGGAGGACGCAGGTTTCACGCAAGTGGAACTGGGGGCTCGGGTCTTCGTCTCCGGTGGCTATATCGGGTTGTTCGAACAGGCCGTCCGCAGGCCCCAGTTGGACGTGGCCCAGCGCATCGACACGCTGCTGGGCGGCGACGGCTTCTTCGAGCGGATGTGGCACAAGCTCATCGACGACAAGCGCTACGCGGGGTATTTCGCGGCGGTGGTCGAACTGGAGCGGACGGCAACGAAGATCGCGGAGTTCGCGCCCGCGCTGGTACCGGGTCTTTTGCAGACGGCGGGGTATGCGCGGGCCGTCATGGTGGCGGGGAACCCGTTCTCCAGCGACGAGTACGTCGAGGAGAAGGTGAGCGCCCGCCGCGAAAGGGCACGCATCCTGGACGGAACGAAGGCGCCCGTCTACTGGGTGATCCTGCACGAGCAGGTGCTGCGCATCCCGGTCGGCGGGCCCGCGACGATGGCGGAGCAACTGGACCACGTCATCGGACTTGCACAAGGGCGGCGGGTCCTCGTGCAGGTGCTGCCGTACTCGGTCGGGGCGTATCCGCTCATAGGACGGATGGTCCAGCTCATGGAGTTCGCCGACGCCCCGCCGACCGCCTATACAGAGGCGGTGTATTCGGGCAACCTGCTGGACGAACCAGCCCTGGTTCAGCGGGTGCAGGACGCATACGATCTGCTCAGGGCCGTCGCGCTGCCGCCGGACGCGTCCCTGTCTCTGATCGAATCGGCGTCGGAGGACCACAGACGATGCGCGAGTACGACCTGAGCCTCATTCAGTGGCGCAAAAGCACCTACAGCGACGACAACGGCGGCAGTTGCCTCGAAGTCGCCGACGGAGTCACCGGGCTCGTCCCCGTCCGGGACAGCAAGCTGCCGGACGGACCCGTGCTGCTGATCGGCGCGGACGCCTGGACCGCCTTCCTCGGCGGGCCGTTCACGGCCCGGGCGGGAAGTACCGGCGGGGCGTGACGCCCACCCGCACCACGAGCCCACCACCGCACACCAGGACCACGTCCTCGCGGAGGCCGGGCGGGTATCAGTCCCGGGTGCCGAAGCGGCGTACGTACGCGCGCTGCCATGGTGTCTCCACGGCGTGCCGGTCGTAGTGCCGGCGTACGTACGCCACGGCCTCCCGGGACGGTACGCCGTCGAGGACGGCGACGCAGGCCAGGGCCGTGCCGGTGCGGCCACGGCCGCCGTGGCAGGCGATCTCGACGCGCTCGCCCGCGGCCCGCCGCCAGGCCTCCGTGAGCACCGCGCGGGCCTCCGCCCGGTCGGCGGGCAGCCGGAAGTCGGGCCAGCGCAGCCGGTGGGCCTCCCAGGGGACCGGGGGCGGCTGTCCGCCGAGCAGGTACACGGCGTACGTCGGTACGGGACCGCCGTCGGCCGGCAGCGGTCGGCGCAGCGCACGGCCCCGGATCAGCCGGCCGGAGGGCAGGGACAGCACCCCCGCGCCGTCCGCGTCCCAGAGACCGCTGCCGACGGGGGAGCCGGTCGAGGAGTCGGGTCGGATGTCGGGCACGGGACCAGCCTAGGGCGCGCCGGGGGTGCGGAACCCGAGGCGGGCCGGTCGGTACCGGGGCCGACGGGACCCGGGCAGAGCGGGCCCGGAGTGTCGGCCCGCTTCAGCTCACGCCGCGGGAGCCCTGGGCGGCGCGGGCCTCGATGCCCCGGAAGTGGTCGGCCATCGCGCGCTGGGCGCCCTCGACGTCCCGTACCCGCAGGGCGCTGAGGATGTCGCGGTGGCGGCGGGCCGTGACCTCCGGGGCGATGTCGTCGCTCCAGCCGCGTACCGCGGCGACCCGCCGGAAGACGGTCCAGAACGCGCCGAGCAACTGGGGAACGAGCGGGTTGCCGAGCGAGGCGTACAGCAACTCGTGGAACTCGCTGTCGAGTTCGGGGAAGGGGCGGCCGTCGTCGCCCGCCGTCTCCATCTCGGTGACGACGGCTTCGAGCCGGTCCAGTTCCTCCTCGGTCAGCACCTGGGCCACCCGGCTTATCAGCCCCTCCTCCAGCACCTCGCGGACCTGGAGGATCTCGGCCAGCGCCGCGGTCGGATCGTCCGGACGGGCGAGTGTGCGGAAGGTCAGTCCGTCGACGAACGGCGTCATGGACGCCTCACCCACATAGGTGCCGTAGCCGTGCCGGATCTCGACTATGTCGAGCGCCTGAAGTGCCTTGAGCGCCTCGCGGACCGAGTTGCGGCTCACGCCCAGATCACTCATCAACTCGGTCTCGGTGGGCAGCGGCGCACCGGCCGGAAGCCCCTGGTCGAGGATCAGTTGCATGACCTCGCGCTGGATCTGGCTGCTCACCCGGCGCTCGGGCCGGCGCCGGTTCCCGGTCTCCTCAGGCATGCGCCGCATCGTACGCTCGCTGGACATCGGACGTCCCACCTCCGGGCTGATTAAACGCCAAGTTCGGCCAACTGCCCCTGTTTCCTACCGCCATTGGTCGTGCCTGTGGAAGATACGCCATTCGTGTGCGGGCCCTTGACCCCCTCCGCGCCCTTTCCTATGGTCGCGCTGCCCCCCATGACGTAGGACGTCGTATCTCCTGTGTCCCGGGCCGGCCGCACCGACCGCTCCACCGCCTCACCGGACCGCTCAACTGGACCACTCCTTGCTGGAGGAACCGTGCGCGACGTGAACCCCACTCCGGCGCCGCACCGCCGGTCGTTCCTGAAGTACACCGGGGCCCTGGGCGCGGCCGCCGCCCTCTCCTCGACGCTCGGCGCCTGCTCGTCCGGGCCCGAGTCGACGAACGACACCGGCGGTTCGGGCAGCGGACAGAACGCCACGCTCACGGCCGTGGTCGGCTACGGGAACGACGGAAGCTGGGATCCGACACAGACCGCGTCCGCCTTCTGCATGGCCGCCAACAACCATGTCTACGAGGGCCTGCTCGACACCGACCCGATCTCCCGCGAGCCCTACGCCGCGCTCGCCACCCAGGTGCCCGCCGACCTCACCGGCACCTCCTGGAAGTTCACCCTGCGCGCCGGTGCCACCTTCCACGACGGGAAGCCGGTGACCGCCGACGACGTGGTCTTCGTCTTCGACCGGATACTCGATCCGAAGACCCAGACGCTCGCCAAGGGCTTCTTCGCCCCCTGGCTGAAGGAAGTGCGCAAGATCGACGCGCGGAACGTCGAGCTGGTCCTCAAGTTCCCGTTCCCCGAGGGGATCTCCCGGCTCACCCTGGCGAAGATCATGCCCCAGCACGTCTTCTCCCTGCCGGGCGCCTGGGACGACGCGATCAAGGGCAAGGCGATCGGTTCGGGCCCCTACCGGCAGACCGCGCACCATCCGAAGTCCAACACGACGTTCGAGGCGTTCGCTGCCTACAACGGGCCGCGCAGGGCCGCCTTCAAGAAGATGAACTGGCTGACCATAGTGGACGCCGCGCCCCGCGTCGCGAAGATCTCCGGGGCGAGCGCGGGGGCCCAGATCGCCGACAACATCCCGTACGCCAACATCGCGCAGCTCCGCAAGGGCGGCATGACCGTCCAGGGCGGCGCCGGCATGAACAACCTGTTCCTGATGTTCAACACCAAGCACAAGCCGTTCGACGACGTCCGCGTCCGCCAGGCGCTGCGCTACGCCATCGACACCGGCAAGATGGTCGAGGTCGCGCTCAAGGGGCACGGGAAGCCGTCGAGTTCCTTCCTGAACGAGGCCAACCCCTCCTACCGGCCCGCGAAGACCGTCTACTCCTACGACCCGGAGAAGGCGAAGAAGCTCCTGAAGGCGGCCGGGGTCAAGGGGTTGAAGATCGAGATCCTGTCGGTGAACGTGAGCTGGATCGTCGACTGCCTGCCCACCATCAAGGCGTCCTGGGACGCGATCGGCGTGGAGACGACGCTGTCCCCGCAGGAGACCACGGCCGTGTTCACCAAGATGGACCAGAAGCAGGACTACCAGGTCGTCGCCGCCGCCTCGAACCCCAACCAGTTCGGCCTCGACGCCGACCTGATCATGCACTACAACTACGGCCCCCAGAACCTCTGGATGGGCTACGCCCGCTGGGCCGGCGACCCGGTCGCGAGGCAGCTCTTCAAGGACATGGACCGGGCCACCCAGGAGCCGGACGCCGACAAGAAGAAGACGATGATCCAGGACTACATCGACGTCGTCGCCGAGCAGGCCGTGCTCTACCCGGTCGTGCACAACGAGCTGATGACGGCGTGGAATCCGCGCCGGCTCGCGGGGATAAGGCCGCAGCCCTATCCGGGCATCAACCTGCTGCAAGCCAAGTGGGTCTAGGCGACAGGGGAGTTCGTACGTGGTCGCCATCGTCAGGATCCTGCTGCGCCGCGTCGCGCTGCTCGTACCGCTGATGCTCGGGATCGTCCTGTTCGTGTTCCTGGTGATGCGGTTCTCGGACGTCGACCCGGCGTCCGCGTTCTTCCAGGGCGCCAATCCGACCCCTCAGCAACTGCACGACTTCCGAGAGCGGAACGGGCTGCTCGATCCGCTGCCGGTGCGGTACGTCCACTTCGTGGGGGACCTGCTGCACGGCGACCTGGGCACCAGCGCGCTGACCAGGGCGCCGGTCGTCGAACAGGTCACCACCGCGCTGCCGCTCACCCTCCAGCTCACCTTCCTGGGGCTCGGCATCGCGGTGGTGCTGGCGCTTCTCGGCGGGGTGACGGCCGCGATCCACCGCGACCGGCTGCCCGACCAGATCATCCGGGTGGTCTCCCTGACCGGGGTCGCCGCACCGGGGTTCTGGCTGGCGCTGCTGATGATCCAGTACCTCGCCGTCGACCAGGGCTGGTTCCCGACCGGCGGCTACATCAACCCGGCCGACTCGCTGACCGGCTGGCTGAAGACCATGGCGCTCCCGGCACTCGCGCTCTCCCTGCCGGTCGCCGCCCAGCTCACCCGGA
Source organism: Streptomyces sp. NPDC096324 (assembly GCF_044763015.1). Taxonomy (NCBI): domain Bacteria; kingdom Bacillati; phylum Actinomycetota; class Actinomycetes; order Kitasatosporales; family Streptomycetaceae; genus Streptomyces; species Streptomyces sp. NPDC096324. Next base: position 639,688 of record NZ_JBIWFK010000003.1, on the reverse strand, counting down.
TCGTCCGGACGTCCGTGGTCGAGGAGCTCGACAAGGACTACGTACGCACCGCGATCGGCAGCGGGCTGCCGCCCCGGGTGGTCGTCGGCCGCAACGTCCTGCGCAACGCCCTGATGAACCCGCTCACCGTGCTGGGGCTGCGGGTCGGCTATCTGCTGGGCGGGGCGGTCGTCATCGAGACGATCTTCTCGCTGCCCGGCATGGGCAAGCTGATGATCGACGCCGTGCAGAACGGGGACCCGGCGGTCGTGCAGGGCGTGGCGCTGACCACGGCCATCGGCTTCGTGGTCGTGAACCTCGTCATCGACATCCTGTATCTGCTGGTCAACCCACGACTGAGGGAAGCGACCCGATGATCACGCGGAAGGAACTCGCGGGAGCCCTCGCCCGGCCCGGAATCCGGCTGCGCGGCCTGCGCAGACTGCCGCCGCTGTCGAGGATCGCGCTCGGCTTCCTGGCCGTGGTCCTCGTGACGGCGGTGTTCGCCCCGCTGCTCGCACCGCACGACCCGCTCGACCAGCAGCCGCAGACGGACGGCACCGGACATCCGTCGGCGGACCACTGGATGGGGCAGGACAGCCTCGGCCGGGACATCCTCAGCCGGCTGATGTACGGGGCCCGCTGGTCCCTGGCCATCGGGCTCGGCGCCACCGCGCTCGCCCTGGTCGTGGGCGCGCTGCTCGGCGCGCTCGCCGCGACCTCGCGCAAGGCGGTCGACGAGACGCTGATGCGCGCCCTGGACGTGGTGATGGCGTTCCCCGGCATCGCGCTCGCGGCCGTGCTCGTCGCCGTCTTCGGCGGCGGGATCACCGTGCTGATCTGCGCGATCGCGTTCCTGTTCACCCCGCCCGTGGCCCGGGTCGTGCGGGCGAACGTGCTCGACCAGTACGGCGAGGACTACGTCACCGCCGAGCAGGTGATCGGCGCCCGTACCCCGCACATCGTGCTCCGGCACGTGGCCGTCAACTGCGCGGCCCCGGTCCTGGTGTTCTGCACCGTGCAGGTCGCCGAGGCGATCGTGTTCGAGGCCTCGCTGTCCTTCATCGGCGCGGGCGTACGGCCCCCGGACCCGTCCTGGGGCAGTGTCATCGCCGACGGCAAGAACATGGTGCTGACCGGCGGCTGGTGGGCCACCGTCTTCCCCGGCCTGCTGATGCTGGTCACCGTGCTGTCGCTGAACATCCTCTCCGAGGGTGTCTCCGACGCGTGGGCCGCGCCGGCCGCCCGGGAGGTGTCGGTCCCGCCCGCCGAGGACCGGCTGGAAGCCCCGGAGCCGGGCAGCGGCACGGTCGTCGAACTGCCCGGTCTGGCGCGGGCCGCGGCCCGGCTGCGCGCGCGGGCCCGCCCGCCCGTCACGGACGGGCAGCCCATTCTCGCCGTCGAACGTCTGGCCATCGGCTTCGACCACCGGCACAGCGGTGTGGACATCGTCGACGGCATCAGCTTCGAGGTGTACCCCGGCGAGGTCCTGGGCCTCGTGGGCGAGTCCGGCTGCGGGAAGTCGCTGACGGCCCTGACGGTGATGGGCCTGGAGCCCAAGGGCGCCCGGGTGCGCGGCCAGGTCCGTTTCCGGCAGCGGCAGTTGGTCGGCGAGCCGATGCGGGTACGGCGCCGGTTGCTGGGCCACGAGATGGCGATGGTCTACCAGGACGCGCTGTCGTCCCTGAACCCGGCGATGACGATCAGCGCGCAGCTCAAGCAGGTGATACGGCGGGGCGGCAGGCGCACGGCGGCCGAGCTCCTCGCCCTGGTCGGTCTCGATCCCGAGCGGACCCTGCGCAGTTACCCCCACGAGCTCTCCGGCGGCCAGCGCCAGCGGGTACTGATCGCGATGGCGCTGTCCCGCGAGCCGGCGCTGATCGTCGCGGACGAACCGACGACGGCCCTGGACGTGACGGTCCAGGCGCAGGTCATGGAGTTGCTGCTGCGGCTGCGGGCGGAGCTGGACTTCGCCCTGGTCCTCGTCTCGCACGACCTGGCGCTGATCTCGGCGATGACCGACCGGGTGGTCGTGATGTACGGCGGCCAGATCGTCGAGACGGGGGTGACGGCGGACCTGGTGGAGTCCCCGGCCCACCACTACACGCGCGGGCTGCTGGGCAGCGTCCTGTCCCTGGAGTCGGCGGCCGAGCGCATGACGCAGATCAGGGGGGTCGTCCCCTCCCCCGCCGACTTCCCGGCCGGCTGCCGGTTCGCCGACCGGTGCCCGATGGCCGACGAGGTGTGCCGGGCGACGGCACCCGACCTCCTCGGCACGCCCACGCACACGGCGGCCTGCCACCACCCGGCCGTCGACCTGGTGACGACGGAGAGCGAGGCCGTGACATGAGTTCATCCCCGGTGGACGCGCTCGTCCGGCTCACCGACACGCATGTCGTCCACAAGGCGCGCAGCGGCGGTGTGTTCACCCGCGACCGGGTGTACGCGCTGACGGGCGCCGATCTGACCGTCGCGCCCGGCGAGACGATCGGCGTCGTCGGCGAGTCGGGCTGCGGGAAGTCGACGCTCGCGAAGGTGCTGGTGGGGGTGCAGCGGCCGACGTCCGGCACGGTGACGTTCGGCGGCCGTGACCTGTGGTCCCTGGCGCCGGACGAGCGGCGCACGGTGGTCGGCGCAGGCACGGGCATGATCTTCCAGGACCCGTCGACGGCCCTGAACCGCCGGCTGCCCGTGCGCCGGATCCTGCGCGACCCGCTGGATGTGCACCGGCGCGGCGGCGCGGCCGAACGGGCCGACCGGGTGAGGGAGCTGATGTCCCTGGTCGGCCTGCCCCGGGCGCTCGCGGACGCGCTGCCCGGGCAGCTCTCCGGCGGCCAGCGCCAGCGGGTGGCGATCGCCCGCGCGCTGGCCCTGGACCCCGGTCTGGTGGTGGCCGACGAGCCGACGAGCGCGCTGGACGTGTCGGTCCGGGCGCAGATCCTCAATCTCCTGCTGGACTTGAAGGAACGCCTCGGCCTGGCCCTGGTGTTCGTGTCCCACGACATCCAGACGGTGCGCCGGATGAGCGACCGGGTGATCACGATGTACCTCGGCCGGATCGTCGAGGAGTCCCCGGCGGGCGAGGTCACCGACGGCTCGCGTCACCCGTACACCCGGGCGCTGTTCTCGGCGACCCCCGGCCTGCTGGATCCCGTCGAGCCGATCCCGCTGACCGGACCCGTCCCCTCGGCGACGCGCCCGCCGAGCGGCTGCCCCTTCCGCACCCGCTGCTGGAAGGCGGACACGGAATGCGCGACCCGGATGCCGGAGTTCACGGCCGCGTCGGCACCCGGCCACCGCTTCCGGTGCCACCATCCAGTGGAGGAGGGCCGGTCGACGCACACCCTCGTCGCGCAGGCCGAGTCCGCCGCCCTGGCCGACGTTCCGTTCCAGCAGCACATCCGGGAGCCCTCATGACCTTCCCCGCCCCGCTGACCGGTGTCGTACCGCCCGTCTGCACGCCCCTGACACCGGACCGCGAGGTGGACGTCCCGTCGCTCACCCGGCTCATCGACCACCTCGTGAACGCCGGGGTGCACGGTCTGTTCGTCCTCGGCTCGACGTCCGAGGTGGCCTATCTGACCGACGCGCAGCGCGAGCGGGTGGTGGAGACGACGGTGGCGCACGTGGCCGGTCAGCTCCCCGTCCTGGCGGGCGTCATCGACATGACCACGCCCCGCGTCCTGGACCACGCGCGCACCGCCCGTGCCGCGGGCGCGGACGCGATCGTCGTCACGGCCCCCTTCTACACCCGCACCCATCCCGCGGAGATCGCCCGGCACTTCCGCCTCGTCGCCGCCCGCGCCTCGCTCCCCCTGTTCGCGTACGACCTCCCCGCCTCCGTCCACACCAAGCTGAGCCCCGAACTGGTCCTCGAACTCGCCGCCGACGGTGTCCTGGCGGGTCTGAAGGACTCCAGCGGCGACCTCGGCTCCTTCCGTACGGTCGTCACCGGCGCCCGTACCCGCCCGGGCGCCGGGGGCTTCACCGCGCTCACCGGCTCCGAGGTGGTCGTGGACTCGGCGCTGGCCCTCGGCGCGGACGGCGTGGTCCCCGGCCTGGCCAACGTGGACCCGGTGGGCTACGTACGGCTGTACGAGCTGTGCGCGGCGGGCGACTGGCAGCGGGCAAGGGCCGAACAGGAACGGCTGTGCGAGCTGTTCGGCCTGGTGGACGTCGGTGACCCGGCCCGGATGGGCGGCAGTTCCTCCGCGCTCGGCGCCTTCAAGGCCGCGCTGTCCCTGCGGGGCATCATCGACTGCGCCGCGACGGCGGAACCCCAGGTGCCGCTGTCGCCGGGCGAGGTCGAACGCGTCGGGAAGTACCTGGCCTCGGCGGGACTGCTCTGAGCCGGAGCCCGCCCTCACCCGAGCAGCCCCTTCAGCGGCAGCCGCCGGAACTCGATGGTCTCGTACGGTCCCGCGTCACCGGTCTCGTAGAGGATGCCGACCCGGGAGGCGCCGAGCTGGACGAGGTCCGAGTAGGCGGCCCGCCGTGTGGACAGGGTGATCGCCTTGTCGAAGTCCGCGCCGGCGGTCGCGCTGCGCCAGACGGCCATGGACTGCCGGACGGTGGGGACGGAGGGGCCCGAGAAGAGGAGCGGGGCGAAGCGGCCGGTGAGCTGGAGGACACTGCCCTGGACGACGGGGACGTCGTTCAGGTCGGGCTGGACGGCGAAGGGGCGGTCCAGGGTCTCGGCGCCGTCACTGGAGTAGGAGTCGAGGCGGTTGCCGGTGCTCGTGCCGTTCTGATCACGCGAGGTGAAGTAGAGCCTGCCGTCGGGCAGTTCGGCGACCGAGCTCTCGTTGGCGTTGTCGGTCCCGTCGTAGGAGTCGTCGACGAAGCCGAGCCGCCAGGTGCGCCCGCCGTCGTCGCTGTAGAGCGCGTGCGCCCCGTAGTACCTGGCCTCCTGGCCGGTGTCCGTGGACCCGGCGGGCGGGGCGGCGGAGTGGTTGGCGGGCACGACCAGGCGTCCCGCGTGCGGTCCGTGGCGCAGGGCGATCGCATGGCCGGGCCCGGTGGCGTACCAGCGCCAGCCCGGCAGCTTGGCCTCGTCCGTGATGTCCCGCGGGGCGGTGAAGTGGCGCCCGTCGTCACGGCTCGTCTGGACGAAGACGCGCCGGCTCTGCTCCGCCGTGACCTCGCCGCGCATGATCTGCGCCTCGGTGACCGCACCGCTGTTGTAGGAGGTGAGCAGGACGATCCGGCCGGATTTCGGGTCCACCACCGGCGCCGGGTTGCCACGGGTGTCGCCGTCCCCGGACGCGACGACCCGCAGCGGGCTCCAGGAACAGCCGCCGTCGAAGGAGCGCCTGAGGACGACGTCGATGTTCCCGGTGTCGCCCGCGCCGCTGTGCCGTCCCTCGGCGAAGGCGAGCAGTGTGCCTGCTCCGGTCGTGACGGTCGCCGGGATGCGGTAGGTGTCGTAGCCGTCCTGGCCCGCGGTGTACGGGACGGAGGAGGTGCAGTCCCCGGCGTCCCGGGGCGCGGCCGAGGCGGCGTGGCCGGTGGCGGCGAGCGCGGTGAGAAGTCCGGCGGTGGCGGCGAACGCGACCATGCGGCTCATGCTGGTCATGACACTCCCTGGACTGCGTCGGCTGCGTCGGACATGGAACGACGTGGGACGTGGGATGTCCCGGTGAACCCAATGTGCCCAGGATGCAGCGGCAATACCCGTGTTCTCAGGGCATGCTGATGAGACGTCAGTCGGTTCCGGTCACGCTTTCGGCCGCTGCCGCCGGGGCGGGCCCCGGCTCCGGCTCCCGGCCGCCGACGGTCAGGGCCGGCCCGTGTCTCCGGGGGTCACCAGGCCCGACTCGTACGCCACGATGACGAGCTGGGTCCGGTCGCGGGCGCCCAGTTTGCCCATGATGCGGCTGACGTGGGTCTTCGCGGTGAGCGGACTCAGTCCCAACGCGGCCGCGATCTCGGTGTTGTTGAGACCGCGTGCGACGAGGGTGAGCACCTCGCGCTCGCGCTCGGAGAGCCCCTCGGGACCGCCCGCCGCGAGCGCGGGGACGGAGGGGGCGCGCAGGAAGCGGGCGACCAGGCGGGCGGTGGGGCCCGGCGAGAGCAGCGCGTCCCCGGCGGCCACGGTGCGGATCGCGTCGAGGAGTTCGGCGGGCCGGGTGTCCTTCACCAGGAAGCCGGAGGCGCCCGCGCGCAGCGCCTCCACGATGTGCTCGTCGGTGTCGTACGTGGTGAGCACGAGCACCCTGACGCTGGCGAGGTTCTCGTCGGCCGCGATGAGCCGGGTGGCCTCGATGCCGTCCAGGTCGGGCATGCGGATGTCCATGACGACCAGGTCGGCGCGCGCGGCGCGGGCCAGCTCGACGGCCTCCCGGCCGGTGGCCGCCTGTCCGACGACCTCCATGTCCCGGGCCGACTCCACGAGCATGGCGAACGCGGCCCGTACGAGGTTCTGGTCGTCGGCGAGGACCACCCGGATGGTCATCGGAGCCCGCCCTCTCCCGGCTCGGCCACGACCGCGGGACCGGTCCCGGACGCGTGACGGTCGTCCCGTACGGCGCCGACGTCCCGTACGGACAGAGGCACCGGCCGCCGGTCCGGCACCGACCGACGGTGGGGGTCGGGGTCGGGGTCGGGACGCCGGTCCGGCACCGATCCACGGACGGGGTCGGGGTCTGGGCGCTGATCCGGCACCGATCCGCCGTCGGGGTCGGGGCGCTGGTCCGGGAGTGCTGTGCGCAGGGGCAGGACGGCCAGCACCGCGAATCCGCCCTCCTCCCGTGTCCCGGTCTCCACGGTTCCGCTCACGCTGCGGGCCCGCTCCCGCATCCCCACCAGACCGAAGCCGGGCGGGCCGCCCGCGTCCCCGATGCCGTCGTCGGTGACCCGGACGCGCAGCGCCCAGCCGTCCGTGTCCAGCGCCACGCGGACGCTCGCCCCGGGGCCCGCGTGCCGTACCGCGTTGGTCAGCGCCTCCTGGACGATGCGATAGGCGGCGGCGCCCACGGCGGTGGGCACACCGTCGGCCGCCACCACGGACGACGCCTCCACCCGTGTGCCCGCCGAACGGGCCGCCGCCACCAGATCGGGTACGCCGTCCAGGCCGGGCAGCGGGCCCCGGCCGTCGCCGCCGCCGTGCTCGGTGTCGCGCAGCACCTCCAGCGTGCTGCGCAGTTCGCCGCGCGCGGTCCGGCAGGTCTCGGAGATGTCGTCGAGGGCCTTGGCGACGGCCGTACGGTCCAGCCGGCCGGGGTCGGCGGCCAGGACGTGCGCGGCGACGGAGGTCTGCACCCCGATCAGGGTGATGCTGTGGGCGAGCAGGTCGTGCAGGTCCCGGGCGATGCGCAGCCGCTCCTCGGCGACCCGGCGCCGGGCCTCCTCCTCGCGGGTGCGCTCGGCGCGCTCCGCGCGTTCGACGATCGAGGCGAAGTACTGCCCGTGCACCCGGACGTAGACGCCGAGCACGATGAACGCGACGATCCAGCCGGTGACGCGCAGCGCCTCGGTGCCCTCGGCGGTGCCATGCCCGAACTCGACCGCGAGCATGATCCCGATGACACCGCTGCCGACGACCAGGGAGCGCAGCGGGGTGCCGGTGACGGCGACGGTGAACAGCGCGGTCATCGAGACGAGCAGCGGCGCGCTGTGGTCGAAGTCGAGCGCGTGGTACGGGGCGACGCAGGCGACGAGTCCGAGGAACGCGGCGAGCGGAGCGCGCCGCCGGAAGACCATCGGAAGGTGCGCGGCGATCAGCAGGGTCCAGCCGAGCGCGTCCGGCCGCCGGCCGTCCATGGGCACGGTGAGCGTCACGGTGCTGTCGAGGATCAGCAGCAGGCCCGCGAGGAACGCGTCCTGGCGCAGGACCCGCGCCGGGTCGGTGGTGCCCCGGTGTCCGAAGCCGGTGAGGTGCAGCATGCGTTTGACGTCCACCGCTTCATCTTCCGTGAGGGGGCGCCCCCGCGGGAGGCGGGGGCGCCCGATGTCCGTCGTCCGGTGGGTGCGGGTCAGCCGACGGGGACGGGCTCCTGTCGTCCGGCCTGCTCGGGGCCCGGCTCGCGGGAGAGGCCGCCCGGCCACCACACCTTCCGCCCCAGTGCCACGCTCGCGCTGGTCACCAGGTACGTACGGACGAGGAAGGTGTCGAGCAGCACGCCGACGGAGATGACGAAGCCGAGCTCGACGAGCTGGAGGAGCCCCATGTTCGTGAGCACCGCGAAGGTGGCCGCGAGGACGAGGCCGGCCGAGGCGATCACACCGCCGGTGGTGCGCAGCGCGGTGAGCGCGGCGGCGGCCGGTTCGGCGCCGGAGAGGGATTCCTCCCGCATCCGGTGCATGAGGAAGATGCCGTAGTCGACGCCGAGGGCGACCAGGAACACGAAGGACAGCAGGCCGAGGCCGGGATCGGTTCCCTCGAACCCGAACAGCGGGCCGAAGACGAGGCCGCCGATGCCGAGGGCCGCGCCCCACACCGCGATGACGGCGGCGACGAGCAGCAGCGGCGCGACGAGCGAGCGCAGCAGCAGGATCAGGATCAGCAGCACCGAGACGAGCACGATCGGGACGACGACGAGCCGGTCGCGGGCGTTCGTGTCCTGGAGGTCGAGCTGCTCGGCGCTGGGGCCGCCGACGTACGACCCGCCGAGGTCCGCCCGCAGAGCCTTGATGGTGGCGGTCTCGGCCGCCGACTGCGGGGCGCCGCGGGCGATGACGGAGATCTCGGTCCAGCCTCCGTCGCTGCGTCCGCGCTCGGCGCTCGCGACGCCGGTGTGCCCGCGTGCGGCGGACAGCGTGGCGTCCGCCCGTCCGGTGGGGGTGATCACGGTGATCGGCTGGGTGCCCTGACCGGGGTAGGCGCGGGCGAGTGTCTCCATCGCGGTGACCGAGTCGGGCCGGTGGACGAAGGAGTCCTCCTGCTTGAGCGCGCCCGGCAGGTTCAGGGTGCCGAGGGCGAGCGCGCCGAGCAGGGCGGCTCCGCCCGCCAGGACGACGAGCGGCCGGCGGCCGGCCGAGGACCCCATCGCGGCGAACAGGCTCCGCCGCTGCCGGGGCTCGCTGCCGAATGCGGGGACGAGCGGCCAGAACACCCGGCGGCCGAGCAGGACGAGCACGGCGGGCAGCAGGGTCAGCATGGCGACGAGGGCGCACAGCACACCGACGGTGCCGGTCGGACCCATGCCCCGGCTGCTGTTGAGGTCGGCGGCGAGCAGACAGAGCAGTCCGACCGCGACGGTCCCGGAGGAGGCGAGCACGGCGGGCCCGCAGCCGCGCAGGGCCTCCTTCATGGCGTCGTAGGGCCGCTCCACGCGCCGCAGTTCCTCCCGGTAGCGGGAGATGATCAGCAGGGCGTAGTCGGTTCCGGCGCCGAAGACGAGGATCGTCATCACGCCCGAGCTCTGTCCGGAGACGACCGTGCCGAACGCCTGGTTCAGGCCGTAGGCGACGCCCATCGACAGATAGTCCGCGATGCCCGCGACGACGAGCGGCACGAGCCACAGCAGCGGGCTGCGGTAGATGAGGACGAGCAGGACGGCGACGACGGCGACGGTGGTGTAGAGCAGCGGCCCGCCGAGCGAGTCGTAGACCTCGCCCGCGTCGGTGGCCAGGGCGCCGGGCCCGCCGACGACGACGCTCATCCCGCCGGTGTCCCGGGCCACGTCCCGGACGTCGTTCACGAACGCGTCGCGCTTCTTCTCGTCGGTGCCGGGCGCGTTGCTGGCTACCGGGTACATCAGGGTGCTGCCGTCGGAGGACGGCACGGCCCGGGGGGTGCCGGTGAGCGGGTTCGCCCGGGTGATCGCGGCGACCCGGCGGGCCGCGGTGTCCCGGTCGGCCGGCCGGAGTCCCCCGTCGCGGTGGTAGACGAGCACCAGCTCGGTGGTCTCGCCGCCGGGCAGGCGGTCCTCGATCTTCGCGACCCGCGTGGAGTCGGCGCTCGACGGCAGATAGTCGACGGCACGGTCGTGCTGCACGTCCGACAGCTTCGCCGCGAACGGGCCGACGACGGCCAGCAGCCCGATCCACAGCGCGAGCACCGCCCACGGCACGGCCCGCCGTCGCGACGGCGTACTTGTCTCTCCGGCCCCCATGGACAGGGCCTCCCTTCGGTCCGGATGTCTGGTTACCGAGTTCCAGACTTCCGGCCCGTCGGACGCCTTTCGTCGCTCGCGGGAGCGAGCCGGGCCCTACTGCGCCGGGTGTGCCGGGGCCGTCGTTACTCCCTGGGGAGTAGTGCGGCGGTGGGCTTACGGGGCGCTACGACGGGGTGCGGGCCGTGGCCAGGAGGCGGGTCACGTCCTCGGAGCAGATCGTCAGGGCCGCGCCGACGGTGGCGAGGGCGTCGCGTTCGGCGGGGGTGTAGGGGCCGTCGGCGAGGGCGATGCGGGCGCCCTGGAGGAGGATCGCCTCGCGGCCCGTCGGGGCGAGGTGCGGGGCCAGCGGGTCCAGCGCCTCGTGGAGCTCTATGGCCAGGCTCGCTCCGCAGGGCTCGCCGAAGAAGCGGCCCGTGTCGGCGGCGAGGGCCTCGACGAGGGCGCTGAGCTGGTCCTCGGTGCAGTCGTCGAAGCCGGCCGAGCGGACGGTCGCGGCGGCGGTCTCCAGGGAGGAACGGGCGCAGCCGCCGCCCGCCGCGAGGACCGCGAGGGCGACGGTGTGGACGGCGTCGCGGAGCATCGCGGAGAAGCGGGTGGTGGTGGGGTGGTCGAGGACGTCCGCGCCGTAGTGGCGGCCGCAGGCCGCGCATTCGACGACGGGCCCCGTCTCGCCGCGCGGAAGGACGGGAACACCCAGAAGAGTGAAGCGGCGCCGGCCGGTGAGCCGCTGGTAGTTGCGGTCGCCACCGCAGCCGGGGCAGAAGAACTCCCCGTCGCCCACGGTGCTCCACGCCGTACGGGTGCCCAGGATGCGGGGAACCTGAACTGCACGACCGTTTCGTCCCCATCCTGGCAGCACGTCGCACACCTCCGTAACGCCACGGCAACATCGCCGCGCTGGCGTGATGTTAGCCACATTGTTGAGGTGTAGTCAGTACCTGGGACGAGACCTGCTTGTGACCTGCACATGATTTGGCCGGGATGCGACCCGGCCCCGCCCGCCTCGAAAGGCGGACGGGGCCGGAAAGAACCAGGTGAACGAGGTCAGCGGGCCGCGCGGTTGACGGCGGAGACGACGGCCTTCAGCGAGGCGCGTGTCGTGTTCGCGTCGATGCCGATTCCCCACAGAACCTTGTCGCCGATCGCGCACTCGATGTACGACGCGGCCTGCGCGGAGGCGCCCTCGCTCATCGTGTGCTCCTGGTAGTCCAGCAGGCGCACGTCGACGCCGATGGACTGCAGGGCGTCGAAGAACGCGGAGATCGGACCGTTGCCGGTGCCGCTCAAGACGGTGTCGGTGCCGTCGACCGTGGCCTCGACGGTCAGGGTGTCGACGCCGTCCTTGTCCGTGGTGGACTGGCCGGTCCTGACCTGGATACGACCCCACGCGTTCTCGGGGTTGGGCAGGTACTCGTCCTGGAAGGTCGCCCAGATGTCCTTCGGCGTGACCTCGCCGCCCTCGGCGTCGGTCTTCGCCTGGATCATCTTCGAGAACTCGATCTGCATCCGGCGGGGCAGGTCCAGCTTGTGGTCGTTCTTCAGGACGTACGCGATACCGCCCTTGCCCGACTGCGAGTTGACCCGGATGACGGCCTCGTAGGAACGGCCGACGTCCTTGGGGTCGATGGGCAGGTACGGGACGGCCCACTCGATGTCGTCGACGGTGACACCCTTGGCGGCCGCCTCGGCCTCCATGGCGTCGAAGCCCTTCTTGATGGCGTCCTGGTGGGAGCCGGAGAAGGACGTGTAGACCAGGTCGCCCACGTACGGGTGGCGCGCGTGGACCTCCATCTGGTTGCAGTACTCCCACGTGCGACGGATCTCGTCGATGTCGGAGAAGTCGATCTGCGGGTCGACGCCCTGCGAGAACAGGTTCATGCCCAGGGTGACCAGGTCGACGTTGCCGGTGCGCTCGCCCTGCCCGAACAGGCAGCCCTCGACGCGGTCGGCGCCGGCCATCAGCGCCAGTTCGGCGGCGGCGACGGCGGTGCCGCGGTCGTTGTGCGGGTGGATCGACAGGCACACGTACTGTCGACGGGACAGGTGACGGCCCATCCACTCGAAGCGGTCCGCGTGCGTGGAGGGGGTCGAACGCTCCACCGTGGCGGGCAGGTTGAGGATGATCTCGCGGCCCGGACCGGGCTGCCAGACGTCCATGACCGCCTCGCAGACCTCCAGGGCGAAGTCCAGCTCGGTGTCGGTGAAGATCTCGGGGCTGTACTGGTACCCGAACTCGGTCTCGGGGTCCAGCAGCTTCTCCGCGTACTCGACGACCAGACGCGTGCCGTCGACGGCGATCTGCTTGATGTCGTCCTTCGAACCGCGGAAGACGACGCGGCGGAAGACCGGCGCGGTGGCGTTGTACAGGTGCACGTTGGCGCGCTTGGCGCCCTTCAGCGACTCGACGGTCCGCTCGATCAGGTCCTCGCGGGCCTGGGTCAGTACGGAGATCGTCACGTCGTCCGGGATCGCGGTCTCGTCCTCGATGATCGAGCGGACGAAGTCGAAGTCCGTCTGGCCCGACGCCGGGAAGCCGACCTCGATCTCCTTGTAACCCATCTTGACCAGCAGGTCGAACATCTCGCGCTTGCGCGCGGGCGACATGGGGTCGATCAGGGCTTGATTGCCGTCGCGCAGATCCGTGGAGAGCCAGCGGGGGGCGACGGTGATCCGGTTGTCCGGCCAGCTCCGGTCGGGGATGTCGACCTGGTCGTACTGGCCGTACTTGTGGACCGGCATCGACGTGGGCCGCTGACGGTTGGTGGGGGCGTGCTGGCTGATCTGGCTGTCCGCCATGATGCGTAGGCTCCTCAGGATGTCCGAAAGGACGGCCGACGGCGCAACGCCAGACTCCGCGGGGAGGGGGTCGGCCTCGACTACAGGCCCTCGCCGCGGCAGCTAAGAAGAAGCAGCCCGAAACGCATGATGCTCCGCAGCCTAGCGGAGCCTCGCTCCGTACGGAGGGCTGTATCAGTATGCGGGATCGCTCGCCCGGAAAGGGACAAAGAGTGCGCCATACCACTTCCTGCAGGAATCTCCGGGTCCCAGTCCCCGCATTTCACCAATCATGGTTGCACGTAGTGACATGAAGGTCACTCAGTGCAAGGGTGCCGGGCATGACGACCAACGGGGGCTTCGAGCCCGTCCACTGCACCATCGTTCCGCCCCATGTCCTCGACAAGCTCGCCCGGCACGAGGACCCCGCGCTCTCCGGTCCCGCGCGCCAGACCCTGGAGCGCGACGCGTACGAGCGCACCCACCGCCGGCTGACCACCGTCATCGGCGCGCCCGCCGTCGCCGCGCCGCCGGGGGCCGACGACCACGCGCCGCACCGCACGATCTACGACGCCCGCCACCGCCAGGACCTCCCCGGCAGGAAGGTCCGCGGCGAGGGCGACAAGCCCGGCAAGGACGCCACCGTCAACCGCGCGTACGCAGGCCTCGGCGCGACCTTCGACCTCTATCTGAACGCCTACGGCCGCACCTCGATCAACGGCGACGGCCTGCCGCTCGACGCCACCGTGCACTTCGACAAGGACTACAACAACGCCTTCTGGAACGGCGAGCAGATGGTGTTCGGCGACGGCGACGGCGAGATCTTCCTCGACTTCACCCTCCCGGTCGACGTCATCGGCCACGAGCTGACCCACGGCGTCACCCAGTACACGGCGAACCTCGCCTACTTCGGCCAGTCGGGCGCCCTGAACGAGTCCATGTCGGACGTCTTCGGCTCGCTGATCAAGCAGTACACGCTCGGCCAGACCGCAGGCGAGGCCGACTGGCTGATCGGCGCCGGGCTGCTCGCCCCGCGGGTCACCGGCACCGCGCTGCGCTCGATGAAGGCACCGGGCACCGCGTACGACGACGACGTGCTCGGCAAGGACCCGCAGCCCGGGACGATGGACGGCTACGTCCCCACCAACCGGGACAACGGCGGCGTCCACATCAACTCCGGCATCCCCAACCACGCCTTCTACCTCGTCGCGCAGGCCCTCGGCGGCCACGCGTGGGAGCGGGCGGGACAGATCTGGTACGACGTACTGACCGGCGGGGAACTGCCGGAGGGGGCCCTCTTCTCGGACTTCGCGCGGCTCACCCTCGCCGCGGCGCGGGTCCGGTACAACGAGGGGGAGGAACTGCAGGCGGTGTCCAAGGCCTGGGAACAGGTCGGGGTGCCGTCCGCGTAGGCCCGGCGGAAAGTGTCGTAGCGCCGGGCGCCCGACTCCTACTGGACAGGACCCCATGCGTATCGAAGTGCGGCGTACGGGCGGGTTCGCGGGCATCGAGCGCCGTGCCGAGGTGGACACCTCGGCACGGCCCGACGCCCCCGAGTGGCACGCCCTGGCCGAACGGGCGCTCGCCGCCGGACGGGACACACACCCGGCCGGCGTCCCGGACGGCTTCCACTACGAGATCACCGTGGACGGCAGGACCGTCCACGCCGCCGACCCGGCACTCACGGAGGACCAGCGCGAGCTGATCTCCCGGGTCTTGAAGGAGGGCGCCTGAGGACGGCGTATGAACGGGGGCGCATGAAGGGGGCGGCATGAACGAGGCGGCATGAACAGGGCGCACGGAGGGGCTGCACGCAGGGGGAGCCTGAACACGGCCGTCCGCGGGTTCGCACCGACCCGTTGACTTCCGTTACCGCGGGTACAGATGATCGCGCATGGCGACGAACCCGCTCCCCCAGTTCCCGTCCGGCTTCCTCTGGGGCGTGTCCACCTCGGCCCATCAGATCGAGGGGGCCGTGGACGAACGCGCCCCCTCCGTGTGGGACACCTTCACCGCCGGGCCCGGTCACATCAAGGACGGCTCCACGGCGGCGGTGGCCTGCGACCACGTCCGCCGCTACCCCGAGGACGTGGCGCTCCTGGCCGGCCTCGGCGTGGACGCGTACCGCTTCTCCATCTCCTGGCCCCGGGTGAACTCCCCCGGCGGTCTCGACTTCTACGACCGCCTGGTCGACGCGCTGTGCGCGGCCGGCGTACGCCCGGTGCCGACCCTCTTCCACTGGGACCTGCCGGCGGAGCTGGACTGGGCGGACCGGGACACCGCCGAGCGGTTCGCCGCGTACACCTCGGTCGTCGCGGAGCGCCTCGGCGACCGCGTCAAGAAGTGGATCACTCTCAACGAACCCGCCGAGCACACCCTGCTGGGGCACGCCCTCGGCGCGCACGCGCCCGGCAAGCAGCTCATGTTCGACGCCCTGCCGGTGGCCCACCACCAACTCCTCGCCCACGGTCTCGCCGTACGGGCACTGCGCGCGGCCGGGGCGGGCGACATCGGGATCGCCAACTCGCACGGCCCGACCTGGGCGGCCTCGGACCGCACCGAGGACGTCGAGGCGGCCGACTTCTACGACCTCCTGCTCAACCGGCTCTTCGCCGACCCCGTCCTGCTGGGCCGCTACCCCGACGGCATCGACGCGTTGATGCCCGGCGACGTCGAGTCCGACCTGAAAATCATCGGAGAGCCGGTCGACTGGTACGGGATCAACTACTACCAGCCGACCAGGGTGGGTGCCCCCGAGGGCGCGGAGATCGAGTTCGGCGGCCTCACCCTGCCCGCCGAACTGCCCTTCACCGTGAAGGAGCTGGAGGGGTATCCGGTCACCGACTTCGGCTGGCCCGTGGTGCCGGAGGCGCTCACCGAGCTGCTCACCGGCTTCCGCGAGCGCTACGGCGACCGGCTCCCGCCCGTCGTCATCACCGAGAACGGGTGCAGTTACGACGGCATCGACGACCAGGAGCGGATCACCTTCCTGGACGGCCACATACGGGCGCTGCACGGGGCGTTGGAGCAGGGCGTCGACGTCCGCGGCTATTTCGTCTGGTCGTTGATGGACAACTTCGAGTGGGCGGAGGGGTACGCGCGCCGCTTCGGGCTCGTGCACGTCGACTACGACACCCTGGAGCGGACCCCGAAGGCCTCGTACGGCTGGCTGCGGGACGCCCTGCGGGCACAGAGATGACCGCGGCCGACCGGGTCGCACCGCCGTCCGCGCTCGCCGAGCCCGTCGAACGGGTGGGCCGGGGCTGGACGTCCGCTCTCTCGCTGGCCAACGGGGCGATCTGGGTGGGCTGGTACGGCCCGCTGCAGATCCTCCTCGCCTCCCAGGCGGAGGACTTCGCGCCCGGCACCGGCATGTCCAAAGAGACGATGCTGGCCTGGGTGACGGGTGCGGGCGCGGTCGTCTCGCTGGTCGCCAACCCGCTCTTCGGCGCGCTGTCCGACCGGACGACCGCGCGATGGGGCCGCCGGACGCCGTGGATCGTGGCCGGAGCGGCCGGGGGCGCGCTGTCCCTGCTGCTCCTCGCGGGCGCGGGCGGCGTGTGGACGATGGCGGCGGGCTGGTGTCTGGTCCAGCTCACCCTGAACGCCGCGTTCGCCGCGGTCACGGCGGCCGTGCCCGACCGGGTGCCGCGGCTCCAGCGCGGCAGCGTGGGCGGCTGGCTGGGCGCGGCACAGATCCTCGGCGTGGTCGGCGGCACGGGGCTCGCGACGGTGGCCGGGGGCACCGGCGGCGGGTATGCGGCGTGCGCGGTGTTCACGCTGGTCGGCGTCCTGCCGTACGTCCTGCGCTTCGAGGACCTGCGGCTCCCCGAGTCGGCCCGGCCGCCCTGGTCGGGGCGGGAGTTCCTCGCCTCCTTCCGGCTGAGTCCGCGCGAGCACCCCGACCTGGCGTGGGCCTGGCTGACCCGCTTCCTGATCAACCTCAGCAACGCCCTCGTGCTGCTGTACCTGCTCTACTACCTGCGCGACCGGCTCCACCTCGACGACCCCGAGCAGGGGGTTCTCGTGCTCACCGCCGTGAACGGGATCACGCTTCTCGCCACGGTCGTGGTGGGCGGGGTGTGGTCGGACCGGCTGGGGCGCCGCAAGCCGTTCGTGATCTGGTCCGGCGTGCTGATGGCGGTGGCCACGGCGGCGCTGGCCTCTTGGCAGACCTGGCCCGGCGCGATCGCCGCCGCGGCCGTCCTCGGCGTCGGCTTCGGCGTCTTCACCTCCGTCGACTTCGCCCTGATGACCGACGTGCTGCCCAAGGCCCTCGACCGCGGCAAGGACCTCGGCGTCATCAACATCGCCAACGCCCTTCCCCAGGTCGCGGCCCCGGTCCTGGCCGCCCCGATCGTGACCTACCTGGGCGGTTACCGGGTCCTGTACCTGGTCGCGGCGGTGATCGGCCTCGCGGGGGCGGTGCTGGTGGTGCGGATCAAGGGGGTGGACTGAACCGGTGGCGGACCGAACCGGCGGCGCTCACCGGGGCGGGCGCCGGGAGGGGTCCGCCGGGCGGGTCACAGGGCGCCGGCGTCGCGGGCCGTCCACAGGGACGGGTACACCGGGCGGAAGCCCAGGTCGTGGCGGATGCGGTCGGTGGACACGATGCCGTTCCAGGGGTCCGGGTCGGTGCGCTCGTACAGGGCGGGCGGCACCTCGACGCCGTTGATCCGGTGCAGGTCGACGGTGGTGACGGGGGCGTCGTCGGCGATGTTGTAGACCGGGGTGCCGCCCACGCCAGGGGCCTGGAGCAGCCGGAGCAGGCCCTGGGCGACGTCGGCGTGGTGGACCATCTGAAGCCGCTGGGTGGCGGCCCACCGCCCGGCCCACCTCAGCGAGGCGGCGAGATGCGGGTCGCCCTCCCCGTACACGAAGGGGAGGCGGCCGATCCGGACCTCCATGCCGCCCTCCAGGGCGAGCAGACCCCGCTCCGCCTCCGCCTTGGAGGCCGGGTAGGCGCCCCACATCTCACCGCCCGGCACGCTCGGGTCGTCCTCGGTGAGCGGCCGGCCCCGGCCGGTCCCGTACACCAGGTTGGTGCTGACCTGCACGAACCTGCGCACCCCCGCGGAGACGGCGGCCCGGCCCAGTTCCAGCGCGGCGTCGCGGTTGACCGCCCAGGCCTCGTCGTCCGGAACGCCGCGGAAGGCGGCCGCGATGTTCACCACCGCCTCCACTCCCACCAGGGCCTTGCCCAGCGTCTCCGGGTCGCGCAGGTCCCCGACGGCGATCTCCGGCCCGAGGCCGGTCGGGCCGGTGAGCCCGGCGAGGGCCGTCGCCCGGGACTCGTCGCGGACCAGGATCCTCACCCGGTCGCCGGCGGGCGCCGCTCGCAGCAGGCGGGGGACGAAACGGCGTCCGACCTCGCCGGTGGTTCCGGTCACCAGTGTCAGCATGATGTGTTCCTCTCGTCGGCCTCCACCGTCCCCCCGTGCCGGGCGGGGCGGGAGAGACCTCCTGATCCGGGGACCGGCGATCCCTGGATAAGACCGGGGGCCTGCGTCACCCTGGAGAGGTGGACCGATCCGAGACAGCCGACTTCCTGCGCCGCGGCCGGGCCCGTCTGGAGCCCTCCGACGTGGGGCTCCCGGCCGGCTCCCGGCGTCGCACCCCCGGCCTGCGCCGCGAGGAGGTGGCGGCGCTCGCGGGCATGTCCGTGGACTACTACACCCGGCTCGAACAGGCCCGCGGGCCGCGCCCCTCCCGTCAGATGCTGGGCGCGCTGGCACGGGCGCTGCGGCTCACCGGCGACGAGCGGGACCATCTGTTCCATCTGGCCGGCGAGGAACCGCCCCGTGCCGCGGGCGCCTCCTCGCACGTGCGCCCGGGACTCCTGCTGATCCTCGACCGGCTGCACGACGCGCCCGCCCAGGTCGTGACCGACTACGGCGAGCTGCTCGCGCAGAACGCGATGGCGGCGGCGCTGACGGGCCAGGCGGAACCCGGGCGCAATCTCGTGCGCCGGTTCTTCACCGACCCGGCCGCCCGGTCGCTCTTCCCGCCCGAGGACCGCGCCGAGCACGCCCGCTCCCATGTCGCCAACCTGCGCGCGGTCACCGCGGCCCGCCCCACCGACCCGGCCCCGGCCGCCCTGGTGGCCGAACTCCGCGCCAGGAGCGAGGAGTTCGCGGAGCTCTGGGAGTCCCACGAGGTCGCCGTACGGCGCTCCGCGACGAAGCGTTTCCTGAACCCCACGGTCGGCCTGCTGGAACTCGACTGCGAGATCCTGCTCAGTTCCGGCGACAACCAGCTCCTCGTCGTCCACACGGCACGCCCGGGCACCGAGTCCCACGAGCGGCTGCGGCTGCTGCGTGTGGTGGGCCTGCAGGATCTCGCTCCCACCGCCGGCCGGCGGTGACCTCCCGGTCCGGGGAGCCGGGTCATCGGCGGACCGCCCGCCCGGGTCCAACTTCGGCCACTTTTATCGACCGTTGAAGGAAAGGGCTCCCTTCCCTTGCAATCGCGAGGCACCCGCGCCTCAATGGGAACCGCACATTCCGACGGACCGTCGGACACGCCTCCGCACGGCGTCCCGCACCCCCACACGCGGACGGTCCGCGTACACGTCTCCCCGCACCCTCACCGGGCACAGAGGTGAGGAGCCCGTGTGCCCGGACCAGGGCGGACGGCTCCGTCCCGACCATCCCCACATGGCAATTCCCCCACAAGGGAAGGGATTTCGATGAGAGGCAAGCGACTCGCAACGGTCTCGGCGTTAGCCGCCGGCACCCTCGCCGCGACCGGTCTGGCCTTCGCGCCGGCCGCCGCGGCCGTCACTCCCCAGACGGCCACCGTCAACGCGACCTGCACCATCGGTGGCGGCGGCGCGGCCACCCTCACGGCCACCCAGGACGGCACGGCCGCGACCATCACCCTCAGCTCGACCGCCATCACCGCCCCGATCCCGATCGCCGCGAACTCGGTCACCTCGACGCTCTCCCTGGTGAACGCGAGCGGCGGGACCACCGCCTTCAGCGGCAAGAAGAACCCCGCGATGGCGATCGGCAGCGGAGTCTCGGTGGGCCCCCTCGACGGCACCGTCGCCTCCGGCGACAGCCTGGAGCTCTACGGCGGCTCGCTGAAGATGACGATCTTCGGCATCACCATCACCTGTACGGCGGACGCACCGCAGTCCCCGGGCCCGTTCGTGTTCGACTGATCCGCCGATCCAAGGATCCGCCGATCCACTGATCCACCGATCCACTGAGCCGCGGATCCACCGCTCCACGACGCGAAGAGGGCCGGTGCCGCCCGCGCGCAGCGACACCGGCCCGGCTCCCCGCGGCCCCGCAATCTCCGCGCCGAGCAGCAACTCCGCTCCGCGGGAACCTGGTTGGTGACCATGACAGAAACTGATGGTCCATCAGTCGCTGCGCCGGGTCTCCATTGACTTCTCACACGACCGGCACATCAATGTCCCCCTGTCGGCGCAGACGAGCCGCTGCGCCCGCATCCCTCAGGAGGGGGCAACAGCCATGTCAACCACGGGTCCGACAACCCGAAGACGCCGCCTCGCGGCACTGCTCGGGGCGACCGTACTCGCGCTCACCGCGGGAGGTGCGCTGGCCGCCCCGGCCGGCGCCGCTGCCGTGAACGTGGACTTCGCCACGCACTGTATTCCGCCGGCGATCGCGGGCCTCCCCCCGATCGACGGCACCACCACCGCCAAGATCACGGTGGACAACGCCAGCCCCAAGGTCGGCGACACGGTCACCGTGACCTACACGGTGGTCACACCCGCCGCGAGCAACCCCACCGACCTCGCCCTGCCGGCCGACATCATGACGCCGACCGGCAAGGTCACCGTCGGCGGTGCGCAGACGGCCAGCGTCACGGTCGCGGGGCCCAAGAAGAACGACCCGGTGCCGGGGCGAGGCGCCTTCCCGTCGTTCTCCATGACCGGCACGTTCACGGTCACCGCTCCCGGCGCGATCACCCTCTCGCCCGGCGACTACAACATCCACACCAGTTACATCCTGGAACTGGACACCCCGTGCACGGTCACCAATCCGCCCGCCCCGGTGTCGGAGACGGTCACCGCGACCGGCGGAGGACAGACCAACACCCGGGCCATCCAGCTCGGTTCGGCCTCCGGCAACCCCGGTGACAGCGTGACCGTCACCGGCAGCGACTTCACCCCGGGTGCCAGCGTCACCCTCGCCGGACGGTCCGGGGCGACCCAGACCGCCGACACGGCGACCGTGACCGCGAACGCCCAGGGCTCCTTCAGCGGCTCGCTCGTCGTCAACGACAAGACGACGACCGGCGTGGTCGCGTACGAGGGAGGAAGCTGGGACCCGGACACCGGAGCCGGTCCCGCCGCCTATGTCGTCATCGACAACACACCCGTCCCCGACGGCAGTCAGAAACTCACCACCACGGTGAGGGCGGGAACCCTGTCGATGACCCAGGCCGGGGACGCCGTCGCGCTGTCGGCGGTCGACTACGGCACGGGCGGTGCCTCCACGGGCGCCCTCCAGACGGTGACGGTCAAGGACTTCCGCGGCGGGCCCGCGGGCTGGTCCCTGACCGGCAAGGTCACCGACTTCACCGGACCCGGCGCGAAGATCGGCGCCGGTGCCCTGAGCTGGACCCCGGCCTGCACCACCAAGGCCGGCAGCCCGAGCACCTGCCAGGCCGGTTCGTCCGGCACGGTCGGCACCTCGGGAGCGACCCTGGCGTCCACCCCCAACGGGACCCTCACCGGTGGTGAGTTCACCGTCGACGCCGGACTGTCGCTGAACGTGCCGGAGTTCACGCCGCCAGGCTCCTACTCCGGTGTGCTCACGCTGACGCTGAGCTGACCGGTCCGACCTTCGACCGGTCGTCCGCACCCCCGTGGCCGGGCGCGCACCCGCCCGTCCACACAGGGGAGTTCACGCACGACGAGAGCCGCCAGTCCGCCGATGCCGTCCGCGGGGGTCCGCACCCATGCGCAAGCCGTACGCCCTCCTCCTGAGCGTGTTCCTGGTCCTGCCCGCCCTCGTGGCCATCCTGGCCACGCCCTCGTACGCGGCCGACAACGGAAGCTGGTCGGTCTACCCGGTCTCCTCGCGCATCGCCGAGCGGCCCTACTTCTATCTGTCCGCCGACCCCGGCCAGACCCTCCGGGACAAGATCACCGTCACCAACAAGACCGGCTCCCCGCTGACGTTCCGGCTCTACGCGGCCGACGCCTACAACACCGCCCGCGACGGCGGTTTCGCCGTCCGCACCCTGGCGGAGAAGCAGCGCGGGGTGGGGGCCTGGGCCGAGCCCGCCCGATCCCGGGTCACCGTGCCCGCGCACGGCCACGTCACCGTGCCGTTCACGCTCCACGTCCCGGAGGGGGCCGAACCCGGCGACCACCCGGGCGCGCTGGTGGCGCTCGACGAACGCATCGAGAAGGGCTCGGGCGCCCTCTCGGTCGGGGTGCGACGAGCCGTCGCCGCCCGGGTCTACCTCCGCGTCGGCGGGCCCACCGTCCCCGCCCTCGCCGTGGAGAAGGTGCGCCTCACCCACCACCAGCCGCTGATCCCCGGCATCGGATCCGGCTCGGCCACCGTCTCGTACACCCTCCACAACACGGGCAACGTGACGCTGAACCCGAAGGTGCGGCTGAGGGCCGAGGGCCTCTTCGGGCGGACGCTGCTGTCCCGCGAGCTCGCGGGCATCCCCTCGGAACTGCTCCCCGGCCAGCGGGTCCGGCTCACCGCGCCCTGGCACGGGGCGCCCCAACTCGACTGGGGCGACGTGACGTTGACGGCCAGCGCGCCGGGCACCCGGGAGTCGGCGAGCGTGTCGTTCCTCGCACTGCCGTGGCTCGTGGCCGTACTGGTGGCCTTCGCGTTCGCCGCGGCCGCGGTGACGCTCAGAGTGCGTCGGGCCCGCGTTCGCCCGTCCGTACCCGTACGACCGTCTCCACGGGTACGGACCACACCTTTCCGTCTCCGATCTTTCCGGTCTGCGCGGCCCTCACCACCGCGTCGATGACCGCGTCGGCCACCGCGTCCTCGACGACGACCTCGATCCGGACCTTGGGTACCAGGTCGACCTGGTACTCGGCGCCGCGGTACACCTCGGTGTGCCCGCGCTGACGCCCGTACCCGCTGGCCTCGGTGACGGTCATCCCGTGCACACCGAGCTCCTGCAGGGCGGACTTGACCTCGTCGAGTCGGTAGGGCTTGACGATCGCGGTGATGAGCTTCATGCCTGGGGCTTGACCTTCTGCGCGGCGGGAAGGGACGACGACACCGGGGCGCCGTGGCCCAGGACCCCGTGATCGTAGGCGCTCTCGGCGTGCACCGTAAGGTCCAGGCCGGTCCGCTCGTGCTCCTCCTCGGCCCGCAGCCCCATGAGCCGGTCGATGACGCGGCCGATGCCGTACGTGGCGCCGAACGCGTACGCCCCGACGGCCACCACGCCGACGAGCTGCCGGCCGAGCTGCCCGAGACCCCCGCCGTACAGCAGCCCCTCGGCCCCGCCGGTCATCCCGTGGACGGCGAAGACGCCGATGAGCAGCGTGCCGATGACACCGCCGACCAGATGCACGCCGACGACGTCCAGCGAGTCGTCGTAGTTCAGCTTGAATTTCCAGCCCACGGCGTACGAGCAGACGGCACCGGCGGCGAGCCCGACCGTGAGCGCGCCCAGCAGGGACACCACTCCGCACGAGGGGGTGATGGCGACCAGACCGGCGACCGCGCCCGAGGCCGCGCCCAGCGTGGTCGGGTGGCCGTCGCGGCGCTGCTCGACGAGGAGCCAGCCGAGCAGGCCCGTGCAGCCGGCGGCGAGGGTGTTGAGGAAGGCCGCCGCGGCCAGACCGTTGGCGCCGAGGGCGGACCCGGCGTTGAAGCCGAACCAGCCGAACCACAGCAGACCGGCGCCGAGCATGACCATCGGGAGGTTGTGCGGGCGCATGGCGTCCTTCTTGAAGCCGAGCCGCGGTCCGAGCACCAGGCACAGAGCGAGGCCGGAGGCTCCCGAGGTGATCTCGACCGGCATACCGCCCGCGAAGTCGAGCGCGCCGAGGCCGTCACGGATCCAGCCGCCCGGGCCCCACACCCAGTGCGCGACGGGAACGTATACGAGCAGCGCCCAGACCGGCACGAACACGAGCCAGGCCCCGAACTTCGCCCGGTCGGCGACCGCCCCGCTGATGAGCGCGGCGGTGATGATCGCGAAGGTGAGCTGGAAGGTGGCGAAGAGCAGGGTGGGGACGGACCCCTGCACGCTGTCCGGCCCGAGCCCGGCCATCCCGGCGTGCTCCAGACCGCCGACGAGCCCGCCGAACGCGTCCTCGCCGAAGGCCAGGGAGTATCCGGCGGTCAGCCACACCACCGTGACCAGGGCGATCGACACGAAGCTCATCATCAGCATGTTGAGCACGCTCTTCGCGCGGACCATGCCGCCGTAGAACAGGGCGAGCCCTGGGGTCATCAGGAGCACGAGCGCGGTGGCGGCGAGCAGCCAGGCGGTGTCGCCGGTGTCGATCCGGGAAGCGGCCAGGGTCACGGTCTCTCCAACGGAGTGGGGGGCACGGGCGGGGCGTCGTCAGAGCGTCGTGGGCCCGCGTTTCCGGTTGCGCACGCCCGCGTTTCCGGGGTGTTTCATTGCGCCGTGATTACCGAATCCTCACCGTGGAGGTGATCGGCGCCCGGCCCCGGACCGCCCCGCGCGCGGGAAGCGGAACGACAGCTTCACGGGCGTCGGACGGCTTGGTACGGCGGGCACCCGACGATCAGGGACAATGGGCGCCATGAGCGTTCGCAACCAGTCATCCGAGCCGTCGAAGGACAGGGGCACCTCCGGCGCCCTCGACCCGGTGGAGAGCCACCGCGCCGGCTTCGCCTGTTTCGTGGGCCGCCCCAACGCGGGCAAGTCCACCCTCACGAACGCTCTGGTCGGCCAGAAGGTCGCGATCACCGCGAACCAGCCGCAGACCACGCGTCACACGGTGCGCGGCATCGTGCACCGGCCGGACGCGCAGCTGATCCTGGTCGACACCCCCGGCCTGCACAAACCGCGCACGCTGCTGGGTGAGCGGCTCAACGACATCGTCCGCACCACCTGGGCCGAGGTCGACGTGATCGGCTTCTGCCTGCCCGCGAACGAGAAGCTCGGTCCCGGCGACCGGTTCATCGCGAAGGAACTGGCGTCGATCAAGAAGACGCCGAAGATCGCGATCATCACGAAGACCGACCTCGTCGACAGCAAGACGCTCGCCGAGCAGCTCATCGCCATCGACCAGCTCGGCCGGGAGCTCGGCTTCGAGTGGGCCGAGATCGTCCCGGTGTCGGCGGTCGGGGACAAGCAGGTGGGTCTGCTGGCCGACCTGATCGTCCCGCTGCTGCCGGAGGGGCCCGCCCTCTACCCCGAGGGCGACCTGACGGACGAGCCGGAGCAGGTCATGATCGCGGAGCTCATCCGCGAGGCCGCGCTGGAGGGCGTCCGCGACGAGCTTCCGCACTCCATCGCCGTCGTGGTCGAGGAGATGCTGCCGCGCGAGGACCGTCCGGCCGACAAGCCGCTCCTCGACATCCACGCCTTCGTCTACATCGAGCGCCCCAGCCAGAAGGGCATCATCATCGGCCCCAAGGGCAAGCGCCTGAAGGACGTCGGCATCAAGTCGCGCAAGCAGATCGAGGCCCTGCTGGGCACGCCGGTCTTCCTCGACCTGCATGTGAAGGTCGCCAAGGACTGGCAGCGCGACCCCCGGCAGCTCCGCAAGCTCGGCTTCTGAGGCGGCCCGGAAACGTACGACATCGCCCCGGGGGGATCGGTTCCCCCCGGGGCGATGTCATGTTCAGCCGGCGGTGACCGTCGTGTGCACGGCGCCGTCGAGCCCGGCCAGCAGCACCGGTGTGGCGGGCCCGCCGAGATCCCGTACGGCCGCGCGGTCCGCGTCGGTGACGGCGGCGGCCTCGGACACCACGGCCGCCGCCTCCAGGGACTTCGCCCCGGACGCCACGGCCATCGCCACGGCCGTCCGCAGGGCGCTCAGCCGCAGGGACTCCAGCTCCACGGTCCCGGCGACGTAGGTACGTCCCGTCTCGTCGCGTACGGCCGCGCCCTCGGGCACACCGTTGCGGGCCCGCGCGGAACGGGCCAGGGTGACGATCTTGCGGTCCTCGGGGTCGAGCGCGCTGCTGTCGGTCATGACCAGAGCATACGAAGTGCCGGCGCCGTCCTCCGCCGACGGGTCACCCGGCCACCGGGTACATCGAGCCGCGGCGGCCCTCGGGCGAGGCGAGCCACTCCAGCTTCGCGGCCGTGTTCTCCTCCGGGAGCGGGGTGTGCAGCACGATCGTGAGGTCGGGCCTGACGGGCACCTTCATCGCGGTGGACTCGACGGCGAGCAGTCCCACGAGGGGATGGTCGAGCTCCTTGCGGATCTGCCCGGCGTCCTCGATGTCCCGCCGCTCCCACAGTTCCGCGAACTCGGGGCTGGCCGCGGTCAGTTCGGCCAGCAGTTCACGGAATCCCTCGTCGTCGGGGGCCGCGGCGCACGAGGCGCGGAACTGGGCCACGACGGTCTGGGCGTTGGTCTCCCAGGTGCGGGAACGGCCGCGGTAGAGCGGGTCGGTGAAGAAGTCGACGACGCAGTTCTGGGTGTTCTCCGGACGCATGCCGAGGACCACCGCGGCGGCGTCGTTGTACAGCACGCAGTTGTAGTAGGGGTCCATGATGTGCGCCGGATACGGCATCCACGTGTCGATCAGCCGCCGCAGCCCGTCGCACATGTCCCGGTTGCCCGGGGCGACTTCGGGCGCGGGCGGGTTCAGCCCGGCCAGCGTGTACAGATGGCGCCGCTCGGTGTTGCTGAGCCGCAGCACGCGGGCGACGGAGTCCAGGACCTGCGGCGACACGGAGATGTCCCGCCCCTGTTCCAGCCACTGGTACCAGGAGGCGCCCACACCGGCGAGGACGGCGACCTCCTCGCGGCGCAGCCCCGGTGTGCGCCGGCGGGCTCCGCCGCCCGGGAGCCCGGCCTCGGCCGGTGACACCCGCGCCCGGCGGCTCATGAGGAACTCGCGCAGTTCCGGGCGTCGTTGGGTCTTCGGCGCGTCCTCCGTCACGTGTCTCCCCCTTCGGTGACTGGTGGTGCGGCCACCAGCATAAGTTCCGGCTCCCCACGGATATTCCGGCCGCCGCAAGCTCTGACCATGACCACGGAGACCACCACCGAGTCCACCACCCGCACCCCCGGCACCGCCACGCCGGGCATCGATCCGTCCACCACGAACGGCCCCCGGGCCGACACCTCCACCGCTTCCCCCGCCCGCGCGAAGGACGGGAGGCCACCGCGCCCGGACCGGCTGTCGGGCCGCGACGCGCTCGTGCTCTTCGTGCTGTGCGCCGCCCAGTTCATGGTGGCGCTGGACTTCTCGGTCCTGAACGTGGCACTGCCCGTGCTCGGCCGGGACCTCGGCATGAGCCCGTCGGCGCTCCAGTGGGCGGTCACCGCCTTCGCGCTGCCGTCCGGCGGCTTCCTGCTCCTCTTCGGCCGGATCGGTGACCTGTTCGGCCGCCGGCGGCTCTTCCTCGCCGGGCTGACCGTGTTCGGGGCGGCCTCGCTCCTCGCGACCCTCGCCTGGGACCCGGCGTCGTTCCTGGCCGGACGGGCCCTGCAAGGACTCGCCGCGGCGGCGATCGTGCCGACCGGCATGTCGCTGCTGACCACGACCTTCCCCGAGGGCCCCGCCCGGGACCGCGCGCTCGGCATCTCCGGCACCCTCCTGTCGCTCGGCTTCACGGTCGGCATGGTGGCGGGCGGTGTCCTGACCGACGTGCTGGGCTGGCGCTCGACGATGGGGCTGCTGTCGCTGTTCGCGCTGGTCGTGCTGCCGCTCGCCACCGGTCTGCTGCCCGCGTCCGGCCCGCGGCACACGGGCACCACCGACCGCCCCCGCCTGGACGTCCCCGGCGCGGTCACCGTCACCGGCGGCCTGCTGGCCCTGATCTACGCGCTGTCGACGGCGGCGGACCGCGGTTTCGGCGGGGCGGACGTCGTCACGACACTCGTCGCGGGTGTGCTGCTGCTCGTCGCCTTCGTCCGGATCGAGTCCCGCGCCGACGCACCGCTCGTCAGCCTGCGGATGCTGCGCCGCCCCACGGTGGCGTGGGGCAATCTGGGCGGCCTGGTCACCTTCTCGATGATGTCGACGGTCGTCTTCGTGCTGACCCTGTACCTCCAGGAGACGCTCGGCCTCTCGGCCTTCGAGACCGGTCTGGTCTTCGGCGCGCAGGGTCTGCTGTCGGCCGTCGCCGGGATGTACGCGCCGAAGGTCATCGGCCGCTTCGGCGCCCGGCGCACGCTGGCCGCCTCGCTCGCCGGCCAGGGCCTGTTCGTGGCGGGGATGCTGCTGCTGAACGCGCACACCTGGTCGGTCTGGATCGCCGGCGCCGGGGTGTCGCTGGCCAGCATGTGCCACCTGGGCGCGATCATCTCGTACGGCCTGACCGTCACCTCGGGCGTCCCCGACGAGGAGCAGGGCCTGGCCACGGGTCTGGTGACCTCCACCCAGCAGGTGGGCATCACCGTCGGCATCCCGCTCCTCGGCGTCCTCGCGACCACCTCCGGCGACCTGCTGAGCGGAGTGCACACGGTCCTCGCGCTGGACGCGGCGATCGTGCTCGGAGCGGCGGCGCTGGTCGCGGTGGGACTCGGGCGGCGGGGCGCGGCGCGCGCCCGCTGAGGCGCGGCGCCGGACCGTCCCGGGCCAGGTGCGGTCGGCCCCGGTCAGGGGCGGTCGAGGCGCAGGCGCTCGGCGCGCGGCAGACCGGCCACGACGAGATCGTACGAATCCTCGACGAGCTCCCGGACCAGGCGGTCCGGGAGCTCGCCGTCGACGGTCACCGTGTTCCAGTGCCGCTTGTTCATGTGATAGCCGGGGACGATCAGTCCCGGGTGCTGCTCGCGCAGCCGGAGCGCGTCGTCCGGGTCGCACTTCAGGTTGACCGTGAGCGGGCGTCCGTCCAGGTGCGTCAGCGCGAAGAGCTTGCCCAGCACCTTGAACACCGAGGTCTCGGGGTTGAAGGGGAAGTCCTCGACAGTGGCGTTGAAGGACAGACAGAACGCGCGCAGCTCCTGCGGGGTCACTCCGGCTTCTCCTCCCGAGGGGGCCCGGCCGGGCCGACGGGCTCGACGAGCACGGTGACGATCTTGTTCCGGCGGCCGGCGGCGGCCTCGGCGGTGAGCCGCAGCTCGCGCCCGTCGGGCAGTTCGACCCCCGACGAGGCACCGGCGATGGGTACCCGTCCCAGGGCCTTGGCGAGCAGCCCGCCGACGGTCTCCACGTCCTCGTCGTCGTAGGCCTCGAAGCCGTACAGCTCACCGAGGTCGCCGATGTCGAGGCGGGCCGTCACCCGGAAGCGGTCGTCGCCGAGTTCCTGGACGGGCGGCAGCTCGCGGTCGTACTCGTCGGTGATCTCGCCGACGATCTCCTCGAGGATGTCCTCGATGGTGACGATGCCGGCGGTGCCGCCGTACTCGTCGATGACGACGGCGACGTGGTTGCGCTCCTGCTGCATCTCGCGCAGCAGATCTCCGGCGTTCTTGGTGTCGGGCACGAACGTGGCGGGCCGCATGGCCGTGGACACCAGCTCGGACTCGGCGTCCCGGCTGATGTGCGTCTTGCGGGCCAGGTCCTTGAGATAGACGATCCCGACGATGTCGTCCTCGTTCTCGCCCGTGACGGGTATGCGGGAGAAACCGGAGCGCAGCGCCAGGGTGAGGGCCTGCCGGATGGTCTTGTAGCGCTCGATGACGACGAGGTCGGTGCGGGGCACCATGACCTCGCGCACGAGGGTGTCGCCGAGCTCGAAGACGGAGTGCACCATGCGGCGCTCCTCGTCCTCGATGAGCGACTCCTTCTCGGCGAGGTCGACCATCGCCCGCAGTTCCGCCTCGGAGGCGAACGGGCCGCGCCTGAAGCCCTTGCCGGGGGTGAGCGCGTTGCCGATCAGGATCAGCAGCGGCGGGATCGGCCCCATGATCCGGGCGAGCGGCAGCAGGACGTACGCCGCCGCGGTCGCGGTGTTCAGCGGGTGCTGGCGGCCGATGGTGCGCGGCGAGACACCGACCGCGACGTACGACACGAGGACCATGACGGTGATGGCGACGGCCAGCGCCTGCCAGGTCTTGTCGAACTCCTTGAGGCAGGCGAAGACGACGAGCGCGGCGGCCGCCATCTCGCAGACCACGCGGACCAGCAGCGCCACGTTCAGATAGCGCGTCGGGTCCGCGGTGACCTGCGCGAGCTTGGCGCTGCCGCGCCGGCCGCCGCGGACCGCCTCCTCGGCGCGGAAGCTGGAGACCCGCGCGAGGCCCGCCTCCGCGCAGGCGGCGAGCCAGGCAACGACGACCAGGACGATGGCACCGACGACAAGCTGAGGACTCATGACACGGTCGGGGCCGGAGACGGTCCCGTGATGCCCTTCTCCGCGCGCCAGCCGTCCACGATGGCAGCCTGCAGGCCGAACATCTCGGCCTTCTCGTCGGCTTCCTCGTGGTCGTAGCCGAGGAGGTGCAGCACGCCGTGGACGGTGAGGAGCTGGAGCTCCTCGTCCATGGAGTGCTGCGTCGGGGCGTCCTTGCCCTGCTGCTCGGCGACCTCGGGGCAGAGCACGATGTCGCCGAGCAGTCCCTGCGGCGGCTCGTCGTCGTCCTTCGACGGCGGGCGCAGTTCGTCCATCGGGAAGGACATGACGTCCGTCGGTCCCGGCAGATCCATCCACTGGATGTGGAGCTGCTCCATGGCGTCGGTGTCCACGACGATCACCGAGAGCTCGGAGAGCGGGTGGATGCGCATCCGTGCGAGCGCGTAGCGGGCGATGTCGAGGATCGCCTGCTCGTCGACCTCGGTTCCGGACTCGTTGTTGACGTCGATCGACATGGCGGTGCTGGTCTACTTCCCCTTGTGGCCCCGGCTCTTGTGGGAGCCGTTCTCGGTGCCGTTCTCGCTGTCGTACTTCTCGTACGCGTCGACGATACGGCCGACCAGCTTGTGCCGGACGACATCCTGGGACGTGAGCCGCGAGAAGTGCACGTCGTCGAGGCCCTCCAGGATGTCCTGGACCTGGCGCAGACCCGACTTCGTACCGCTCGGGAGGTCGACCTGCGTCACGTCACCCGTGATCACGATCTTCGAGTCGAAGCCGAGGCGGGTGAGGAACATCTTCATCTGTTCGGGGCTCGTGTTCTGGGCCTCGTCCAGGATGATGAAGGCGTCGTTGAGGGTGCGGCCACGCATGTACGCGAGCGGCGCGACCTCGATCGTGCCCGCGGCCATCAGGCGCGGGATCGAGTCCGGGTCGAGCATGTCGTGCAGCGCGTCGTACAGCGGGCGCAGGTAGGGGTCGATCTTCTCGTAGAGCGTGCCGGGCAGGAAGCCGAGACGCTCGCCGGCCTCGACCGCCGGACGGGTCAGGATGATCCGGTTGACCTGCTTGGACTGGAGCGCCTGGACGGCCTTCGCCATGGCGAGGTACGTCTTGCCCGTACCGGCGGGGCCGATGCCGAACACGATCGTGTGCTTGTCGATGGCGTCGACGTAGCGCTTCTGGTTGAGCGTCTTGGGGCGGATGGTGCGGCCTCGCGAGGACAGGATGTTCTGCGTGAGCACCTCGGCCGGAGTCTCCTGGCCGTCGCCCTCCCCGTTCTCGCTCGCCCTGAGCATGGCGATCGAGCGTTCCACTGCGTCCTCCGTCATGGGCTGCCCCGTGCGGAGCACCAGCATCATCTCGTCGAACAGGCGCTGGACGAGCGCGACTTCACCGGCGTCGCCCACCGCGCTGATCTCGTTTCCCCGGACGTGGATGTCGGCCGCCGGGAAGGCCTTCTCGATCACGCGCAGCAGGG
Source organism: Streptomyces sp. NPDC096324 (assembly GCF_044763015.1). Taxonomy (NCBI): domain Bacteria; kingdom Bacillati; phylum Actinomycetota; class Actinomycetes; order Kitasatosporales; family Streptomycetaceae; genus Streptomyces; species Streptomyces sp. NPDC096324. Next base: position 608,029 of record NZ_JBIWFK010000003.1, on the reverse strand, counting down.
CGTCTCCGGAACCCAGAACGGTCACCATGGGGTGCTTGGCCGGGACGGTGAAGTGCGCGCGCGCCTGCCCCTGTGCGGGGCCCTGAGCTATGGGTGTCTGAGTCATGGGCCGGCTCTGTAGGCCTGCGTATCCTCCTCGGTCGGCACGCTTGCCACACGGGCAGCCTTGCGGTTCCCAGCGTACGTCGCGGCGTACACGGACCCGTAGGGCTTTTCCCGCGGTGACGAGGTCGTGACCTGAGGAGGCCCCTCGGCCCCTCCGACTCTCAGGCCCTCGGCCCCTCAGACCGAGCGGCCGAAGCCGATCGTCGGTACCGCACGGCGCAGCGGCCAGGGGCGGGTGACCTCGGGGAGCAGGCCCTCCAGGAAGGCGTACCGGCTCAGGGCCGCCGGGTCCTGGTCGGCGACCGAGTGGACCCGGCGCCACCAGGCGGCGATCTCCGACCAGCCGGGTGCCGACAGCGATCCGCCGAACTCCTGGACCGAGAGCGCGGCGGTCAGCCCGGCGAAGGCGAGCCGGTCGGCGAGCGGCCAGCCGGCGAGGGTCCCGGTGACGAAACCGGCGACGAAGACGTCCCCGGCGCCGGTGGGGTCCAGTGCCTCGACGGCGATCGCCGGGACCTCGGCGCTCTCGCCGGAGCGCCCGTCCACGGCGTAGGCGCCCTCGGAGCCGAGGGTGACGACCGCCAGCGGCACGTGCTCGGCCAGGGCGTGCGCCGCCGCGCGGGGGGAGTGGGCGCCGGTGTAGCGCATGGCCTCCTCGGCGTTCGGCAGGAACGCCTCGCAGTGCGCCAGGTCGGCGAGGCCCGCCAGGTCCCAGCGGCCGGTGTCGTCCCAGCCGACGTCCGCGAAGATCCGGGTGCCCCGGCTCGCGGCCTGCTCGATCCAGGGCGCGCGGACCCCGGGGGTCAGCGAGGCGACGGCGGCCCGCGCGTGCGGCGGGAAGTCCGGCGCGGGCTCCTCCAGGGGTGCCTCGTGCCCATGGCTGACCATGGTCCGCTCGCCCTCGTACGCCATCGACACGGTGACCGGCGAGTGCCAGCCCGGCACGGTCCGCGACGGCGTGAGGTCGATGTGCTCGCCCTGTTCCAGGGCGTCCCAGCAGTACTCGCCGTAGTGGTCGTCGCCGAAGGCGGCGGCGAGGGAGGTCCGCAGGCCGAGACGGGCGAGGGCGGTGGCCATGTTCGCGACGCCGCCGGGGCTCGATCCCATGCCCCGCGCCCAGGACTCGGTGCCCCGCACGGGGGCGGAGTCGAGCCCGGTGAAGATGATGTCCAGGAAGACCGTGCCCGTCAGGTAGACGTCCCAGGGCGGGTCGTCGGCCGTGCGCAGCGCGGCGAGCGGGTCGACATGGGCCTGACGGAACGGCCCCTCGCCGTTGATCACGGTGCGCTCCCTGGAGGGTGGTACGGATCTGGCCAGTGTGCACCACACCGCCCGCCCGGGCCCGTGGTCACCGCCGTGACACCAGCGGTCCACGAGCCGCGCGATGCCCACCCCACCCGACCCCCACCCACCCCGCGTCCAGAACCACCCGGCCCGATGCGGGACCCGCACGTCGCGGGCCTTCCCACGTCCGGGACACACCTCCGGCCCTGCCCCGTCCTGTGTCCGGGGGCAGCCGACCCGCATGCGGGACCGCCCGCCGCCAACCCGGGAAGCACCCCGCCCGGGGCCATGGCCCGGCCCTTGTCCGGAACCGCCCGGCCCTCATCCGTCCCGCGTCGGAGGCAGCCGGCCCGCATACGGGACCGGCCCGCCGCCAACCCGACAAGCTCCCCGCCCGGCCATGGCCCGGCCCTTGTCCGGAACCGCTTGGCTCCATGAGGGACCCGCCCGTCGTCGGCCCGTCCCGCGTCCGGGAACCCGCACCTCTCTGCCCACGGCGGGCACCCGCTCCAGCCCACGACCGGGGCCCGCCCGGCCGACATCCGGGTGCCGCTCCAGCCCAGGGCCGGAGTCCGCTCCCGCCCGTGCCCGGAGCCCGCTCCCACCCCGTTCACCTGCGTGGTTCGCTCCGGTGGCCGTCCTCGCGTGCGGCGGCGGGACAGGTCCGGCGGCCGGGTTCGCCCTCCGCTCGGCGGCCGAAAGGGCGCGCAAGTACCCCGGGCGCGCCACCGCAAACAAAGAGTGCCCCAGATCACACTGTTACGCCTTTTTCGCGGACCCCCCACCTTGATACAAATTGCCCGCGCGTTCCTGTCCGTCGACAGCCGCCCCTCCCCCCTCTCTTCTTGAGCCGCTCTCGCACGCCCTGGGAACGCCCGTGTCCGCCCGCACCGCCACGCCCTGGCCCCTCGTCGCCCTTTTCACGGCCGGGTACCTCGCCGCGTATCTCCTCCCCACCACCGTCGGCCGCCTCGACGCGGGGCTCCCGCTGACGGCCACCCAGGCCGGAGCCGTCGGCAGTGTCCTGCTGCTGAGCTCGGCCTCGGCCGGCTTCCTGCTCGCCTCCCGCGTCGACCGTTTCGGCCCGCGCGCGCTGGCCCGCGCCGGGCTGCTCCTCGCGGCCGCCGGCTACGGCACCGCCGCGCTCTCGACGGCCGTCCCCCTGGTGGTCGCCGGCGCGGTCGTCGGCGGCTTCGGCTCCGGTGCGGCCACCACGGTCGCCGCGACCGGGATCGCCGGCCGGCCCGATCCCCACCGGGTCACCACCCTGGGCCTGTTCGGCGTCTCCGGCCTCGCGGGCACCCTCTATCTGACCATCCCCCACCTCGGCCCGGGGCACGGCTACCCGCTCGCCGCGATCGCCTGCACCGCGCTGCTCGCGCTGTCCCTGACGGGCCGCCTTCACGCCCGCACCCCGGCCGACCGCGCCCGGCGCGCCACCGGCCCGCTCCCGCACCGCCGTTCCGGACTGCTGCTCGCCGCCACGATGCTCTTCTGGTCCCTCGCGCAGAACTCCCTGTGGGGCGTGAGCGGCCGCATAGGCCTGACGCAGGCGGGGCTCACCGAGGTGAAGGTGGGCGCGGTCTTCGCGGTGGCGCTCGGCGCGGGGCTGCTCGGGACGATCGGCGCGGGCACCCTCGGCCCGCGGCTCGGCCGGGCGGTGCCGATCGGCCTGGGGACGGCGCTGATCGCCGGCTGCATCGCGCTGAGCGCGGCGGCCACCGATCTGACGTCCTTCGCGACGGGCGAGATCGCCTGGAACACGCTGTACCCGGTCGTGCTGTCGTACGTGATCGGCCTCGCCGCGTCCATGGACCCGCGCGGCCGGTGGGCGGTCCTCGTCGGTTCCGCCTCCTCGCTCGGCACGGCGTGCGGCCCGCTCACCGGCAGCCTGCTGTCCGAGCGGGCGGGCTACCCGGCCATGGGGGCGGTCCTGGCCGCCGGTCTGCTGATCGTCGCCGTCCCCATGACGCTCGTGGCCCTGCGCCCGAGCCGCGCCGGCCAGATCGTCGAGATCCCCGTCGTCGACATCCCCGTGCCGGAACTCCCCGTGGTGCAGGTCCCCCCGGCCGAGCTCCCCGCCATGGAGATCCCCGTCGTCGAGATCCCGCTGGACGGTGTGCCCGCCCAGCGGGGCGCGTACGGCACGGCGGGACCCCTGCACACGGCCGCCGCGCCCGCACCCGGTCCCGTGAGCGCCTGACTCCCGCGGGTGCCCGCCCGCCCCGAGGAGGGGAGGTGGGCGGGCACTCGACGGGCCCCGGGAACTCGTCCACGGAAACTCGTCTACGGGAACTCGTACGCCTCGACCTCGGCGATGTACCGGGCCCGCCGCTCCTCGTCGTGCTCCAGGAAGGACGCCTCGAACGAGTTGCGCGCCAGCTCCCGCAGCCGCTCCTCGCCGAGTCCGAGGGCCTCGCGCACGGCGCCGAAGTTGTCCCCGGCGTAGCCGCCGAAGTAGGCGGGGTCGTCGGAGTTGACCGTGCAGAGCAGCCCGGCGTCCATCATGGCGGGCAGCGGGTGCTCCGCCAGGACGTCCACGGCGCGCAGCCGTACGTTCGACAGCGGGCACAGCGTCAGCGGCACCCGCTCGCGGACCAGTCGCGCGACGAGCTCGGGGTCCTCCATGCAGCGCAGCCCGTGGTCGACTCGCTCGACCCCGAGGACGTCGAGGGCCTCGGTGATGTACGCGGGCGGCCCCTCCTCGCCGGCGTGCGCGACGCGCCGCAGCCCGAGCCCGGCGGCGGCCTCGTACACCGCGCGGAACTTGACCGGCGGGTGGCCGACCTCGGCCGAGTCGAGGCCGACGCCGGTGATCCGGTCGAGGTAGGGCTTCGCGGCCTCCAGGGTGTCCATGGCGGACTCCGCCGACTCGTCGCGCAGGAAGCACATGATGAGCTGGGTGGAGATGCCGTGGGTCTCCTCGCTGCGCCCGAGCGCCCGCCACAGCCCCTCGACGACCGTCCCCATCGGCACGCCCCGGGCGATGTGCGCCTGCGGGTCGAAGAAGATCTCCGCGTGCCGTACGCCCTGGGCGGCGGCGCGCGCGAGATAGGCGTCGGCCAGGTCGGCGAAGTCCGCCTCCGTCCGCAGGACGGCCATGAGCTCGTAGTACAGGTTCAGGAAGGTCTGGAGGTCGTCGAAGAGATACGCCTGGCGCAGCTCCTCGGTGTCCGCGTACGGCAGGGTGACGCCGTTGCGCGCGGCGAGCGCGAAGGCAAGCTCGGGTTCGAGGGTGCCTTCGATGTGCAGGTGCAGTTCAGCCTTGGGGAGGGACATCGAAGCATCGTACGGTTCCTCCCCCGACGTACCGAAAGCAGCGCCTTCCCGGCACCGGGGGTCCGGCCCCGCCCCGCCGCGTCCTCGCACCGGCGTCCCCGCCCGCGTCTCCGCGTCCTCGCACCGGCACCCGGCCCTCGCCGCCGTGCCGCGCACCGGACGTCCCGGCCCCGCGCCGCCCCGGTCCTCAGTGCCGCTTCGGGACCGGCACCCGCACCAGGTCGTGCGCCACCGTCAGCTCCCCGTCGAACCCCGCCGCGCGGGCCTCGTGCTCGAACGCCCCGGGGTCGGGGTAGCGCTGGCTGAAGTGGGTGAGCACGAGGTGCCGCACCCCGGCCTCCTTGGCCACCCGGCCCGCCTGCCCCGCCGTCAGATGCCCGTGGTCGGCGGCCAGTTGGTGGTCCCCGTCGAGGAAGGTCGACTCGATGACCAGCAGGTCGCAGCCCTCGGCGAGCGCGTCCACGCCCTCGCACAGGCGGGTGTCCATGACGAACGCGAACTTCTGTCCCCGCCGGACCTCGCTGACGTCGTCCAGCGTGACGCCCCGCAGCGTGCCCTCCCGTTGCAGGACCCCGACGTCGGGCCCCTTGATCCCGTGCTCCCTGAGCCGCTCCGGCAGCATCCGCCGCCCGTCCGGCTCGACCAGCCGGTACCCGAAGGACTCGACGGGGTGGGAGAGCCTGCGCGCCTCCAGGGTGTACGCGGGGGTCGTCGCGAGGACGCCGTCGTCCGCGACCGGCGCCTCGGTCAGCGGGACCGTCTCGCGGTAGGCGGTGGCGTACCGCAGCCGCTCGAAGAAGTGCTGCCCGGAGAGCGGGTAGTGCGCGGTCACCTCGTGCGGGACGCGGTCGAGGTTGATGCGCTGGATCACCCCGCCGAGGCCGAGCGCGTGGTCGCCGTGGAAGTGGGTGACGCAGATGCGGTGCAGGTCGTGCGCGGCGACCCCGGCACGCAGCATCTGGCGCTGGGTGCCCTCACCGGGGTCGAAGAGGAGACCCTCGCCGTCCCAGCGGAGCAGATAGCCGTTGTGGTTGCGGTGCCGGGTCGGGACCTGGCTGGCGGTGCCGAGGACCACCAGTTCGCGTGCGGACAAGGCCGGCTATCCCGGCGGCCACTGCATGCCACGGCCGCCCAGGAGGTGGGCGTGCGCGTGGAAGACGGTCTGGCCGGCGCCGCTGCCCGTGTTGAACACGACGCGGTAGCTCTCCAGCTTCTCCTCGGCCGCGACCTCGCCGGCCTCGCGCAGGACGTCCGCCGCGATCGCGGGCTCGGCGGCGGCCAGGGACGCGGCGTCGGGGTAGTGCGCCTTGGGGATGACCAGGATGTGGGTCGGTGCCTGCGGGTTGATGTCGCGGAACGCCACGGTCGTGTCGCTCTCGCGCACCAGCGTCGCCGGGATCTGCCCCGCCACGATCTTGCAGAACAGGCAGTCGTCCCGCGGTTCCCCGCCCGTGTCCCGCCTCGGCTCCTGCGCCATGCGTGTGCCTCCTCACGCCAGCCGATCATTACCTGGGCATGCTAGCGGCCCGGCGGGACGGACGGCTCGCACGCGACTCGCGCCGCCCGCCGGGCGACCGGTCACAGTGGTGGCAGCGTGGGCGCGGTCTTCGCCGGGGTCTCCTCCAGGGCGGCCAGCGCGATCCGGACCGCCTCGTCGAGCTGGGTGTCACGGCCGGCCGCGTGGTCCTGCGGCGCCTGGACGACCTCGACGTCGGGATCGACACCGTGGTTCTCGACGTTCCACTCGTACCCCTCCATCCAGAAGGCGTACTTGGGCTGGGTGACGCCGGTGCCGTCGACGAGGTGGTAACGGCTGTCGATGCCGATGACACCGCCCCAGGTGCGAGTGCCGACCACGGGCCCGATGCCGAGCGCCTTGATCGCCGCGTTGACGATGTCGCCGTCGGAGCCGGAGAACTCGTTGGCGACCGCGACGACGGGACCGCGCGGCGCGTCCTCCGGGTAGCTGTAGGGGCGCAGCCCGCGGGGCAGGTCCCAGCCGACGATCCGCCGGGCGAGCTTCTCCACGACGAGCTGGGAGGTGTGGCCGCCGCGGTTCTCGCGGACGTCCACGACCAGACCCTCACGGGCCACCTCGACCCGCAGATCCCGGTGGAGCTGCGCCCACCCGGCGCCGACCATGTCCGGCACGTGCAGATAGCCGAGGCGCCCGCCGGACCACTCGTGGACGTAGGCGCGCCGGTCGGCCACCCACGCGTGGTAGCGCAGCGGCTCCTCGTCGGCGAGCGGTACGACGACCGCGTGCCGCGGATCGCCGCCGCCGGAGGGCGAGATCGTCAGCTCGACGGGCTTGCCCGCGGTGCCGACGAGCAGGGGCGCGGGCCCGGCCACCGGGTCCACCGGCCGGCCGCCGACCGCGACGATCGCGTCCCCGGCGCGCACCGCGACGCCGGGCGCGGCGAGCGGGGCACGCGCCTCGGGGTCGGAGGTCTCCGAGGGGAGGATCCGGTCGATGCGCCAACTGCCGTCCTCGTGGCGGGAGATGTCCGCGCCGAGGAGCCCTTGGGCCCGGTCGCCGCCGCCCCATCCGCCGCGTGGGGAGACGTACGCGTGGGAGGTGCCGAGTTCGCCCTGGACCTCCCACAGCAGGTCGACGAGGTCGTCGTGGGTGGCGACCCGCTCCAGGACCGGCCGGTACCGGTCGAGGACGCCGTCCCAGTCGACACCGCCGAGGTCCGGGCGCCAGAAGTTGTCCCGCATGAGGCGGCCCGTCTCGTCGTACATCTGGCGCCACTCGGCGGCCGGGTCGACGTACTGGCGCACCCGTGACAGGTCGACGGTGATGTTCGTGTCGCTCTCGTCGTCGTTCGAGGCACGCCGGTCGCTGGGGACGACCTTGAGCTTTCCGTCGGTCCACAGCAGGACCCGCTTGCCGTCTCCGGTGACGGTGAAGTGGTCGGCGTCGGCGGCGAGATGCTCGATGCGCTGCTGGGCGAGGTCGTACCGCTCCAGTTCGGTCTTGGGGTCCGGGTCGTCCGGGGTGGCGCGGGAGGCGCCGAGGACGCCGCGCACGGGGTGGCGCAGCCACAGCAGTCCGTCCTTGGCGGCGCGCAGCGTGGAGTAGCGGGCGGCCTCGACGGGGAAGGGCACGATCCGGTCGGCGAGTCCGTCCAGGTCGATGCGGGTGCTGGGGGTGCCCTCGCTGTCGGGCGTCTCGTCCTTGTCGGGCGCCTCGAAGGGCCTGCCGTGCCGCTGGGGTCCGAAGGGCGACGGGGTCGTCGCGGCCAGGGTGATCAGATACGGCCGGGAGCCGCCGACGAAGGCCAGGTCGAAGACGTGCTCGTCGTAGACGGGGTCGAAGGCGCGGGCCGACAGGAAGGCGAGGTGCTTGCCGTCGAGGGTGAACGCCGGCGCGTAGTCCCGGAAGCGCAGCGGGGTCGCCTCGGTCACCGACAGGTCGGTGGTGTTGGCGAGCTTGAGCTGGCGCAGCGGGCGGGGGCCGGGGTGCGACCAGGCGAGCCAGGCGGAGTCGGGCGAGAAGACGAGTCCGGTGACGTCGCCGTCCTCGCTGCGGTCGACCTCGCGGACCTCGCCGCTCTCGCGCTCGACGAGCAGCACGCGCCCGTCGTGCGAGGCGACGGCGGCGCGGCTCCCGTCGGGCGCCATGGCGAGGCCGAGGACCCGGCCGAGCGCGCCGGCGGCGAGCCGTCGCGGGGTGGCGCCGGGGGCGACTCCGGTGGCGGGGGCGAATTCGAGGGCGTCGTCGCCCTCCGCGTCGGTCACCCACACGACGTGTTCCTCGCCCTCGGCGCGGAAGGTGCGGGGCAGCCGGGCGCGGACGCCGGGTTCGGCGGCGAGCGCGCGGGCCGGTCCCGAGCGGTGGGTGACCCAGTGGACGGCGCCGCGCACGGAGACCGCGCTGCCGCGTCCGGTGTGGTCGGGCGCGGCGGCGGAGAACCAGCGCGAGGCGCTCACGGGGTGCGGCTGCTGGTCGACGCGCTGGCCGCCGAGCCGGAGGTCGAGGCGGCGCGGCTCGGCGCCGTCGAGGCCGTCCAGGAGCCACAGTTCGCCGCCGGACGCGTACACCACACGGCTGCCGTCGGTGGCGGCGTGGCGGGCGTAGAAGGAGTCGAGGGGGGTGTGGCGGCTCAGGCCGGATCCGTCGGCGAGGGAGGAGTACAGGGCGCCGACGCCCTCGTGGTCGGAGAGGAACGCGATCCGCTCGCCGGCCCAGAAGGGGTATTCGATGTTGCCGTCGATGTCCTCGTGCAGCCGGACGAACTCTCCGTCGCCGTCCCGGTCGATCCACAGCTTGCCCGCCGTGCCGCCCCGGTACCGCTTCCACCATGCGGCCTCGCGGCCCATCGGGGCGGACAGCAGGACGACACCGTTCTCGCCGTGGGCGACGTCGCCGACGGGCCCGTACGGGAGGGTCGTCGCGGGGCCGCCGTCGAGCGGGACGGACCGGGCCCAGGTGCGGCGCAGGCTGGCCTGTCCCTGGGTGCTGAGGGCGAGGACCTGTCCGTCGGGGGTCCAGCCGCGCACCTGGGTCTTCACGCTGCCCCAGTAGGTCAGCCGTTTCGCGGGACCGCCGTCCAGGGAGGCCGCGTGGACCTCGGGGGCTCCGTCACGCGTCGACGTCCAGGCGACGGTCCTACCGTCCGGGGAGATGCGTGGATGGCTGACCGGGACGTTGTCGGCGCTGACCCGCCAGGCGCGGCCCCCGCCGTCGACCGGGGCGGCCCAGATGTCGTCCTCGGCTGTGAAGACGACCAACTCGCCGTGCAGATGTGGAAACCGGATGTACGCGGAGGCTGCGGAATCGGTCACCCGGTCACCCTATGCAGCCGCGTGTGGCCCGGGTAGAGGTTCGAATCACTTGATCGGCGTACGGTCCGGCAGGTCACTTGCCCTGCGAGGGCCAGCAGGTGGGGTCGCCCTTGCACCACATCGTCTTCGTCACGGTGACGGTGACGGTGGGGTTGGGCTGCCCGGGGTGGTAGGTGACCGGCGGGGTGGGTCCGGCACCGCAGTCGCCGAGGCCCTTGACGTGGAAGATCTGCTGTCCGCCGACGGTGGCGCGCAGATCTCCGCGTACACAGGCGCCGTTGACGGCGCGGGTGACCTTGCCCTTGACGGTGATGGCCCGGCCGTCACCGGTCTGGCCCTGGCAGTCGACGGTCGCCACGGTGTTCTCGCTCGGCGAGTGCGACTTCCCCGGCGTGTAGGCCTTGCCGGCGTTGCCCAGGCTCGCGGTGCAGGTGAGCCACCTGACGTCCACGTGCCGGTTCTTCAGCTCGCCGGTGGCCTTCTGGTCGGTCGTGTAGGCCACGGTCGCGGTGCTGAGTCCGTCCACGGGCTCGCACCCGGTCACGGCGAACACTCCGGCCGCTCCCAGCCCGACGGCCGTCAGGACCCGCCCGCGCCTCGTCCGGTGTCTGAAATACCTCGAAGCCCCCATGGACGGCAGCGTGCCACCGCGGGCCGACGCGCGGTAGACCGCATGCGGCCATCGGGGGCACAACCACCCGAAGGTGTTGCCCGGCGGGCCGGGGAGGCCATATGGTTCCCGCTTTCCTCGGCTGCGGACGGCTTCTGGCCGGCCGTCAGCCGAGCATCAGCAGCCACTCCTGGAGTTCCACCAGGTTGCCCTCGGGGTCCTTGAGGTGGGCGACGCGCATGCGGTCCGTCATGGGGGCCGGGCCGTGCAGGAGGTCCGCGCCGCGCGAGACGACCTGCTCGCAGTAGGTGTCGAGGTCGTCGACCCGCAGCACCACCAGCGACCGGTGTCCGGTCACGGCGTCGCCGAGTTCACCCAGTATTTCCGTCATCATGGCCCGGTCCTGGAGGGCGATGCCCGCGGACCCGGTGACCGGACTGAACTTCTCGTACGGTCCCTCGGCCGCGCCCGACTGGGGCTTGAGGCCGAGGACTTCGGAGTAGAAGCGGTAGCAGGTGGCGAAGTCGGAGACGAGCAGTCGTACCTGAGCGAGTTCCATGGCTCCTCGTTCGATGCGCGGATGTCAGGTCCTGCCGACGGCGGGCGGGTCAGGACCAGCGGCCGCTGCGGGCCAGCAGCAGCGCGGTCGCCACGGTCCCGGCCGTCGAGGTGCGCAGCACCGTGCGCCCCAGGTGGAAGGTCTTCGCGCCGGCCTCGGTGAAGAGGGCGACCTCGTCGGCGGAGATCCCGCCCTCGGGGCCGACCACCAGGACGATCTCACCGGAGGCGGGGAGCGCTGCGGTCGCGAAGGGCTCGGTGCCGAGGGCGGTGTCCTCGTGGAGCACGGCGGCGAGATCGGCTTTGGCGAGAAGTGCGGCAACCTGCTTGGTCGTCATCGCGTCCGCGACCTCCGGGAAGCGTGCCCGCCGGGACTGTTTGCCGGCCTCCCGGGCGGTGGCGCGCCACTTGCCGAGCGCCTTGAGACCCCGCTCGCCCTTCCACTGCGTGATGCAGCGGGAGGCGGCCCACGGGACGATCGCGTCGACGCCGGTCTCGGTCATGGTCTCGACGGCCACTTCGCCCCGGTCCCCCTTGGGCAGGGCCTGGACGACCGTGACGCGCGGCTCCCCGGGCGCCTCCTCGGTGACCGTGCCCATCCGCACGATCAGCCGGTCCTTGCCCTCCGTGCCGAGGACCACGCACTCCGCCCGGCGCCCGGCCCCGTCGGTGAGCACGACGTCCTCACCGGTGTGCAGCCGTTTCACGGAGACGGCGTGCCGTCCCTCGGGTCCGTCGAGGACGTGGCGTCCCTCTCCGTCCGTGTCGAAGTGCTCGACGAGGAACACCGGTGCCGTCATCGGGCCGCACCTTCTTCCGGGATCTCGGCGACGGCCGACAACGCTGTCTCGGCGGCCGCGATTTCTGCGTTCAGTACCTCCACGAGCTGCCCGGCGGGCAGGTCGCGGGCCATGCGGTGGCCCTGCCCCGCCCACAGTGCCATGCCCTGCGCGTCGCCCGCCTTGGCCGCCGCCTTGCGCAGCGGCACGGTGAGGTGGTGGACCTCGGGATAGGCGGCGGGGGCGTACGGGCCGTGCTCGCGCATGAAGCGGTTGGCCAGCGCCCGCGCCGGGCGTCCGGAGAAGGCGCGCGTGAGCTCCGTCCGTACGTAGAGGGGGTCGGTCAGCGCCTGCTTGTGGACGGCGCTCGCGCCGGACTCGGGGGTGGCGAGGAAGGCGGTGCCGAGCTGGGCCGCGTCCGCGCCCGCGGCGAGGACGGCGGCGATCTGGCTGCCGCGCATGATGCCGCCGGCCGCGACGACCGGGATCCCCACCCTCTCGCGGACCTGCGCGACCAGCGTGAGCAGGCCGACGCCCGTGCCGTCCGTCTCGGGGTTGTCCCGGTGGGTGCCCTGGTGTCCGCCGGCCTCGATGCCCTGCACGACGACCACGTCGGCGCCGGCCCGCTCCACACCGAGGGCTTCCTCGGCCGTGGTGGCGGTGACCAGCGTGAGGGTGCCGGCGCGCCGCAGCGACTCGAGCACCTCCGGCTTCGGGACGCCGAAGTGGAAGGAGACCGCCGCCACCGGGTTGTCGAGGAGGACGGCGAGTTTGGCGTCGTAGCCGTCGTCCCGGCCGCCGTCCGGGTCCCCGAGCTCGGTCTCGTACCAGGCGGCCTCGCCGGCGAGCTGGTGCGCGTACACCTCGACCGCGGCGGCGTCCGCGTGCTCGGGCTGCGGGAGGAACAGGTTGACGCCGAAGGGACGGCCGGTCAGCCCGCGCAGCTGCTTGATCTCCTGGTACATGCCGTCGGCGGTCTTGTACCCCGCCGCGAGGAAGCCGAGCCCGCCGGCCTCGGACACGGCGGCCGCGAGCTGCGGGACGGAGACTCCGCCCGCCATGGGGGCCTGCACGATCGGGTGAGGGAAGAGATCGGTCAGCGCGGTGGACATGACGGCATGTTGTCACGTCCCCCGGACAAGTCCGAATCCGGTCGCCCGGCCGGATACGGCCTCCGACGTGGAGGGCACGGGGCGCTTCGGGCCCCGTGCCCCACTTGGATCAGCGGCCGTTGAAGGCGTCCTTCAGCCGGGAGAAGAGCCCCTGCTGACCGGGCTGGAACTGACCGGTGGGCCGCTCCTCGCCACGCATCTGCGCCAGCTCGCGCAGCACCCGCTCCATCTCCGGGTCGAGCTTGGTCGGCGTCATGACCTCGACGTGCACGATGAGGTCGCCGCGGCCGCCGCCCCGCAGGTGCGTGACACCCCGGCCGTGCAGCGGGATCGACTGGCCGGACTGCGTGCCCGGGCGGATGTCGACCTCCTCCATGCCGTCGAGCGTCTCCAGCGGCACCTTGGTGCCGAGGGCCGCCGCGGTCATCGGAAGCGTGACCGTGCAGTGCAGGTCGTCGCCGCGTCGCTGGAACATCGAGTGCGGCAGTTCGTGGATCTCCACGTACAGGTCGCCGGCGGGACCGCCGCCGGGGCCGACCTCGCCCTCGCCCGCGAGCTGGATGCGGGTGCCGTTGTCCACACCGGCCGGGATCTTGACCGTGAGGGTGCGGCGGGAGCGGACCCGGCCGTCGCCCGCGCACTCGTGGCACGGGGTCGGGACGACGGTGCCGAAGCCCTGGCACTGCGGACACGGCCGCGAGGTCATGACCTGGCCCAGGAAGGACCGCGTCACCTGGGACACCTCGCCACGGCCGCGGCACATGTCACAGGTCTGCGCCGCGGTGCCGGGGGCCGCGCCCTCGCCGTTGCAGGTGCCGCAGACGACGGCCGTGTCGACCTGGATGTCCTTCGTGGTGCCGAAGGCCGCCTCGTCGAGCTCGATCTCCAGCCGGATCATGGCGTCCTGGCCCCGGCGGGTGCGCGAGCGCGGTCCGCGCTGCGACGCCGTGCCGAAGAACGCGTCCATGATGTCCGAGAAGTTCCCGAAGCCGCCCTGGCCGAAGCCACCGGCGCCACCGCCGCCCTGCTGGGACAGCGGGTCGCCGCCGAGGTCGTAGACCTGCTTCTTCTGCGGGTCCGACAACACCTCGTACGCGGCGTTGATCTCTTTGAACCGCTCCTGCGTCTTCGGATCGGGATTGACGTCCGGGTGCAGCTCGCGAGCGAGCCTCCGGAACGCCTTCTTGATCTCGTCCTGGGACGCGTCGCGGCGCACGCCGAGTACGGCGTAGTAGTCCGTGGCCACTTAAGACTCCGCCAGGATCTGTCCGACGTACCGTGCCACCGCTCGTACCGCTCCCATCGTTCCCGGGTAATCCATGCGGGTCGGGCCGACCACGCCGAGTTTGGCTACTGCCTCGCCGCCCGAACCGTAGCCGACGGAGACCACGGACGTGGAGTTGAGTCCCTCATACGCGTTCTCGTGCCCGATTCGCACGGTCATGCTCGAATCCCCGGCCTCTCCAAGCAACTTGAGGAGCACGACCTGCTCCTCCAGTGCTTCGAGCACCGGCCGGATGGTGAGAGGGAAGTCATGTCCGAATCGCGTGAGATTGGCGGTACCGCCGATCATCAGGCGCTCCTCGGTCTCCTCGACGAGTGTCTCCAGCAGGGTGGAGAGCACCGTCGAGACCGTACCCCGGTCCTCCGCCTCGAAGGCTTCCGGGAGGTCCTGGACGAGCTGCGGGACGTCCGCGAAGGGACGCCCCGCGACCCGGCTGTTGAGCCGGGCCCGCAGGTCCGCCAGCGACGTCTCACCGAACGGCGCCGGACAGTTGATCATGCGCTGTTCGACCCGGCCGGTGTCCGTGATCAGCACGAGCATCACCCGCGCGGGAGCCATCGACAGCAGCTCCACGTGGCGCACGGTCGAACGGGTCAGCGAGGGGTACTGCACGACGGCCACCTGCCGGGTGAGCTGCGCGAGCAGCCGCACGGTCCGGCCGACGACGTCGTCCAGGTCGACGGCGCCGTCCAGGAAGTTCTGGATGGCGCGGCGCTCGGGCGCGGTCATCGGCTTGACGCCCGCGAGCTTGTCGACGAAGAGGCGGTACCCCTTGTCCGTGGGGATGCGCCCGGCGCTGGTGTGCGGCTGGGCGATGTACCCCTCGTCCTCCAGGACCGCCATGTCGTTGCGGACGGTCGCCGGCGAGACGCCGAGACGGTGCCGCTCGGTGAGCGCCTTGGAACCGACCGGCTCCTCGGTGCCCACGTAGTCCTGGACGATGGCGCGCAGCACCTCGAGCCTGCGTTCACTGAGCATCGCGCACCTCCAGAAGTCGACTCGATGGTCTTCGTGGCCTTCGTGGCATTCGCCTGGCACTCAGCGCACGCGAGTGCCAACGTTCCCCGGCCCAGTGTACGGCGGTGAGGCACGCCCCGGGCAAGGGCGGGCCTGCGAGGTCGTGCACGGCACCCGGTCACCGTTAGCGTCGCCGCATGAGGCTGACTTGGGAAGAGCTCGGGTGGGAAAGGGTGGCGCCCCGGGTGGGGCGACGGCGGCTTCCGGACTGGGACTGCACGGCGGGGCTCGTCGTCGGCGAGGAGGCGGTGCTGATGATCGACGCCGGGTCGAGCCTCGCGGAGGGCGCCGCGCTGCGCGCCGATGCGCGGGTCCTGACCGGCGCGCGTGTGACCCATATCGCGCTCACCCACCCGCATTTCGACCACGTTTTCGGCGCGGCCGCCTTCGCGGGCGTGGAGATCCTCGCCGCCGACGGCTCGTCGGAGGTGTACGGACGCGGCCGCGAGGAGCTGTGCGCGGACGCGGTGCGCAACGGTCTCGACCCGCGGTCCGCGGAGGAGGCGGCCGACACCCTCGTACGGCCCCACCGCTTCGTCCGGGACACCTGGGACCTGGATCTCGGCGGCGTCGGGGTCCGGCTGGTCCGGACGGGCGAGGGCCACACCGCCCACGACCTCGTGGCCGTCGTGCCGGGCGACCCGGCGGTGGTGTTCTGCGGCGACCTGGTCGAGGAGTCGGGCGAGCCGCAGGCGGGCCCCGACGCCGTACCGTCGCGCTGGCCGGCGGCTCTGGACCGGCTGCTCGCGCTGGGCGGCGAGGAGGCGCTGTACGTCCCCGGGCACGGGGCGGTGGTGGACGCCGCGTTCGTACGGTCCCAACGGGACGCCCTGGCCGCGCGTTTCGGCGTGTCGCGGTGAGCGTCGCCGGGCTTCTCCTATCGTCATCCGAATGCGCCAGTACTCTCCGGACCTGACCCCGCCGTGGAAGAAGTCCCCGCCCGTGCCCGAGGTCCCGGCGGACCCGGGTCTGGTCGTCGAGGAGCCCGGCACCGGCTTCTGCGGCGCGGTGATCCGCTGCGAGGCGGGCACGGTGACCCTGGAGGACCGCTTCGGCAAGCACCGGGTGTTCCCGCTGGAACCGCGTGGCTTCCTGCTGGAGGGCAGGGTGGTGACCCTGGTCCGCCCCACGGCCTCCGCGCCGGTGCGCCCCAGTCGTACGGCGTCCGGCTCGGTGGCGGTCCCCGGCGCCCGCGCCCGGGTCGCGCGCGCCGGGCGCATCTACGTCGAGGGCCGTCACGACGCCGAACTGGTCGAGCGGGTCTGGGGTGACGATCTGCGCGTCGAGGGCGTGGTCGTGGAGTACCTGGAGGGTGTCGACGACCTCCCGGCGGTCGTCGACGCGTTCTCCCCGGGCCCGGACGCCCGGCTCGGCGTCCTCGTGGACCACCTGGTCCCGGGTTCGAAGGAGTCCCGGATCGCGGAGGCGGTCACGAGCGAGCACGCCCTGGTGCTCGGCCACCCGTACATCGACGTCTGGGAGGCCGTGAAGCCGTCCTCCGTCGGCATCCCGTCCTGGCCCCGGGTCCCGCGCGGCCAGGACTGGAAGACGGGCGTGTGCCGGGCCCTGGGCTGGCCGGAGAACACCGGCGCGGCCTGGCAGCACATCCTGTCCCGGGTCCACTCCTACAAGGACCTGGAACCGGCCCTGCTGGGCCGGGTGGAGGAACTGATCGACTTCGTCACGGCCCCGGAGTGACGGACCGGTGGCCGGTGACCCGTGTGCGGCGGCCGGTTCTCGGGGCCCGGCAGCCGGGTCCCCGGGTCCGGCGGTGATGACCCGGGCCCGACGGCGGTGATGCGGGCCCGACGGCGGTCAGCGGTGCCCTCCGGGGCAGGGTCCCCGCCGTTCAGTCCACCAGGTCCCGGACCACGGCGTCCGCGAGGAGGCGGCCGCGGAGGGTGAGGACGGCGCGGCCCGCGTCGTACGGGCCGGCTTCGAGGAGGCCTTCGGACAGGGCGCGGCGGGAGGCCGCGAGGCCGTCGGGGCGGAGCAGGGAGAGCGGGCAGCCCTCGCGCAGCCGCAGTTCGAGGAGGATCCGCTCGACCCGGCGGTCCTCGCCGGAGAGGAGCTCACGGCCGGCCCCCGGGGAGCGGCCCTCGGCCAGTGCCGCCGCGTAGGCGCCCGGATGTTTCACGTTCCACCAGCGAACACCGCCGACGTGGCTGTGCGCGCCGGGACCCGCGCCCCACCAGTCGGCGCCCCGCCAGTACAGCTCGTTGTGCAGACAGCGGCTGTCCGACGAGCCGGCGGTGGCCCAGTTCGACACCTCGTACCACTCGAAGCCCGCCGCCGACATCACCTCGTCCGCGATGAGATAGCGGTCCGCGTGCACGTCGTCGTCCGTCATGGGGACCTCGCCGCGGCGGATGCGGCGCGCGAGCTGCGTGCCCTCCTCGACGATCAGCGCGTACGCGGAGATGTGGTCGGGTCCCGCGCCGAGGGCCGCTTCGAGCGACGCCCGCCAGTCGTCGTCCGACTCCCCCGGCGTGCCGTAGATCAGGTCCAGGTTCACATGTGCGAAGCCGGCCGCGCGGGCCTCGGCGACACAGGCCTCGGGGCGGCCCGGGGTGTGGGTGCGGTCGAGCACCTTCAGGACGTGCTGCCGGGCGCTCTGCATGCCGAAGGAGATCCGGTTGAAGCCCCCGGCGCGCAGGGTCGCGAGGTACTCGGGATCCACCGACTCGGGGTTCGCCTCCGTCGTGATCTCGGCGTCGTCCGCGAGGCCGAACTCGTCCCGGATCGCGCCCAGCATCCGTACGAGGTCGTCGGCGGCCAGCAGCGTGGGCGTGCCGCCTCCGACGAAGACCGTGCGGACCGGGCGGGGGTCGTCGCCGAGGACCTTGCGGGCGAGCCGGATCTCGTCGGTCAGGGTGTCCGCGTAGTTGTCGCGGGAGGCGAGCACCCCGCCGCTGCCCCGCAGCTCGGTCGCCGTGTAGGTGTTGAAGTCGCAGTAGCCGCAGCGGGTCGCGCAGTACGGAACGTGGAGGTAGAACCCGAGGGGCCGCTCGGCGGCCCCGGCCAGGGCGTGCGCGGGCAGCGCCCCGTCGTCGGGGACGGGCTCACCGTCGGGAAGTGCGGAAGGCATGCGTTCCATTGTCCAGCACGCCCGGGGTGGACGCGTCCGGTGCGCCGCGGGCCCCGCTACTCGGCCTGTAACACCAGCAGGGCCATGTCGTCCTCGGGCGGGCGGGGGCCGAAGGCGTGGACCAGCGCGCGGATCCGCTCCGCGATCATCTCGGCGTTCAGGCCCGCGCAGCCCGCGAGGGCGTGCGCGAGACCGTCCTCGTCGTCGAACTGACGGGACCCGTCGCGCCGCTCCGTCACCCCGTCGGTGACGCACAGGAGCGTGTCCCCGGGGTACAGCTCGAAGGACTCCGCGGTGTACTCGGGGTCCTCGAAGACGCCGAGCAGGGTCTGTGGCCGGGCCATCTCCCGTACGTCGCCGTCGGGACCCAGCAGCAGCGGCAGCGGATGGCCCGCCGAGGCCAGGGTGCAGCGCACTCCGCCCTCGAAGGGGACCAGCTCGCCGTAGAGCATGGACAGGAAGCGCGTCTGCGGGCCGAGGTCGGTGCCGAGCCCGGGTCCGCCCGCGGCCACGAGCGCTCGGGCGGCCGCGTCCGCCGCCTCCGTCGCGTCGTCGAGGAGGAGCTGGTTGAGACGGTCGAGGACGTCCGCGACGTCGTAGCCCTCACGGGCGAGGAGCCGCAGCCAGGGCCGGGCCAGGCCGATCACGACGGCGGCCTCGGGCCCCTTGCCCTGGACGTCGCCGACCGCGAAGCACCAGCGCCCGTCGCCCGCCGGGAACACGTCGTAGAAGTCACCGCTCGGCCCGCCCTTGTCGAGCGGTTCGTAGACGAGGGCGCTGCGCACCCCGGGGATCTCGGCGACCGCGCCCGGCAGCAGCCCGCGCTGGAGGACCCGGCTGATGGTGGCCTGGCGCGCGTACTGGCGGGCCGCGCCGATGGCCAGGGCGATACGGCGGCTGAGGTCCTCGACGAGCCCGGTGACCTCGTCGGGGAAGTCGGGCGGTCCGGCCCGGCCGATGACCAGTGTGCCCAGCGGGCGGCCGCCCGCGATCAGCCGGTACGCGAGCGCCGCCCCGCTAGCCCCGCGGGCGCCCAGCGCTCCGCCGGGCCAGGGCACCGGGACGGCCCGCGAGCGCACCGCGTCGGGCAGCCGCGGCGGGTCCTTCTCCAGAGCCTGGCGCAGGCCCTCGATCAGGTTCTCGCTGCCGTGCCAGACCCGGGCGAGGCGGGGACCGAGGGCCAGGCCGAGCCCGCCCGCCCGGTCGGTGGCCTCGTCCTCCAGCCATACGGCGCACCAGTCGGCGAGGCGCGGGACGAGGAGCTGACCGGCCAGCGCGGCGACCAGGTCCTCGTCGAGCTGTCCCGCGAGCAGGTCCGAGGCCTCGGCGAGGAAGGAGAGGGCGCCCCGGTCGAGCCAGTCGTGGGCCCGCGCGGTGCCCGGATCCGCCCCCGGGGCGGACACGGCGTGAAACGGTTCGCCGCCGGCACCCGGCCCGTACCCCGGGACCAGCCCCTCGGCGTACCCGGTGGCCCCGACCCCGGTCGGCTCCGGACCGTCCGCCGCACCGGTGAGACCGTCGGCTCCGGCGAACCCGCCCGGTCCGGCGAACCCGTCGGGGAGCGCACGCGCGAGCCCGCCCACGAGTCCCTCGGCGTCCGTGAATCCGCCCGGTCCTGGGAGACCGCCCACGTCGTCGAAGCGCCCCGGCCGGCGCAGGTCGTCGGCGTCCGTGAAGACGCCCGCCCCGGGCGGGGCCCCGGCGGTCCCGTCGGCCAGCAGCCTCGACCACACCGTCTTGACGCCCGGACGGTAGGTGATCCCCCAGGCCTCGGAGAGCGCGGAGACGAGGCGCAGGCCCCGCCCGTACTCCGGTGTCCCGTACGGCGGTTCGGCGCTGTCCTCCCGTATGGCGCGCGAGGGGTGCCGGTCGGAGACCTCGACGACCAGCGGGCCGGGCGGGCCGTCGGCCGGGCACTCCAGGCGGCACAGCAGCTCGACGTCGGTGCCCGCGTGCACGACGGCATTGGTGACCAGCTCGCTGACCACCACGGACGCGTCGTCCGTGAGCCGGTCGTCGATGATCTCGGCTCCGGGCAGGGCCAGTTCGGCCCAGCTCAGGAGCGTGTCACGGAGGAACCGGCGCGCGGCGGCGGGAGCGAGCGGGGTACCCGGCAGCGATGTACGTGACACGACGTCCCGGCCGGTGGGGTGGTGCGCGAGCACGTCCGGTGCGCACGCCGTGGACTCCCGTTGCGTCGGAATGGCCCCCACTGTGCGGCTCCCTGGGCAGTTCGGACGAAGACACCTCGGTCGATGCGGCCAGGGTGACAGACTGGCGGCGCTCATAAGCGCCGAGTCACCGAAGTAGGCCGTCATGAGTGAGAACAGTGGTATGGATGTGCTCGAAGACGGACAGAATCGAGCATCCGACCCGCGTTCACCGCGCGTCACGACGACGACGGCGCGGGACGGCGACTTCGGCGCGGCGCCCGGGGCAGGTCGTGGACCGGCCGCCGGACCCGCGGGGCACCGAGAAAACCACGGACCGAGTGAGGCACCGTCATCATGAGCGCCGAGACGACGACCGACGAGGGCGCGAGCATCCTCCTCGTCGACGACATGGAGGACAACCTGGTCGCGCTGGAGGCCGTCCTGCGCTCCCTCAACGAGCCGCTGGTGCGCGCGCGTTCGGGCGAGGAGGCGGTGAAGGCGCTGACGCGGCAGCGGTTCGCGGTCGTCCTGCTCGACATCCGCATGCCGGGCATGGACGGATTCGAGACGGCCGCGAACATCAAGCGGCTCGACCGGACCAAGGACGTGCCCATCATCTTCCTGACGGGCACCGACGCCGACGCGGGCTACGCCTTCCGCGGCTACGCGACGGGCGCCGCCGACTATCTGACGAAACCGTTCGACCCGTGGGTCCTGCGCGCCAAGGTCAGCGTCTTCCTCGACCTGCACCGCAAGAACCGCCAACTGGAGTGTCTGCTCGCCCGCGAGCAGGACCAGTTCGACGAACTCGCCGCCCGCCTGGGGCGGATGGACACGGACCTGGCGGCGGGCACCGCCCCCGACGTGCCCGGACTCCGCGACCAGATACGGCGGATGGACGAACTGCTGGGCAGGATGCGGCGGAGGCGGGACGGACAGGACGGATAGGAGAGAACACCCCGGCTTCCGGCCCCGCGGACGGGGACGGAAACCGGGGTGCCCGGGCCGGAAGCCGGGGTGCCGGGGGCCGGTTACGCCTCGCGGGAGCCCGCGTACATCTCGTCGATCAGGTGCTTGTACGCCTTCTCGACGACCGGGCGCTTCAGCTTGAGGCTCGGAGTGATCTCGCCGTGCTCGACGTCCAGGTCACGGGGCAGCAGACGGAACTTCTTGATGGTCTGCCAGCGCTGAAGGCCCGCGTTGAGCTCCTTCACGTACCCCTCGACCAGGGCGACGGTGGCGGGCGCCGCGACGACCTCGGCGTACGACTTGCCCTCCAGACCGTTGTCCTTGGCCCAGTCGAGGATGGACGGCTCGTCGAGGGAGATGAGCGCGGTGCAGAAGTTCCGGTCGGCGCCGTGCACGAGGATGTTGGAGACGTACGGACAGACGGCCTTGAACTGGCCCTCGACCTCGGCGGGCGCGATGTACTTGCCGCCCGAGGTCTTGATGAGGTCCTTCTTGCGGTCGGTGATCCGCAGATAGCCGTCCGCGGACAGCTCGCCGATGTCGCCGGTGTGGAACCAGCCGTCCGCCTCCAGGACCTCGGCGGTCTTCTCGGGCAGCCCGTGGTAGCCCTCCATGATGCCGGGGCCGCGCAGCAGGATCTCGCCGTCGTCCGCGATGCGCACCTCGGTGCCGGGCACCGGCTTGCCGACCGTGCCGGTGCGGTAGGCCTCGCCCGGGTTCACGAAGGAGGCGGCGGAGGACTCGGTGAGTCCGTAGCCCTCCAGGATGTGAATGCCGGCGCCGGCGAAGAAGTAGCCGATCTCGGGCGCGAGCGCTGCGGAGCCGGAGATGCAGGCGCGCAGGTTGCCGCCGAAGGCCTCGCGGATCTTGGCGAAGACGAGCGCGTCGGCGACCTTGTGCTTGGCGCCGAGCGCGAACGGCACCGAGGCCGAACCCGTGCGGCGGAAGTTGTCCTGGCTCGCCTTCGCGTACTCGCGGGAGACCTCGGCGGCCCACTGGAAGATCTTGTACTTGGCGCCGCCGCCGGCCCGGGCCTTGGCCGCGACCCCGTTGTAGACCTTCTCGAAGATGCGCGGGACGGCCGCCATGTATGTCGGCCGCACCACCGGGAGATTCGTGATGATCTTGTCCACGCGGCCGTCGACGGCGGTGACGTGTCCGACCTCGATCTGGCCCGAAGTGAGCACCTTGCCGAAGACGTGCGCGAGCGGCAGCCACAGGTACTGGACGTCGTCCTGGCCGAGCAGGCCGGTCGAGGCGATGGCCTTGGCCATGTACGACCAGTTGTCCTGCGGCAGCCGGACGCCCTTGGGACGGCCCGTGGTGCCGGAGGTGTAGATGAGGGTCGCGAGCTGGTCGGCGGTGATCGCGCCGACGCGCTCCTTGATCAGCTCGGGGTGCTTCTCCAGGTACGCGGAACCGCGCGCCTCCAGCTCGGCGAGCGTCAGGACCCAGTCCTCGCTCTCCACGCCCTCCGCGTCGATGACCACGACGTGCGTGAGCTCGGGGAGCTCCGCGCGCTTCTCGCGGGCCTTGGCGAGCTGGGCGGCGTCCTCCGCGATGAGGATCCGGCTCGCGGAGTCGGACAGGATGAACGCCGACTCCTCGGCGTTGGTCTGCGGATACACGGTCGTGGTGGCCGCGCCCGCGCAGAGGATGCCGAGGTCGGCCAGGATCCATTCGACCCGGGTCGAGGAGGCGAGCGCGACGCGCTGCTCCGGCTGGACGCCGAGTTCGATGAGGCCGGCCGCGATGGCGTAGACCCTCTCCGCGGACTGCGCCCAGGTCAGCGACTTCCACTCGTCCGGCCCGTCGCCCGGGGCCGGTACCGGGTAGCGGTATGCCTCGGCGTCGGGTGTGGCCGCCACGCGCTCCAGGAAGAGGGCGGCGACGGACGGCGGACGGTTCTCGATCAGGGTCTGTGTGTCGCTCACGACATCCTCCGGGGCCCGCGGCAGTGCGGCTGGCTCAATTGCGGCTGTTGTTTAACTCGCGAGTAACTACCGAGCAGAGATCAGACTAGAGCGCGTCCGGCCGGTGCGTAAGAGGCGGCGGCAGGTCACTTCCCGGCCACTTCCCGCAGGACACACCCCTGAGACAAGCACAGAGCCCGCCGCGCCGGAGCGCGACGGGCCCTGAATTTCCGGGATTCGGCGAGGCTACTTCTTGCCCTTGGCCGAACCGCCGCTGTCGTCGCTGGACAGCACGGCGATGAAGGCTTCCTGCGGAACTTCCACAGAGCCCACCATCTTCATCCGCTTCTTGCCCTCCTTCTGCTTCTCCAGCAGCTTCCGCTTACGGGAGATGTCACCGCCGTAGCACTTGGCGAGGACGTCCTTGCGGATGGCGCGGATGGTCTCGCGGGCGATGACCCGGGAGCCGATGGCCGCCTGGATGGGCACCTCGAAGGCCTGCCGCGGGATCAGCTCGCGCAGCTTGGCGACCAGCCGGACGCCGTACGCGTACGCCGCGTCCTTGTGCGTGACCGCCGAGAAGGCGTCGACCTTGTCGCCGTGCAGCAGGATGTCGACCTTGACCAGGCTGGAGGCCTGCTCGCCGGTGGGCTCGTAGTCGAGCGAGGCGTAGCCGCGGGTCTTGGACTTGAGCTGGTCGAAGAAGTCGAAGACGATCTCCGCGAGCGGCAGGGTGTAGCGGATCTCGACCCGGTCCTCGGAGAGGTAGTCCATGCCGAGCAGGGTGCCGCGCCGGGTCTGGCACAGCTCCATGATCGCGCCGATGAACTCCGAGGGGGCGAGGATGGTCGCCCGCACGACCGGCTCGTACACCTTGTCGATCTTGCCCTCGGGGAACTCGCTCGGGTTGGTGACCGTGTGCTCGCTGCGGTCCTCCATCTCGACGCGGTAGACCACGTTCGGGGCGGTCGCGATCAGGTCGAGCCCGAACTCGCGCTCCAGCCGCTCACGGATCACGTCGAGGTGCAGCAGTCCGAGGAAGCCGACACGGAAGCCGAAGCCGAGCGCCGCGGAGGTCTCCGGCTCGTACACCAGCGCCGCGTCGTTGAGCTGGAGCTTGTCCAGGGCGTCGCGCAGCTCGGGGTAGTCGGAGCCGTCCAGCGGATACAGGCCCGAGAAGACCATGGGCCGGGGATCCTTGTACCCGCCGAGCGCCTCGGTGGCGCCCTTGTGCAGGGTGGTGATCGTGTCACCGACCTTGGACTGGCGGACGTCCTTCACACCGGTGATGAGGTAACCCACCTCACCGACACCGAGGCCGTCGGACGCCTTCATCTCGGGGGACGAGACGCCGATCTCCAGCAGCTCGTGCGTGGCGCCGGTGGACATCATCCTGATGCGCTCACGCTTGTTGAGCTGCCCGTCGATGACACGCACGTACGTCACGACACCGCGGTACGAGTCGTAGACCGAGTCGAAGATCATCGCGCGCGCGGGGGCGTCCTGGACGCCGACCGGGGCGGGGATCTCGGCGACGACCTTGTCGAGCAGCGCCTCGACACCCAGGCCCGTCTTGGCGGAGACCTTGAGCACGTCCGCGGGGTCACAGCCGATGAGGTTCGCGAGCTCCTCGGAGAACTTCTCCGGCTGGGCGGCCGGCAGGTCGATCTTGTTCAGTACGGGGATGATCTTGAGGTCGTTCTCCATCGCCAGGTAGAGGTTGGCGAGGGTCTGGGCCTCGATCCCCTGGGCGGCGTCGACGAGCAGGACCGTGCCCTCGCAGGCCGCCAGGGACCGCGACACCTCGTACGTGAAGTCGACGTGCCCGGGGGTGTCGATCATGTTGAGGATGTGGGTGCGTCCCGGATCCTCGGACGGGGCCCAGGGCAGCCGGACCGCCTGGGACTTGATCGTGATGCCGCGCTCGCGCTCGATGTCCATACGGTCGAGGTACTGAGCGCGCATCTGCCGCTGATCAACCACCCCGGTCAGCTGGAGCATGCGGTCGGCGAGCGTGGACTTGCCGTGGTCGATGTGCGCGATGATGCAGAAATTGCGGATCAGAGCCGGGTCGGTACGGCTCGGCTCGGGCACATTGTTAGGGGTCGCGGGCACGCAGGGTCCTGTCTCTTGAGGCGCCTGTCGCCTCGGGTCGGATCGATACGTAGATTCCATGGTCCCACGCGCGGCGGGCTGCGACCGGTGTGGGCCGCGCGAGAGGGACGGCCGCGCCCGCCCCGAAGGCTCTGACCAGGGCGGCGGCGGACCGTCCCCGACCGGGGGCGCACGGCCGGTTTGAGCCGGTCGCGTGGGGGCTGGTAGCCTGGGTGGCTGTGTCTCATGCCCTCTCAGCAGGAGACGCACCCAAGAAAATCAAACGGCGGGTGAGACGTGCTGTCTCACGCGCCTGAACCTGTAAAGGCTCATCAGTGGCGAACATCAAGTCCCAGATCAAGCGGATCAAGACCAATGAGAAGGCCCGGCTGCGCAACAAGGCCGTCAAGTCCTCTCTGAAGACCGCGATCCGCAAGGCCCGCGAGGCTGCTGCCGCGGGTGACGTCGAGAAGGCCACCGTCGCGGCGCGCGAGGCTTCGCGCAAGCTCGACAAGGCCGTCTCGAAGGGCGTCATCCACAAGAACCAGGCCGCCAACAAGAAGTCGGCGCTTGCTTCGAAGGTCGCCTCCCTCCAGGCCTGAGTCGGCTGAGCTCTCCGGGGCTCGACCCTGACTTGTCTTGACGTGACCGTCGGCCGGACCCGAGCGGGCCCTCTCTCTCCGCTCCCGACCCGACACCCCCGGATTCGCGCACGATCTGCGTTCGCCACGCGGGCGTGAATCCACCGGCTCGAACCGAAGGCCCCGCTCCTCCCTTCCCCGGGAGAACGAGCGGGGCCTTCGGTGTATCGCTGGGCCGTCGGTGTACGGCTGGGTCGTCGGTGTACCGCCGGGTCGTCGGGGTGCCGCGACGGACCCGGCGGGGCTAACGGCGGCCGGAGCGGGCCGCGCGGGCGACGGCCACGACGGCCTTCTCCAGGGCGTACTCGGGGTCGTCCCCGCCGCCCTTCACCCCGGCGTCCGCCTCCGCGACCGCCGTGAGCGCCATGGCGACCCCGTCGGGCGTCCAGCCCCGCATCTGCTGCCGCACACGGTCGATCTTCCACGGCGGCATCCCGAGCTCACGGGCCAGGTCGGCGGGCCTGCCGCCCCGCGCGGAGGACAGCTTGCCGATCGCCCGCACCCCCTGCGCGAGCGCGCTGGTGATCAGGACGGGGGCCACACCGGTCGACAGCGACCACCGCAGCGCCTCCAGCGCCTCCGCGGCCCGCCCCTCGACGGCCCGGTCGGCCACGGTGAAGCTGGACGCCTCGGCCCGCCCGGTGTAGTACCTCCCGACGACGGCCTCGTCGATCGTCCCCTCGACGTCCGCCGTGAGCTGCGACACGGCGGACGCCAGCTCCCGCAGATCGCTCCCGATGGAGTCCACCAGTGCCTGGCAGGCCTCCGGGGTTGCCGCCCGGCCCAGCGAACGGAACTCGCTCCGGACGAACGCCAGCCGGTCCGCCGGCTTCGTCATCTTGGGGCACGCCACCTCCCGCGCTCCCGCCTTGCGCGCGGCGTCGAGCAGCGGCTTGCCCTTGGCCCCGCCCGCGTGCAGGAGCACCAGGGTGATCTCCTCGGCGGGAGCCCCCAGGTACGCCTTGACGTCCTTGATCGTGTCGGCCGACAGATCCTGCGCGTTGCGGACGATCACGACCTTGCGCTCGGCGAAGAGCGACGGGCTCGTCAGTTCGGCGAGCGTGCCCGGCTGCACCTGGTCCGGGGTGAGGTCCCGGACGTCCGTGTCGGCGTCGGCGGCCCTGGCGGCGGCCACCACCTCCTGCACGGCACGGTCGAGCAGGAGATCCTCCTGGCCCACCGCCAACGTGACAGGGGCGAGAGGGTCGTCTTGTGCGGTCTTCTTGGCCATCCCGGAAAGCATCCCACGCGCCACCGACAACGGGTGCCGCGCGCCGCTGCCCACGGAGGTCCGGCCTCACGCCGCCGGGTCGAGCCGAAGGCGCGGGACGCACTCGGGCCGGGCGCCGCGCGGGCCGGGCGAGCCGGGCGCGCAGGGGCTCGGTCGAGCCGGGCGCCCGGGGCTCGGGCGGGCTCGGTTACGGCTCCTCGTGCCAGCCGTCCCATTCGGCCGCGAACTCGTCCAGCTCCTTCGCGTCGAGCCGTGCCTCGGGGTCCGTCAGCACCACCAGCCACTGCGCGTCCTCGGCGTCGTCCTCGCCCGCGAGGGCGTCCCGCACGAGCTGCGGCTCCTCCAGCAGCCCGAACCGGTCACCGACGGCCTCCGCCGCCTCCTCCGCGGCGTCACGGTCGGGCAGCACCAGTACATGTCTCACATCGCTCACCCGAACATCTTCCGGTACGCCCGGCGCGGCCGACGCCGGGATCCCGGTCCGGTGCGTGTGATCTGCGCGGCTTCCCGGCCGCGGCTACCCGAACTCCTTGACCACCGGCACCCGGTCCAGCTCGATCCCGAAGCGTTCCCGGTACAGGGCCAGCACCTCCTCGTCGGTCGCCGGCTCCGTCACCTCCTTGGTCCCGTCGGCCGTCGACACGGTGAACTTGCGGCCGCTGAGCGTGATCCGGCCCCCGTCCTCGGTGAGCCGTGAACACACCAGCGACCGGGTGAAGTGCGACAGCGGCGAGGTGGCGTGCCACCAGGCTCCGACGCGGAAGTCCCCGAGGACACGCGGCCGTACCTCCAGCCGGTACTGGCGCTTGTCGCCCAGGAGGACGTCGAGGTCCTCGAGTTCCCGGGATTCGCCCGCTCCCCGCACCCCCGCCGCGTCCGGCGCCGACTCCACGACCCGGAACATCCCGCCGGGGTCCCGCTGTTCGCCCCGCTCCGTGAACGACAGCGGATAGTGGCTGTGGGCCCCGAACCCGACATCGGTCAGCCAGTCGCCCCCGTCCACCGTCCGTACCCGCAGCGCGAGATGGTCGTAGGGGATCCCGGGCTTCCCGTCGTCGCCGTACACCCGCGCCGCGAGCAGCGTCACGTCGTAGCCCAGCGCCCCCAGCAACGCCGCGAACGCGCCGTTCAGTTCGTAGCAGAAGCCCCCTCTGCGCGCGCCCACCACCTTGTCCAGCAGCCTCTTCTCCTCCAGCACGATCTCCTCGCCGAGATGGATCGACAGGTTCTCGAACGGCACTGTCCGCAGATGGCAGAGCTGCAGCTCGCGGAGCACATCGGAGGTGGGCCATGCCGGGTGCTGGGCCCCGATGCGGCGAAGGTAGGCGTCGGCCTGTGCGGAGTTCATGTCTTCAGTGTCGCGCCACACCCAGCCCTTCGCCCTCACCGGTGACGGCGAGATCACCGTCCTCGTCGGTCCGCAGCACCATCGCGCCCCCGGCTCGCAGCGCCGCGACCGTGCTCGGGGCCGGGTGGCCGTAAGGGTTGTCTCCGCCGACCGAGATGAGCGCGAGCCGGGGAGCCACCCTGCGTATGAGCTCCGGATCCTGGTACGCCGATCCGTGATGGGCGACCTTGAGCACGTCCACACCGTCCAGCCCCTCGGCGGCCGGCGATCTCGCCAGGGCCTGCTGGGCGGGCGGCTCCAGGTCGCCGAGCAACAGCAGCCGCAGCCCAGCGGACCGCACGAGCAGGGTGACGCTGGCGTCGTTCGGGCCGTCGGGCGGCGGGACCGGATCCGGCGGCGGCCACAGCACCCGCCAGTCCAGGCGTCCCGCACTCCTCCTCTCCCCCGCCACGGCCCGCGTCAGCGGGATGTGCCGTGCGCGCGCCTCCCGCCGGACGAACTCGGCCTGCTCCGGAGGCTCTTCGAAGCCCGTGGTCTCGATCGCGCCCACCGAACGCCCCCGGAGCACACCGGGCAGGCCCGCGACATGGTCGGCGTGGAAGTGCGTCAGGACGACGAGCGGGATCCTGGTGACCCCGAGCGTGCTCAGACAGCGGTCGGCCAGCACCGGGTCGGGCCCCGCGTCCACCACCACGGCGCTGCCGTCACCCACCGCGAGCACGCCCGCGTCCCCTTGCCCCACATCACACATCGCGAACCTCCAGCCGGGCGGCGGCCATCCCGTGATCACCCGGGTGAGCGGCGGCGGCTGCACCACGAACAGCAGAAGCAGCGCCGCGGCCACGGCACTCGGCAACGGATGTCTCAGCAGCCGCCGCCCGGCGACCACGCCGGCCACCGTGACGAGTGCCAGCAGCAGGGCGCCCGTCCAACTGTCCGGCCAGTCCACTCCCCCACCGGGCTGCGCCGCCCCCGTGCGCGCGATGCCCGCGATCCACCGCGCGGGCCAACTCGCCCACCAAGCGAGGACCTTGGCCACGGGCATCGCCCAGGGTGCGGTCGCCAGGGTCGCGAATCCCAGCACCGTGGCCGGCGTGACCGCGAACTCCGCGAGGAGGTTGCACGGCACCGCCACCAGACTCACCCGGGCCGACAGCACGGCGACCACGGGCGCGCACAGCGCCTGCGCGGCGGCGGCCGCGGCCAGCGCCTCGGCCAGGCGCGGGGGCACCCGGCGTCGCCACAGGGCCGCGCTCCAGCGCGGGGCGAGCGTGAGCAGGGCTCCGGTCGCGAGGACGGAGAGCAGGAACCCGTAACTGCGGGCGAGCCAGGGGTCGTACAGCACCAGGACCAGAACCGCGGCGGCCAGCGCCGGGACGAGCGATCTGCGGCGCCCGGTCGCGATGGCGAGCAGCGAGACCCCTCCGCAGGCCGCCGCCCGCAGCACGCTCGGGTCCGGCCGGCACACGACGACGAAGGCGAGCGTGAGCGCCCCGCCGAGCAGGGCGGTCGCCCTCAGCGGAACCCCGAGCCGCGAGGCGAGGCCCCGGCGCTCCACCCGTTGGGCGAGGCCGGGTGGCCCGGTGAACAAGGCGAGGACGATGACGAGATTGCCCCCGCTGACCGCGAGGAGGTGCGTGAGGTCGGTGGCCTTGAAGGAGTCGTCCAGCTCCGGCGTGACACGTGAGGTGTCCCCGACCACCAGCCCTGGCAGCAGCGCCCGCGCGTCCGCGTCCAGGCCGTCGGTCGCCTTGCGCAGCCCTTCGCGCAGCCGGCCCGCGAACCGCTGCGGACCGGACGGCGCTCCGACCACCTCCGGCGCCGCGCTCCCCCGTACCCGCAGCACCGCGGCGATGTCCTTCCCGTCCGACAGGGCGGGCACGACCCGCGCCACCACCCGCAGCCGGGTCGACGGCAGCAGCGACAGCCAGGGCGAGCGGTCGCCGGTCCGGCGGGGCACGCCTCGACGGGAGCGGGCGTCGACGATCACCAGTACCGGGGTCCGGGTGGCCAGCACCGTGCCGTCCGCCTGGGCGACCCGCGTGACGTCGGCGTCGAACATCAGGGCCGTCGGGGCCATGTGGTCCCCGTTGATCCTGGGCCGGGCAAGACGGGGATCGGAGGTGATCTCCACCTCGGCGGTCACGTCGGCGAACCTCTCCGCGAGCGCGGGGACAGGGCCGCGTCGCAGGTCCG
The DNA here is from genome assembly GCF_044763015.1 of Streptomyces sp. NPDC096324. Classification (NCBI taxonomy): domain Bacteria; kingdom Bacillati; phylum Actinomycetota; class Actinomycetes; order Kitasatosporales; family Streptomycetaceae; genus Streptomyces; species Streptomyces sp. NPDC096324. The sequence continues at coordinate 577,576 of NZ_JBIWFK010000003.1, read as the reverse complement.
CCGTGTGCAGCCCCGCGGAGGCCGCGGCGGCACCGGCACACAGGAGCACGGCGGCGAAGGACACCCACAACCCGGGTCGCACCGACCCTGGCACCCGCCCCGCGCCGGAACATCCCCTCCCGGCGTCCGGTCCCGGTCCCGGACCCGGACCCGGACCCGGACCCACACCCACACCGGCACCGGCACCGGCACCGGCACCGGCACCCGCACCCGCACCCGCACCCGCACCCGCACCCGAGTGTCCTCGCCGAACGTCGCCGACGGCTCCCCGGCGGACGTCCGGATCTCTCCGCCCCGCCCGCCCCGCCCTCCCGGCCCTCCGCCCCGCCGCCAGCAGAGCGCCTGCCGCGGTCAGGGACGCGGCCACGACGGCCGTGACCCAGCCCGGCGACGCTCCGACGCTCACCGCCGCCGTGAGCCAGGCCGCCGCCGCGGGGGCCACGAGCCGCAGGTCGGTCGGCCCTTCCGTCCTGGGGTGCGAGGCCCCGAGCCGTCTTCCGGAGGCCGCGTGCACGGGCCTCCGGCCGGTGACACCGGGGACACCCTCGGGACGCCCCAGGGACCCCCGCGAATCCCCGGGCTCCGTCGCCGTCCGGGGACGGGGATGGGGCTCCGGCATCCTCACCGGCCCGCCGGAACCCTCGCTGGACGCCGGGGCCACCCGCCGGTGCCGCACCTCGGGACCGGAAGCTGAGCCGGAGCCGGAGGCGCTCATGGCCGCACCAGGTCCCGGAGATCGGCGAAGCGGCGGTCTCCGATCCCGTTCACCTCGCGGAGCTCGTCGACCGAGCGGAAACCGCCGTGCGCCGCGCGGTAGTCGACGATGTGCCGGGCCAGGACGGGTCCGACCCCGGGCAGGCTGTCGAACTGGTCGACGGTGGCCGTGTTGAGGGGAATCGGCGCCGACGGCACCGCTCCGGCCACGGATCCGGCGCCGAACGGTCCGGAACCGCCGGCACCGCCCGGTCCGGCTCCCGTCGGGGGCGCGGTCGCGCCGACCATGATCTGTTCGCCGTCCACGAGGACCCGGGCGCGGTTGAGGCCGTCGCTGTCCGTACCGGGCCGTAATCCGCCGGCGGCGCGCAGGGCGTCCTCGACACGGGACCCGGCGGGCAACCGCTGGAGTCCGGGGGCGCGCACCTTTCCGCCCACGTCCACGACGACCACACCCCCACCGGCGCCGGGAGCGTTCGGAGTTCCGGCCGACGCTCCGGATGCCCCGCCCTGCCGGTCGCCCGGAGCGCGCTTCCCGGCGTACGGCGCGGCGGCACTCATCACCTCAGGGGCCCGGACGGGCCGAGTCCGGCCCGTCCAGAAGTGCTGCACGGCGAAGACGGCGGCCACGACCAGCAGCACGGTCAGCGCGGCCACACTCCTGCGCTCCAGACCGCACCGCGACTGCAGCCACAACGGCAGCCGCTCCCGCACCGCGAGCCCGGCCCGGCCCCGCCAGGCACCCGCTTCCCCGTCCGCGCCGTGCGAGTCCCCTTCGCCGACGGTGGGTCCACTCGCGGTCGGCTCATCCACGGTCAGTTCGACCGGGGGCGACCAACTCGCGGGCAGCGTGCCCTCGTCCCCGTCATCGCGGTCCGCCCACGGTGGCCCGTTCCCCGACTCGCGCCGTCCCTGGGCGTGTTCGGTGAAGAGGGCGTCGGCGCGGAGGCGGAGGGCCGCGGCCGACGCCTCGTGGCGGCGGGTCCGGGTGCGCCGGTCGCGACGGCTATGACGGCTGCGACCGTCGGAGAGGGGGCCGCGCCCCGGACCACTGGTCGGAGTCGCGGTGCGTGAGCTCGATCGACGTTCCATGCGGCGAGGATGCGGCAACCCGGCACCCTCGCGATGATCATGCTCAATTCCGGTGGAAAGCCGCCTAGTTGTGGATAACTCCATCACCCGCACGAGCGACGCACGCGGGTGACGCGAGCGATGCGGGCACGGCCCCTCTCATCGGGGCGACACGACCGCCGCCAGCAGCCCGGGCCCGGTGTGGGCTCCGATCACCGCGCCCACCTCGCTCACATGCAGTTCGGCGAGTCCCGGGACCCGCGCCCGCAACCGGTCCGCGAGGGCCGACGCCCGCTCGGGGGCGGCCAGATGGTGAACGGCGATGTCGACCTGGGCGCTACCCGCCCGTTCGACGACGATCTCCTCCAGCCGCGCGATCGCCTTGGACGACGTCCGGACCTTCTCGAGGAGTTCGATACGGCCGTCGTGGAGTTGCAGCAGCGGCTTCACGGCGAGCGCGGAACCCAGCAGTGCCTGCGCGGCCCCGATCCTGCCGCCCCGGCGGAGGTAGTCGAGGGTGTCGACGTAGAAGTGGGCGGACATGCCCGCGGCCCGCTTCTCGGCGGCCGTGACCGCGTCGTCGACGGACCCGCCCGCCTCGGCGGAATCGGCGGCGGCCAGCGCGCAGAACCCGAGAGCCATCGCGACCATCCCGGTGTCGACGACGCGCACCGGCACCGGGGCGTCGCGCGCTGCGAGCACCGCGGCGTCGTAGGTGCCCGAGAACTCGGAGGAAAGGTGCAGCGAGACGATGCCGGTGGCGCCGGCTTCGGCGACCTCGCGGTAGGTCGCGGCGAAGGTCTCGGGGCTGGGCCGGGAGGTCGTGACGGGGCGCCGCTTCTGGAGCGCCTGGGCCAGGGAGCGGGCCGAGATCTCGGTGCCCTCTTCGAGCGCCTGGTCCCCGAGGACCACGGTCAGGGGGACCGATGTGATGCCGTGGCGCTCCATCGTCCGCGGCGGCAGGTAGGCCGTTGAATCGGTGACGATCGCGACATGGCGGGACATGAGCTGGAGATTACCTGGCGGGACCGGTGCGCGGCAGCCCGGCCCCTTCCACCTGCGGTCGGAACGGCTGGATCATGTCGTGCTCTCGGGGCGGGGCTTCTTCTGCCAAGGATAGGTGGGCCGTTGGCCGGGCGGCGTGATGGCCGAACGGCCGGCCCCGTCGTCGGGACGGGACCGCCGGGGCCCGGGCGCGCTCGGTCCGCCGGAGGTCTCCGCGTCCGCGGCGGGATCGTCGGGCCAGGACCTGGGCGGTCCCGGCTCCTTGGTCCAGTGGCGCAGGGCGCCGGCCTCGACGTCGATCTGGGCGCTCAGCGTGTCCAGGTCGTCGCCGGCGAAGCGGTGGGCCCGGTCGCGGGCGGCCCAGCGCAGCGAGTCCGCCGACTCCGTGATCCGCCGGGTGCGGTCGCGCAGGCCCGGGAGCCGGGTGGCGAGCGTGTTCCGGTCGGGCTCGGTCTCCAGACGCTTCAGTTCGGCGTCCAGCTCGTGCCCGTGGGTGCTGAGCCGCTCGAAGAGGCTCAGGGACTCCTTGAGGGACTCGTCCTCCGCGGCGCCCGCCTGCAGCGCGTCCTGCGTGGCGCGCATCGAGGTGCGCAGCGACAGTCTGAGCTGGGCGAGCTCGCCCTGGGGGCCGGGCTGGGCGAAGGTCTTCGCCCGCAGTGTGGTGTCCTCGACCGTGCGGCGGGCCTGCGAGATGGTGCGGTCCACGCCGCGCTTGGCGGCACCGATCACCTTCACCGTCGCATACGCGCCGAACACCACGAACAGCAGGAAGAGCAAGGCGATCACAGTGATCACGGTACCCATCACACTCCTCCTCCGACCGGCCGCGGCGGCTTTCTCCGCGCTCTCAACGGTAAACGCTGCGGGCAGGTCCGGGGTTCCGGAAGGACCCCGAACCTGCCCGTAGGGGACTACCCCGAGCCGCCGCGCGGCCCGGACCCGCGCGCCTACGCCGTGACGATGTTGACCAGCTTCGGCGCGCGCACGATCACCTTGCGGATTCCCGCGCCGCCCAGCGCCGCGACGACCTTCTCGTCGGCCAGCGCCACCTTCTCCAGTTCCGCGTCGGTGATCGACGGGGAGACCTCCAGGCGGGCCTTGACCTTGCCCTTGATCTGCACGACGCAGGTCACGGCCTCGTCGACGACGTACGCCGGGTCGGCGACGGGGAAGTCCTGGTGGACGACCGAGTCGGCGTGGCCCAGCTTGCGCCACAGTTCCTCGGCGATGTGCGGGGCCAGCGGCGCGACCATCAGCACCAGGGCCTCGGCGACCGGGCGCGCGATGGGGCCGCCCGTCTTGGTCAGGTGGTTGTTCAGCTCGGTGACCTTGGCGATGGCGGTGTTGAAGCGCATGCCCTCCAGGTCCTGGCGCACACCGTCGATCGCCTTGTGCAGGGCACGCAGCGTGTCCTCGTCCGGCTCGGAGCCGACGACCGTGACCTCGCCGGTCGTCTCGTCGACGACGTTGCGCCACAGGCGCTGCAGCAGGCGGTACTGGCCCACCACCGCGCGCGTGTCCCAGGGGCGGGACACGTCCAGGGGACCCATCGCCATCTCGTACAGGCGCAGGGTGTCCGCTCCGTACTCGTCGCAGATCTCGTCCGGGGTGACGGCGTTCTTCAGGGACTTGCCCATCTTGCCCAGCAGCCGGGAGACCTTCTCGCCCTGGTAGTAGTAGGCGCCGTCGCGCTCCTCCACCTCGGCGGCCGGTACGGCGATACCGCGGCCGTCGCGGTACACGTAGGCCTGGATCATGCCCTGGTTGAACAGCTTGTGGAACGGCTCGGCCGACGAGACGTGACCCAGGTCGAACAGGACCTTCGACCAGAAGCGCGCGTACAGCAGGTGCAGCACGGCGTGCTCGGCACCGCCGACGTACAGGTCGACGCCGCCCGTGGGCTGACCCTCGCGGGGGCCCATCCAGTACTGCTCGATGGCCGGGTCGACCAGCGCGCGGTCGTTGTGCGGGTCCAGGTAGCGCAGCTCGTACCAGCAGGAACCGGCCCAGTTGGGCATGGTGTTGGTCTCGCGGCGGTACTTGCGCGGGCCGCGGCCGTCCTCCAGGTCCAGGGTGACGTCGACCCAGTCCTCGTTGCGGGACAGCGGGGTCTCGGGGGACGTGTTCGCGTCGTCCGGGTCGAAGGTGCGCGGCGAGTAGTCCTCGACCTCCGGCAGCTCCAGGGGCAGCATCGACTCGGGCAGCGAGTGGGTGACGCCGTCCTCGTCGTAGACGATCGGGAAGGGCTCGCCCCAGTACCGCTGGCGGCTGAACAGCCAGTCGCGCAGACGGAAGTTGACGGTGCCCTCGCCGATGCCGCGGCGCTCCAGCCACTCCGTGATGCGCGCCTTGGCGTCGACGACGCCCAGTCCGTCCAGGGAGACGTCGTCGCCGGCAGAGTTGACGATCTTCGCGTCGTACGAGGCGAAGGCGTCGTCCCAGGTGGAGGTGTCGGTACCGCGGTCGTCCGAGGGCTCGACCACGCAGCGCATGGGCAGCTCGAAGGCGCGCGCGAACGCGAAGTCGCGGCTGTCGTGCGCCGGGACGGCCATGATCGCGCCGGTGCCGTAGCCCATCAGCACGTAGTCGGCGATGAAGACCGGGACCTTCTCGCCGTTGACCGGGTTGGTGGCGAACACGCCGGTGAACACGCCGGTCTTGTCCTTGGCCTCGGCCTGGCGCTCGACGTCGGACTTCGAGGCGGCCTGCGCGCGGTAGGCGGCGACGGCCTCGGCGGGCGTCGCGTGACCGCCGGTCCACACCTCGTGGGTGCCCTCGGGCCAGGCGGCCGGCGTGAACTTCTCGACCAGCGGGTGTTCCGGGGCCAGCACCATGTAGGTGGCGCCGAACAGGGTGTCCTGGCGGGTGGTGAAGACCGTGATCGCTTCGCCGTCGACCGGGAAGTCGACCCGGGCGCCCTCGGAGCGGCCGATCCAGTTGCGCTGCTGCAGCTTGATGGCCTCGGGCCAGTCCAGCGCGTCCAGGTCGTCCAGCAGGCGGTCCGCGTAGGCGGTGATGCGCATGTTCCACTGGCGCAGCTTGGACTTGAAGACGGGGAAGTTGCCGCGCTCGGAACGGCCGTCGGCGGTGACCTCCTCGTTGGCCAGGACGGTGCCCAGGCCGGGGCACCAGTTGACCGGCGCGTCAGAGGCGTACGCCAGGCGGTAGCCGCTCAGGACGTCGGCGCGTTCGGTGGCGCTCAGTTCGTTCCACGCGCGCGAGGTGCCGTCGACGGCGACGGCACGCTCACCGCTCTCGAACTGGGCGATCAGCGCGGAGATGGGGCGTGCCTTCGCCGCCTCGTCGTCGTACCAGGAGTTGAAGATCTGCAGGAAGATCCACTGGGTCCACTTGTAGTACTCCGGGTCGATCGTGGCGAACGACCGGCGCTTGTCGTGGCCCAGGCCCAGCGCGCGCAGCTGGACCTTCATGTTCTCCATGTTGGCCTCGGTGGACACGCGCGGGTGCGTGCCGGTCTGCACGGCGTACTGCTCGGCGGGCAGGCCGAAGGCGTCGAAGCCCAGGGTGTGCAGGACGTTGTGACCCGTCATCCGCTGGAACCGGGCGTATACATCGGTGGCGATGTAGCCCAGGGGGTGGCCCACGTGCAGACCCGCACCCGAGGGGTACGGGAACATGTCCATGATGAACTTCTTGGGCCGCGCGGCCAGCTCCGGGTCCCCGGCCAGGTCGCCGGTGGGGTTCGGGGCCTCGTACGTGCCCTCGGCGTCCCAGAAGTCCTGCCAGCGTGCCTCGATGTCGGCGGCCAGGGCGGCCGTGTAGCGGTGCGGCGCGGCCGACTCGGCGGTGGCGGCAGCGGTGTTCGTCTCGCTCATGTCCTCAAAGCTCCATCGATCGTCTCTGCCAGCAGAAATGAAAAAACCCCTCGCACAGGAGGGGACGCCGCGCTGATGCCGACCACGATGCGTCAGCGGTCGGGGCTGATCAGCGCGGCTCGCTAAGCAGAAGGCGTACGGCACGCATGGCGTCAGGGTACCGCAGCGCCCGCACGGGCCGCGACGAACTTCCGGGCCCGTCGGCGCCCGGTGTCACCCGGCGCGCGGGAAAAATTTCTTGACCGAAGTTCAAATTTTACTTCGCTTAACGGACGCTTGCGGACAACACAAAGACCTCATTGCCCTTTGGTAACAACGCAATAACTCAAACGTGGAGCTCGGCGCGTTTTCTCGACCTAGAGTGCGCCTTCGGGACCGCTTCCCCGAACCGTAGGGAGTACCCCTCATGAACCCTCGTCGTAACAACAGCTCGCTTCCCCGGGTGGGCCGTTCGGCCTACGGGGCGGCCACGGCCGTCGTCCTGGTCCTCATACCCGTGTTCGTGCTGGTGGGAGGAAACGCAGTCCAGGACTTCCTGAACTTCGGCGCCGGCGTCCTGTCGCTGGTCTCCCTGTCCTGCTCGGTGATCTGGGGACTGGTCGCGACCGACCGGATCTTCCTGAACACCCGCCAGCGACTGGTGGCCCAGGCCGTGCACCGGACGACCGCCGTGTCCTCGGTCGCCTTCCTGTTGTTGCACATCACGGTGAAGATCGCGCTCGACCACACGAGCCTGCTCTCCGCCCTCGTCCCCTTCAGCCTCGGCGTCACGGGCATCGGCGGGCTCATCGGCCTCGGCTCCCTGGCCGGCCTGCTCATGATCTTCACGGCCGTCACCGGCGCCCTGCGCAGCGCCTTCGCCTCGCCGGCACCGGTCGCGGCCCGCTGGCGCGCGATGCACATGCTGGCCTACCCGGCCTGGTGCGCCGCACTCGTGCACGGCCTCTACGCGGGTCGCGCGGCGAAGCCGATCTTCACGATCCTCTACAGCCTGTGCCTGCTCGCGGTCATGGGTGCCCTGGCCCTGCGGACCTCGCCGGCCCCCTTCAAGCACAAGGTCGCGGCGAGGGTCCTGGCGCTCATCGGCGGCGGCAACGCCCGCGGGTTCCGCGAGGACCTCGAGGCGTCCCGCGCCGCCGCGGTGGAGTCCCCGCAGGGTCCCGGAGGCCGCGACCGACGTTCCGCGGGCGGCGACGGCGTCCCGTCCCCGCGCGCGGAGCGCAAGGAGTCCTCGTCCACGCTGTTCGGCGGCGCGCAGGCCGGTGCGGACACGACCGGCTTCGCGGCGGCCTACCGGACCGCCGGCGACGCACCCGTGGCCCCCGGTACGCAGCAGTTCCAGATGCCCGTGAACGCGCAGCCCACGGAGACGTTTCCCCGCGTCGGCAACGGCGGCGCGCAGAGCTGGCCCGTCCCTCAGTCGGCCCCCGTGGGCGAGGCCCCGGCATCGGCGTACGACCCGCTCAACGACACCGGATACACGACCCCCGTCTACGGCGCTCAGCCCACCGGCGGCTACGGCACGAGTGATGTGTACAACACCGGTGAGACGAACGCGTCCTACCGCACGTACAACACCAACGACACGTACGACAGCGGTCCCACGACTGACGTACTGCCGGGCGCCTTCGACGCTCCTGGCTCCGGTGAATCATGGAATGCCCCTTCCGGAGGCTTTAAGTGAACGAGGCCCTGCCCGACGTCCCGGAGGTCCGCGTCGTCGGACTTCCGCAGCTCACGTCGGGTTTCGACCTGGTTGAACGTCTTGATCTACCCATGCACCTCAAGGTGCACGGTCCGCTCGAACCGCTGGGCGGAGAAGAGCTCGCAAGCCTCGCCGAGGACATCAATCTGAAGGGTCGCGGCGGGGCGGGCTTCCCGTTCGGCAAGAAACTGCGCTCGGTGGCCGAATCGGCCATCAAGAAGGGCATCCGCCCGGTGGTGGTCGTCAACGGAAGCGAGGACGAACCGGCCTGCCGCAAGGACACGGTGCTCATCAACCGTGCCCCGCACCTCATCCTGGACGGCGCTCTCCTGGTCGCCGAGGCCATGGGCGCCCGCCAGCTCGTGATCGGCGTGACCCGCGAGTCGACCCAGCGCTCCATGGAGGCGGCGCTGGCCGAGCGGGGGCTGAGCAACCGGAGGGGATCGCCCCTTCGCGCGCGCGTGCAGCGCAACCCCGTGCGGATGGTGACCGGCGCCGCCGCGTCGCTGATCCGCTCGATCGACGGCGGCCCGGCGGTGCCGCCCGGCCGCAAGGTCAGCGCCTCCCAGGCGGGCGTCGGGGGCGCGCCCACCCTGCTGTCGAACGCCGAGACGTTCGCGCAGCTCGCCATCGCCGCCCGCATCGGCCCCGACCGCTACCGCAACACGGGCCTGTACGACGAGCCCGGCACCGTCCTGCTCACCGTCTCGGGCGCGGTCGCGCGCCCCATGGTGATCGAGGTCCCCACCGGCGTGCCCCTGCGCTACGTGCTCCAGCTCGCCGGGGCCCCGGCGATGCCCCAGGGCGTGCTGACCGGCGGTTACCACGGCAAGTGGCTGGACGCGGCGACGGTCAACGAAGCGATCGTCTCGCGGGACTCCCTGGCGGCGGTGGGCGGCGCGCTCGGCGCCGGCGCGATCCTGCCCATCACCCAGGAGACCTGCCCGCTGGGCGAGTCGCTGCGCGTGGCGCAGTGGCTGGCCGACGAGAGCGCCGGCCAGTGCGGCCCCTGCTACCTCGGTCTGCCCGCCGCCGCGCGCGGCCTGGCGGACATCCTCAACGGCGGCGGCCCGGCCGCGCTGGAGGCCGTGAAGCAGGTCGCCAAGTCCGTGAAGCGGCGCGGCGCCTGCTCCCACCCGGACGGCTCGGCGATGTTCATCGAGTCGACCCTGAAGGCGTTCACGGACGACCTGGCCGCGCACGTCCTCGGAAACGGCTGCGGAAGGCCCGTGGAGGGCGTCCTGCCGCTCTTCGAGGACGGCCGGGTGCCGATGGGCGTCCTGAGCGGTCCTGGTGAGCAGGACACGGGCACGAGCCGCCAGAAGATCTTCGTCGACTGGACGCTGTGCCGCGGGCACGGCCTGTGCGCCGACCTCCTCCCCGAGGTCTTCGAACTGGGCGCCGACGGCTTCCCCACCGTCGCGCAGGCTCCGGTGCCGCAGTTCGCCGAGGCGAAAGCCCTGCGCGCGGTGCGCCGCTGCCCGGCGCTCGCCCTGCGCATCGAGGAGGACACCCGGGGCTCCGCGCCCTCGCGCAACCTGCCGGTCCTCTCGCAGGGGCGTGGGCGCCGCGCGCTCGGCAGCGGCCGCTGACACGAAGGAGTGGGCCACCAGGAACCGGTGGCCCGCCTTCGGCATGTTCCGCGCGATGTACCCCGCCGCACGTTCCGCGCGCGGTACCGGGAGAACGAAGAAGCGGACCACCCTGATCGGGTGGCCCGCTCTCAACGTCTGTGGAGCTAAGGAGAATTGAACTCCTGACCTCCTGCATGCCATGCAGGCGCTCTACCAACTGAGCTATAGCCCCTTGTGGCCACGCGGCTAGACCGCGTTTTCACCGTGTCCCCCGGTTTCCCCGGCGGCGACGCCAACATTACACGGTTCCCCTGGTGAACCACCAAATCGTTTCCCGTGTGTACCGATTCGGGCCTCATGTCGCATTTTTTTACGAGGTGTGGTCGCCGGCGGGCGACGGCCAGGGGTCTGCCGGACCGCAACGCCCAGGGGATGCCACGCCCGGGGGATGCCCGAACGTGCGGCTGGACGCGGCCGGACGCGGCTCCTGGCGGGCTTCACCGGCCTCGTGGCGGCCTCGTGGACCTCCGGGGCACAAGAAGGGCGCGGAGGATGCACGGAGGCCGTTCCAGGGCGCGGCCGCGGTGTCCCCGCTCGCGCGGACGCGCGGTGGCGGGGAGTCAGGCCGTGACGAACGAATAAAAGCGCTTGAGGGTGCAGAGTTCATCGAGGAGCCGTGCGTAGATCGGCTCGCCCTCCAGCTCGCGGTACGTCTCGATCGGGTCGCCTTTTATGATCAGCGCCCGCGCGCATTCCTCGCACCAGTACTGGTAGTCGTGGTTGACCGGCTCCATGTCGCGGACGATCGGCGTACCACTGCCGCACCAATCGCATTTCCGCCTGTGCGCACCCATCAGTCAGCTCCAGCAGTGGCCGCAGGCCGTGCACACGTAAGAGATTCCACCGTTGTCACCGAGAACCTGGGCGACGTGGACCGATCCGCAGGAAGGGCAGTCAAGGAGGTTGGCTTTCATCCTGTTCGGTGCCGCTCCGAGGAGATCGTGGACCTCCTCGAGGATGCTGGCAGGCATCGCTACTCCCTCCCGTCGGGCCGCGCCCCCTTCCGGCCGTTTGATTCTGCCACGGCCGGAGCAATACGGTCAGCGACGCCTGCGTACCAGTCCGGACACGGGCCCCCGGTGCGGCTCCGGCGACCGGCGCATACGAGCACGCCAGGAGCGCGTCCGCAAAGGTATACGCCCCAGGGGCCCCAAGTGACTCAAGCGGGTTCGAGAAGAGTGTGCCCAAGACCACGGCGCCCACGGGCCGGGAGAGGGTGCGCGGTCCTCGACGGTGTCACGGTCGCCGCCGGCGGCGACGCCCCCGGCGGGTCCACGACGCGGCTTTCGGCATCGATCCGCCCAACTGCGCCCGCTTCGGCACATTCTTCGGAGAAACGGCCCCAACTCGGCGATGAACAACGAAAAATCCCGCCCCCTTACGGGAACGGGATCTTTCATCACTCTGTCCGACAACTCGAGAGAGTCGATCTGTGGAGCTAAGGAGAATTGAACTCCTGACCTCCTGCATGCCATGCAGGCGCTCTACCAACTGAGCTATAGCCCCTTGCGTTCTTCCCGCCCTGCGGGCCGAACAAGAAGAACTTTAGCCTGCGACCAGCCGGAAAGTGAAATCCGGTCCCTCCGGGCCCCCGCGGCCGGACGGAGAGCCGCCCGGCGCGCCTCAGTCGTCGTCGCCGAGGACCGGTTCCGGCAGCGTGCCGGCGTTGTGCTCCAGGAGCCGCCAGCCGCGCACGCCCTCGCCGACGACGGACCAGCAGCAGTTGGACAGGCCGCCGAGGCCCTCCCAGTGCCGTGACTCCAGACCGAGCAGCCGGCCGATGGTGGTGCGGATCGTGCCTCCGTGGCTGACGACGACGAGGGTGCCGTCGTCCGGGAGCTTGTCCGCGTGCCGAAGCACCACGGGGGCCGCGCGGTCGGCGACCTCGGTCTCCAGCTCGCCCCCGCCGCGCCGCACCGGCTCACCGCGCTTCCACGCGGCGTACTGCTCGCCGTGGCGGGCGATGATCTCCTCGTGCGTCAGCCCCTGCCAGACGCCCGCGTAGGTCTCACGCAGGCCCTCGTCGTGGGTGACGTCGAGGCCGGTGAGGGCGGCGAGCTCGGCGGCCGTGGCCGCGGCGCGCTTGAGGTCCGAGGCGACGATGGCGTCGGGCTTCAGGGAGGCGAGCAGCCGGGCGGCGCGCCGGGCCTGCCCGATGCCCGTCTCGGTCAGCTCGACGTCCGTGGAGCCCTGGAAACGGCGGTCCACGTTCCAGGAGGTCTGGCCGTGCCGCCACAGGATGACGCGACGGCCCCTGCCCGGCTTCGCCTCTCGCGCGCCGGCGGCCCCGCGGGCCTCGGCGGTCACCGCAGCTCCTCCACGCCGGCGGAGTCCTCCTCGGCCTGGAACTTGGCGTGCTCGGCGGCCTTGCCGCGGGTCGCCATGGCCTCTTCGGGCAGGTCGAGCTCCGGGCAGTCCTTCCACAGCCGCTCCAGGGCGTAGAAGACACGCTCCTCGCTGTGCTGGACGTGCACGACGATGTCGACGTAGTCGAGCAGCACCCAGCGGGCCTCGCGGTCGCCCTCGCGGCGCACCGGCTTGGCGCCGAGCTCCTTGTTCAGGCGCTCCTCGATCTCGTCGACGATCGACTTGACCTGACGGTCGTTGGGCGCGGACGCCAGCAGGAAGGCGTCGGTGATGGAGAGAACATCGCTCACGTCGTAGGCGATGATGTCGTGCGCGAGCTTGTCGGCGGCCGCCTGTGCGGCGGTCTGAATGAGCTCGATGGAGCGGTCCGTGGCGGTCACTACGCGGCTTTCCGTCGGCGGTCGGTTACGACTCAAGGGTCTCACGGACCGCCGAGGACACCCCACGCGTTTCTCCGGCCACGCCCCGGGGACGGCCCCCGGGGCGTGATGCCGGTCACCCGCGGGTCACCCCTTCGGACTGCTGATGATCTTGTAGTCCTGGCCGAGGACGACGGACACGTCCGCGTTGCCGTTGGCCTTGCCCTTCTTCACGCTGCCGGTGGGCAGCCCCAGAGTCTTGGCGACCTCGACCGCGTCCTCCTTCTTCGCGGCGTCACCGTAGGTGATCGAGGACACGCTCCGGGCGGCGGCGGAGGTGCCGGAGTCCAGGAACGTGTAGCCGCCGTTGACCAGGGCGACTCGGGCCTGGCCGGTGGCCGCCTTCTGGCCGGTGGCGTTCTCGATGCCGACGCGGACCGCGGAGCCGGCCTCGGGGCTCTTCGCCGTACCGCCCAGGACGTCCTTGATCACGCTGTTGGAGGTGCTCGCGGTCAGCGTGCCGTCCTGCTGCACGGGCAGCAGCGCGGTCTTGTAGTCGCCGCCCTTGGCGAGGTCGGCGAGCTTGGCGAGGAAGGCGCCGAGGTCCTGGTCGGTCAGGGACGGGTCGAGGATCTGGGCCAGGGTCTGCACGGTGGTGGTCGCGGCCTGCTTGTCCGAGGACAGCTTGCGCATCACGCCCTGCATGACCTGGCCGAACCGCTGGAGCTGCGCGTTCTGGGCCTCGTCCGGGGCGCGGTAGGTGGCGTAGGCGACGGCCGTCTTGCCGGTGAGGGTCTGGTCCTTGCCCTTCTTGACGAGCGGGGCCTCGCCTTTCTTCTTGGCGTCCGGGTCCGGCACGTCGGTGTCGGTGGTGACCTCGATGTTGCCGACGAGTTCGACGAGGTTGTCCAGGTAGGGGGTGTCGAGCCGCCAGGTGCCCTGGATGCTGGTGCCCAGCACGGTGTCGAGGGCGTCCCGCGTCCCGGAGGAGCCGTCCGAGTCGACGGACTTGGCGAGCGTGGTCGTCGAACCGTCGTCGTCCGTCAGGGCGAGGGAGTTGGGGAGCAGGACGGTGGTGCCCTGCTTGATGGTGGTGTTGTCGACGAGCAGGGCCGTGGAGGTGCCGCCGCCCTTGGTGTTGTGCAGGTGGACGACGATCACGTCACGCTTCTGCGCGGCGACGGGCGTCGTGACCCCGGGCTTGGCGTCCGAGGCGGTGCCGGGCAGTTTGCCCGCGTACCAGAGGTAGCCCGCGCCACCGGCCACGACCAGCGCCACGACGACGACCAGGGCGACGATCCGGCTGCGGGCGCGGCGCTTGGCCTCCTCACGGCGCTCGGTGCGGTTCTCGGTGAACTTCAGCCAGTCGATGACGTCCTCGGACTCGGTCTCCTGGTCCTCGACGAAGGCGAACTGCTCGGTTCGGTAGTCCCGGTCGGCCCCGGGGGCGTCGTCCCTCGCGGCCCCGGCCTGCTGCGGGATGCGCGCGGTCTGCTCGGCGACCCGGGGCTGCCGGCCGGTGCCCGCGGCGCCGGCCGTGTCGGCACCGCGCCCGTAGCCGTCGTACGGCGCCTGGGTGGTACCGCTCCCGCCGGGCCGGGGCGGCGTGTGGGTGCCGAACGGGTCGAAGGAGTCGCGCGAGGCGACGGACGGCTGCTGCCCGGTGTCGTAGGGCGACACGGGCTCCTGCCTGCCGGTGTCGTAGGGCGACACCGTTGGCTGCCGGCCTGTGTCGTAGGACGGCACTGTTGGCTGCTGGCCTGTGTCGTAGGACGACACCGTTGGCTGCTGGCCGGTGTCATAGGGCGACACAGGCTGCTGCCGACCCGTGTCGTAGGGCTGGACGGGTTCCTGACGGCCCGTCGCGTAGGGGTCGTAGCCGTAGCCCTGCTGCTGCCGGGCGTCGTAGCCGTCGTACCCCTGGGCGGGCTGCTGCGGGACCTGCCGGTACACAGGCTGCCCGTACTCGTCGTAGCCGACGAGCTCGTACGGCTGGTCGCCGCCCGCGTATCCGTCGTATCGGTCGTTCACCGGGTGCCCCTCTCGGCTCACTGGCCGCGGTACAGCTCACGCTTGTCGATGTAGCGCACCACACCGTCCGGCACCAGGTACCAGACGGGGTCGCCCTTGGCGACTCTCGCACGGCAGTCTGTGGACGAGATGGCGAGCGCGGGAACCTCGACCAGCGAGACACCGCCCTCCGGGAGTCCCGGGTCGGTCAGGGTGTGACCGGGCCGGGTGACCCCGATGAAGTGCGCGAGGGAGAACAGTTCTTCCGTGTAGCGCCAGGTGAGGATCTGGCCGAGCGCGTCCGCGCCGGTGATGAAGAAGAGATCGGCGTCGGGGTTGAGCGCGCGCAGGTCGCGCAGGGTGTCCGTCGTGTAGGTCGGACCGCCGCGGTCGATGTCGATCCGGCTGACCGAGAACTGGGGGTTCTCGGCGGTCGCGATGACCGTCATCAGATAGCGGTCCTCGGCCGGGGTGACCGCGCGGTCGGTCTTCTGCCACGGCTGCCCGGTCGGCACGAACACCACCTCGTCGAGGTGGAACTGCGCGGCGACCTCACTGGCCGCGACCAGGTGCCCGTGGTGGATCGGGTCGAAGGTGCCGCCCATGACGCCGAGCCTGCGCTTGCCCGGACTCGAGGGGCCGTTGCCGGGGCCGGTCACGGGGCGCTTCGCCGCACCGCCGGCCACCGCGCCCGCGCCGCCCGAGGCGTCGCCGACGGCGCCGCTCTCCGTGTCACTCGCCGGACCGGTAGGCATGTCCTGCTGTCCCATGCGTGCAGACCCTACCGGCCCGGTCGACGGGCTCCGGCCGACAGGGGCCCCGAGCGGGCCCGCGGGGCTCAGCGGTCGCGGTTGAAGCGCGTGGTGATCCACAGCAGCAGAAGCAGGATGAACAGGGCCCCGCCGCCGGTCAGGTACGGGCTGAGGCTCTCGTGGTTGCCCCCGTTCTCGCCCTCGGCGACGACGGTGACCATCTGTGCGGCGGTGTGCTGGAAGCTCATCTCGGCAGGACCTATCCAGTGTGTGCGGGATAAAGATGTCGGCCCATCGTATGCGGGCGCCCACACAGCGAACACGCCGACTCCGCCGTTGGGGAGGCCACCCGGTCGCCGGTCTCCCGCTCCGGCCACCGGTGTCCCGCTCCGGCCGTCCGTCCCCCGGCGGCAGCGCCCACCGGTCGTCGGGCGTCAGTCGTCGCGCTTGTAGCCGCGCAGCAGGAACCAGGCTGCGAAGACCACGCCGATGACCATGACGACCAGCACGACGCGGAGCAGATTGCCCGGACCCTGCTTGTCTGCCGCCGCGGCGGCTTCCGTGAGCCACGTGGCTGCGGGGATGTGCTCCATGTCGTACGACTCCTTCTCTGTACTGCCCGTCAACGGTATCTCCGCCTAGGCTGGGCTCTGCCTTGGGGGCACAGAGGGCAATCAGACGCACATGGGGGAACACATGTCCGACGGCGACCACGAGCGGAACGGGCACGAGAACGTGCCGAGCAGGCAGCGCAGGCGCTTCGAGGGGATCTCGTCCCGGGCCTACGAGCACCCGGCGGACCGCTCGGCCCTGGTGGCCCTGCGCAAGCTCAGCGGTTTCGACACGGTCTTCAAGGCACTGAGCGGCCTGCTGCCCGAGCGCAGTCTGCGGCTGCTCTTCCTGTCCGACTCGGTGCGCGTCTCGGACGCCCAGTTCGCGCACCTCAACGACATGCTGCGGGACGCCTGTTACATCCTGGACCTGGAGAAGGTCCCGCCGATGTACGTGAACCAGGACCCGCAGCCCAACGCGATGTGCATCGGCCTGGACGACCCGATCATCGTGGTGACCACCGGGCTCGTCGAGCTCCTCGACGAGGAGGAGATGCGGTCGGTCATCGGCCACGAGGTCGGCCACGCGCTGTCCGGGCACGCCGTCTACCGCACGATCCTGCTGTTCCTGACCAACCTCGCGGTCCGGGTCGCCTGGATCCCGCTGGGGAACCTCGCGATCATGGCGATCGTGACCGCGCTGCGCGAGTGGTTCCGCAAGTCGGAGCTGTCCGCGGACCGGGCCGGGCTGCTGGTCGGCCAGGACCTGCGGGCCTCGATGCGCGGCCTGATGAAGATCGCGGGCGGCAACCATCTGCACGAGATGAACGTGGACGCGTTCCTGGCGCAGGCCGAGGAGTACGAGTCGGCGGGCGACCTGCGGGACTCCGTGCTCAAGATCCTGAACGTGCTGCCGCGCACGCACCCCTTCACCGCGGTCCGCGCGGCCGAGCTGAAGAAGTGGGCGGAGTCCCGCGACCACCAGCGGATCATGGACGGCCACTACCCGCGGCGCGACGCGGACAAGGACACCTCGGTGTCGGACTCCTTCCGGCAGTCGGCGGCCAGCTACGCCAGCGACGTGAAGAACTCCAAGGACCCGCTGATGAAGCTGGTCAGCGACATCGCGGGCGGCGCGGGCGACCTCGGGGGCCGGGTGCGGCGCGGCTTCGGCGGCTTCGCGGGCGGCACACCGGGCGGCAGCCCCAAGGACGGCGCGGCCGGCGGGGACACCGGGGACGCGGGGGCCGACGGCGCCGGGCAGACGCCGCGTGAGGACGGCCCCGAGGACAAGGGCACCGACAGCCGGGACTGACCGCCCCACACCGGGGCACGCCGGACACCACCGGACGGCCGGACGCCACACCACCCGATCGCCGGATCGCGCCGCCCACCACCGGACGGCCCAGGATCACCGGACAGTCTCAGGCCGCCGGGTGCCGCCGCCCCCAGCCGGGCGGCGGCATCCGGCGGTCCGGCTACAGCTTCGGCTGCGCGCTCCCGGCCAGCGAACCGCAGACGGCCGTGGCGCTGCCGGTGGCGTACGGGTCGGTACCGGCCGGGCCGCCCGCCTTGGCCGTCTCCCCCGCGAGCAGCGGCCGCAGCCGGCTCACCGAGTCGTCGGAGCAGGACAGCGGTCCGGCCTGGACGTAGGACACCGTCAGTTCGGCCTGGTGCATCCGCAGGTCGTCACGGTCGAAGCGGAAGGTCAGCTCGCGCCGGACGGTGAACAGGGAGGCCTTGGCCTGGGCACTCGCGCCGGCCGGCTTCAGCGCGTAGACGAAGGTGTGGTCGGCGACGACCTCCAGGGTGTTCGCGTCGGTCTCGGCCGCCTGGAGGGTGCCCTGCACCCGGATCCCCTTGTCGGCGAGCCGCGTCCGGGTCGCGTCGAAGCGGATCAGCCAGCCGGTCGGGGCGTGCCTTCCGTCGGCGGCCGGGTGCTCGAAGCTCCGGTCGAACTGGTCGAGCTGCCGCGGGTCGAGCAGGATCCGTACGGGCCGGGTGGCGCCCCCGGTCAGGACGCTCGGGTCGAGGGACGACTCGACGAGGTAGTCCTTTGCGGTGGTCAGGGCGGTGACGACCTGACTGTCGGAGAAGTGCGCGGTGCGCCGGACGGCGGGCAGGGTGATGCCGTCGGCCCCGGTACGGAACTGGGCGGCGGGGCTGCCCGTGTACAGCGCGTCGGCACTGGCCGAGCCGGGGACGGCGGTCCGGGGGGCGAGCGGGATCACCGTCATGCGCAGCGGTTCGGCCGACCGGGTGGCGGGGGTCGTCGGGTACGGGTGGCGTACGCCCATGTAGATCGCGGTGCCGAAGGCCATGGCTATCAGCAGGACGAGGATCAGCGCCTGCCGGGACAGTCCGCGATGAAGGGGCGCGCGGCGGCGTACGGCCGGGCTGTGGTCGGCCATGCGTTCCTGTGCGGAGAACTCCTGGAGGCGGGCAGCGCGGACGAACGACTCGTCGAAGACGACGGATCGGTACTCGTCCTCGCCACCGACGGGAGCACCCTCGGGTGTCCCCTCAGGTGGGTCTCCAGGCCCGCCCATACCTTCAGAGTAGGTCTCCCGGGGCTCCGGTAAACGCTGTGGTGCGCGACAAGTTCTGACAGGTTCCCACCATGACCGTCACGCTGTGCGACGGACGTCGGCGCTCCGGCGGCGGGACCGGTGTCAGGGTGTCCGCGGCACCGCGGACACCGTCGGCCGGGGAGGGCCGACCGAGGCGGCCGGGCCCGGTCCTGTGAGCTTCTCCCGGCCCTGTTCGAGGCCGGAGGAGGCGGGTGAGGGGATCTGGTCCCGGCTGCCGGAGGAGGAAGCGCCTCGGTAGACGGCCGTGAAGGCGAGGGCGACCATGCCGACGCCCATGACGAGGGCGAGGAGCCAGGCGACGGGACGGTGCCAGCGGGTCTGCTTGCCGTAGGGCCGGCCGTACGGTCCCGGGAAGCCGCGGCGGCCCTCCAGGACCTCGGAGTCGTCCGGGTCGTCCAGGTCGGGATCGTGCGCGAAGTCGCCGTAGCCGTCGGGGCCGAAGCCGTCCTCGTAGCGCTCGTCGTCGCCTCGGGCGCCGCGGGCGTGCGTGCGGCGCGCCTCGGCCTCGGAGGCCTCCGCGCGGGCCTGGGCCGCCGCGAGCAGCCGCTCCACGGCGGTCGGCTCGTGGAACGCCGCCGCCCGTACGAAGTCCTCGTCGAAGACCACGGAGGCGAACTCTTCGTCCGCGCCCCCGCGGTCGTGGTCGTCGTCGGGCTCCCAGCCGTCAGGGAACGGCGTGCCCCCCACGTCCTCCGGCACGGATCCAGAGTAGACCTGAGGGGTCAATTTGGGCAGACGGTACGGAAATTCGTCCGCAGGAGGGGCGGCGCCTCAGTGGACCGCGGGCCGTGAACCGTCCACCGCGCGCCCCGGCGCCCGGCACCGCGCCACCCGTGCGCCCCGGCGCTCTCCGGGCCGGGACGGGGCCCGTACGGCCGTGCGGGGCCGCTTCCGGGTCCGGGGGCTGCGGGTGGGGCCCGGGGCCCCACCCGGGTCTCAGCGGCGGATGTGGCCGTCGCCCGTGACGATGTACTTGGTGCTCGTCAGCTCCGGCAGTCCCATCGGGCCGCGCGCGTGGAGCTTCTGCGTGGAGATGCCGATCTCGGCGCCGAAGCCGAACTGGCCGCCGTCGGTGAAGCGCGTCGAGGCGTTCACGGCGACGGTCGTGGAGTCGACTAGCTGGGTGAAGCGGCGGGCGGCCTGCTGCGAGGTGGTGACGATGGCCTCGGTGTGGCCGGAACTCCACAGCCGGATGTGCGACACGGCCTTGTCGAGCGAGTCGACGACGGCCGCCGCGATGTCGTAGGAGAGGTACTCGGTGTCCCAGTCCTCGGCCGTGGCCTCGACGACGGTGGCCTTGGAGTCCTTGGCGAAGGCGAGGACCCGCTCGTCGGCGTGCACGGTGACCCCGGCGTCCGCGAGGGCGTCCAGGGCGCGCGGCAGGAAGGCGGCGGCGATGTCCTGGTGGACCAGGAGCGTCTCGGCGGCGTTGCAGACGCTGGGCCGCTGGGCCTTGGAGTTGATCAGGATGTCGACGGCCATGTCGAGGTCGGCCTGGGCGTCGACGTACACGTGGCAGTTGCCGGTGCCTGTCTCGATGACCGGGACGGTGGACTCCTGGACGACCGTGCGGATCAGGGAGGCGCCGCCGCGCGGGATGAGGACGTCGACCAGGCCGCGGGCGCGCATCAGCTCACGGACCGACTCCCGGCCCTCCCCGGGGACGAGCTGGATGGCGTCGGCGGGCAGTCCGGCGCCGCCCACGGCGTCGCGCAGGACCCGGACGAGGGCCGTGTTCGACTCGTAGGCGGAGGACGAACCGCGCAGCAGGACCGCGTTGCCGGACTTCAGGCAGAGGGCGGCCGCGTCGACGGTCACGTTCGGGCGGGCCTCGTAGATGATGCCGACGACGCCGAGCGGGACGCGGACCTGGCGCAGGTCGATGCCGTTCGGAAGGGTGGAGCCGCGGACGACCTCGCCGACCGGGTCGGGCAGTGCCACGACGTCGCGGACGTCGGAGGCGATCGCGCGCACGCGCTCGGGGGTGAGCGTGAGCCGGTCGATGATGCTCTCGCTGGTCCCGGCCTCGCGGGCCTTGGCGATGTCCTTGGCGTTGGCGGCGACGATTTCGCTCGTACGGACTTCCAGCGCGTCCGCGATCGCGAGCAGCGCGTCGTCCTTCTCGGCCCGCGGCAGAGGCGCCAGGTCGGCGGCGGCGGACTTCGCGCGATAGGCGGCCTGGGCCACCGGGGACATGGAGTCGTACGGCGAGAGCGTGGTCATGGGGGAAGGGTAGTGCGCCCGGTGGGGCGGTCCGGCGGTCGTCCCATTCGGCGAGACGGGCTCAAAAGGGATGAACCCCGACAGGGGTCGCGGGCAGCGGTCCGTACCCCTCGGCGATCCGCTGGTGGTAGGTCTCGCGGTCGATGACCTCCAGGCCGACGATCTCCCAGGGCGGGAGTTGGGCGGTCTGGCGGTGCTCGCCCCACAGGCGCAGCGCGACGGCCGCCGCGTCGTGCAGGTCGCGGGCCTCCTCCCAGTAGCGGATCTCCGCGTGGTCGTTGGCGTACCGGCTGGTCAGCAGGAAGGGGTGGTCGTGGGCGAGCTGTTCCAGACCGCGTCGCACCTCGGTCAGCGGGGCCTCGCCGCCGGACACGCTCAGCGTGACGTGCCAGAGCCGGGGCTGGTCGGCGGGCTGCTCCCCGCTGTAGGTGTCGCCGGCGGCGACACTGGTCAGGGCCCGCTCCTCGCCCAGCGCGCGGGAGGCGGTACCACCGCGGGACGCCGCCACCCCAGGGCGCACTCGTCTCACGACGGCCTCCTTTACCCGATGGTCGTACCGAATCCCGGACTCTCCCTGCCACAAAGTTGAGCAGGTGAGAAGCCGCCGTGTGGCGGTTTTACGGAACGTCCACCGGTGGGGGCGGGGGATTCGGCCATTTACGGATGTAGTGGACAGCTGTTTCGGCGAGACGCCTGGGACGCCGGTACCGGGGCCGGGCGGATGGGGCCGCCGTGACATCCACCGGCCGGGACGCGTGTCTCACGAGCGTGCCCGGCAGGACGCGCGTTCCACGGGTGCGGCGGGCTACGGGTTCAGCAGGACGAGGTCGTCGCGGTGCACGACCTCGCGCTCGTACGCGGGGCCCAGTTCGCGCGCCAGCTCCCGGGTGGAGCGGCCGATGAGCTGGGGGATCTCCTTGGCGTCGAAGTTCACCAGCCCCCGTGCGACGGCCCGGCCCGTGCCGTCGCGCAGCTCGACCGGGTCGCCCGCGGTGAACTCGCCCTCGACGCCCGCGATGCCCGCGGGCAGCAGCGAGGTGCGCCGCTCGACGACCGCGCGCACGGCGCCGTCGTCCAGGGTGAGCGCGCCCTGCGGGGTGGAGGCGTGCTGGAGCCACAGCAGCCGGTCGGCCGACCGCTTGCCGGTGGCGTGGAAGAAGGTGCCGGTGTCCCGGCCCGCGAAGGCGTCGGCGGCGTGGACGGCGCTGGTGAGCACCACCGGGATGCCGGCCGCGGCGGCGATCCTGGCGGCCTCGACCTTGGTGACCATGCCGCCGGTGCCGACGCCCGCCTTGCCCGCGCTGCCGATCTCGATGCCGGCGAGGTCGGCGGGCTCGCGCACCTGGGCGATCCGCGAGGTGCCGGGCCTGCCGGGGTCGCCGTCGTAGACCCCGTCCACGTCGGAGAGCAGGATCAGGAGGTCGGCGCGTACGAGGTGGGCGACGAGGGCGGCGAGGCGGTCGTTGTCGCCGAAGCGGATCTCGTCCGTGGCCACCGTGTCGTTCTCGTTGACGACCGGAAGGGCGCCCATCGCGAGGAGCTCGTCCAGGGTGCGCGAGGCGTTGCGGTGGTGGGCGCGCCTGCTGGTGTCGTCGGAGGTGAGGAGCACCTGCCCGACGCGGATGCCGTAGCGCGCGAAGGAGGCGGTGTAGCGGGCCATCAGGAGGCCCTGGCCGACACTGGCCGCCGCCTGCTGGCGGGCGAGGTCCTTGGGTCGGCGGCGCAGTCCGAGCGGCGCGAGGCCCGCGGCGATGGCGCCGGAGGAGACGAGGACGATCTCCTTCTCGCCTCCGTCACGCGCCTTGGCGAGGACGTCCACGAGGGCGTCGACCCGGTCCGCGTCGAGGCCGCCGGAGGCGGTGGTGAGCGAGGAGGAGCCCACCTTGACGATGATCCTGTGGGCCCGCGCCACAGCGTCCCTGTCGGCGTGCGTCTCCGTCTGCCTTGCCGCTGCCACCTGCGGTGTGTCCCCTCGCGTCGGTCCCGGTGCCCCACCCCGCAATCTACGCGAAGGGGGAAGAGGCCGACCGGTCGTTCCAGCAGGCGGACGCTGCTGCGTAGTCGCACGATCACGAGGTGCGTACGGTGAAAAGGTTGTACGGGTTCCACATAGAAATAAAAGACCATGCAAAGTTAACTTGAACCTTGTGTCATCTACTGTTCCCCCCGTGAAGCGCATCCTCCTGAGGTCCGGAAAAAGCCCGTACGACGTCGTCTCCATGGAGCAAGCCCTCCACCAGGACGTCATCGCGACCAACGCGGGCAATCTGATCTTCAGCGACGCCGCGCACAAGATCCTCGAAACACCTCGCACCGAGGTGGTCTCCAACGGCATGCGCACCGACGTAGCCGCGGCAGGCCGCATCAACGAGGAGTTCGACGCCTTCGTCATCCCGCTGGCCAACGCGTTCCGGCCCTCGTTCGAGGTCCCGCTCAGGCGGTTGACCCGGCTCATCGGCAAGCTGAAGATCCCGGTGATCATCCCGGGCGTCGGCGCGCAGACCGGCCTGAACTACGACCCCGCGCGGCTGAAGGCGATCGAGCCCGCCGTGCGGGAGTTCGTCTCCGCGGTGCTCGACCACAGCGCGTCCATCGGGGTGCGGGGCGAGTTCACCGAGAAGTATCTGCGGGACATGGGGTTCAACGACGTCGAGGTCATCGGCTGCCCCTCCCTGTTCATGTACGGCGACCGACTCGACGTGCAGAAGCGGGCGGACGCGCTCGGGCCCGAGTCCCGGATCGCGGTCAACGGTTCGCACAGCGCGATGCGGAATCAGGGCCTCGACCCGATCGTCAGGAACGCCCACGCGCGCTACCCGCACCTGCGCTTCATAGGCCAGAACCTGTCCGACGCACGGCAACTGCACTGGCGCGACCTGTCGGATCCGAACGGCAAGGTGACCGCGATGCCCACGCATCCGGACCACCCGATGTACCGGGAGGACAAGGTCCGCGTCTACGTCGATCCCGTCACCTGGATCGACGATCTGCGCGAGTTCGACTTCTCCTTCGGCTCCCGCATCCACGGGAACATCGCGGCGCTGCTCGCCGGCACCCCCGCGACGGTGCTGTGCGGCGACTCCCGCACGCTGGAACTGTGCCGTTACTTCGACATCCCGCACCGGCCGATCACCAAGCTGCCCGCGGACCTCGACCCGGCCGAGCTGTACGCGGAGGCCGACTTCGGCCCGCTGCTCCGCGGACACCAGGAGCGCTTCGAGCGTTTCACCGGGTTCCTGACCCGCAACGGCCTGGAGAACACCTTCACGCACGGCGACGGGGGTGCGGCCCACGAGGAACGCGTCCGCTCCCTCACCTTCCCGCCCGGCGCCCGTCCCTGGAACGACGCCGACATCGCCTCCCTGACCACGCGCTTCGGCTGGCTCCAGAGCCGTCTCACCGAACTGTCCACGGAGAACGTCCGTCTGAAGCGGGAGCTGACGAAGGCACCCAAGGCGTCCAAGCCCGTCCCGCAGCCGGTGGCCGCGCCCGGACGCTCGGTCTACCGGCTGGCACGCCGCGCGGTGGGCCGGCCCTTGCGCAAGGCGTTGCAGTCGGGCCGTCAGTAGACAGGAGGGCACTCTCCGGGCGGCCGTCTTCGCGACGGACGCCCGGAGGTACCTCAGGGGCTCAGGCTGCCCAACGCCATGTCCCGAGCATCCGACGGGCCCGTGGCCCGAGCACCCGCCGGGCCACCCGGCGCAGCCGCGGGAATCGCGCCGGACCAGGCTTGAAGCCCTCGATGGTGGCCGTTTCCCGGGTCGTCGGGAGGTAGCAACTGTCCGGGATGCCGGCGGCCGGGTCCCGGAAGTGCGGGTAGGCGAGGTAGGCCTTGCGGCCACGGGAGTCCAGCACCATCGTGGGAGCCTTCTTCGCCTTGACGAACTCCACCACGTCCCGGAGGAGATCGCCCCGGCCCTGAGCCACCAGATGCAGTCGCAGCCGCTCGTTGACCTTGAGCCGGGCGGCGACGCCCTCGCCCCAGTGGGCGTCCATCAGCGGCTTGGCCAGGTCGAGTTTGTGACGCCACTGCTCGTCGGTCTGCTTCAGCAGGACCGGGCCGAACTGCGGGAGCAGCGTGATCAGGAACGGTCGGACCATCAGGCTGTCGCGGCGCGGCCCGGCGGGTACCAGCTCGGCTATCAGGCCCATCAGGGCGCGGGCCGAGTCGAAGCGCAGGGTGTAACTGCCGCTCTTGGTCACGTGCTTGCCGTCGTCACGGCCGACCAGGTGGTAGCAGTCGTGGTCGGCGACCACGGAGACGCCGTCGGCGCGGAGATAGGCCTCCATCGTGAACAGCGCGTCCTCGCCGGTCTTCAGCGACTCGTCGAAGACCATCCCGTGCCGAGTCAGTAAGTCACGGCGGAAGAGCTTCTGCGCGCTGAGCGTGAACTTGATGTTCGAGGAGAAGACGTCGGTACGGGGCTGGTTCTTGCCCCACATCGATTTGGGAGCCGTCCTGTTGACCCCGACGACCTTGCCGAGCACGACGTCCGTGCCCTGTTCGTCGGCCATGGCGACCATGCGCTCCAGGGCTTCGGCGCCGAAGTAGTCGTCGGCGTCGAGGAAGAAGACGTAGCGCCCCCGCGCCTTGCCTAGGCCGACGTTGCGCGGACCGCTGGGGCCGCCCGAGTTGGCCTGCCGGACGACCGTCACGGACATGGCCGCCCGCTCGGCGAACTCCTCCAGATACTCCCCCGTGCCGTCCGTGGATCCGTCGTCGACGGCGATGACCTCGATGCGTTCGGGGCCGAGCGTCTGGTTCTCCACGGATTCCAGGCACTTGACCAAATACGGCATCGCTTCGTACGCGCCGATGATGATCGAGACATCAGGCTGCGACACGTTCCCCCCTTGCTCGGAAAGTGTTACAAGAACATTTCCCGCTATTACCTCAATCGCTGCCTAGAAGACGGTTGGAAGGGCAATACGGTTGCCCCCGCCAACTCATTCCGTGACTCAGATCACAGGAAACGGTGGGTGGCTCAGTCGCGAAGAGGCGGAGAAGAATGGTGGTACGCGCAAGAAACGGGCATGGCCCCGGGGATTCCTCCCCGGGGCCATGCCCGCTGGTGCGTGCGGACCGGATCAACCGGTGACCGCGGCTCCGTCCGTCTCGCCGGTCACCCGCTGGCCGGGCAGCGCGGCCGCGAGGTTCACCGCGGCGGCGGAAGTGCCGTTCTTCTGGCCGAGGTTGCGCCGCTCGGCCTGCCGCGCCAGCTCCCGGACCGCGGAGTTGAACTGGTCGATCGAGGCCGGCTCGTCCGGTCCGAGCAGGTAGCGCTTGAGCTCCTGGCGGCCGGTGGCCTGCGCGTCCGCGGCCGGGTCGATCACCGCTTCGAGCAACTCGCCGAGCTCCGCGGCGGAATTGGACAGGATCACGGCGCCGCGCACCGCGGTGTTCTGGCGCTTGAACTCCTCGGCACCGAGCTCCGCGGAGTCCGTGACGGCGTACGGCTTGCCGCTCGCGATGAAGTCGGAGACCACACTGGAGATGTCCGAGACCATCGCGTCGGAGACGTTGAAGCAGTCGTACAGGCGCGGTTCGGCACCCGTGATGACGCGGTGCTCGGCGGTGCCGAAAGAACGCCAGTAGGCGTCGTTCCACTCGGTACGCAGCCGGGCGACCTCGGTGTGCAGGGCCATGTCGATGAGGCCGTCGCGCGTGGCCTCGGCCTCGTCACCCGTCTCCCCGGAACCGGTCAGGACCGCGATACGGGCCTCGACACGGACCAGTTGCTCCTTCGCCGCCGCCTGTCCGGCGACGTCGGGCGCGAACTGCGGGTTGGCGGCGCGCCCGGCGCCCGCGGCCTCGACCAGCGCGGTGATCCGCTGGTGCGCGGCCTTCGCCGCCCCGCTGCGGGTTCCGGTGAACGGGTGCGGCTTGTAGAGAACGCGGACCGGCGGCTCGGCCTCCAGCAGGGAGCGCACGATGTTCTCGCCCGCGAGCAGGATCGAGGTGTTGCCGGGGTTGTCGTCCCAGCCCTCCCAGGTGGGGGCGTACAGCACGGTCGGGATGCGGCCCTCGGGCACACCCTTCCAGGTCTTGATCGGGGCCAGCTGCGGGCGGCCGACCTCGACGATGTCGTCGTCACGGACGCCGACGTCGGCTATCGCGTAACGGTCGCGGCCCGCGCGGCCCGCGGTCCACACCTCGTCGTAGACCTTGCTGAACGGGTTGACGCTGGCGAGCTTGTCACTGTCGCCGTGGCCGATGAAGACGTGCTTGATGGTGGGCACGCGCAGCATGTGGATGTTCTTGCCGACGTTCGCCGCGTAGAGCGCGACCCGCACGGTCGACAGGTCCATGTTCATCAGGTGCACCCCTCCGGGCACGCAGATGACCGGCACCGTGGTGGGCGCCATGCACTCCAGGATCGCCCGCTCGCGAAGGATGATCAGCGGCCGGGTGTCCAGCTGCTCCATCGTCTCCAGCCACATGTTGACCTGGTAGGCGGAGTCCTTGGAACCCGAGAAGTAGAGCACCGTCTCCGGACGGTACGCGCGCAGCCAGTCGTCGAGGGCCGCGAGGACCTTGTTGGCGTTCGGCGGGATCTTCCGGCCGCGTACGAACGGGACGATGGCCACGACGTAGCCGAGGGCCAGGAGCAACGTCACCGCGATGCCCGCGAAGCCGTAGACCTTGACGTCGGTCGCCCCGGAGACCAGGAGGCCGACGACGGCCGCCAGGTCGAGGTGGAGCATCTTCTCGGTGGCCCGGGAGAGCAGCCGGCGCGGCGGCGCGTCCGGGATGCGGACACGCGGGCCCAGGTCGACGTTGCGGGCGGCGATGGGCATCTTGCGGCGCAGATCGATCAACGTGACCAGCGCGGCGTGCGGTGCCTGGAAGCCGTAGAAGGCCAGGAAGCACGCGATGGCCGCGTTGAAGACCATGCTGTCGGACAGGTCGAGTCGCGCCAGGAGCAGGACGAGCAGCAGCTGCCGGATCAGGAACCTGATGGACAGACCGGCCCGCACCTTGCTGAGGCGGTTGACCAGGTAGCTGCCACGCCGGTGCAGATAGTGGTCCGCCAGGTACGTCACGGCGGCCGCGGCCGCGAAGGCGCCCACGTTCGGCAGGAGCGCGGCAAGCATCAGGCAGGGGAAGCCCAGCATCATGAGGGCCGCCGCTGCCAGCTCGGCCGCGCTGCCCACCCGGGCAACGCGAATAGCGGTGGAAATCACGGAGAAACCTGCTCTTGAGGGGTGAGTGCCGGTTTGATACCAAAAGTCCTTTTGGTATCGATATGAACTAAAAGCGAAAAGCGAACTCTACGGATTCAGGCCCTTGTGAATACGCGGTGAACACGTGGACACAAAGGCCTGAATTCCGAAAGTCTATTCTTTTGTGATTATGCCACGCCGTCCTGGCGGTCCAGGACACTGGCCAGCGCCGCCTCGAAACCGGTGGCGCGGCCCGCGCCGGCCGTCGGATCCTGCTGGCGGACGTCGATGACGTGACCGGTCAGTTCGGAGAGCAGGACGTCCAGCGAGGTCCGCGCGACGGCCTCGGAGGACAGCAGCGAGCCCGCGGGCTCCTGGCCGAACGCCTTCGTGCGCATGGGGGTCGCGGTGCGCTCGGGGTTGATGCAGTTGACGCGGATACCGTCGCCGGCCCACTCGTCGGACAGCGCCTGGGTGAGGTTCACCATGGCGGCCTTGGTGGAGGAGTAGAGGCTGTACTCGGCACGGCCACGGGTGTAGCTGCTGGAGGTGTAGAGCAGGAGCTGGCCCTTGCTCTCGGCCAGGTACTTGTACGAGGAGCGGGCGATCTGCACCGGGGCGAGGTAGTTGACCTTCAGTGCTTCCTCGATGGTCGCGTTGTCCGTCTCGGCCAGTTTGCCGATGCGCAGCACGCCCGCGGTGTTGATGACGTAGTCGATGCGCCCGGTCTCCGCGTACGCCGTGGAGAGCGCGTCGTCGACCTCCTCGGGGTTCTCGACGTGCGTGCCGGTGGTGGAGCGGCCGAGCGCGTACGTCTTCGCGCCGTAGCTCGCGGCGAGCTCGGCTATGTCCTTGCCGATGCCGTACGAGCCGCCGAAGACGACGAGGGTCTTGCCGGTGAGCAGCTCGCGGTAGGCGGCCTCGTCGGCCTGCTCGGGCGCGGTGGTGGAGGCGAGCTGGAACAGCTTGTCGGCGATGAAGACGTCGACGGGCTGGGTGACCTTCATGTTGTACTCGTCGCCCGCCACGACGTGGATCGGCACGTCCGGCAGGTACTTGAGCACGACCGAGCAGTCGTCCGTGGCCTGGAAGTTGGGGTCGTCGGCCGCGACCTGGTAGGCGCGCCGGATGGTGGACAGCTTGAACGCCTGGGGCGTCTGGCCGCGGCGCAGCCGGGAGCGGTCCGGGATCTCGGTGATGAACTCGCCGTCCTCGCCGTGGGTGCGGGTCACGATGATCGTGTCCGCGGACGGGATGGCGACGTCGACGGCCTGGTAGCGCTCCAGGGCCGTGACGCAGTCGTCTATGACGCGCTCGGACAGCAGCGGGCGCACGGCGTCGTGGAACAGGACGTTGGCGTCCTCGCCCTCGGCCAGGCCCTCGCCGAGGGCGGCGATGGCACGCTCGGTCGTCTCGTTCCGCGTCGAGCCGCCCTCGATGACACGGGTCACCTTGGTGAAGCCCGCCTTCGCGACGATCTTCTCGACGTCCGGCACATAGCCGGGGGCCATGAGCACGATGATGTCGTCGATCGAGTCGGCCTGTTCGAAGGTGGTCAGCGTGTGCTCGATGACCGCCTTGCCGGCGATCTTCAGCAGTTGCTTCGGAATCGACAGACCCACCCGCTGACCGGTGCCGCCGGCCAGGATCACTGCGGTGGTACGGGGCTTGGCAATGTGCTCAGACACAGGTGACCTACCTTGGGACGACAGGGAACCCGGGAATGGTCCCACCTACGGTTACTGCCATGCAAGGTGAGCGCCGCCTGCCGCATATGTGCGCGCAACCGGCTATTCACCTTGCATGCAGGCTACTTCGAGGACCCCGGACGAATTGTCCGGATTTGCTGTGAGTAACTGCACACGGCTCGCGCGCGATTCTCACCTTCGCTTCATGCGCTTGAGCATCCGGTGACCCAGGACACGGACGAGTTCCCCCGACGGCGTCTGATGAACCGATCGGATCGTGGTGGCACGCACGGACTCCGCGGCGACCACGGCGAGCGCCCCGTACAGCGCCTGGGCGGCGGCCTCGGGGTCGATCCGGGGCGTGGTCCGCGCGGGGCCGAGCGGCGACGACGGCGGCACGGCGGACAACGGAGCCGGGTCGCCCAGGACCCGTACACCCGTGGCGCCGATCCGTTCGGCCATCGCCTCACCGATGACCGCGGCTGCCTCCAGAGCCCACACCGGAGTACTGATCCCGATGTCGTCCGACGACGGGCGGCGGGATTTCCTCATCCGTGGGACGGCGCCGTTGCGCACGAGTTTCGAATAGATCTCGTCCGGAAGTCCATTTCCGCGGAATTCCCTGTTGAGTATCCGCAGCATTTCGGTCTCGGCCGACGTGAGGGAACGACGGGAGGTGTCCGGGACCTCCGCCAGCAGACCGCGAGGCAGCGCCAGCAGGGACTCGAACGTGCGCGTCAGGCCACCGCGGTCGCGATCGTCGACCACCGCGACCGTGACGTTCCCGGCGCCCACGACCCGGACCCAGCGCTCGACGAGCCGGTCGTGCCGGTGCCGCCGCCAGAAGCTCGGGGTGGGCTTCTCGTACGGAGCCCTGCGCAGCATGTGGTCGAGCCAGTCCTCGTATCCCGTGCGCAGCCCGTTCTGGACGTACTGCTGCCACTGCGAGGGCATGATCGTGGCCAGCGGGCTCAGCGTGACCAGGACATGGAGGCGGTCGCGGTCGCCGTCACGGTCGCGGTCGCGGACCAGGTCGTCGACGATCCGCGCGACGGTCGCGTCGTCGGGGGCGTCCGCGAAGAACTCGCTGCTGATCAGCGAGGTCCGGCCGCCGGTGGCGTGCACCGCGTCGAGGAGCCGCCGCCAGTGCCGCTCGTCCGGCCGGGCGTCGCCCGTCATCCCGGGCCGGCCGCAGACCGCGAGGGCGGCTTCCACCGGGTGCCCGCCGTGCGCGGGGAAGTCGACGCCCCGGGCGGCCATCGCGTCCTTCGCGGCGAACAGCGCGCCCTGGACCGAGGCGGTTCCGGGCGCGTGCGGACCGATGTGCAGCAGCCGGGTTCCGACGGGCAGGGGCGCGCCGCTCACGGGTGCCGTCGCAGGTGTCGAACGGTCGGTCTCCATGGTGAGGGGACGTTAACGACGGATGCTGAGCACGACCTGAGAATGCCCTGGGACTCCGGTGAGTCCCAGGGCGGCTGTTCCGTCGTACGGGCCTCGCGCCCGGTCCGTCACACGAGCCGTACGCCCGGCTCCCCCGCGTCGACCCGCAGACGGGCCCGGGTGCTGGAGGCGGCGTCCGGCTTCAGCACCGTCTCCGGGACGCGCACCTGGGCATCGATCCTGTCCCGTCGGATGTCGAAGAGGTGGTAACCGCGGTGGGCGTCGATGAACTTCCAGTGCGGATTGTCCGGCATCCGCGGGTCCCACTGCTTGTGGAAGGCCACCTGGTCCTGATCGCCGCCGCTGGAGATGGAGGTCCCGACGAACTCGGCGCCGACGACGTCGGAGTCCGGGTCGGCGAAGTCCTCCTTGAGGTCGCTGACCATCGTGAGGTGCCGGTCGCCGGTGAGGACGACGGGGTTGCGGATGCCCGCGAACTCCTTCATGAGGGCGTTGCGTTCGGCCTGGTAGCCGTCCCAGGCGTCGTAGTACCAGAGCTTGCCCTCGCCGACCTGGAGGTCGGTCTCGGCCATCATGATCTGCGAGGCGACGAGGTTCCAGCGGGCCGGTGACTGGTGCAGGCCGCCGAGCAGCCACTTCCTCTGCGCCGCGCCGAGCATGGTGAGCGAGGGGTTCTCGGCGCCCTCCTGGCCGGTCGCCTGGTCGCTGCGGAACTGCCGGGTGTCGAGGACGTTCAGCCGGGCGAGGCGTCCGAAGTCCAGCCGCCGGTACATCCGGATGTGCGGCCCGTTCGGGATCGCGGTGGCCCGGACCGGCATGTGCTCGTAGTACGCCTGGTAGGCGGCGGCCAGCCGGACCACGAACGCGGCGTGGGTCTGCTTGTCCGGGTCCTGCGGGATCTGCCCGGCGAAGTCGTTGTCGACCTCGTGGTCGTCGAAGGTGACCACCCAGGGGGCGTTCGCGTGCATCGCCGCGAGGTGCGGGTCGCTGCGGTACTGGGCGTACCGGTTGCGGTACTGGACGAGGGTGTACGGCTCCCCGGAGCCCTCGTGCCGGCGCACGGCCGTCGCCGACGGCGAGGACTCGTAGACGTAGTCGCCGACGAACAGGACGACGTCGGGGTCCTGTTCGAGCATGTCGGCGTACGGGGTGAAGTAGCCGTTCTGCCAGTTCTGGCAGGAGGCGAGCGCGACGCGCAGCGAGCCGCCCGCGCTGTCGGGGTGCGGCGCGGTACGGGTCCGGCCGGTCGGCGAGATGCGGCCGCCGGCGCGGAAGCGGTACCAGTAGGGGCGGTCCGGGCGCAGCCCGCGGACGTCGACGTGGACGCTGTGGCCGTACTCCGGACGCGCCTGCGCGGTGCCGCGGCGCACCCGCTTGCGGAACCGGGCGTCCTCGGCGATCTCCCAGCCGACCGGTACCACGCGGTGGGGCATGCCGCCGCCGTGCAACGGGTCGGGAGCGAGCCGGGTCCACAGCACGACGGCGTCCGGCAGCGGGTCGCCGGAGGCGATACCGAGGCTGAACACGTTCTCGGGCAAGGGGGGTTCGGCCGCACGCGCGGTGCCGGGCAGCCAGATCTGGGTGGAGGCGGCGGCGCCGAGCACGGCGGCCGAGGCGGTGAGAAAGTGGCGTCGATCGCGTGAGGCTGCTCCGGACATCGGCGAACTCCCTTGCGTCGGTTGCCTCTTGGACACCCAAAAGCTCACACTGCGCAGCGGCCCGCCTCTTGAACAAAACGCATCATAGGCATGACAAATGCACGAGCAACCAACGACTCGCCACAGCGAGAATCTCTGACGTCCCTTCAGCGGACTCCGTCATGACTCCCGGCGTCCCGGCGTCCCGGCGTCCCGGCGTCCCGGCGTCCCGGCGTCCCGGCGTCCGATGATCCTGACGGTGCTGACGGTGCTGACGCGCTGGGTGATCGCGACGGCGGCCGGCGTGCGCGCCCTCGCCCTCGCCCTCGCCCATGCGAACCCGGGCACGTCGGGCACGTCGGGCACGTCGGGCACGTCGGGCACGTCGCCTCCGGCGGTCGGCTCCGGCCGGGAACGCGAAACGGGCGCGGAGAGGAAGATCCTCTCCGCGCCCGTCACAGATCCCGGCCGGGGCCGGTCGACGGCCTAGAACGGCTCGAAGTCGTCGTACTCCTTCTGCGACTCGTCCCGCTCGGCCTGCTTGTCGCGGCGGCGCTGGGCGGCGGGGCGAGGCTCCTCGAGGCGGTGGTCCTCGCCACGGCGGCCGAGCATCTCCGCACCGGCCATGACCGTCGGCTCCCAGTCGAAGACGACCGCGTTCTCCTCGGGTCCGATGGCGACGCCGTCGCCCGAGCGGGCGCCCACCTTCATCAGCTGCGCCTCGACACCGAGACGGTTGAGGCGGTCGGCGAGGTAGCCGACGGCCTCGTCGTTGTTGAAGTCGGTCTGACGGACCCAGCGCTCCGGCTTCTCGCCGCGCACGCGGAAGAGGCCGTCCTCCTCCTGCACCACGGTGAAGCCGGCGTCGTCGACGGCCTTCGGGCGGATGACGATGCGGGTCGCCTCCTCCTTGGGCTTCGCGGCACGCGCGGCGGCGACCATCTCGGCGAGTGCGAAGGACAGCTCCCTGAGGCCCATGTGAGCGACCGCGGACACCTCGAAGACGCGGTAGCCGCGGCTTTCCAGGTCCGGGCGGACCATCTCCGCGAGGTCCTTGCCGTCCGGTACGTCGATCTTGTTGAGGACGACCATGCGCGGACGCTTGTCCAGACCGCCGTACTGCTTGAGCTCCTCCTCGATGATGTCGAGGTCGGAGATCGGGTCACGCTCGGATTCGAGGGTGGCCGTGTCCAGGATGTGGACGAGCACGCTGCACCGCTCCACGTGGCGCAGGAACTCCAGGCCGAGGCCCTTGCCCTGGCTGGCGCCGGGGATGAGGCCGGGCACGTCCGCGATCGTGTAGACGGTCTCGCCCGCGGTCACCACGCCCAGGTTCGGGACGAGGGTCGTGAAGGGGTAGTCCGCGATCTTCGGCTTGGCGGCGGAGAGGACCGAGATGAGCGAGGACTTGCCGGCGCTCGGGTAGCCGACGAGCGCCACGTCGGCGACGGTCTTCAGCTCCAGGACGATGTCCTGCATGCCTCCGGGCACGCCGAGCAGCGCGAAGCCGGGCGCCTTGCGGCGGGCGGAGGACAGCGCCGCGTTGCCGAGGCCGCCGCGGCCGCCCTCGGCGGCGATGTACGTGGTGCCCTGGCCGACGAGGTCAGCGAGGACGTTGCCCGCGTTGTCGAGCACGACCGTGCCGTCCGGCACGGGCAGGACGAGGTCCTGGCCGTCCTTGCCGGAACGGTTGCCGCCCTCGCCGGGCTTGCCGCTGGTCGCCTTGCGGTGCGGTGAGTGGTGATAGTCGAGCAGCGTGGTGACGGACTGGTCGACGACCAGGATCACGTCACCGCCACGGCCGCCGTTGCCGCCGTCCGGGCCGCCGAGCGGCTTGAACTTCTCCCGGTGTACGGAGGCACAGCCGTGACCTCCGCTACCCGCGGCGACGTGCAGATCGACGCGGTCCACGAAGGTGGTCATGTGGGGTGCCTCCAGCACTTCGGTTACTTCGATACGTACGCACTTCGGATACCTCAGTACGTACGGAATGTCTCTTACGTAACACGCGAAAGGCGGACCCTCTTCCCGTGGGGGAAGTGAGGTCCGCCTCGCGAAGAACTTCGGTTCTACGGAGCCTGGGCCCCGAGGCCTTCGATCCGGTCCGCGTGGAACCGGATCAGCCTCGATGGGACTGGATCAGGCGACCGGAACGATGTTCACGACCTTGCGGCCACGGTGCGTGCCGAACTCGACCGCACCGGCGGCCAGCGCGAACAGCGTGTCGTCCTTGCCACGGCCGACGCTGACGCCGGGGTGGAAGTGGGTGCCACGCTGGCGGACCAGGATCTCACCGGCGTTGACGGTCTGACCGCCGAAGCGCTTCACGCCGAGCCGCTGAGCGTTGGAGTCGCGACCGTTCCGAGTGGACGATGCGCCCTTCTTGTGTGCCATGTCTCAGTCCCTACCCTTACTTCGCAGCCGCGGGGATCTCAGTGACCTTGATCGCCGTGTACTGCTGGCGGTGGCCCTGACGACGGCGGTAGCCGGTCTTGTTCTTGTAGCGAAGGATGTCGATCTTGACGCCCTTGTGGTGGTCCACGATCTCGGCCTGGACCTTGATGCCCGCGAGGACCCAGGGGTCGCTCGTCACGGCTTCGCCGTCGACAACGAGCAGGGTCGAGAGCTCGACCGTGTCGCCAACCTTGGCGGTGGGAATCTTGTCAACCTCAACGATGTCGCCGACAGCAACCTTGTGCTGGCGACCACCGCTGCGCACGATGGCGTACACGCGGATCTCTCTTTCGCTCGGAACGGAACCCCGCAGTCCAGCCACCCGGGAACGAACACGGGCGAGCCTCTCCCAGCCACCACGGCAACCGAGGCGACCGGGAGGAAGAGGTTTACGGGGATGCGGCAGGTCATTCGACATGCCGACGGTCAAGGTTACGGGGCCCGGCTTGAGGGGTCAAACCGGGCCGGGCCTGCCGATCGCGTGACCCCTGGCCGGCCTTGGGATGCTCGCTCTGCTCTACGGCGAACTCGAGGGTGTCGAGGTCGAAGGGCCCTGGAATCCGCGCAGGCCGTGCGACCGGCTGCACATCCAGCATGAACCATGGACCTCCTCGGCCGTACGCTCCACTCCCCTGCCGAGACCGCTAATCAGCCTCACCCGACGACACTCAACCCTCTGCGCACCCCGTCCGCTGACGTTGCCGTCAAACTCCAGAGGCCCCACCAGATAAAATCCCGGTGGGGCCTCTCACATTCCGCCGCTCTCAATCAGTCTGGCACTACTTCCCAAACTCCGAGTATCTCAGCGAAATCAGTGGTCCGGACTATCAGATTCGGCAATCCCGGCTTAACAGCCAGAATCCCGTCAACGATGCGTCGCGCTTCGATCGAGCCGAGCCCACCAGTGACTGGCCAAACCTGCACACCTCGACCTATCTCCCCGAACTCTTCACAGAGGGTTGCGCTATCCGAATCAGGGATTTCCCATAGAGCGAAGAGCCTGTCGTCGAGAACGGATGTTTCAAGTCGCTCCGCGAACAACTTGAAATACCAACCGACATTTCCACCCCGACGCCTCAGGATCCCTTCGAGTGGCCCATCACGCCAATCGAGGATGACCATGACCTCGGGCTGACCAAGCCTCCCTATCGAACTCTCACTCAATTTACCTCCTCCCAAAAACGGCATTGAATGCTCTTTGGATTCTCGAATCTACCGGCTTCGGAACTATCAAAGTGTGATGCATTGGAAGGTTCCGGGTTGGGGTGAATATCAAGGAGAATCCTGCTTCCTCTATTTGCCCCCTGGTCGCTACCGACGCACCCTCAACCGGGCCATCGACCGCACGGACCGAAAGTCCATGCCCGAATGACTTGGGGTTCTCTTCGGCATTCTGCGCTTGAGCCGAAATTCGCCCCGTGCTCTCCTTGCTGGTCCCAAGCCGCGCAAAATTTTGATCAGCGCTACACGTGCAGGGCTGACCAAACTCAGGACCGCCCGAACTGCAGTTGTGAACTAGGACCGAAGTGGCCCCCGCCAGCACATAGTACGTGTGCAGATCACTGACCGTGAGGTTGTGGACCGTGGCTGTCAGCACCGTCCAACGCTTGACCCCCGCGACCCGGACCCGCGTCCCCGCCTTGGTGCTCAGCCACTCACCCGGCTTGAGCTTGGTG
The DNA here is from genome assembly GCF_044763015.1 of Streptomyces sp. NPDC096324. Classification (NCBI taxonomy): domain Bacteria; kingdom Bacillati; phylum Actinomycetota; class Actinomycetes; order Kitasatosporales; family Streptomycetaceae; genus Streptomyces; species Streptomyces sp. NPDC096324. The sequence continues at coordinate 540,738 of NZ_JBIWFK010000003.1, read as the reverse complement.
GCCTGGAACCATTCTCCGAGTTCCGGTACCCAGAAGGGGTGCCCGTCGGTCGCGGTGACCGAAGCGGTCTTGGTCCCCTTCTTGCCGTCGGTGTCGACGGTGACCTTGACGAGGTGCTTGAGTCCCGTGCCCTTGATCTCGGCAGTGACCGTCTCGGCCTTATTGCTCCCCGGGTTCTCCGGGTCGGCGGCGAGGACCTTGTCGCCGATGTCGACGTCCTTGATCGCCTTTGTGGTGCCATCGGCCATCAGCACTCTGGTGTCAGGCGTGAAGCTGTTGGCGACCTTGCACTCCTTGGCCAGCTTCTCGGCTTCCTTCGCCGCCTTTCTGGTTTTGCGCCAGCCCTTGAATTCGCTCCAGAGCTTCTTGCCGAGACCGACAATCCGCTTGGCTACGGCGGCGGCCTTGCCCCAACGGAGCGCGTACTTGGTCGCCAGACGTGCGAGGGGGCCACCGCCGATCAGCGAACCGACGACATTGGCGACGGTGGCGCCGCAGGAGCCGAGGCTGCCTGTGGTGAAGCAGTCGAGGGCGTCGGTGATGCCGAGTTCGTCGGCGATGATCTCGCCGAGTTCCTTGGCGATGGCGATCGCGCGCCGCTTGGCGGCGTCCTCCTTGGCCCGGGCCTGGTCTGCCTTGGCCTCTGCAGCTGTGTCGACCGAACCGGCGCCGTTTCCGTTGCCTCCGCCACTTCCACCCGTGGAAACGCTGCCGTTGCCCTGGCCTTTCCCGTCCTTGTTGATGGTGTCGATGGTGTCCTTGGTGCAGCTGTAGTTGGAGAGACCACAGCTTTCGAGCCCCGAGGGGTCACTACGCGTCACCGGACTGTTGTTGGCGTAGGCGTAGCCGTTGATCTGCTGCGGGTCGGCGTAGTCGACGATCGGGTCGGCGGAGATGAAGCGGCCGGTGTCGGCGTCGTACTCGCGTGCCCCGAGGGTGACCAGGCCTGTGGACGCCTGGACGGTGCCGCCCACGAAGCCCTTGTCGTTGACCCACGACGTTCCGGAAGCGGACGACTCGTCACGGGTGTTGCCGAACGGGTCCGTGCGTCGGCGTGACGTCACGCCCGTCTTGGCGTCGATGGAGAGATCCGCCGTGCCCTGGTGATCCGCGGCGAGGAAGTGCACCCCGCTCGCGTCCCGCATCGCCACCGTGGTCGCACCGAAGGTGTAGTAGCGGGTCGCGGTCACCTTGGACGTGGCCTTGTCCAGGTGAAGTTCCGTGCCGGGCAGGTAGAAGGTCTTCTCGGTGGGCGTGTCCCGCAGGATGCGCTCACCCGAAGCGTCGTACTTGTACGACGTCACCGTCCCGTCCGCGTTGGTGACCTGCGTCAGCTCGTTCTGCTTGTCCCAGTCGAGGGTCTGCGTGTCACCGGACAGGACCCGTGTGTGGGTGTTGCCCGAGCTGTCATAGGTGTAGGTGTCCTGGGACGTGACCTGCGGCGTGGTGCCGGTGGCCTCTGTCTTCTCGACAACCTTCGAGACGGTGTGCGGACCGGAGTCCGTGCCGTTCGGACCGGAGCCCTTGCCATAGGTGTAGTCGCGGGTCGAGGTGCCGGCACCGTTCAGGCCGTGGCGCACCTCGCTCTTGCGGTTGCCGACGGAGTCGTAGCCGTACTCCGTCCAGTAAGGGGAGGCTCCGCCGACCGTCGAGGCAGACGCGCCCGAGGAGCAGGCCGCTTCCGTGCTGCCGGTTCCCGAGGCACCGCCGGGCGTCGTGGACGAGGTCCACGCGTCCGTCAGGCGGCTCAGCCCGTCGTAGGTGAAGCACTGCACATCGCTCGCGCCGGTACTCGGGGTGTCGGCGATGGAGAGGATGTTGCCGCTGGCGTCGTACGTGTAGTCGGCGTTGTATGCCTTGCTCGCTCCGCTCTCGACTCTGACGTTGGAGTTCTTGAGCCGGTCGGTACCCGCCTCGTAGTTGTACGACAGCCAGGTCTTCTTGTCGCCGCTGGCACCCGTGTACAGCTCGAGCTGTTCCAGGTTGGACGTGGGCGAGTACGTCACGTCCGTGACGTAACTGAGGCCGCCGAGCGAGGTGGTGAGGCCCGACGGGCGCTGCAGGTCGTCGTAGCCGTACTTGAGCGCCTCGGCCGGCACGTCACCGGCTGCGGGCAGCCCCTGCCCCTGCACCGAACTGTCGTCGTTGTACTGGGCCGTGTACTCGTACGTGCCGCCCAGTTGCGGCTCGGCCGTCTTCGACAGGGTGTACTTCGTCGAGGTCGGCTTGTAGTCGTTGTCCGAGTCGAGGACGGGGTAGATCACCGACGAGTAGACCGCGCCGTCCTTGTACGTGTAGTTGCCGTACAGCTCCCCCTTGAAGATCGTGTCGTACTTCGTCACCGACAGCTTGGTGCCGGTGTCCGCCTCGCCCTGCCAGGTCGAGATCCCCCGGCCCAGCTCGTCGTACTTCATCGACGTCTTGGTGCCGTTGAGCGTGACCGAGGTCGGCCGGTCCATCGTGTCGTAGGTGAACGTGGAGGTACCGGTGTCGGGGTCGACAGCCGTCTTCTTCCGCCCCATCTGGTCGTAGTCGTACGACCAGACGTTCCCGGCGTCGTCCGTCACCTTCGACAACTGGCCCGAGGGCTTGTAGTCGTACGACGTGGTGACCGTGTCACCTCCCGCGGGGTACTCGATCTGCTTCGTCGCCTGCTCCCGCGCGTCGGACACGACCGTGACGGTCGGCTGCCCAGCCGGCGGATTCGTCGTGGTCCTGTCGCCGCCGTACGTGTACGTGGTGCGGTACTTCTCCGCACCCGCGACCTTGAAGATCGACGCCGTGGCGCGGCTCGCGCCGTCGTACTCCGTGACCGTCTGCGCGTCCAGGTCCTCGTCGCGAGGCACGAACAGAGTGGAGGACGTGGCACCGGAGGCGTAGTAGGTGTCGTTGACCTTGGCCACGCGGTTGGAGCCGTCGTAGACGGTGTCGGCGACCATGCGGCCGCCTCCGTCACCCTCGCTCTGTTGCTGACGCGGGCGCAGCAGACCGTCGTACAGCGTCCACTCGCTGCCGTACGAGGTGCCGTCGTTCTCGATCTTCTGGGTGTGGACGGCGGTCGGGCCGGAGTCGCCACGGATCAGGTAGTCGTACTTAACCGACGGCGTCAGGCCGATGCGGTCGGAGAGCCAGACGGAGGTCAGGCGGCCCAGGCCGTCGTAGGCCAGCTCGGTGCGTTTGCCGTTCTCGTCTACCTTGGCGCTCGGCACGCCCCACTGGGGGGCGTACTCGGTCCAGGTCGTCCAGCCCAGGGTGTTGGTGACCGTGGACTTCGTGGCCAGACCGTAGGCGTTTTCCGCGTAGACGGTCGTCGTGGTGTGGTTTTCCGGGTCCTTGACCGTGAGCGGACGTCCGTAGGAGTCGTACGTCGTGTCGGCGGTCGTCTGGTAAGTGGCCGCCGTGCCGTCATGGGCCGTCAGGCGCTTGACGAGGGTCGCGTCACCCTTGGTCGGGGCCGCGCCCAGCGTGGTCGAACCGTCGTACAGGGTCAGGTCGTCGGAGAGGACCTGGGTGGCGCGGTTGGGTGTCGTGGCACAGTCCACGGCGACCGTTTCCGTACGCGAGACGTACGTGTACAGGTGGGCACTCGCGTTGTCCGCGTACTCGGTACGCGTGCACTGGTTGTCGGCGACGCCGACCTCACCGTCGTCGTCGACCTGGGTGATACGGCCGGTCGCGCTGTCGTACACGTTGGTGGAGCGGGCGTTGCGCCAGCCGCCCGCGGCGAGGGCCGTGTAGGAGTTGGTGGCTCCCTTCGCCACATAGCGCGACTTGTGGGTACCCCAGTCGTGGGTCTCGGTCCCGGTGACCGCGGTCCACGGCTCGGTGACGGCTTTCTCGGTGATCTTGTCACCGTTGTAGGTGACCGTCTCCAGCTCGAAGCCGGCCTTCCAGTCCGAGTCGGTGTACTCGACGCCGTTGGAGTCGGTCACGCTCGCGGGGCGGGTGGCTCCGCTCTTGTCGACGTCCCCGTCGAGGCCCCTGAAGAAGGTGTGCTCGGTCTTGGTGTTGGAGGCGGAGTTGGTGCCGGCGGAGGTCTCGACACGGACCTTGCCGTAGCCGCGCCAGTCGCCCCACGTGCGGTACTCGTCCTTGGTGATGCCGTCGGCCTTGACCTTGCGCCAGCCGGCGTCGCCCAGATAGGTGTACGAAGTGACCTGGTTGGGGCTGCCGCCGGTCAGGTCGTTCTCGACGACCGACGCGACCACGTACTTGTGGAACCAGTCCACGATCGGATCGGTGGCACCCGGAGGAGCCCACTTCACCGGGAAGCAGCGCTTGGTCGACGAGTCCTCTGCCGGAAGGCTGCTCGTCGTGCACTGCGTGTCGGCATAGTTGACGCTGAGCACACCGCCCGACTCGCTCTTCACCGCGGAGAGCCGGAAACGGTAGAAGGGCTGCAGGTTGTCGCCTGTCACGTCGACACGGTTGGCGAGCTGCTTGCCGTCGAGCTCGACCGACGGCACGGAGGCGTCGGTGCCCACCTTGCCGGTGTGGCTGATGCCGTTCAGCCACAGCGACTTGGAAGCGTCGCCGTTGTCGGTGAAGATGTGGGAGAGGCTCCACTCGTCGACCGGGCTGTACGTGGAGTCGCCGGTCCGGATCTGTGTCGTGATCTTGGTGAGTTTCTTGCGGGTCCAGAAGGTCGGCGAGTTCTGGCCGGGACACTTGGTGTCGGCCTTGCAGTTCTGGTCCCAGGGAACGTCGGGCCAGTCCGCCGCCGTGGAATCCGTGAGCGCGCCGGTCGAGCAGTCGGTCAGGGAACCGATGCAGCGTTCCGCGGTGGTGAACACGACCTGGGCGGCCGGCTTGGTGGAGTACGCCTTGCCCACGCGCTGGCCGTAGTCGACGCGCTTGAGGTAGCCACCGCGGATGTAGGGCTTGCCGTTCTCGGTGGTCTTCAGGCCCTGGGTGTAGTAGTTCGTCTCCTTGCCGTAGAAGTACGACATGACGTTGCCGTGCGGGTCGATGACGTGGTCGAGGTTCCATCGCCAGGCCTGCGTGCAGTACGCGTTGGCGAAGGTGGCGTTGTAGCAGGGCTCGCCCGAATCGTCGCCGTAGACGGGGACTGTCCAGGTGGAGTCGGTCTCCTCGTTGCCGGTGGCGTAGCCGGGCAGCCGGTTCAGACCGAAGAAGTACTGGCTGCCGTCGCCGGTCGTGACCTTCCAGTACTCGCCGTCGTTGTCGCCATTGGTGGCACCGGTCAGGTGTTCGACCTTGGAGTTGTCGTCATTGCCGATCCGCCACTTGCCCGTGGTGTCGTCCTTGACGATCTCCCCGGAGGTGCCACCCGTGAGGGAGAGCGTCGCGTTGTCGAACGCCCAGCACTGGTCGCCGAGGTTGGCGGCCTGACCGTCGTCGGCGCAGCCCTTGTAGGTGCGCTCGATGTAGCCGGGGTCGTAGGAGAAGCCCTGGCCGACCCACGAGCCCTGGTTGTTCGTGGCCGCGGTCTGACCGTCGATCGACTGGGAGTTGTAACTGAAGCCGATCGGAGGCTGCGTCCCGCCCGGTACGGGCGGGACGGTCAGGGGGTACGACCAGGTGAACGCGCCCGAGTTGGTGTCGACGCCCCATTCCGAGGACGGCGACAGGCCGGTCGCCTTGTAGTCGCCCTGGCCGCCACCGCTGCTCGCGGTGGCCGCGAGCACGGTCGCCGAGGAAGTACCGGCCACCGCGGTCATCAGCTGGGAACTGGTTCCCGACGTGTCACCGGCCGCGGCGACCTTCGCCGTCAGCGTCTGCCGCGCCGCGTTGTTGCTGCTCTTCAGATACGTCGGAGTCGAGCAGCCCTTCTTCTCGGGCGTGGTCAGCACACACTCGGGGTACTGCGCGAGCCGCAGCCGGGAGCCGTAGCCGCCGCCGTAGGCGTCCGCGAAGTCCGAGTAGTCCAGGGTGACCTGGGCGTCACCCTTGGCGCTCTCGCCGTCCGTGCGGGCGACGGTGAACAGGACTCCGTCCACGCCGGCGGCCTGGGCCGCCTTGCGGCCCAGCACCTCGACGCGCACGGAATCGGCGCTCTTGTCCCCTGCGACGGCCTTGGCCGTCAGGGGCAGGCCGGCGGCCTTGGCCGCTCTGCCGGAGAGGGCGACCTCGGCGTCGCCCGCCTTGGGCCAGTGGGCCTCGGCGGCGTGCTTGACCGCGGCCTTCTCGGCCGCGTCGGCCTTGTTGTACTTCTTGGCCTTGGCGTTCTTGCCACGGACCGGATCGTCGAGATCGGTCTGGGACTTGGGCCTGGTCTGACCCGTGGCGGCTGCGGCCTCGGTCGGGACGTACTGCGGGAGCAGCCCTATGGACAGCGCCAGACCGAGGACCAGCGCGGTGCGGCGACTGCCGCTGCGCCGGCCCGGTCTGGCAGACCGGAACCAGGGGGGCGAGGACATGACATCTCCAGGTGAATCGAACAGCCGGCATCGGGCGATGGCGGCGTCGGGGAGCGGTTCAGAAGCGGGAAATCCCGAGGCCGAAAACAGTTGGGACTGGGGGAAATCGGCCCACGGAAGCTGTCGGAATCGAAGGGTCGACGTGAGGAAGCGGCCGGAGCCGAGGAAATCCGCGCCAGGAAGCAACAGGACGTGTGGACGGGCAGCTGTGTGCCGTCCGTCCACACGTCCGGAGTTCGGGCGGACCCCGCGCCCCGAAGGGGCGCGGGACTGTGCCGTCGGCGGTTCCGCCCCGCGGGGACCGCGGCGCCGGAACCGCCTTCTTACGGAGCGCCTACGTCTCGTCGATGCTCGCGCCGGCCGGCATGACCGCCACCAGCGAGACCAGCGACGCGTCCAGCGGCCCCTGGTACATACGCACTTCGTCGATGGCGCCGGAGAAGTACTCGCTACCGGCCGAGCCGGTCAGGGTCCGGCCGATCTGGAGGCCCGTCTTGCCGAAGTCCCACGTGTTGTCCCAGGGCGCCGTGGCTGCGGCGACACCATTGACGTACAGGAGCACATCGCCGAAGACCGCGTTGTAGACGAGGGCCAGATGGTCGCCGTCGCCCTCCGAACTGGGCAGGTCACCGTTGTCCAGGACGGTGGTGGTGACCGGGGCGGCCGTGTCGGCGCCCGTCACCGCCAGCTGCCAGCGGTTGCTCGCGGCCAGGTACTTCACCGTGACCGCGCTGCCGTTCGTGCCGGACAGCGACAGAACCGTCTCGTTGGTGCCCGGGTTCGTCGCGGCGAGCCGGGCGCGGGCGGTCAGCGTGAAGCTGTCCTGTGCGGAGAGCAGACCCGCGGCCCTGGACGCGTAGGCGTTCGTGCCGTTCAGCGCCAGGTGTCCGTCACCCCACAGGGGCTCGGCCGGGGGTACGCAGTCCGGATCGAGCTCGGGATCGCAGGAGTCGTCGGGCAGGTAGATGGAGGCTCCGCCACCCATCGTCAGCCCGGTGCCGCCACCTGTCTCGGGCGAGACGGCAGCAGTCGCCTCGTCGAGCTGCCAGTAGGCGAGCTGGTGGGGCTGGATGCCGCCCAGTTCCTGACCCTCGGTCTCCGGGATGACCCGGTCGTGCAGCTTGACGTCGGCCACGCTGCCCTTGAGGTAGCTGGTGTAGCCGCCGAGGGAGAGCTTGCGGCCGATCTGCAGGCCCCCGGTGGCGTTCCAGGTGGTGCGCCGGGCCTGGACGTCGTCGGCGACCAGGACGCCGTTGACGTAGAGCATCATCTTGCCGAGTTCCGCGTCGTAGACCCCGATGAGGTGGGTCCAGACCTCAGGAACGGCAGCGGCTCCCGAGACCTTCCAGGTGCCGAGCGACTCCATGTCGCTGACCGGTGTCCGGAACGTCCACGACTTGGTGTCGACGTCGTAACCGAGCTCGAATCCGGGCTGGGACGTACCGTCCTGGCTGACGACGGTGACGTTCTCGGTGGGCAGCGTGGGCAGCATCACCCAGGCGCTCACGGAGAAGGTCTTTCCCGTGTCGACGGCCGGTGCGCCGGCGTCCAGGTAGGCGTTCGCGGTGCCGTCCAGAGAGGCGGAGGTGTCGGTGGAGCCGAGCGGTCCACGGGCCCCGAAGGTCACCCCGGAACCGGCGGTGGCACTGGGTGCGCCGTTGGTGCCGGCCGCCTTCGAGGCGCCCTTGGCGTCACCGAGCGTCCAGCCCGCGACCGGGGCACGGCCGTCGCTGACCAGGAAGGTATGGGTGGTCGAGGTCAACTGCGGGTTGCCCGCTCCGTCGATCGCCGTGACGTGCAGGAAGTACGGGCCTTCACTCGGCGGCATCCAGCGGATGGTGGCCGGGCCACCGGTCGATTCGGCGTTCACCGTCACCGGCGTGCTCACGGCTTGCGGCCCGGTGAAGTAGTACTTGTACTTCGTCACATCGGTGGACGGCGAGTCCATGGTGAAGTTGCCGTAGTCACCGGTGCCCGCGTGCCAGGCGTCGTCGTCCGGGTACAGGGCCGAGGTGATCACGGCCGCCTTGGGCTTGGTGCTGTCGAAGATGAACTCGCAGCGGGTCTGGTCACCGTCGGTGGACCAGGGACCCCACGACGTCTGGTCGTAGCCCTGGACCGCCCAGGCGATGGTGGTGTTCGGCGGGATGGTGAAGCCCGGCTCGCCGTCGCCGGAGACGTCGCTGCCGATGACGTACTTGAACACGACCTGGCCGGTGTTGCCCTTGCCGCTGGTGTTCTGTTTGCCGAGCGTCGCGTAGTGGTCGACTTCGACACCGGAGCTGTTCGTCCACCAGACCTTGAACTTCGCCTGCAGGGACTCGGTGTTGTTGCCAAGGTCGTGGTGGTCGTAGTCCTCGATCACCGCGGTCACGTGCGGCGCTTCGGTCACGTAGTGCTGGGTCGCCTTGCCGTACTCGCACGCGCCGCCGGGAGCCATCTCCAGCTGGTCCGTGTCCGGCTGGAGCGGCGGCCGGTTGTACGTCACCGAGACGTACCCGTTGCCGCAGAAGCGCTTCCAGTACGAGGTGTCGGACTCGCTGGCCGCCTTGAGACGGAACGTGGTGGTGTCCCAGCCGCTGTCGGCCGCCTTCTGGATCGCGCTCTTGGCGTCGAACCGCACGTTCTGGTTGGTCGACGTGCAGGAACCCGCCGGGTTGGTCGGTGACTTGGAGGCGACGGCGGCCTTCGAGGACGGCTGGTTGGACCAGTTCGTCGACGAGCTGATCGCGCTCGCGCCACTGCTGTTGACCCGAGCCAGCTGGACCTCACGCGCGGAGTCGCTGTAGGTGAACACCATCGTCACCGCGAACTCGGCGTCGACGATGTCCTTGCCCTCGAAGGTCCCCGTGGGGATCGCGAAGAACTGCCGCTTGACGTCGTCACTGCTGGCGCAGCGGAAGGACACGTCGGACGGGCAGCGGCCCACGCCCTCGTCGTCGTCGAACTTCCAGTACGAGTTGGAGGACCAGTGCGAGGACACCATGGTCCAGCTGCTGCGGTTGGCGGTCTTGACGACGGGGTCGATGTAGACCGGGAACACCGTGTCTTCGTCGGCGAGCAGCCGGGCGTCCGGGGTGAGCGTCATGGTGTCCGGCGCCAGGCCGACGGCCACATCCGCGACTTGGGCTCCATCGGGAGGTGTGACCGCCTCGGTGTCCGCGGTCGCCTGGGCCGACGGGGAGGGCGACGGCTTCGCACCGTCCGCGGTCCCATCCCCGTGGCTGGAGTCCCACATCAGCGGCTGCGGCGCCTCGAAGACCGTGCCTCCGGAGCCGCTGTCGGTGGCGGTCAGGCCGCCGTCCGCGGTCTTCTTCAGCTCGACCGACGAGGAGGACTCCATGGGCAGTTCGAGTCGGGCCAGCTCGGGGTTGGCCGCCGCCTTCGCGTCCTTGACCACCAGGACGTGCGAGAAGCCCTCGGCACTGGCGGTGACCTTGAGGTCGACGCCGTCCATGACGTTCTTGTACGTGGCGGTCGAACCGTCGATCTTCGGCTTGGGCAGTTCGCTCGGCCAGTCGAGGGCCAGCGAGCGTCCGTCCTTGTCTATCTCGGCGAACGTCGAATCGCCGCCGCCGGAGAAGGACATGGCGGTGAGCGCGGCCCGCGGCGCGTACGACCCGTTCCGCTGCCTGACCAACGTCGTGTCGATCGCCGTCCACTTGCCGTCCTTGCGGGTGCGGACGGGCTGTACGTACTGGGTGACGGTGAAGGTGCCGTCCGGGTTGGCGACGGTGGTGCTTCGCTCGTCGCGCAGGCTCATCACCTCAACGGAGGAACCCGACTTGGCGGCCTTGGCCTGCGCCGCGTCCTGGGTGAGTGCCGGGCCTTCGGAGCCCTTCGCGGCCTTCGTCACATCGGCCTGCGTCGCTCCACCGAGGGTGGACGCGCCGCTCATACCGGTCGTCAGCAGGGCCGCGAGGGCCGTGCCGACGGCGACGGCGCGACGCCTGCCGCGCGGTCTCTCGTGCGTACGGAGTTTCATCGTGCTGTGTTTCCCTCTCCCCGGACTCCCCGAAGTCCCTGAACCGCCGGTCATCCCACCACTCCGAACGCCACGCCCTCGTCGGGCAGCCCGGCCGAGCCGGGCTTGTACGTGGTGGCCCCGGTGCTCGTCGTACCGTCGATGTCCGTCCACGGGAGGACGTAGAGCGCTCCCTTGGGGCTGTCCGAAGCCTTGCTGTACGGCACTCCGACATAGAGGTTCGCGGTACCCGAGGTCAGGGCGAGGCCGTTGTAGTCGCGCGCGGTGGCGGTGCCCGGCAGACCTGAACCACGGACGAGGAGCTTGTCGGCGGTGCCGACGGACGCGTCCAGCGGGCGGAAGATCTGGATGGCGCCCGAGTCCTTCACCGAGGCCGTGTCCTTGCCCGGGGCCCCGACAGCGAGGCGGACGTTCGCTGTGCTGGTGACGACGCTGGTGTTGGTGTTGACGATCGTCACCCGCTGGCCGAAGAAGTCCCCGGCGACCGGGTCGCCCTCGACGTCGGGGCCGTTGGCGTCGATCCCCGCGATCTCCGTGTAGGCGCCCGAGGGCTGGATCCTCACGACCGACACGCCGCCCGCGTCGGCGACCGTGCCGATGTCCTCGTTCGAAACGCCGATCGCCAGCAGGGCATCGGAGTTGTACGTCTGGTCGCTCGGCCGGTAGTTCGTCATGGAGAGCGCGGTGCCGAAGCCGTCGCCCGCCTCGGCGACGCCCGACATGCCCGCGGCATCCTGGTCGAGCCCGACGAGGGGGGTGGGCAGCCCACCTGTCATTGTGTGACTGAAGACGGTGACACCACCCGCGAAGGTCTCACTGCCGATGGCCTCGCCCGGCGCGCCGACGGCGAAGTAGCGGTTGGTTCCCGTCAGGGAGTAGCCGAAGCGGTCATTCGACTCGACGACACCGGGGACGCCCGCGTCGTTCTGGTTCACCGGGACCCGGGTGGTGCCCTGCACGTACTCGATGCAGCCCGCGTCCCCGTAGGTGGTCCCGCTCTCGGTCACGTTCTCGCCGGGCACACCGACGACCAGGTAGGGCGCTCCGGTGGAGGTTTCGCCCGCCCTCACCGCGTAGCCGAACCAGTCGTACGCCTCGGTGGACGTGGTCGGGTCGAGCTGCGTCTGGGTGTACCCCTCGATGGCGGAGCCGGCGCCGATCCCGGCGGGCGTGCCATGGATGACGTAGACCGCTCCGGCGTCGACGAGTTGGCTCCCGTCCTTGGCGACATCCTCGTACGGGGTACCGACGACCAGATCCGTGCACCCGTCGCCGTCGGCGTCGTAGGACGTTCTGGAGAAGCCGAAGTGATCGCCCGCCTCGGGCGTGGCGGCCATACCGCTGGTCGCCTGGGAGATCTCGGAGACACCCTTGCCGCCTCCCAGGACGACGCGGACCAGTCCGGCACCCTTGGCCCCGCCCACGGTCGCGTTCGGATCCGCGATCACCGTGTCGGAGATTCCGTCACCGTTGAAGTCGGATGACGTTCCCGCCGTGCATGAGGCGACGGCCGCCGCCTGAGTCGACCCCAGGGAGACCAGTCCCACCGTAAAGAAAGCGCTTGCTAGTACAGCCGACAATCCTGCCAGCCGTGTACGCGTACGCACACCCCACCCCTCGCTGCTGCTTCGAGCGGACACACTCCGTCCACTCTGTGAATGTTGCTAACGGAGACTAAATATGGAGTGCATAAAGAGTGTCAAGCACAGATCAAAAGCCTTTCGCGTCCCTAAATTCCGCACGACGGGAAACGTCTCGGCGCTTTTCGATTCCAATGAGCAAGAAAAGCCCACCCGAGAGGAAGAGGTGGCAAAACGGCATTTCAGGCGTGATGGACCTCACTGCACGACCCACCCTCTTGACCCGACCATCACTTTATGAAGATAAGAAAACCACAACATCTTCACAAGGTGATTCGCGCGCATTCCACGCGCCGACCACAAACCCGGATTGCGCGGCCACGTCCACCGGCCCGTACCCGGTACGGGCCTCCGGGGCGTACTCACCCAACACACCGTCTACGACCTGGCGTAGGACCTCAACTCCCCAGCGCATCGCGGCGAGTTGAACGATGGCCTGGTGAGTCGACCCGCAAACCTGGGTGCTGTCACGGCGCTGGGCAGTGGGTGGGCGGCCACCCGGTACCGGCCGGGTCGAATGGAGTCGGCGGCTTCGCGGAAGGGACGGCCGGCCTCTCACCGGTCCTGGTTGATCACATCGGTGACGCTGTACTGTGTCCGTGGGCACGGAACAGGGGTTCGTGGCCCCCATCAGGCAAGACGCCAAGGGTGCCTGACGATAAGTCGGCTGTCCGACCGGACGCGGTTCCGGTCGCCCGGGTCACGCGTCCGCCCGGGAGCATGCGGACAGAATCGTTCGCGGTGCTCCACGGCTTGCTGTCGGGAACGAGCCGGCCGCGGGAATGGGCTCCAGCCCTCATGTCCCCGCCGCAGGGCGACCAAGCGTGATGCGGATGCGAGCGCGGAACGGTCGGAGACCGATGGGTCTACGGCGGAAAAAGGCCCTGGCTTTCGTCGAGAAATGTCGACGGTCGAGGCTTGACGCAAAGGGTCGTCGCGGAGTACGGGAAACGGGACGACGATACTGCGTCGGACCAGCAGCGCGAGGTCCGCGACCTGACGTTACCTTCACTTCGCTTCTGTCTCGACGGGCGCGTGATTCCGCTTGAAAAATGAGGCAGAATCCGCTGACACGAGCCGTTTTCGAGTCTCCGGTCACCATGTCGGGACGGAATGTTCGCCCGTATGAATAATTCCAATCTGCAAATCGGTGATCCGGCGTAAGCCTTCAGCCCGGTCGGGGCGACGAGCGCGCGTCACTCCGCTTCTGTAAACGTGCCGGAAGGCCGAAGAGCTCGAGCGGTGTGACCACCTCCGAGTGGTCGGGCCCGGCAGCCGGAACAGGCTCAGGCGCCGGCAGAGAGAACCGTCCTGCACGGGTCGGAACCGCGAGATCTCCCCCACCGGGTGGGCGGGGTTCGGCGCAAGGCGAACGGTCCGCCCCGGCACGTATGCTCACCGGGCGTAGCTGTCTCCCCCGGAAGCGAGAACGAAGTGAACTACAGGGTCCAGCCCAGCGCCCAGGTCGACGAGACCGCCGAGATCGGCGCGGGAAGCAGCGTCTGGGACCTCGCGCAGATCCGCGACGGCGCCCGCCTCGGCGAGGGCTGTGTGATCGGTCGTGGCGCGTACGTCGGCTCGGGCGTCCGGATGGGCGACAACTGCAAGCTGCAGAACTACGCGCTCGTCTACGAGCCCGCCGAGCTGGGTGACGGTGTCTTCATCGGCCCGGCCGTGGTCCTCACCAACGACCACAACCCGCGCTCCGTCGACCCCGAGGGCAAGCAGAAGAGGGGCGGCGACTGGGAGGCCGTCGGCGTGAAGATCGCCGACGGCGCCTCGATCGGTGCCCGCGCGGTCTGCGTCGCGCCGATCAGCATCGGGCGCTGGGCCATGGTGGCCGCCGGTGCCGTCGTCACCAAGGACGTGCCGGACTTCGCCCTGGTCGTCGGCGTTCCCGCCCGACGGGTCGGCTGGGTCGGCAGGGCCGGCGTCAAGCTGGTCGAGCACACCGGCGAGGCCGACGTGTGGGAGTGCCCGCAGACCGGCAGTCTCTACGAGGAGAAGGACGGCACCCTCGTCGAACGCGGCGCCTGAGACCGGGCGCACCGGCTGGACGTCGGTCTGATCGTCGGGGTGCGGGTCTCCTCGCTCTCTCCCGGCTCATGATCGGCCGTTCCTGTGGCCGCTGAGCAGGAGCCGTCCAAGTCGCCGCGTGCGACGTTCGGGACCTCCGGCTCGGCGGCGCCGGCCGGCAGGACGGCCTTCGGCCCGCGCCCTGGGGCGTCCCGGGACGCCGTGCGCGACGCGTTGAGCGGCCGGGCCCGGGACCGGCGTTTCCTGCCCCGGCCGAGCCGGAGCTCACCGGCTCGGCGAGTCCGATCGACCGCCGGACCGGAACTCACCGGCTCGGCGAGTCCGATCGACCGCCGGACCGGGACTCACCGGCCGGGCGAGTCCGATCGGTTGAGCGGCCGATCGACCGATCGACCCCTCAACCGGCGTCCGCCGCACCGGCACGGCGAAGTTCCGTCCCTGTGGCCTCAACCTCCGTCACCGGAACCTCCGCCACCGCAACCTCCGCCACCGGAGCCTCTTTCACCGCAGCCTCCGTCGCCGGAACCCCTGCCACCGGACCCGAGGACCAGTGACGGTCGACGACGAGGGGCAGGCCCAGAACGACGGGCGTCCACATCAGGACGCCGAGGCGGTCGGCCTCCTGGACGAGCGGATGGGCCAGGACCGCACACGCTCCGGTGAGCGCGGCGGCGAGAGCGAGCAGGCCCAGCCCCTTGCCGTGACGAGCCAGCGCCCAGGCGGCGAGCGCCGTCAGGACCAGGAAGTACGGCAGCGCGGCCTGCTGCGCGATCCAGTCCCCCGCGAACCGGCCGGCGAGACCCATCAGCTCGCTCCAGGGATCGGTGATCTCCGGAGTTTCGAAGTGATGGGTGAAGGTGTCCTGAAGAGTGGCCTGTGAGGAGGCCAGCCCGAGAATCCGTATCGCGGCGACGACCCCACCGGCTGCCACCACGGAGGACACCGCGAGGACGGCCGTACCCCGGTGACGCGAGGAGCGGCCGCGGCACAGGGCCCACGTCGCGGCCACGCCGAGGACCACCGCAAGCACCAGGGCCGACGAGTAGCGGGTGACCCCGCCGGCCACGTACCCGAGGGCCACCAGAGCCGTTCCCTTCACCATGGACCGGCGTCTGAGCAACAGCAGACCGCCCCAGAGCACGCACAGGACGCACACCGTGAACAGCCCCTCGCTCAGGGCCTGGGCGCTCCACCAGCCGAGCGGTGTGGCGAGGAACGCCACCTGGCCGACTGCGGCGGCCCGCCGGTTCAGCCCCGCGCGGCCGAGCAGCCCGAACACGAGAAGCGAGCCCACCGCGGCCAGGA
The DNA here is from genome assembly GCF_044763015.1 of Streptomyces sp. NPDC096324. Lineage (NCBI taxonomy): Bacteria > Bacillati > Actinomycetota > Actinomycetes > Kitasatosporales > Streptomycetaceae > Streptomyces > Streptomyces sp. NPDC096324. Next base: position 525,391 of record NZ_JBIWFK010000003.1, on the reverse strand, counting down.
CGAGTCCCAGCAGCCTCATCCCGTCGAGCACTCCGAAGGCGCCGACGAACGGCGCCGCGAGCAGGGGGTAGCCCGGTCGGCCGGCGAAGATGGCCTGGTAGCGCGGGTCACCGGTGGTGATGTCGGGGGCGTCGGTCCACCGCTTGAGGCAGGCATGTTCGGCGGTGGTCCTGAGAGCGGGCAGGCTCGCGTGTTCCATCGGCCGAAGCCGCTCGTCGAGCGCCGTGCGGTCGGCGCGGCTGACGCAGAAGGCGGCGAGCGCCGTGCGATGCGCCTCCTCACGCGAGACACCGAGGTGCTGCTCCGCCGCCCGCGCGTACCGGTAGGAATCCGGGAACATCGTCCACTGCGGCGCCGCGACGAGTTGGAACACCGCGTACAGGGCGCAGATCGATAACGGCAGAACGTACCGGCCGCGGCGCGCACGGACGGCGATCCGTTGCGTGAGGGACGTGGTGACGGCGGTGGGGACAGCGGGCACGTGAGGATCCTGAGCAGTGAGCGGCCGGCCCGGGCAGCGTGGCCGGGCCGGGTCGTACGACGGCTTCCGTGCGGACCGAGGCGTCGGCCCGAGGACCTGTCCCGCCCGCTCTTCCCCTCCGTGTCATGGCAAGGGCCCGTCCAGTATGCCCGGACGGGCCCTTGCGGTGCGGGTGGGGTGTCAGCCGCCGATGACAACCCGGCGGACGCCCTTCCAGGCCTCCGCGTCGGTCGTACGGCGTCCGTCGACCAGGACGGTGACGTCAGGCAGGTCCGCCGGGGTCAGCGTCCGGTACTCGGCGTGGTCGGCCTGCAGGATCGCCGCGGTGACCTTCTCACCGGCGTGCGGGGGCAGACCGTGCGCCGACAGTTCCTCGGCCGTGTACATCGGGTCCGAGACGAACGGGACGGCCCCGCGCGCCTTGAGCGCCTCGACGGTCGGGAAGACGCCGGAGAAGGCCGTCTCCTTCACGCCGCCGCGGTAGGCCGCGCCCAGCACGAGGACGTTCACCCCGGTCAGGTCGCCGTAGGCGGCCGCCAGCAGATCCACGGCGTACTCCGGCATCGCCGCGTTCGCCTCACGGGCGGAGCGGACGACCGTCGCGGACGGGTCGTTCCACAGGTACATCCGCGGGTAGATCGGGATGCAGTGGCCGCCGACGGCGATGCCCGGCTGGTGGATGTGGCTGTAGGGCTGCGAGTTGCAGGCCTCGATGACCTTCTTGACGTCGATGCCGTTGCTGTCGGCGAAGCGCGCGAACTGGTTGGCCAGACCGATGTTGACATCGCGGTAGGTGGTCTCGGCGAGCTTGGCGAGCTCGGAGGCCTCGGCGGTACCGAGATCCCAGACACCGTTCGGCTGCGGCAGGTCGGCGCGCTCGTCGAAGTCGAGCACCTGCTCGTAGAACTCCACACCCCGGGCGGTCGACGCCTCGTCGACACCGCCGACCAGCTTGGGGTAGCGGCGCAGGTCGGAGAAGACCCGGCCGGTGAGGACCCGCTCCGGCGAGAAGACCACGTGGAAGTCCTCGCCCGAGGTCAGCCCCGAGGCCTCGGCCAGCATCGGCGCCCACCGGGTGCGGGTGGTGCCGACCGGCAGCGTGGTCTCGTAGGAGACGAGCGTGCCCGGCTTGAGGCCCTGGGCGATGGCCTTCGTCGCGGAGTCCATCCAGCCGAAGTCCGGCGTGCCCTCGGCATCGACGAACAGCGGAACGACCACGACCACGGCCTCGGACTGCGCGACCGCCGCGGCGGTGTCCGTCGTCGCGCTCAGGAGCCCGGCGTCGACGGCCTGCTTGAGCTTGACGTCCAGGTCGTGCTCACCGGGGAACGGCTCGGTGCCGGCGTTGACCAGCTCGACGACCTTCTCGTTGACGTCCGCGCCGATGACCCGGTGCCCCTTGGACGCGAACTGCACGGCCAGCGGAAGCCCGATCTTGCCGAGGGCTACTACACAGATGTTCATGGACGGTCGCTACTTCCTTTTCGAACGGCTCGTGGGGGAACCGCTCGGCTTCGGGCCGGCGGATCGGATTTTCAGTCGCCGGGCGAGAGCCGACTTCGCCTTCGAGACCAGTGATCGCTTCGGCGGGTTCAGGGGACCCGTGGTGATCACCACGCGGCCCTTGGGGTTCACCGTCGCCCGCGCGTAGCGCGGGTCCTCGTGAGCACCCCAGCGGCGGGCCAGCGGCATGGGCTTGCCCTTGCCGCGCACGGGGATCTCGTACGTCGAACCGGCGACGTCGAGGTAGACCCGGAGGCCGAGTTTGACCGTGGCCCGCTCCAGCGGGATGCGCGCGCGCAGCACCGTGGCGGCACCGTCATCGGCGAGTTCGGTCGTGAACTCGCCCACGGGAGCGGGGAGTTCGTGTCCCTCCGGGAGCCTTCTGGCTCCGGGCTTGTCCGCCGACTTCGGCATGGCGCCCTGGGCGAGGCGCAGGACGGCTCCGTCGACGTCGCCGAGGACCTGCAGCCGCAGGGTCGCCGTGTACGTGATCTTGTCGTCCGCCTGGTCCCAGGTGGAGGCGACCAGTTCGGTGCCCTTGGCGAGGCGGCCGGGAACCGCCTCCCCGACGAGCTCGTAGCAGCGGTCGGACAGTCCGATGCGGGGGTCGCGGAAGCCCGGGTAGCGGGCGTAGGCACGCTCGCCCTCGACGACGAACGGGGGCGCCCCGTTCGCCTTCTCCGAGGCGATCGCCTCGGACAGTTCGTCGACCGCGCCGGCCTGGGCCAGACAGATGCGCACCCGGCGCTTGACATCCATGGCGTCGCGGATGCCGTCGGTGAGGTACGCGTCGGCGAGCCGCGCGACGCCCGCGCAGAGGTCGCGCTGGAGTTCGCGGTCGAGCGCGGGGAAGTCGTCCTGGACGAGCTTGGCCACTTCCCAGGTGAAGTGCCGGCGCAGGACGGCGTCGCGCTCCGGGCCCGCCTCGAGGAGACCGGCCGTGAAGTCCATGATCTCCACCGCGCACTGCAGCCGCGCCAGGTGGTCGGCGCGGTAGGTGATGTTGCTGGCGTCGCCCCGCTTCACCGCGTAGTAGCAGGTGTAGTCGGCCACCACGGAGATCTTCCGCGCACGCACGACGGCCTCGATGGTGAACGGCTGGTCACTGCCCACCGGCAGGTGCTCGGGGAAGCGAAGCTTGTGCTGTTCGACCAGGTCGCGCCGGAACAGCTTGGTGTTGGCGAGAGTCCACGGCAGGGCGGAGTCGGTGAGGCCGACGTCCGGGTTGTTCTCCTTGTACAGCTCCTGGTGGACGTACCGGCCGTTCGTACCGACCATCTTGCCGACGACGACGTCGGAGTCGTGCTCGTCGGCGCAGGCCACCATGCGCTCCAGCGCTTCCTCGCCGAGGTGGTCGTCCGAGCCGATGAAGTAGACGTAGCGGCCCGTGGCGATGTCCAGCGCGCGGTTGCTGGGGGCGGCCGGGCCACCGGAGTTGGCCTGGTGAAGCACCTTGACGGTGCCCGGGTACCGCTCCGCGAAGCGGTCGAGTTCGGCACCGCTGTCGTCGGTGGAGCCGTCGTCGACCGCGACGATCTCGAGCCTGTCGAGGCCGATGCTCTGCCCGATCAGGGAGTTCAGGCACTCCGTCAGGTAGGGCATGGTGTTGTAGACCGCGACGACGACACTGACGTCGGGTGTGCCACTCATGTCCGTGCCTCCACCGGTCTCGGCTCGGCCACCTGCCGGGCCCCGCTGCCGGGCAGCAGCCCGCTGTAGACCTCGTCCAGCACGTCGGCCTGGGCCTCCCAGGTCCACTGGTCGAGGAGCCCCGGCTCGTCGTAGACGCTCCGGTAGCGCTCGGCGTCGCCCAGAACGGACTTCACCGCGCGGACGTAGTCCTCCACGTCCTCGGCCCGGAACACCTCGCCCTGGCGGGTCTGCTCGACCATGGAGCCCATGGTCTTCACGTCGCTGACCACCAACGGCAGCCTGGCGTGGGAGTACTCGAAGAACTTGGTGATGAGCGCGATCTCGTGGTTCGGCCAGTGGTGGATCGGAATGACCCCGAGGTCCGCGGCCGCGAGGAAACGCACGACCTGGTAGTGCGGCACGTACGGCACGATGTGCAGCCGGTCGCCGACCTCCAGCTCCTCCGCCCGCGCCCGGAGGGTCCGCATGTACTCGGACTCGGGGTTGAGCACGACGAACGCGGTGTGCACGTCCGGAAGCTGCGGCAGCGACTCGACCATGATGTCGAGGCCGCGCTGCGGAGCGGCGGCACCGCTGTAGACGGTCAGGGGCACGTCGTATCCGATGCCGCACAGCTCCCGCAGGTCCGGAACGGGCTCGGCGGCCTGCTCGGGCGAGACCTCGGCGTCGGGGGCGTTGAGGACGACGGTGGGACGGGCCTTGAGGTTGTGCCGTTCCTGGAGCATCCCGGCAAGGGTGTCCGAGACCGTCGTCACGGCGTCGGCGTGCCGCGAGTACTCCAGCTCGTGGGCGCACTGGGCGACGTGCCAGCGCGGGTGCGGGCTCCACGGCTTGATCCCGGGCAGGAACTCGTGGGCGTCCCAGACGAGCTTGACCTTCCGGCCCTTGGCGCGGGCGCGCAGCGTGGCGCGGGCTCCGACACCCAGCATGCGGAAGTCGTTGGCGTGGACGAGGTCGGGCTTCAGCTCGTCGATGACCTTGCCGTACGCGAGCTCGTAGTCCCAGAGGTGGGGGTCGAGCCTGCGCCAGGCGCGGGTGCCCATGGTCTTCTTCCAGAAGGCGGTGGTGAACCTGTCCAGAGCGGAGTCCATGTCCTTGCGCCGCTTCTCCAGCGCCAGGGTGCTGCGGTGACGCAGTTTCACCCAGGAGTACAGGAAGCGGGCCAGGAAGCGGGGCGCCAGGAGCCTCAGCCGGCCGAGGGCCGAACCCTCCTGCTTGGCGAGGATCAGCCGGATGTTGAGGTCGGCACGCCTGGCCTTGATCTTCTGACGCCGGTACGCGGCCAGCGGACCGGGCCGGTACGCCAGCGGGGCACGCAACACGGCACGCCGGTACTCGTGGCGTCGGCGGGACATCGGACCGGGCACCGGCAGAAGCCGGACCTCGGCGTCACCGATCTGCCAGGTCTGCTCCTTCTTCCCCTTGGCCTTGCCCAGCAGTACGACGTCCCAGCCCGCCTCGGCGGCCGACCTGGCCTCCTTCTGCACGCGAGAATCGCCGTTGACCCCGTTGTCGACGAGCATCACGATCCGCCCGCGCACGGGCCGGTTCGTCGACTTGTTGTTCTCAGCTGCCATGGATGGCCAGGTCCTCCGAAAGAAGCGAAACGCTGCGGTTGTTCAACGCCGACTCCAGCACAGCCGCCGCCACTTCCACCGTCCGCGTGCCCTGACGCAGGGTGCAGATGTCGGCCTCCTTGCCGAGCACGGCGTCGCGGAACAGCTCGTGTTCGACGAGGAGCGGCTCGCGCTTCGGGATGGCGTAACGGATCATGTCGCCCTCGGAGACACCGCGGAAGGCCTGGAGGGCCTCCCACTCCGTGGAGATCGCCGCGTTGGAGTGGAAGGTCAGGTCGGCGGTGAGGGTGTCGGCGATGAAGCAGCCGCGCTCGCCGGTGACCGAGGTGAAGCGCTCCTTGAGCGGGCTCAGCCAGTTGACCAGGTGGTTGACCATCGTGCCGTCGTCGAGGCGGCCGACCGCGGAGACCATGTCCTCGTGCTCGCGACCGCTCTTGGAGACGGTGTGCGCGGCGATGGAGACGTACTCGCGCCCGGTCACCCAGCCGGTGAGGTCGATGTCGTGGGTGGCGAGGTCCTTGACCACGCCGACGTCCGCGATGCGGTGCGGGAAGGGACCCTGGCGGCGGGTGACGACCTGGTACACGTCGCCGAGCTCGCCGGCCTCCAGCCGGGCGCGCAGCGAGCGCAGCGCCGGGTTGCACCGCTCGATGTGGCCCACGCCGGCCACCAGGCCGCGCGACTCGAACGCCTCGACGAGACGGTGCGCGCCCGCCACGGTGTCGGCGACCGGCTTCTCGATCAGCGCGCAGACACCGGCCTCGGCGAGCTGCATGCCGACCGGCTCGTGCAGCGCCGTGGGGCAGGCCACGACCGCGTAGTCGATGCCGAGGCCGATGAGCTGCTCGACGGTGTCGAGGACCGGCGCGCCCTGGGCGGCGCCGAACTTGTCGCCCATCGGATCGACGACGGCGACGAAGTCGACGCCCTCCAGCCCGGACAGGACGCGGGCGTGGTGACGCCCCATGGAACCGAGACCGACGAGCCCGGCCCTCAGCTTCTTCCCGCTGCTCACAGCTGGGCCCCCAGTGCGTTCACGGCGGACACGATGCGCTCGAGGTCCCCGGCGGACAGACCCGGGTGGACGGGCAGCGAGACGACCTCGGCGGCCGCGCGCTCCGTCTCGGGCAGGTCCCAGGTGCGACCGGCCTTCTGGTCCGGCTCCCAGTACGGCTTCAGCCGGTGGATCGGCGTCGGGTAGTACACGGCGTTGCCGATGCCGGCCTCGGTCAGGCTCGCCATGGCCGCGTCGCGGTCGCCCCGGATCCGCACGGTGTACTGGTGGAAGACGTGACGCGCGCCCTCGGCGACGCTCGGCGTGACCACGGACGGCGCGCTGATGTGCTCCGTCAGGTACGCGGCGTTGGCGATGCGCTGCTCGGTCCAGCCGTGGAGCTTGGCGAGCTGCACCCGGCCGATGGCCGCGGAGACGTCCGTCATACGGACGTTCGCGCCGACGATCTCGTTGGCGTAGCGCTGCTCCATACCCTGGTTGCGCAGGAGGCGCAGGGTACGGGCGACCTCCGCGTCACCGGTGGTGACCATGCCGCCCTCGAGGCTGTGCATGTTCTTGGTCGGGTAGAAGCTGAACGTGCCCGCGTTGCCGAAGGCGCCGACCGGCGTTCCGTGCAGGGCGGCCGCGTGCGCCTGGCAGGCGTCCTCGACCACGGCGAGTCCGTGCCGCTCGGCGATGGCCATGATCCGGTCCATCGCGGCGGGGTGGCCGTAGAGGTGGACGGGCATGATCGCGGTGGTGCGCGGAGTGATCGCCGCCTCGACCGCCGCCGGGTCCAGACAGAAGCTGTCCGCCTCGATGTCGACGAAGACCACGTCGGCGCCGACGAGCCGCACCGCGTTGGCGGAGGCCGCGAAGGAGAACGACGGCACGATGACCTCGTCACCCGGGCCGACGCCCAGCGCGAGCAGCGTCAGGTGCAGCGCGGAGGTACCGGAGTTGACGGCGACGCAGTGCCGCCCGTCCACCACGTTCGAGAACTCCGCCTCGAAGGCGGCAACCTCGGGGCCCTGTACGACCCGGCCGCTGCGCAGCACGCGCACCGCGGCCTCGATCTCCTCTTCGCCGATCACGGGCCTTGCGGCGGATATCAACTCATGGGCGTCGGTCATCGACATCCCTTCCTCGTCAGCGACCACTAGGGCGCACTACTTCGTGCAGGGGTCGGGAAGGAACGGTGTCGAGCGTGGCACGTCCGCATCCCCGGAAGTTCGCCGACGCCTCGCGACAGCGATCCGTTTCCCGCAAGACCCTGCCCCCTGGGGGTACCTCGCGTGGTCTACGGCCCGCATGGTGACCAGCAGCCGAGTCCGCGGTCAGATTACCAGCAGAAGTGCAAAGCTTTTCCTCAGGGTTACGACAAGGAAACCTTAGGCTGGCGTGCCGTCCATCACATGATCTACCAGGAGTGATCGCGTTCGCCGTCCGGCCCACGTGGGGACAGCCGGCCGCGTACACGGAACGGCGAAGCGCGGGACACCGGCCGGCCGGTGTCCCGCGCTTCGGTAGGCGATCCGGAGATCAGTCCTCCGTCGTCGCCGAGACGGACGGCGCCGTCTGCTCGGCGGCCACCGTGGACTTCTTGACGGCCGCCTTCTTCGCGGTCGCCTTCTTGGCCGTGGTCTTCTTCGCGGCCGTCTTCTTGGCGGCGACGGTCTTCTTGGCGGCGGCCTTCTTCGCCGTCACCTTCTTGGCCGTCTTGCGGGCGGCCGCCTTCTGCGCGGCCGGCGCCTCGGCGTCGGCCTCGACGGCCTCCGTCCCGGCGTCCCCGGACTCGGGCTCGGCGACGACCGGCTCCGCGGCGGCCGACGGGACGACCACGACGGCCGCCTCCGCGGACGCGGTGGGCGCGGTGGCCTTGCGCACGGCACGGCGGCGCGGACGGGCCGGCGCCGCACTCGCGGCGGGGGCCTCGGCCACCGGCTCGGGCGCCGTCTCCGCCTCGTCGGCGGTCTGCGCGGGAGCCTCGGCGACGGGCGCCGCGACCGGCTCCGTGACCGTCACGACGGCCTCTTCGACCGACTTGGGCGAACCGGCCGGCGCCGACACCTTGCGGGTCGCACGACGGCGCGTACGGCCCTGGGGAGCGGCCTCGGCCTCCGCCACCGCGGCCACCGGGGCCTCGACGGTCTCGGCCGGAGCCTCGGCGACCGGCTGCTCGGCCACCGGCTGCTCGGCGGCGGGCGCCTCGACGACCGGGTCCTCCGCCGCGAACGGCTCGGCCTCGACGGCCTCACGGGTCCGGGCGGCGGCGCGCTCGGCCCGCTCCTCGCGCCTCGTGCGGGGAGCGCGCTCCTCGGTCCTCGGCGCACCGGCCGGAGCGGACGCGCGGCGGGAGGTGCGGCGCCGCGAACGGCCACGGGTGGCCGCGGCCTCCGCCTCGGCGGCGCTGCCGTACAGCTCCTCGTCCGGCTGGAACTCGGTCTCGGCCAGCGAGACCGGCGCGGCGACCTCGGCGGCCACCTCGGCCTCGGTCTCCGCCTCCGGCTCCTCGGCCGTCTCGTGCGTGAGCTCGTGCTCGTGCTCGTGGACCTGCTCGGCACCGCCACGGCCGCGCTTCTTGCGCTTGCCGCCGCCACCGATGGACGTCGGCTGCTCCATGTGCACGATGACACCGCGGCCGTTGCAGTGGACACAGGTCTCGGAGAAGGACTCCAGCAGGCCCTGGCCGACCCGCTTGCGGGTCATCTGCACGAGGCCCAGCGAGGTCACCTCGGCCACCTGGTGCTTCGTACGGTCGCGGCCCAGGCATTCGAGCAGGCGCCGCAGCACCAGGTCGCGGTTGGACTCCAGGACCATGTCGATGAAGTCGATGACGACGATGCCGCCCAGGTCGCGCAGCCGGAGCTGGCGCACGATCTCCTCGGCCGCCTCCAGGTTGTTCCTGGTGACGGTCTCCTCGAGGTTGCCGCCCTGGCCGGTGAACTTTCCGGTGTTGACGTCGACCACGATCATGGCCTCGGTCTTGTCGATCACCAGCGAGCCGCCGCTGGGCAGCCAGACCTTGCGGTCCAGCGCCTTCATGAGCTGCTCGTCGATCCGGTACGTGGCGAAGACGTCGACCTCGGAGGTCCACTTCGACAGCCGGTCGGTCAGGTCGGGCGCCACGTGGGAGACGTAGCCGTGGATGGTGTCCCAGGCCTCGTCACCGCTGACGATGACCTTGGAGAAGTCCTCGTTGAAGATGTCGCGGACGACACGGACGGTCATGTCCGGCTCGCCGTACAGCAGGGTCGGGGCGTTGCCGCTCTTCGCCTTCTTCTGGATGTCCTCCCACTGCGCCTGCAGACGCTCGACGTCACGGCTCAGCTCGTCCTCGCTCGCGCCCTCGGCGGCGGTGCGCACGATGACGCCCGCGTCCTCGGGGACGATCTTCTTGAGGATGGTCTTCAGACGCGCGCGCTCGGTGTCGGGCAGCTTGCGGCTGATGCCGGTCATCGAGCCCTCGGGCACGTACACGAGGTAGCGGCCCGGGAGGGAGACCTGGCTGGTCAGACGCGCGCCCTTGTGACCGATCGGGTCCTTGGTGACCTGCACGAGGACCGACTGGCCGGACTTGAGGGCGGACTCGATGCGGCGCGGCCCGTGGGCCATGCCGAGCGCCTCGAAGTTGACCTCACCGGCGTAGAGCACCGCGTTGCGGCCCTTGCCGATGTCGATGAAGGCCGCCTCCATCGACGGCAGCACGTTCTGGACCTTGCCCAGGTAGACGTTGCCGACGTACGAGGTCGCCTGCTCCTTGTTGACGTAGTGCTCGACGAGCACGTCGTCCTCGAGGACACCGATCTGGGTGCGCTCGCCGCTCTGGCGGACGACCATCACCCGCTCGACGGCCTCGCGGCGGGCCAGGAACTCGGCCTCGGTGATGATCGGAACCCGGCGGCGGCCCTGCTCGCGGCCCTCGCGGCGGCGCTGCTTCTTCGCCTCCAGGCGCGTCGAGCCCTTGATGGACTGGACCTCGTCCGAGGGCTGCTCCTCGCGCCTGCCGCGCGGCTCGCGAACCTTCACGACGGTGCGCTCGGGGTCGTTCTCGCCGGGCTGCTCGGCATCGCCGCCGGAGTCACCGGCGCGGCGACGGCGGCGACGACGGCGACGGCTGCTGCTGGAGCCGCCCGCCTCCTCGCGCTCGTCCGCGTCCTCGGCGTCCTCCTCGGCCTGCTCGGCGGCGTCCTCGGCGTCCTGCGCGGCCTGCTCGGCGGCGATGTCGTCCTCGCCGGCCTCGCTGTCCGCGTCCGACTCGGCGGACTCGCCGCGGCGACGGCGACGGCCACCGCGACGGCGGCGGCGACGGGAGCCAGCGGACTCCTCCTCGCCCTCGTCACCCTCGACGGCGTCCTCCGCTTCCTCGGCGGATTCCGCGTCCTCGTCCTCCACGTCCTCGACGGACTCGGCGTCCTCGACGGACTCCTGCGGCTCCTCGGTCACGACCTGCGGCTCGTCCTCGAAGCCCCGGCGACGACGGCGCCTGCGGCCGACGGCCGGCTCCTGGACGGTCTCGGCCGGCTCGGGGGCCTCAGCGGCCTCGGCCGCCTCGGCGGCGGCCGCGGCGGCGGCCCGCTCGGGCGTCTGGAACATCGGCTCGGTGAACACCGGCGCCTGGAACACGGCGACGGCCGGACGGCCGGGGCGTCGCGAGGACTCCTCGGTGTCCTTCTGCGCGGGCGCGGAGAAACCGACGGCGGCCTTGCGGGTGGCGCGGCGGCGGCCGCGGCGCGGGCCGCCCTCCTCCGCCTGCGCGGCTTCGGTCTGCGCGGCTTCCGTCCTCGGGGCCTCGGTGGGCGCGGTCTCGGCCTCGACCGCCTCGGGCTTGATCTCGCTGCTCACGGGCGCCTCCACACGCTCGTCGGCGGTGTCGCCCTCGGGCGCGCCGGCGGGAGCGGAGGCCCGGCGGGTGGCGCGACGGCGGGTCGTGCGGCGCGGGGCGGCTTCGTCGGCGACGGGCTCGGCGGCGGGCGCCTCGGGCTCGGCCTCGGCGGGGGCGGCCACCGGCTCGGCGGCGGTCGTCACGGCCTCGGCGGTCTCGGCGGGCGCACCGGCGGGCGCGGAGGCGCGGCGGGTGGCACGACGGCGCGTACGCCCGGCGGGCGCGCTCTCCTCGGCCGGGGCCTCCTCGACGGGCCGGCTCTCGGGCTCGGCAACGGCGGCGGGCTCGACGGTCTCGTCGGGCCTCGGGGTCTCGGCCTGCGCGGTCTCGGCCGCACCGGGCGCGCCGGCGGGCGCGGAGGCCCGGCGGGTGGCGCGACGGCGCGTACGGCGCGGGGCGGCGTCGTCGGTCTCTGCGGGGGCTTCCTGGGTCTCCTCGACCGCGGCCGCCTCAGCGGCCTCCTCGGTCTCGTCCGTCTCCTCGGCCTCGACATCGGCGGAGGTCACGGCCCCGGCGGGGGTCTCCTCCGCCGCGAGGTCGGCGGACGCGACGGCCGGTATGGCCGGCGCGGTGGTCTCGGCCGCGGCCTCGGAGGCGGCGGTCGGCGGACCGGCGGGGCGCGACGCCGCACGGCGGCGGCGCCGCGGCGGCAGGGTGTCGCTGGGAGTGTTGTTGTTGTCGGAACCCTCGGTGGGTTCGGTCGGCTCGAGCATGCGGGTGGATCTCCCGTCAGGCTCCCGGGCGCCGCGCCTGGTCCGGCGATGCCGGTGACGTCCGCGGCTCGCGCGTTGCGCGGTGCCGCCGTCCGGGGCGCGGGCGCCGCACGGGAGCTCTCTGTGTCCTGTCTCGCCGGTTCCGTACGCCATGTGTGCGTACGGCCTGGCGAAAGTCTTTAAGGTCGGTGCGCTGCCCGACCCAGGTGGCTCCCGGATACGAGGGCGGCGCTACGACAACGGTCCTTACGCGGGACCTTCCTTACGCCGACGCCTTCGCGGCGGCAGCTTCGGCGGCCCCTGTGCGATCGGCTGGGGCGGCTGCGACTGCCTCGCGGTCGGGCGCGAGCGGGTCGGTCACCGTGCCGGTCTCTTCATCGAACAGCCCCTGCGCCAGCCTGGTCACCGCAGCGGCGACCGGCGGCGCCAGGTCGGCCACGGCGCGAAGACCGGACAGGACGTCGTCGGGTCGAACGGCAGGCGTCACGTGCCGAACAACCAGCCGCAGTATCGCACAGGGCTGGTCGGTCGGCCTATCAGCCTGTGGACTGTGCGTCTCGAGGGTCGTCCCCAGACTCGCCACGGCACCGCGGGCGTCGAACGTCCGCATGCCGTTCTTGGTCTTGCGGCTGACCTCCACGGTCTCGGCCGCGTTGAAGGCCTCCACCGCGCGCTCCGCGTCCGCCGGGTCCACGCCGTCGAGGCGCATCTCCCACACGGAAGCGGTGAGCCGGTCGGCGAGACCCGAGACGCGGGCCTCGACCGCCTCGGTGATGTCGAGGCCCTGGGGCATCGACTCGTCGAGGAGCTCGCGCAGCTTCTCGGGATCGCGCAAGTCGGTGAGCGCGATCTCCAGATACTCCGCCTCGCTGCCCGTGCCGGTGGGTGCGGCATTGGCGTACGACACCTTCGGGTGCGGCGTGAACCCTGCCGAGTACGCCATGGGTACGGCGGCACGGCGCAGGGCACGCTCGAAGGCGCGCTGGAAGTCACGGTGGCTGGTGAACCGGAGGCGGCCGCGCTTGGTGTAGCGCAGTCGGATGCGCTGCACCGCGGGTGCGGGCGGCGGGCCTTCGGGCTGTCGCTTGCCCAGTGTCGCTCAGTCCTTCATGAGTGCGGTCGTACTGCTACCAAGAGTACGTGTCTCACCGCCCGCCGGTTCCCGCCGGGCGACCGGCTGTGGTTCCGGGGGCGCCCCGAAGAGCATCCGCCGGAAGTCGGCGCGGGCCTGCCGGGCGCCGTCCCGGGCGGACTCCAGCGCCTGCCGTGCCGTCCGCCGGATCCCGCGCGCCACCTCGGCCGCGGGCCTCAGCACCAGATCCCGCACGGCGTGCCCGACCGGCGTCAGCACGGTCCGGTAGGCCCAGCGGGCCGGCTCGACGAAAGTCCACCGGAAAAGACGCGCGAGGAACCGTCCGACGGCGCGCGAGACGTACCCGGCGACCCGCCACGCGTGCCCGAGGGCCTCGCCGATCTCCCTGGCCACGACGGCGAGCGCACGCCCGACGGGCACGAGGATCCAGCGCCACACGGCGAGTGCGGGAAGCACCAGCAGGACGCGCGCGGTCCAGTAGAGCGCGGCCCCGATGCCCACGAAGATCATCCGTACGATCCGCACGAACCCGTCGGCGAGGAAGGCGACCGCCCTGCCGACGGGGGTGAGGACCCAGGTGTACAGCCACAGGGCGGGGACCACCAGCAGATACCGCGCCAGCCAGGCGAACGCGGTGTACACCCCGAACGCGACGGCCCCGAGGACCAGGCCGACGCCCTTGAGCACCCGGGCGACAGCGTGCCCGACCGGCGTGAGCAGCCGCGCGTACACCCAGCCGCACACGGCCTCGACACCACGCAGGATCCAGTCGAGAGCGGTCAGGACGCCCTTGACGGACCACATGAACGCCGCCAGGGCCCCCGCGAACACGGCGGCGAGCAGGGCACCGGCCTTCCGGGCCGTCCAGGCGAGGGCGTGACCGAGCGGGGTCAGGACCGTGCGGTACAGCCAGACGGCGGGAACGACGAGCAGCACGTGCCCGAGCCGGGCCAGCGCTTCGCCGACCGGGCGGAGGACGTAGCGCCACAGCGCCACCCAGGGCCACACGAACAGCGCCCGCGCCACCCATCCGAGAACCAGTCCGAGCGCGCGCCCCAGCGGCCGGAACAGCGTGTCCCGAAGAAACCTTCCGCCGACGACGAGCGCGTCCCACACCATCCGTACCGGCACGACGAGGACGAGGACGACGATCCGCACCGGAAGTCGGATCGCGACGGCGAGACATCCCTCGGCCTGCGTGCCGGGCCGGGCGGTGGCCTGCGTGACGGGCTGCGCGGTGGACGGTTTTTCCAGATCCATACCTGCGTAGACGCACCGGCCGCCGCAATGGATGCGACACATCCCCACCTCCGTGGCGCGCCCCGGCCCCGCCACCTGCCGACGGCCACCTCGCGTCCTCGCCGGGCGCCGCCGGACCGCCGAGACGCAGCGGTGGTTCACGGCCCCGATCGGGCGCAGCAAGTCCAACTTCGAACTACCGGCTGACAGTTGAGCAAGATCCATCAGTCGGCCTCTAATTGGGCTGATTTGATGATATGTATGGCGCGTTTCCATGGAATGCGCCGGTCCGACCGGCGTCCACGGGTCAAGCTCGCGATCGGCTTCAGGGAAATCCACCGACCGTCAAGGAGCACCCCCGTATGAATCCTGAGTCCCGGACCGCCCGCCTGCTGGGCCCGCCGGCCCGCGGCCGGTTCAAGAAGGCGGGTGTGGTCACCTCGCTGGCGCTGGTGATGGCGTCGGGAGTGGTCGGCCCCGCGACACCGGCGGACCTGACCGCGTCCGGTCGTACGGGCGCCGCCCCGGACGGCGGATGCCGACCTCGCCACCTGGACGACCGGGCCCCGGCGGGCGGACGTCCCGAGGACGGGAGAGGGTGTCGAGGCCCCCGGGGCCCGCGAGGCGAGACCGGGCCCGCCGGACCCCAGGGCCTGCCCGGCCCGACCGGCCCGACCGGCGCGACCGGCCCCCAGGGTGAGATCGGCCCGACGGGACCGACCGGCCCGTGCGTCGGGATCGACGCCGCGCAGGAATCGGAGGAGTTCGAGATCCGTCTCGCGCTGATCGGCGGACGGACGTACGCGGGCATCCGCGACCAGCGGGCCGGTGAGAAGCAGACCTTCCTGTGGACCGATCTCACCGCCCGTCCCGACTATCCAGCGGGCGGCGCGGCCGGGCTGCCCTGCGACGTCACCGTCAACGCGCACAACCGGTCCACCACGGTGAAGCGCATCAAGTTCGACATCGTCACCACCACGGGCCAGATCTGGGAGGCGGCCTGCGTCGCGTTCACCACCACCCACCCCGCGACCCTGAACTGCGCCGACCGCACGGGCGGTCCCAAGCCCTGGATCCTGGTCTCCCGCCAGCCGGTGGCCGACGCCCTCAACGGCGGCGCGTGACCGGCCCGCGGAGGGGTGCCGAGGGGCCCCGCAAGTCGCGAGAATGTCCGGCCGGCATGACGAAGCCGCCCTCCCGGAGGTCCCGGGACGGGCGGCTCGGTCCAAGCGTTCAGAGATCCGAGTCGGTGGCGGCGACGTAGCGTCCTGGGCCGCTGGACGACACCGGCCGGGGCCGGCGGCGGGATTCGAACCCGCGTCGCTCTCTTGACAGGAGAAGTAGCCGCAACCTGCGCACCTGAACGAGCCCAACCGTAGCGCCGGCCAACGATTCGGTCATACGAATATGAGCGGGCCGCTTCCGGCGCCTCACGACCACCGTGCTGTCGCCGACCCCGGTTCCTCCGGGAGTTGTCCGCCGACCGGTTGGCGGGACTTCCGGCGCTCCGCGCTACTCCACGTCGGTGCCCGAGGAGGAACCCGACACCCCGGGCTCGGTGTCCAGTGCCTGACGGTTGAACAGCAGCAGGCCGGCGAAGAACAGCCCGCCCGCCACGATCAGGCCCACGACGATCAGCGAGGGAACCAGTGCCTCGGACGGCGAGACCAGCACGACCAGGGACGCCACCGTCCAGACCAGGGCGCAGATCGCGACCGGCAGCTCGAACCGCCCCAGGTCGAAGGCGCCCTTGTTACGGTCCAGCCGGCGGCGCACCGCGAGATAGAGGACGATCGTCGCGCCGTAGACGAGCGCCGGAATGATCGTGCTCGCCGTGATGAGCTGAAGCAGCGCGTCGCCCGGCAGCGCGACCATCAGGGCGACGCCCACGACGAGGATCAGGACGCTCGCGGGGATCGGCGTACGGGTGCGCGGGTTGACCCGGCGCATCACCTGGTGGGCCGGGAACCGCCCGTCGCGCGCCATCGCGAAGACGATCCGCGAGCACGAGGCCATCACCACCGTTCCGGCGCCGAAGAACGCGATGGCGATCGCCGCCAGCAGCACTTTCTCCATCTCCGGCCCCAGCCGCTCACGCATGATCACCGCGACCGGGGACTCGCTCGCGGTGACCCCGGGGATGTCCTCGATCGCCACCGTGAGGCAGATCAGGAACGCCATCCCGAGCACACCGGCGGCGACGACGGACGCGACGATCGCGCGCGGAACACTGCGGAAGGGGTCCTTCGCCTCCTCGGCGAGATTCGCGGCGGAGTCGAAGCCCACGAGCGTGGCGAGACCCATGATCATCGCGATCATCAACCCGCCGCCGAGGTCGAAGTAGTGGGGGGCGTGCTCGGTGACGCCGCGTGAGGTGAGGTTGCCGAGGGAGCCTCGGCCGGTGACCGCGACGACGATGGCGAGTACGAGCGCCACGACCACGACCAAGGTCAGCTCCAGCCCGACCGCGGCCGAGTTGATCAGGCTGACGATGCGGGTGGACGCCACGACGATCACGGTCTGGATCAGCAGGATCACCAGCGTGATCACACGAGCGGTGCCCTCGTCCGGATCCATGCCGACGAGCGGCATGAGTGCCTGGCTCGCGAGCGCGTTGGCGATCGCCGCCACCGCGATCGCCAGGTAACAGAAGGTCAGCCAGCCGAATCCCCACCCGACCCTGGGGTTGGCCAGCCGCGAGGCCCACTGGTACGACGAACCGCTGAGCGCGATGCGCCCCGCGAGTTCGCGAGGCCCACTGGTACGACGAACCGCTGAGCGCGATGCGCCCCGCGAGTTGTGCCACCACCAACGCCACCAGCACCTGCCCCACCGTCGCGACGATCCACAGCCAGATCCCCACCGGGCCCGCGTTCTGGAGTACGTCGTCGTAGGTGGAGAAGATGCCGACCGCCACCGAGATGAACGCGAACGAGATCGCGAACACCTGAAATGATCCGAGCGTGCGTCTCAGCTCCGGCCGATAACCCCCGAGGACAGCGGAGTCCTCGGTTTCCTCGGAGCTCGGCGAAGCAGCTTCCACCACTTCGGTACCCGCCTTCCGTGTACGGCGGGCGCGCACCCGCCGGATCAGTGTTTTTCCCCCTGCCACCAGGGAACCCGGCGGTGAGATGTCGCGGAGGTGCTGCGATGAGTGCCGGAGAACGGGCCAGGGCGAAGGCCGAACAGATAGTCGGAAGGACCGTGCGGAAGGCGGCCCACGCGATGCACAAGGAAACCCTCGCGGCGAAAGGCGCGGCCCTTGAGACACGGGGCAGGATGCGCGGCGCGAAGGAACAGGCCAAGGGCGCCTTCAAGCGCTGACGGATCCCGGCGGGAGCCTGGCGTCGAGGGAGCCCGTGAGCCCCGTAGAACCCGTGAAACCCATGCGGAACTCCCTGTCCATGAATACCTGGGGTGACCCGTCGGAAAATCTACGGTCGGGGAATCGCACGGAGACGAATCGACATGCCCTCGCGTCGTATCAGTTGCGCTCCCCGGGTGTTTCTTTTCGGAGTTTCTCCGCGCGTTCGCGAGGGTCGTACCCGGGGCCGACGCCCTCGACCAGTACGAGGTCTCCGTCGATGTGGTCGGCGCGCAACCTCAGGATTTCCTGATATTCGGGAGACTCGTACCAGGCGCGGGCCTCTGCCATGCCGGGGAACTCGATCAGCACCATGCTGCCCGGCCAGTCGCCCTCCACGACCACCGCGGGCGGGCCGTGGATCAGGAAACGGCCGTGGAACGGGTCGAGGGTTCCCTGGATCCTTGTGAGGTACTCCAGGATGTCCGGGTGGTGGCGGCGGTCGCGCAGGTGCGCGAACCCATATGCGGGCACGTTCGGCTCCTTCGTTCGGTCCGGCAGGAAGGTCGGGACGGAAGGAAGTTCATTCCGGAGCGGAGTTCATTCCGGAGCAGAGTGCGTTCCGGCACGGGGTTCGTTCCGGCGCGGAATCGTTCTGGCACGGGGTTCGTTCCGATTTCGCTCCGGCAGGAAATTCTTTCCGGTGGGACGACGCAAACGTAGCCAGGAGGGTCGCCCGCCGCGATTACCTCAGAGGTAACGGCGTCCGCCGCCCGTCCGACGATCGCGTGGGATCCACCGATGAGTTCCGCCGGCCGGCCCGGTCTACCCAGACGTACGCCGACGATCCACCGACTGGAGAGCCACCATGACGACCCCCGCACACCCCGGCCGCATGCTGTTCGTCAACATGCCCGTGGCGAACCTCGAGCGCAGCAAGGCGTTCTTCGCCAAGCTCGGGTTCAGCTTCAACCCGAACTTCACCGACGAGACCGCCGCCTGCATGCTGGTCGGCGAGCACGCCTTCGTCATGCTGCTCACCCGCGAGAAGTTCGCGGAGTTCGCGAAACTGCCGATGGCCGATCCCACCACCCACACGCTGGCGCTGTACTGCTTCAGCGCCTCGTCCCGTGACGAGGTCGACGCGGTCAGCGCCGCCGCGCTCTCGGCGGGCGGCACCGAGGTGGACGGCGCCGAGGACTACGGCTTCATGTACTCGCGCAGCTTCTACGACCTCGACGGCCACGGCTGGCAGGTCATGTGGATGGACCCGGCAGCGGCGGAGCAGGGCCCCGAGGCGTTCGCGGCCTCCACGCAGGACGCCGGGACCTCGGCCTGACCCACCGCGTTCCGCGTGCGCGCCGCCGTCGTGGCCGCCGCCCGCCGACCCGAGAAGCCCCCACTCGCACGGGGGGCTTCTCGGGTCGGCCGCCCTTCTCAGGGACCTTCCGCATCCTGATCAACTCCGCAGACGATCTGGAAGCCGTCGGGGAGGCGTCCGACACCGGGCTGCCGGACCGGATCAGCTCCCTCACCGCACGCGAACGAGAAGTGATGATCATGGCCGACCCAACTCGTCGCCGCCTATCAGTCAGGACTCGTCAGTCCGGACCGCCCGCCGCGCCCTGACCCGTGGACACCGGCCGGAAGTCGTCGGCGTGCGGCCCTGACCAGCGTCGTCCGGAGCGGGCGTGGATACCAGGGCCCCCGGCTCGTGGCTCCAGCGAGAGCCCGTATCAGATGGTGTCCAGCTGCCAGGCGATCATGCCGGTCGATCCCTCAGCCCCGTCGACGTCGATGTGCACGCGCTCGCGCATCGTGATCCGTTGCCGGACCACCGACTGATCGCACGGCACCGTGGTCTTCGTACCGGCGCTCGCCGGTACGAAGGTCAACCGGGCGCTGCCACTGCCGAAGCAGACCACGTCGAGCCGGTACGTCCTGCCCTCGACCAGGGTGGGCTCGGTGTGGATCCCGTCGTTCACCCGCTCGACTCCGGCCTCGACCAGCTCCCCGCTGTGCACGGCGGCCAGGGCGGCCTGGGCCTGCTCGGTGAGCTTCTTCTCGGACGCCTCGTTCGTCGTCCGAGACCCGCCGGGCGCGGAGGGCGACGGCCGAGCGCCGGCACCTTTCCCCTCACCGCCGCCGGAGGCGCACGAGACGACCAGGAACACCGACGCCACCACGGCCCACACGGCCGAGTAGGACCGGGAACGCGAACGGGTCACGACGAGATCCCCCATGCGACAACCTTCCGGTGGACCGCCCCCTGGCGGTCGGGCACTGGGACACTACGGGAAGGTCACGCACGCGACAGTTGCATGATCAATCCTCTGAGGAGAACTTGAGAGTCCGACAACTCCACCAACTTCCTCGGCTTCCTCGGCTTCCTCGGCTTCGAAGCGATGTCACGAAGCCCAGATCGCTGAGGTCTCACTGGCTCGGTCCCGAGAGTTAAGATCCGCTGCCGGCCTGCGAGGGGCTCGAACGGGCGGCCCTCAGGAGGTGCGAAGTGGTCGGAACGGTCAGGTTGCCGCGCGGGCAGGCCTGGTTCGCCGTCGCCGCGCTCACCGCGTTCGCGCTGGTGACCGGCGCGGCCGGGCTGGTGGCATGGCACAAGTACCAACTGCTCGTAGGACCGACGACGCCCGGCCCGTACGTCGACAACCCGCTGGTCGAGGTCGACACGTACTTCAGGAACCTGACGGGCTGGCGAACCGGGCTGCTCCTCGTGGCCCTGCTTCAGTTCAGCATCTGGCTCGCCAACATGCGCGACGTCGCGGATGTGCTCTGGCGTCAGGGACAGCGTCGGCGCAGGGCGTGGCTGGTCTTCGGCTGGGTGATACCGGTGGCGCAGCTCTTCGTGCCCAAGATGTTCGTCAACGATCTGTGGGCTGCCGGCCAGCCGGCGTCGCAACGCCGCCGCGGACATCCCCTGCTCACGGCGTGGTGGCTGTCTGTCCTGGCCGCGGCGAATTCGTACGCGTTCAACGACGCCTCCGAGGACTTGAAGGAGGCGGTCACTCCGGACCAGGCACGTCACGCCCTGCGGCGGATCATCATGGGCGACGGTGTGTACATCTGCGCCGCCGCGCTGTCGATCGCCGTCCTCTGGCAGCTCGTTCTCCGGTTGGAGCGCGCCGCCGCGACAGTGCCCGCTGAAACCTGGGTGACGGGCCGGCCGGCGTCCTGAAGATCCCGGGCACGGGGATGCCCACGCGGTGCATCAGCGCGACGCTGACGGCTCCCGCGCTGACCAGCGCGATCATCGAACGCTTCATGGCCGGGGATCGTATGCGCCCAGGTGGGACCACTCGCCACCGGTACCACCTCGGCCCCGGACCCCCGACCGCGGAGACGGGGGCAACCGACGCGATCAGCCCGTGGTCGCCATGCCCTGGCGCAGCTTGGCGAGGGTGCGGGAGAGCAGGCGGGAGACATGCATCTGGGAGACGCCGAGGTGTTCACCGATCTGTGCCTGGGTGAGCTCGTCGACGAACCGCATGTGGATGATGCGGCGTTCACGCTCGTCCAGTTGTGCGATGAGCGGAGCGAGCGCGTGGAAGTCCTCGACGAGTTCGAGGGCGCTGTCCTCCGTGCCGATGAAGTCGGCCAGCGCACTCTCGCCGTCGTTGTCCGTGCTGATGGCCGCGTCGAGGGAACTGGAGTTGTAGCCGTTGGAGGCGAGGCGTGCCTCGTTGACTTCTTCCTCGGTCAGGCACATCAGCTGGGACAGTTCCTTGACCGTGGGGGTACGGCCGAGCCGGCTCCGCAGTTCCTCCGTGGCCTTGGCGAGCTGGACACGAGCCTCCTGCAGACGGCGGGGCACGTGCACGGCCCAGGAGGTGTCGCGGAAGAACCGCTTGATCTCGCCGACGATGTAAGGCACCGCGAAGGAGGTGAACTCGACCTCGCGGGTGAGTTCGAACCGGTCGATCGCCTTGATCAGTCCGATCGTGCCGACCTGGACGATGTCCTCCATCTCGTCCGCGCCGCGGCTACGGAAGCGGGCCGCGGCGAAGCGGACCAGCGAGATGTTCATCTCGATCAGCGTGTTGCGGGCGTACTGGTACTCCGCCGTGCCCTCTTCGAGAACGGCAAGCTGGTCGAAGAACAGCCTGGACATCTGACGTGCGTCCCGGGGAGCGACCTGAGAAGGGTCCGCTATCTCCGGCAGCGCCGTTGTCTGCGCCTCGGTCACCGCGGTCGCCGTCATGTCAGGCCCCTCCCCTATGTCGTAGCCCCTGTGCCGGCACCCTTGGCGCCGGTGTCAGTGCGCGTACCCGGGTTCGGGGAAGGCATGCCAGGCAATTTCCAGGAGGGACCCCGCGAAGCGAGCGAACGGCACTCGCGGCGCCGTCGGCCTCGGATGTGATCATGCCCGCCCGGAGAACTGTCCATCGGGGCGGGCTTGATGATCGCTGGATCTGCGGCGCGGGTCAGCGACGGCGCAGCATCATGACGACGGCGACAACGACGATGATCAGGACGACAGTACCCAGGCTTATGTACACGGACTTCTCTCTTCGTTCGAGGGGACGGCACCGATCGGTGCCGCAAGGTGCCGAGTGCCCGCGCCTACGCCACCTAGCCCCCCGAGGGGTAATCCCTTTGCCGGGTCGTGACCTGGCCCACACGACCCGGGCGCTCCGGGGCTGCCGGTCCGACGACTCAGGAGTGACAGGACAGGTCGAGGACGACGGCCTCGGCGTCGAGGTCGTCGAGATAGCGGTTGGCCTGCTCCCAGTAGCCGTCCGTCCCCCCGTCCAGCCACGTGCCGTCAAGGGTGACCAGGGCGAAGCCGGGCACGGCGGACCGGACCGCCCACAGCCGGGCTTCCTCATGTTCCTGCG
Source organism: Streptomyces sp. NPDC096324 (assembly GCF_044763015.1). Lineage (NCBI taxonomy): Bacteria > Bacillati > Actinomycetota > Actinomycetes > Kitasatosporales > Streptomycetaceae > Streptomyces > Streptomyces sp. NPDC096324. Next base: position 503,096 of record NZ_JBIWFK010000003.1, on the reverse strand, counting down.
CGAAGTAGGTGACCGGGTCGTTGAGCAGGAACGACATGTCGAAGTGCGGGTCTCCCGCGACGGCCCTCTGGGCCACGTCCTGCACCAGTGGCTGGGCCAGATGATCCTTCCTGGCGTCGGCCGGGGAGTACCCCTCGGGATCGGCCTCGTGGCGAGCGAGGAAGTCGGCGAACGGGCGGGCCGGCGGGTGTATCGCGGTCAGCCCGGTCCAAGCGGTGAGCAGGGCGTCATGCGCGCGCGCCGCTCGTTCCCGCATACCGTCGAAGTCGAGCAGACCCCGAGGCCCGCCGTGGCATTCCAGCGGTCCGAGAGCATCGAGCTTGGCCTTCCTGCGCGGCACGGTCGAGGCCGTGACGAGCCTGCGGTCACCGTCGTGCTGGGGCAACACGAGGTAGGCACTGCCCGGGCTGGAGTGGATGCCCCACCAGTCCCAGTGGCCGACCGGATTCCCTTCCGCGGTGAGGTTGGCGTCATAGGGCGCCATGGCGGCAGCTACAACCCGCGGGACCTTCCGGGGCGCGGTCGGCGGCAGACACACGGTGGCGTGGAACTTCGTCATGCCCGGAAGCGTAAGTCCTGGGATTTCACCCACTCATCCGACCGTCACCTCATCGGATCGTCGTCTCGGCGGACCGGCCACCGCGGCGGGCCACTCCGCAGCGTCAGGCCCACGAAGTCACGGGCCGTCAGACGTCAACGAGCCCCCCTCCCGTTGAGAAAGGGGGCTCGCGACACACAGTCACACACAAGCCGATACGACCCTCAGACCCACTCCCACCAGAGCCTCAGCCACCCGGTCGAGTGCGTCACCCACGTCAGTGGCTGTGACCACTCGCGGCCGGCGTCGAACCAGCGTTCTTGACCGTCAGAGGCAGCAACTTCTCGCCGGTCGGGCCGATTTGGATGCTCGTGTCCATCTGAGTGCAGCCAGGTGTCCACAACCGCGCCAAGCCCTGTCGACCACCGCTTCAGGAGCGAGGTGAGGCGGTCTACGGCGTGACCTGCGGAGTCCCAGCCTCGGTGCTTCCCCGCTCGGTGAGCACGCGAGGGGCACGGCCGTGGGATCAGCCGGGTCCAGAGAGAACCTTGATCGCAAAGGGGCGATAGTCATCGTCACTGTCCTCGGCGACGTATCCGAGCGCTTTCAACATGGACAGGATCGCTGACGCCATCCGTTCGTGAACGTGCCCCGCAGCCCGGATCACCGAATCGTTCGGCCTCCCACTCTGATGAGCCTCACGGCTCGCAAGACGGAGAGCAGGATGTACCGTCCAGTGGAGCCAGATCCCGCCCGCGGCATCGTCGAACGTGTCTACTTCGATTTCCAGCCCGCCAGCCGCCGTCTCCCAATCCGGCGCCTCACGGTTGTACATAGCTAGCCCGAATCGGCCCAGATCCTCCCCCACCGCCTCCGCGAGCTCCCGAAGACGGTTGGCCTCGCTTGGGGTGAGAGGTCGCAGCCCCCATTCGTTCTCATCGTTCACGGGGGCACCGTACAGCGGAGGCCGGCGAAGCAGCTTTGGCGCGAGTGATCATGGCCCCGTAAGCTTCCGGCGAGTCGGGCAACCTGTGGACCTGCCCGTCAAAGTACGACGTTGGGGCCATGATCTTCGAGGCTCGCGCCAAAGTGGCTGCCAATCGCGTAAGGCACAGTCCAGCGGCGAGCCTGTGGGCTCACGCGCCGACGAACGCCAACGAGCCCCCTTCCCACTCAGGAAAGGGGGCTCGCAGGTTCGTACAGTCACGCACAAGCCGGTGCAGGCCTCAGACCCACTCCACCTCGGAAACGATGCGCGGCGCAGCCTCAGGGGCCGGCAGCGGCGTCCGAAAGGACATCCACGGCTGACGGGCGAGGGAGCGGGACGCCCACCGTAGCCATCACCGCGGCCACCTCGTCCTCGCCAGCCCCCGCCAGCGCCTCAACCACCCGATCGAGTGCCCCGCTCACGTCAGTGAGAGTGACCGCTCGATGCCGGCGTCGAACCTGCGTTCTTGACCGTCAGCGGCAGCAACTTCTTGCCGGTGGGGCCGATTTGGATGCTCGTGTCCATCTGCGGACACACCCCGCAGTCGAAGCACGGGGTCCAGCGGCAGTCCTCGACCTCTGTCTCGTCGAGGGAGTCCTGCCAGTCCTCCCAGAGCCAGTCCTTGTCGAGGCCCGAGTCCAGGTGGTCCCAGGGCAGGACCTCCTCGTAGGTGCGCTCGCGGGTGGTGTACCAGTCGACGTCGACGCCGAAGGGGACGAGGGCCTTGTCGGCGCAGGCCATCCAGCGGTCGTACGAGAAGTGCTCGCGCCAGCCGTCGAAGCGGCCGCCGTCCTCGTAGACCGCGCGGATGACGGAGCCGATGCGGCGGTCGCCGCGTGAGAGCAGGCCCTCGACGATGCCGGGCTTGCCGTCGTGGTACCGGAAGCCGATCGAGCGCCCGTACTTCTTGTCGCCGCGGATCTTGTCGCGGAGCTTCGTGAGGCGGGCGTCCGTGTCCTCGGCGGAGAGCTGCGGCGCCCACTGGAAGGGGGTGTGCGGCTTGGGGACGAAACCGCCGATGGACACCGTGCAGCGGATGTCGTTCTGGCCGGAGACCTTGCGGCCCTCGGCGATCACGTTCATCGCCATGTCGGCGATCTGCATGACGTCCTCGTCCGTCTCCGTCGGCAGGCCGCACATGAAGTACAGCTTCACCTGGCGCCAGCCGTTGCCGTAGGCGGTGGAGACGGTCCGGATGAGGTCCTCTTCCGAGACCATCTTGTTGATGACCTTGCGCATGCGCTCGGAGCCGCCCTCGGGGGCGAAGGTCAGGCCCGAACGCCGGCCGTTGCGGGTCAGCTCGTTGGCCAGGTCGACGTTGAAGGCGTCCACGCGGGTCGAGGGGAGGGAGAGGCCGATCTTGTCTTCCTCGTAGCGGTCGGCCAGCCCCTTGGCGATGTCGCCGATCTCCGAGTGGTCTGCCGAGGAGAGGGACAGCAGGCCCACCTCCTCGAAGCCGGTCGCCTTCAGGCCCTTCTCGACCATCTCGCCGATGCCCGTGATGGACCGCTCGCGCACCGGGCGGGTGATCATGCCCGCCTGGCAGAAGCGGCAGCCGCGCGTACAGCCGCGGAAGATCTCCACGGACATGCGCTCGTGGACCGTCTCGGCCAGGGGGACGAGGGGCTGCTTCGGGTAGGGCCACTCGTCCAGGTCCATGACCGTGTGCTTGGACACGCGCCACGGGACGCCCGACTTGTTGGGCACGACACGGGCGATACGGCCGTCGGAGAGGTACTCGACGTCGTAGAACGCCGGGATGTAGACGTTGCCCGTCTTCGCCAGGCGGAAGAGGACCTCCTCGCGGCCACCGGGGCGGCCCTCCGCCTTCCAGGCGCGGATGATCTCCGTCATGTCGAGCACGGCCTGCTCGCCGTCACCGATGATCGCCGCGTCGATGAAGTCGGCGATCGGCTCGGGGTTGAAGGCCGCGTGGCCGCCCGCGAGGACGATCGGGTCGTCCAGCGTGCGGTTCTTCGACTCCAGCGGGATGCCCGCCAGGTCGAGGGCCGTGAGCATGTTGGTGTAGCCCAGCTCCGTGGAGAAGGACAGGCCGAACACGTCGAAGGCCTTCACCGGGCGGTGGCTGTCCACGGTGAACTGCGGGACCCGGTGCTCGCGCATCAGCTCCTCGAGGTCCGGCCAGACGCTGTACGTGCGCTCGGCGAGGACGCCCTCGCGCTCGTTCAGCACCTCGTACAGGATCATGACGCCCTGGTTGGGCAGGCCGACCTCGTACGCGTCGGGGTACATCAGGGCCCAGCGGACGTCACACGACTCCCAGGGCTTGACCGTGGAATTGAGCTCTCCGCCGACGTACTGGATCGGCTTCTGCACATGCGGGAGCAGAGCTTCGAGCTGTGGGAAGACCGACACGGCGGTTTCGGCAGGCATCTCGCGAACCTTCGTGAGCTGATGGTGGGGGTGACCATCTAGCGTAACGCGACCGGAGGGGCCCGCCGCACCTCCGGACGGGCACCGGGCCCCGATGGCCGCCCGGCACCCCCTCCCGCCTGCGGTGACGCCGGCGCGAGACCGCGGTCGGTCCGACGTCGGTCAGACGTCGGCCAGACGTCGGTCAGACGTCTGACCGCGGTCAGACCGCCGTCTGCGCCTCGATCGCCTCCCAGGCCCCCGGCAGGGACGCCTCGGCCGCCGCGGCACGCTGCTCCTCGCGGCCGTAGAGCACCCCGTACGTGAACGAGCTCTCCCTCGCCGCGTGGGCCAGTGCGGACAGTTCCCGCAGGGCTTCCCGGGTCATCACGCTGTCCTGGTGGTCGCCGAGGAGGCTCTGCAGCGACTTCATCGACTTGACCAGGCCGGCGGCGGGTCCGCCCAACGCCGGGGCCGCGGCCTCGGCGGCGTAGCGGGTGCGCTTGGCCTTCTTGCGGGCCTCGTGCATGGCGTGGTCGCGGTCGGCGCCCGGTGGCCGGTCGAGGGCCTGCTCGACGAGGTCGGAGACCTTTCCGAAGTCCTTGCGGACGGCCTTGGCGATCACCTTCGCGGGGTCGCCGCCGGCCGCCTTGAGCAGCGGTGGGTCGGTCACGAGCGCGTCGAGCGCGGTCAGCAGGGCCAGGTACCGCTTTCCGTCCAGGACGGCGATCAGGCGGCGTCGGGAGCCGCCGTGGCGGGCGTGTGCCCAGGTGCGCAGCCGGGTGCGGACGGGTCCGGAGAGCAGGGTGCGGGGCAGTTGGCCGAGGGATTCGGTGAGCCGCTCGGTGAGGACCTCCTGGTCGCGGTCGACGCCGAGCTCGCCGGCCAGCCATTTCAGCTCGTCGCCGATCGGGTCGGTGACGGCGCGGTCGAGGATCTTCCCGTACGAGCGGAAGGTGCTGCGCATCCGGCGGGTGGCGACGCGCATGCTGTGCACGGAGTCGGGGAGGTCGCGGCGGACGGCGGGATCGAGTTCGACGATGGCGTCGTACTGGGCGCGGAGGTAGCCGAGGACGTGGTCGCCCGCGGTGGCCGGGTCCTTCCGGGGGGCGGGCTTCTTGACGCGTTTGCCGGTCGTGTCGAGCGCCTTCGCGAGTTTGGAGGAGGCGGCGGAGCGGCTCAGGCCGGCCTTGCGGAGTTTCTTCTCGACCTTGTCGAGGAAGGCGGGGTCGCCGTCGTCGGCGAGTTCGACCTCGATCTCGGTCCACGCGGCGGTGCCTTTGCCGCCGCCGAGCCGCTCCGCGCGGACGCGGTCGAGGCTGACCTCGGCGAGCAGGGCGCCGGAGTCGTCGACGAGATGGCGGATGTCGCGGGCGGAGCGCAGGCGTACGAGGGGGACGAGTTCGGCGTCGCGTACGCGGGAGCGGACGAGTCCGGCGATGGCGCGGGGCACGGTGTCGGAGAGGGGGGCCTGGATCTCGTCGCGCACGCCCTCGGAGACGGGGAGTTTCAGGTGCCAGCCGGCGTCGTCGCCGCCGGTGCGGCGGCGCAGGGTGAGGGAGGCGGCGGCGAGACGCTGGTCGGGCGTGTCGTAGTAGGTGGCGTCGAGTTCGGCGACACCTTTGTCGACGACGCCCGCGACACCCGGGACTCCGGTCAGGTCGGGCATCTCGGTGCCGCCCTCGGCGGCCGGACCTTCGTACTTACGCTCGATCTCGCGCTTCGTGTCCGCCATGAACCGAATCTAGACGCGTTTGCGGGCCGTGGGCAGTACCCAATCGGCCCGGGTTGGCCGGAGCGCGCCTTTTCCCGTTGGGCCGGGTGTCACCTCGTGTTCTCCGAGGCGCCACCCGGCCTCCGGCCGAAGGGCCCGCTGCCACCGCCGCCGCGTCGCTCCGCTAGGCCGACATCGGGCGCTGCACCCTGATCGATTGCAAAAGGCCGATCGCGACCCAGACCGCGAACATGGAGGAGCCTCCATAGGACACGAACGGTAGGGGCAGACCGGCGACCGGCATGATCCCGAGGGTCATGCCGATGTTCTCGAAGGACTGGAACGCGAACCAGGCGATGATCCCGGCGGCGACGATCGTGCCGTACAGCTCGGTCGTCTCGCGGGCGATGCGGCAGGCGCGCCACAGGATGACGCCGAGGAGCAGCAGGATCAGGCCCGCGCCCACGAAGCCCAGTTCCTCGCCCGCGACGGTGAAGACGAAGTCCGTCTGCTGTTCGGGGACGAACTGGCCGGTCGTCTGCGAGCCGTGGCCGAGGCCGGTGCCGAAGAGGCCGCCGGAACCGATGGCGATGCGGGCCTGGTTGGTGTTGTAGCCGACGCCCGCCGGGTCGAGGTCGGGGTTGGCGAAGGCCGCGAAGCGGTTGATCTGGTACTCGTCGAGGACGTGCAGCCGCCAGGCGGCGACCGCGCCGAGGGCGCCCGCGCCGATGAGGCCGAACACCCAGCGGTTGGAGGCGCCGGAGGAGAGCAGCACGCCGAGCACGATGACGACCGCGACCATGATCGTGCCGAGGTCGGGCATGAGCAGCACGATCAGCATCGGGACGGCCGCGAGCCCCAGCGCCTGCACCACCGTGCGGTGGTCCGGGTACTGCTTGTCGCCCGCGTCGACCCGTGTGGCCAGCAGCATCGCCATGCCCAGGATGATCGTGATCTTGATGAACTCGGCGGGCTGGAGCGACAGTCCGCCGGCGACGAGCCAGTTGCGCTGGCCGTTGATCGTCGCGCCGAGCGGGGTCAGCACGAGCAGGATCATGAAGACCGACATGCCGTACAGGATCGGCACGGCCGTGCGCAGGGTGCGGTGGCCGAGCCAGATCGTGCCGATCATCAGGCCGAAGCCGATGCCGGTGTTCATCATGTGGCGGAGCAGGAAGTAGTACGGGTCGCCCTGGTTGATCTCGGTGCGGTTGCGGGTCGCCGAGTAGACGAGGGCCGAGCCGATCGCCGAGAGCGCGACGGCCGACAGCAGTATCGGCCAGTCGAGCCTCCGGGCGAGCGAGTCGCGGGCGAGCAGGCGGGTCCAGCCCGCGCGCTCGGGTCCGTACCGGGAGACGGAGAAGTTGTTGGCTCCGGTCATGTCAGGATCCTCAGTACCTTGGTCGCCGCCCTCGTCATGTCAGGATCCTCTTCCCCCGCCCCTTCGGCGGGCGGGCCGTACGCCGTCGGGTGACACGGTTGCCGCCGGTGGGCGAGGCGGTGGTACCGGCGGGCAGGTTCGGGTCGGGGGTGGCGTCCTTGGGGGCCTGGCTGGCCTGCTGGTCCTTGGCCGGGTCCTTGGTGATACGGCCGGACTCGATCGTGCCGTCGGTCTGGACCTTCGGCAGGCCCTTCTGCGGGGTCGGCAGGAGGCCGTTCTTCTTGTTGATGGTGCCGTCGGCGGAGACGCCGTAGAGCGCGTTGTAGATCTTGCGCACGGCCTCACCGGACGCTCCCGAACCCGTACCGGCCTGGGAGATCGTCATGATGATCGTGTAGTCCTTGGAGTACGTGGCGAGCCAGGACGTCGTCTGCTTGCCGTAGACCTCCGCGGTACCGGTCTTGGCGTGCAGCGGGATCTTGTCCTGCGGCCAGCCGCCGAACTTCCAGGCCGCGGTACCGCGGGTGACGACGCCCGCGAAGGCCTCGTTCATGCCCTTGAGCGTGGCCTTGCTGACCGGCAGCTTTCCGTTGGCCTTCGGCTTGATCTCCTGGACCGTCTTGCCGTCGGCGCTGACGATCGCCTTGCCGATGGTCGGCTCGTACAGGGTGCCGCCGTTGGAGACCGCGGAGTAGATGGCGGCTTCCTGGATGGGCGTGACGAGGGTGTCACCCTGGCCGATGGAGTAGTTGATCGAGTCGCCCTCGCGCATCTTGTTGCCTTCGAGGCAGTTCTCGTACTCGATCCGCTGGACGTAGCTGCCGTTCTTCTTGCCGGTCTTGCACCAGGCGTCCTTGTTGGCCTTCCAGTAGTTCAGCTTCCAGTCGCGGTCCGGGACGCGGCCGGTGACCTCGTTGGGGAGGTCGATGCCGGTCGTCTGGCCGAGTCCGAACTGGTGGGCTGTCTTGTAGAAGTAGTCCTTGGGCTTCTTCTTCGGGTTGATCCCGCCGTCCTTCTTCCACTCGTTGTCGGCGAGTCCGTAGAAGACGGTGTCGCAGGAGACCTCCAGCGCCCGGCCGAGGGAGATCGGGCCGAAGCTCTCTCCCTCGAAGTTCTTGAAGACCTGGCTGCCGACGGAGTACGAGCTGGTGCACGGGTAGTGCCCGTCGAAGGCGTATCCGGCCTGGACCGCGGCGGCGGTGGAGACCACCTTGAACGTCGATCCGGGCGCCGACTGACCCTGTATGGCGCGGTTCAGGAGCGGGTAGTTGGACTTCTTGCCGGTGAGCGCGGTGTAGTCCTTGCCGGAGATGCCGCCGACCCAGGCGTTCGGGTCGTACGTCGGCTGGGACGCCATGGCGACGACACGGCCGGTCTTGGCCTCCATGACCACGACGGCGCCGGAGTCAGCCTTGTAGTTCTCGCCGGTGATCTTGTCGAACTGGGTCCGGGCGACCTTCATCGCGTAGTCCAGCTCGTACTCGGCGACGCGCTGGACGCGGGCGTCGATGCTGGTGACGAGGTTGGCCCCGGGTTCGGCCTTGTCGCTCTTGGCCTTGCCGATGACCCGGCCGAGGTTGTCGACCTCGTAGCGGGTGACACCGGCCTTGCCGCGCAGTGCCTTGTCGTACTGGCGCTCCAGCCCGGAGCGGCCGACCTGGTCGGAGCGCAGGTAGGGCGAGTCGGTGTCCTTGGCCTTGGTGATCTCGTCGTCGGTGACGGGCGAGAGGTAGCCGAGCACCTGCGCGGTGTTGGCCTTGCCGGGGGCCGCGTAACGGCGCACGGCCTCCGGCTCGGCGGTGATACCGGGGAAGTCCTCGGAGCGCTCACGGATCTGCAGGGCCTGGCGCGCGGTGGCCTTGTCGGTGATGGGGATCGGCTGGTAGGGCGAGCCGTTCCAGCACGGCTGCGGCGTCTTGGCGTCGCAGAGGCGGACCTTCTGGATGACGTCCTCGGGCTTGAGGCCGAGCACGCCGGCGAGCTTGGTGAGGACGGCCTTCCCGTCGTCCGCCATCTTCATCAGGTCCGTACGCGAGGCGGAGACCACGAGGCGGGTCTCGTTGTCGGCGATCGGCACGCCCCGCGCGTCGAGGATCGAGCCGCGCACGGCGGGCTGGACGACCTGCTGGACGTGGTTGCCGGAGGCTTCCTTGGCGTACTCGTTGCCGTTGCGGATCTGGAGGAACCAGAGGCGTCCGCCCAGGGTGCCGAGGAGGGAGAGTACGAGAATCTGGATGACGACGAGCCGGATCTGGACCCGTGGGGTCCGCCCGGTCTCCGGGATGTTGGTCACTGCTGCCTCCCCCTCTCAGTGTGTGTACGAGTCATACGAGTACACGGCGAACCTGTGCGTGGTGACATCGAGGCCGGTCAAGTCCCGTGACGTCCGGGACGCTTGGGCCGGCCGGCGGACGGGCCGCGTCGCTGTCGTCACAGCCGCTTGACCCCCTTGATGCGTCCGGCGCGGGCGACCCGCGCCTTGGCCGCCTTCACGCGCAGTCCGCCGCGCTGGCTGCCGATGCGCAGGCCGGTGCCGGAGGACAGCCAGCCCGATGCGACGTCGGACGCCTTGGAGGCCGAACCGCCGTCGGCGAGCGGATCGTTCTCGGCCCGCCGGGCCAGCGCCATCAGCACCGGCACGACGAAGGGCGCGAGCAGCAGGTCGTAGAGGGCGGCCGTGATGAGCAGGCTGCTGAGGCCCACATGGCGGGCGGCGGTGTCGCCGACGAGGGCGCCGACGCCCGCGTAGAGCACGGTGGAGCCGATCGCGGCGGCGACGACCACGGCCATGGGCCCGGTGGCCGACTTGAGTCTGCCGTTCTCGGGCTTGGCGAGGCCGGCGAGATAGCCGACGACGCAGAGCACGAGGGCGTAGCGTCCGGCGGCGTGGTCGGCGGGCGGGGCGAGGTCGGAGAGCAGACCCGCGCCGAAGCCGATGAGCGCGCCGCCGACATGGCCGTACACCAGGGCGAGGGCGAGCACGGTCAGCAGCACCAGGTCGGGTACGGCGCCCGGGAGGTGGAGTCGGGCGAGAACGCTCACCTGGATCACCAGGGCGACGACCACCAGGGTGACGGAGAGCAGCATCCGGTTGAAACGCATGGGATTCGGCTCCTCCTGTTTACTGCTGCTGGCCGAGGTCGGGGGCGCTCGCCGAGGGGGTGACCGTCACGGTCACGGTCGGCGTGGGCGTCGGTCTGGGTTTCGGGGGCAGCACGGTGTCGCGCGGGTCGCTCTTGGGTGCCGCGACGACCACGCCGACGATGTCGAGCTTGGTGAACGAGACGAACGGCGTCACGTAGATCGTGCGGGTGAGGTCGCCGCCGGAGGGGTCGACCCGGGAGACGACGCCGACGGGGACGCCGGGCACGAACGGCTTGTCGGACTGCGAGCCGAAGGTGACCAGCCGGTCGCCCTTCTTGATCCTCGCCTTGGCGTTGAGGAGTTCGACGCGCAGCGGGCGGTCGCCCTGTCCGGAGGCGAAGCCGAGTTCGTCGGTGGACTCCATGCGCGTGCCGACGGTGAAGTCGGGGTCGTTGGCGAGGAGCACGGTCGCGGTGTCGGGGCCGACGGTGGTGACCCGGCCGACCAGTCCGTCGCCGTTCAGGACGGTCATGTCGCGCTGGATGCCGTCGTTGGCGCCGACGTCGATGGTGACGGTCCAGGAGAAGCCCTGGGCCGCCCCTATGGCGATCACCTCGGCGCCCTTGATGCCGTACTGGCCCTCGCCGGCCACCTTGATCATCCTGTCGAGCTGCTTGAGGCGGCTGCGGTTGCGGTCGTCGCTGCCGAGCTTCGCCTTCAACGCCGCGTTGTCGTGCTCCAGTTGGGCGATGCGGCTGTGCCGTCCGCCCGAGTCGCGGACCGCGGAGATCGCGTTGCCGACGGGGTCGACCGCGGACGACACCCCGTTCTCGATCGGGCCGAAGACCGTCGCGGCGGCCTGGCGGGCGCCGTCGACCGGTGAGTCCTGCCCGCCGCGGATGTCCACCGTGATCAGTGCGAACGCGATGGCGATCAGCAGCACCAGGAGCAGCCGGCTCTCTCGTGTGTCCCTCACGTGCGGCGGCCGTGCCTTCCTCGTCGTATTGGGTCAACAGGGGCGCGCCCTGGGCGAAAAGGATGCCCACGGTGCGATGAGGCTGGGGTGGGGGGGTGAGACGGGGTGGCTGTTATGGGGGAGGTTATGACTCTATGTCGCAGGAGTTTATGCCTCCATACCAACGATCCGCCGCACGAGAACGGGTGATCTCGTACGGCGGAATCGAAGTGTTACGTCATCTGCGGGGCTGGGCGTCCAGAACCTGCTGGAGCGCCTCGAACTCCTCGACGCACTTGCCCGAGCCGAGCGCCACGCTGTCGAGCGGGTCCTCGGCGATGTGGATCGGCATGCCGGTCTCGCGGCGCAGCCGCTCGTCCAGGCCGCGCAGCAGGGCCCCGCCGCCGGTGAGGACGATGCCCCGGTCCATCACGTCGCCGGAGAGCTCGGGCGGACACTTGTCGAGCGTCGTCTTCACGGCGTCGATGATCGCGTTGACCGGCTCCTCGATCGCCTTGCGGACCTCCGCGGCGGAGATGACGACCGTCTTGGGCAGACCGGAGACCAGGTCCCGGCCGCGGATTTCGGTGTGTTCGTCATTGTCGAGGTCGTACGCGGAACCGATCGTGATCTTGATCTGCTCGGCCGTCCGCTCACCGAGAAGGAGGCTGTACTCCTTCTTGATGTGCTGGATGATCGCGTTGTCCAGCTCGTCGCCCGCGACGCGGATGGACTGGGCGGTGACGATGCCGCCGAGCGAGATGACCGCGACCTCCGTGGTGCCGCCGCCGATGTCCACCACCATGTTGCCCGTGGCCTCGTGGACCGGCAGGCCGGCGCCGATGGCCGCGGCCATGGGCTCCTCGATGATGTGCACCTGGCGGGCGCCGGCCTGGGACGACGCCTCGATGACGGCACGGCGCTCGACGCCCGTGATGCCGGAGGGCACGCAGACGACGACACGGGGGCGGGCGAGGTAGCGCCGCTTGTGGATCTTCAGGATGAAGTAGCGGAGCATGCGCTCGGTGATCTCGAAGTCGGCGATGACGCCGTCCCTCAGCGGACGCACGGCAACGATGTTGCCCGGGGTCCGCCCGATCATCTTCTTGGCTTCCGCGCCCACCGCGAGGATCCCGCCGGTGTTGGTGTTGATCGCGACGACGGACGGCTCGTTGAGTACGATCCCTCGGCCCCTGACGTACACCAGCGTGTTGGCGGTCCCGAGGTCGACAGCCATGTCACGGCCGATGAACGACATTGAGTTCCCCATCAGGATTCGTCTGGCCTTCCCAAAGCGAACGTTGACGGCTTTTTAGGGACGGCGCGAGGTTGGTGCAGCGACGTGAACGCTTCCATCGTAGACGCGCCTGCACGAACACTGCGCGAGGGTCTTGGCCATTGTCGGCAGATGGCGGAGCGACTCGCTTGTGGAGACGGGCCATCGGGGTCACGCGTTCCCCCGATCAGCGCGCATATGCCACGGGACGGCCTGATTTTTCAGGGCCGTCCCAGGTCAGACTGTCGCAGCCGTGCTGACGCAGTCTCAGAAAATTCTTTGAAAATGTTCGACTCGGCGGGCTCCGGAGATCGTCCGGACGGCCTCGGCGAGGCCGCCCGCGGCCTCGGGCGCGACCGTCCGTACGCAGGACGGTGACCGTCCGTGCGCGCGGACGCGGCGCGGAGCCTTCGTCCGGACGCTCAGGCGCGGCCGGGGAAGAAGATCTTCACCTCGCGCTCGGCGGACTCCTCGGAGTCGGAGGCGTGGATCAGGTTCTCGCGCACGATCACGCCGTAGTCACCGCGGATGGAACCGGGGGCGGCGGCGATCGGGTCGGTCGGGCCGGCCAGGGCACGCACGCCCTCGATGACCCGCTCGCCCTCGACGATCAGGGCGACGACCGGGCCGGAGGCCATGAACGCCACCAGCGGCTCGTAGAAGGGCTTGCCCTTGTGCTCGCCGTAGTGCTGCTCGAGCGTGTCCTGGTCCAGGGTCCGCAGTTCCAGCGCGGTGATCTGCCAGCCGGCCTTGCGCTCGATGCGGCTGATGATCTCGCCGGTCAGGCCGCGACGGACGGCGTCGGGCTTGAGGAGGACGAGGGTGCGCTGGCTCACGGGAAAGCTCCTTCGGGTCACACGGGTGCGGATGACCGAGGCTACAGGGCGTGTCCGGGTCGCTGTCACACAGCGTCAGGTGATACGGGCCCACACCTCCGTCCGCCGGTACCGAGCGCCCACGCGCCCCACCGGCCGGGCCCCGGTGCCTGTCCGACTCGGACAGGCACCGGGGCTCGGAGACTGCCTAGGCCGGGTTGCCCTCCGGCTCGGCCTGCGCCTGCGCCTGCGCGGCGAACCTGGCCTTGGCCTCGTCGATCTTCCGGCCGTAGTGGACCGAGGCCCACCACAGGGCGGCGAAGGCGGCGCCCAGGACGAACATCGACGGCACGAAGAAGCCGCCGGCGATCAGCAGGATCTGCAGCGCCCAGCCGAGCTGGACACCGCCGGGCCGCGTGATCATGCCGCACAGCAGCACGCTCAGCGCCATCAGGACCCCGCAGACCGTCCAGACCGTGGCCGTGGACAGATCGGGGTCCTTCATGGCGACGAGCCCGGCGAAGCCGATGACGAAGACCTCGCCGATCAGAGTGGAAGCACAGAGCGTACGCACGAGAGTCAGCCCCTCCCCAGGAGCAGTCGGGCCTCGCCGACCGTGATGACGGAACCGGTGACCAGCACGCCCCCGCCCGCGTACTCGCCCTCTTCCTCGGCGAGCGTGATCGCGGCCTCCAGGGCGTCGTCCAGGCGCGGTTCGACCTGCACCCGGTCCTCGCCGAAGACCTCGACGGCGATCCCGGCGAGTTCGTCCGCGTCCATCGCGCGATGGCTGGAGTTCTGGGTGACGACGACCTCAGCGAAGATCGGCTCGAAGGCTTCGAGCACGCCCCGTACGTTCTTGTCGCCGCTCGCGCCGACGACGCCGATCAGCCGGCTGAAGTCGAAGACCTCGCTCACGGCCTCGGCGGTGGCGCGGGCGCCGGCGGGGTTGTGCGCGGCGTCGAGCACCACGGTGGGCGAGCGGCGCACGATCTCCAGGCGGCCGGGCGAGGTGACCGAGGCGAACGCCTTGCGCACGGTGTCGATGTCGAGCCGCTGGGCGTGGGCCGAGCCGACGCCGAAGAACGCCTCGACCGCGGCGAGCGCCACGGCGGCGTTGTGCGCCTGGTAGGCGCCGTGCAGCGGCAGGAAGACCTCTTCGTACTCCCCGCCGAGGCCGCGCAGCGTGAGGAGCTGCCCGCCGACCGCGATCTGCCGGGACACGACGCCGAATTCGAGGCCCTCGCGGGCCACCGTCGCGTCGACCTCGACGGCCTTCTTCAGCAGCACCTGGGCCGCGTCGACCGGCTGCTGGGCGAGGATGACGGTGGCGTCCTGCTTGACGATGCCGGCCTTCTCGGTGGCGATCTCGGCGTGCGTCTCGCCGAGCCGGTCGGTGTGGTCGAGGTCGATGGGGGTCACCACGGCGACGTCCCCGTCGATCACGTTCGTGGCGTCCCAGCTTCCGCCCATGCCGACCTCGACGACGGCGACGTCGACGGGCGCGTCGGCGAAGGCGGCGTACGCCATCGCGGTGAGCACCTCGAAGAAGGACAGCCGGTACTCCTGCTGCCCGTCGACCATCTCGACGTAGGGCTTGATGTCGTTGTACGTCTCCACGAAGCGCTCGGCGGCCATCGGCGCCCCGTCGAGGCTGATCCGCTCGGTGATCGACTGCACGTGGGGGCTGGTGTAGCGGCCGGTGCGCAGGTCGAACGCGCCGAGCAGGGCCTCGACCATACGGGCGGTGGAGGTCTTGCCGTTGGTGCCCGTGATGTGGATCGAGGGGTACGCGCGCTGCGGCTCCCCGAGGACGTCCATCAGCGCCGCGATCCGGGCGACGGACGGCTCCAGCTTCGTCTCGCCCCAGCGGGTGGCGAGTTCGGCCTCCACCTCGCGCAGCGCCTTGTCGATCTCGGGGTCGGAGGGCCTCACGGGGACGTCGGCCTGGTGACCGCCGGCGCCCTGGGTCCGCAGGGTGCGGCTGCCGGCCTCGATCACCGCGAGGTCGGGGTCGCGGTCGGTCTCTGCCTCGACGATCTCCTCGAAGAGACCGAGCGGATCACGCTCCGGGTCGTCGGACGCGCTGCTGTCGTGCGGGGGGAGGTCGCTCACGGTGCCAGTCTACGGAGGCCGCGGGGTGTGGGGGCGTGTGGGGCCGTGTGGGGTTTTTCGCCCCCTCCGCCCCTACCCGTCCCGTCACGGGGACGCTGCCCCCGGCCCCCCCCGCTCCTCAATCGCCGGAGGGGCTGAGTTCTCCTGCCCGGCACCGGAAAGTTCCAGCCCGTCCGGCGTTTGAGGACGAGGCCGTCAGGCCGAAGCGGGGGCTGGGGGGCGGCAGCCCCCAGGTACGGGACGGGCAGGGGCGGAGGGGGCGAGAGAAGGTCGGGTGCGGGCAGAAGGCCCCCGGAACTGGGGAGTTCCGGGGGCCTTCTGCCTGGCTGGGGTGTGGCTACGCCTCCGGCAGCCGTTCGAGCTGGGTCTGGATGCGGGCGATGTCCTCGTCCGCCTTGGCCAGCCGGCCGCGGATCTTGTCCACGACGTTGTCCGGCGCCTTGGCGAGGAACGCCTCGTTGCCGAGCTTGGCGTTCGCCTGGGCCTTCTCCTTCTCGGCGGCGGCGAGGTCCTTGGCCAGACGCTTGCGCTCGGCGGCGACGTCGATCGTGCCCGACAGGTCGAGCGCGACCGTGGCACCCGCCACCGGCAGGGTCGCCGTGGCCGAGAAGCTCTCGCCCTCCGGCTGGAGCCGCAGGAGCTGACGGATGGCCGCCTCGTGCGGGGCCAGCGCGGTCCCGTCGAGGGTCAGCCGGGCCGGGACCCGCTGGCCGGGCTGGAGGCCCTGGTCGGCACGGAAGCGGCGGACCTCCGTGATGACCTGCTGGAGCTTCTCGATCTCCTGCTCGGCCGCGGTGTCACGGAAGCCCGAGTCGGTCGGCCAGTCCGCGACGACGACCGACTCGCCGCCCGTGAGGGTGGTCCAGAGGGTCTCCGTGACGAACGGGACGATCGGGTGGAGGAGGCGGAGGGTGACGTCCAGGACCTCGCCCAGGACCCGGCCGGAGACCTTCGCGGGCTCGCCGCCCGCCATGAACGTCGTCTTGGACAGCTCGACGTACCAGTCGAAGACCTCGTCCCACGCGAAGTGGAACAGCGCGTCCGACAGCTTGGCGAACTGGAAGTCCTCGTACAGGGCGTCGACTTCGGCGACCGTCGCGTTCAGCCGGGACAGGATCCAGCGGTCGGTGGCCGACAGCTCCTCGGCGGGCGGGAGTTCGCCCTCGACCGTCGCGCCGTTCATCAGCGCGAAGCGGGTGGCGTTCCAGATCTTGTTGGCGAAGTTGCGCGAGCCCTGGACCCAGTCCTCGCCGATCGGCACGTCGACGCCCGGGTTGGCGCCGCGCGCGAGCGTGAACCGCAGGGCGTCACTGCCGTACTTGTCCATCCAGTCCAGCGGATTGACCGCGTTCCCGAAGGACTTGGACATCTTCTTGCCGAACTGGTCGCGGACCATGCCGTGCAGGGCGATGGTGTGGAACGGCGGGGTGCCGTCCATCGCGTACAGGCCGAACATCATCATCCGGGCGACCCAGAAGAAGAGGATGTCGTAGCCGGTGACCAGGACGGAGTTCGGGTAGAACTTCGCGAGGCTCTCGGTCTGTTCGGGCCAGCCGAGCGTGGAGAACGGCCACAGACCGGAGGAGAACCAGGTGTCGAGGACGTCGGTGTCCTGGTGCCAGCCCTCGCCCGTCGGGGCCTCGTCGTCGGGACCGACGCAGACGATCTCGCCGTTCGGCCCGTACCAGACCGGGATGCGGTGACCCCACCACAACTGCCGCGAGATGCACCAGTCGTGGAGGTTGTCGACCCAGTCGAAGTACCGCTTCTCCATCTCCTGCGGGTGAATCTTGACGCGGCCGTCGCGGACGGCGTCACCCGCGGCCTTCGCGAGGGGGCCGACCTTGACCCACCACTGCATGGACAGGCGCGGCTCGATGGTGGTCTTGCAGCGCGAGCAGTGGCCGACGGAGTGGCTGTAGGGCCGCTTCTCGGCGACGATCCGGCCTTCGGCGCGCAGGGCGCCGACGATGGCGGAACGGGCCTCGAGCCGGTCCAGGCCCTGGAAGGGGCCGGGGACCGTGATGACCGCGTGCTCGTCCATGACGGCGATGTTGGGCAGGCCGTGGCGCTGCCCGATCTCGAAGTCGTTCGGGTCGTGGGCGGGCGTCACCTTGACGGCGCCGGTGCCGAACTCGGGGTCGACGTGCTCGTCCGCGACGACCGGGATGGAACGGTCGGTCAGCGGCAGCCTGATGAGCTTGCCGACGAGGTGCTTGTACCGCTCGTCGCCCGGGTGGACGGCGACGGCGGTGTCACCGAGCATCGTCTCGGCACGGGTGGTGGCGACGACGATGGACTCGTCCCCCTCCCCGTACTTCATGGAGACCAGCTCGCCGTCGTCGTCCTGGTACTCGACCTCGATGTCGGAGATGGCCGTCAGACAGCGCGGGCACCAGTTGATGATGCGCTCGGCGCGGTAGATCAGCTCGTCGTCGTACAGCTTCTTGAAGATGGTCTGGACGGACTGGGACAGGCCCTCGTCCATCGTGAAGCGCTCGCGCGACCAGGCGACGCCGTCACCGAGGCGGCGCATCTGGCCGGAAATCTGCCCTCCGGACTCGGCCTTCCACTGCCAGACGCGCTCGACGAACGCCTCCCGGCCGAGGTCGTGCCGCGACTTGCCCTCCTTGCCCAGCTCGCGCTCGACGACGTTCTGCGTGGCGATGCCGGCGTGGTCCATGCCGGGCTGCCACAGCGTCTCGAAGCCCTGCATGCGCTTGCGGCGCGTGAGGGCGTCGATGAGGGTGTGCTCGAAGGCGTGCCCGAGGTGCAGGCTGCCGGTGACGTTCGGCGGCGGGATGACCACCGTGAACGGAGGCTTGTCGCTCTTCGCGTCGGCCTCGAAATAGCCGCGCTCTACCCAGCGCTCGTACAGCGGCCCCTCCACATCGGCCGGCGCGTACTGGGTCGGCAGTTCGGTGATGGGCTCGGATGGCTGCTGCTGAGCGTTCTCGGTCACGGGATCAGTTTAGGGGCGTCACGCCCCGGTCCCGAAACGGGATTACTTCGTAACGGTGCACCCCCTGCGGACCTGGCTGTCCGACCTGTGCGTCAGGATGTCAGGAACACATAAGGCATGCGGAGGGGAACCCAGAAATGAGCTACAACCAGCCGGGCCCGTACGGCGGGCAGCCCCAGCAGCCCGGACCCTACGGTCAGCCGGGCGGTCAGCCGGGCCCTTACGGCCAGCAGCCGCCTGCCCCTCAGCCCGGCTACGGCTACCCCCAGCAGGCTCCCCCGGCCCAGCCCGGCTACGGCTACCCCCAGCAGGCTCCGGGTGTCCCGCCGCAGACTCCCCCGTACGGCCAGCAGCCGGCCTACGGGCAGCAGCCTCCGTACGGCACGGTCCCGATGCCTCCCGAGCCGTCCGGCGGCAAGAAGAAGACGGCCCTGATCATCGGCGGCGTGGCCGTGGTCGCGGCCATCGCGGTGGGCGCGTACCTCGTGCTCGGGGGCAGCAGCGGCTCCGACGTGGCCAACGACGGCCCGCACAAGTTGACGACGCCGGCGGCGGTCCTCGGTGGCGAGTACAAGAAGTCCACCGACAGCAGCGACAGCGGTGGCGGCATGACCAAGGACGACCTCAAGGACGCCGAGGGCTGGGGTGTGAAGAACCCCAAGGACGTCAACGCGGCCTACCAGTCGGGTGACAAGAGCAACCCGCTGGCGGCGAAGCAGATCTCGTTCGGCGGTGTCTGGGGAACCATCGACGACCCGGAGAAGACCGTCGACAACATGTTCGCCGACATGAAGACGAACCAGGAGAAGGAAGGCACCAAGGACGGCGAGCTCGTCGGCAGCCCGAAGGCGTACACGCCGAGCGCGCTCGACGGTGCCGTCCTCAAGTGCCAGGAGATCAAGGTCAAGAGTGACTCCTCCGGCGCTGCCGCCGGGCCGAAGGAGTTCACGATGCCGGTCTGCATCTGGGGCGACCACAGCACGCTGGGCTTCGTGATGCCGATCGACTTCGCGAGCATGATGGCCGGCAAGGGCAGCACGCCCGAGGCCGCGGCCGAGATCGCCGCGAAGCTCCGCAAGGACGTCCGTCAGAAGATCTGACGCCGTCCGCGGAACAGGTTCGACGTGCGGGGCCCGGCCGGTCGGCCGGGCCCCGCACGGGCGTTCGCCCCCTCCGGGTGAGGCGCCCGGCACGGCGGCACGGATGCGCCCGCGAGCACGAGCACGAAACGAAGGGGCGCCCGGCGATCCAATCGCCGGGCGCCCCTTCGTTCTTGGTGCTTGTGCCTACGCTGTCTTCTGCTCGCCCGGGCCGCCGCGGCGGGCGTCCCTCGGGATCAGGGTCGGGTTGACGTTGCGCAGGACCACGTCGGCGGTGATGACGACGCGGGCCACGTCCTTGCGGGACGGGACTTCGTACATCACGGCCTGGAGGACTTCCTCCATGATGGCGCGCAGCCCGCGGGCGCCGGTCTGGCGCAGGATGGCCTGGTCGGCGATGGCCTCCAGGGCCTCACGCTCGAAGTCCAGCTCCACACCGTCGAGTTCGAAGAGTCGCTGGTACTGCTTCACCAGCGCGTTGCGCGGCTCGACCAGGATCTGCAGGAGCGCCTCGCGGTCCAGGTTGTGGACCGAGGTGATGACCGGGAGACGGCCGATGAACTCGGGGATCATGCCGAACTTGACCAGGTCCTCCGGCATGACCGCCTCGAACTGGTCCTTGGACTCCAGCTCGCGCTTCGAGCGGATCGTCGCGCCGAAGCCGATGCCCTTCGCGCCGGCCCGGGACTCGATGAGCTTCTCCAGGCCCGCGAAGGCGCCGCCCACGATGAACAGGACGTTCGTCGTGTCGATCTGGATGAACTCCTGGTGCGGGTGCTTGCGTCCGCCCTGCGGCGGCACCGAGGCCGTCGTGCCCTCGAGGATCTTGAGCAGGGCCTGCTGCACGCCCTCACCGGAGACGTCGCGCGTGATCGACGGGTTTTCGCTCTTACGGGCGACCTTGTCGATCTCGTCGATGTAGATGATCCCGGTCTCGGCCTTCTTGACGTCGTAGTCGGCGGCCTGGATCAGCTTCAGCAGGATGTTCTCGACGTCCTCGCCGACGTACCCGGCCTCCGTCAGCGCCGTCGCGTCGGCGATGGCGAACGGAACGTTCAGCATGCGCGCGAGGGTCTGGGCCAGGAGCGTCTTGCCGGAGCCCGTGGGGCCCAGCAGAAGGATGTTGGACTTCGCCAACTCGATGGCGTCCTCGCGGTTCTGGCCCGTGCTGTTCTCACCGGCCTGGACGCGCTTGTAGTGGTTGTACACCGCGACGGAGAGGGCCTTCTTGGCCGACTCCTGCCCGACCACGTACCCCTCGAGGAACTCGTAGATCTCGCGGGGCTTGGGGAGTTCCTCCCAGCGCACCTCGCTCGTCTCCGCGAGTTCTTCCTCGATGATCTCGTTGCAGAGGTCGATGCACTCGTCGCAGATGTACACACCGGGGCCTGCGATGAGCTTCTTGACCTGCTTCTGGCTCTTGCCGCAGAACGAGCACTTGAGCAGATCGCCGCCGTCACCGATGCGTGCCACGGTGTGCTTCCCCTTCGCCTGGGAGCCGCCTGGATCCAGCGGCTCCTGGTGCTGCCTTATGTCCGACGGTACCTTGCCGAGCCCCTCGTTCGGGCCCCCCTTGGCGCGGTTCACTTTGTCGTGAACCGCGCCAAGGAGCGGCAGACGATACAGCGATACGTCACACGACCGCGGAGTTGTTCATCTTCCGGGTGGAAATGATCTGGTCGATCAGGCCGTAGGCCAGCGCGTCCTCGGCCGTGAGGATCTTGTCGCGCTCGATGTCCTCGCGGATCTTCTCGATCGGCGTGGTCGAGTGCTTGGCCAGCATGTCTTCGAGCTGGCCGCGCATCCGGAGGATCTCGTTCGCGGCGATCTCGAGGTCCGAGACCTGCCCGCGGCCGGTCTCGCTGTAGGGCTGGTGGATCAGCACACGGGCGTTCGGGAGCGCCATGCGCTTGCCCGGCGTACCGGCGGCCAGCAGGATCGCGGCGGCCGAGGCGGCCTGGCCCATGCAGACCGTCTGGATGTCCGGCTTCACGAACTGCATGGTGTCGTAAATGGCCGTGAGGGCCGTGAACGAGCCACCGGGGCTGTTGATGTAGACCGAGATGTCACGGTCGGGGTCCATCGACTCCAGGCACAGCAGCTGCGCCATGACGTCGTTGGCGGAGGCGTCGTCGATCTGCACGCCGAGGAAGATCACGCGCTCCTCGAACAGCTTCGCGTACGGGTCGTACTCACGCACGCCCTGAGAGGTGCGCTCGACGAAGCGCGGGATGACGTAGCGGGACTCCGCGCGAGGACCGGTGTACTCGGCCTGCGTGCGGGCGAAGAGGCCGCTGCCGGGGAAGTCGTTCACTGTGTCTCCTGGAAAACCTGAAAAGGGCTGAGCGGTCGGCTGAGGGCACGCTGGGGGCCTCGCCCCACTGGAAGGGCGGGAAGGGGCCCCGCGCCGCTCTCGCGGGCGCTGGAGGGGCTTACGACGCCCCGGTGCCGCCGCCGCCCGGCATTCCGGCAGCGGTGGGCACGATGTCGTCGATGAGGCCGTACTCCTTGGCCTCGATCGGGTCGAACCAACGGTCGCGGTCCGAGTCACGCGTGACCTGCTCGACGGTCTGACCCGTGTGGAAAGCGGTCAGCTCCGCCATCCGCTTCTTGGTGTGCAGCAGCCGCTCGGCGTGGATCTTGATGTCCGACGCGGAGCCCGCGAGGCCCGCGGAGGGCTGGTGGATCAGGATCTCGGCGTTCGGCAGGGCGAAGCGCTTGCCGGGCGTACCGGCGCTGAGCAGGAACTGGCCCATCGAGGCCGCCATGCCCATGGCGATCGTCACCACGTCGTTCTTGATGAACTGCATGGTGTCGTAGATCGCCATGCCGGCCGTGATCGATCCGCCGGGGCTGTTGATGTAGAGGTAGATGTCCTTGTCCGGGTCGGCGGCAAGGAGCAGCAGCTGCGCCGTGATCTTGTTGGCGATGTCATCGTCGACCGCCTGGCCGAGGAAGATGATCCGCTCGCCGAGCAGTCGGTTGTAGACCTGGTCGCCGAGGCCACCGCCGATAGGGTCGCCGGCAGCTGTGGGCATCAGATTCGTCACGTATCCACCTGCTCGTCTTACGACGGCGCCGGGCCGTCTCACGTCTTCTGCAGGGCCTGGGACCCCGGGTTCCGCGCCGCCTCCCGACGGCGTCCGGAGACTCCCCTGCCCTCGTATTCATGGACCCTAACGCGCGGGTCCCTCCGGGGAATCCCGCAGAGGGAACTGTTCGCTGTGAGCGCATGCGCCGTGGTGGCTTCACCAGGGCTCCGGCCGGCCTCCGTCGACCGGCTCGGGGCCGTTGCGGGGCGCCCCCGGAAGGCCGCACCCGGTGGGGGCCCCGCGGCCGGGACGCGGCTGCGGGGCGGTGGGGATCGCCCGCGCAGTTCCCCGCGCCCCTGGGTCAGCCTGCGGGGACCTCGGAGAGGACTTCCCGGGGTTCCCGGCGTACCCGGGTAAGCGGACGGGCCCCCGGGGACGTGAAGTCCCCGGGGGCCCGTCAAGGCTTGCTGCTGAGGCTGAGGCGATCAGGCCTCGGTGGTCTCCTCGGACTCCGTGGTGGCCTCGACGGTCTCGGCCGTCTCGTCCTCCTCGTCGTCCAGGTCGACGATCTCGCCGTTGGTGTCCTTGACCGTGGAGGCCTCGACGACGACCGCGAGGGCCTTGCCGCGGGCGACCTCGCCGACGAGCATCGGAACCTGGCCGCCCTCGACGACGGCCTGGGCGAACTGGTCGGGGGACATGCCGGAGGAGGCCGCGCGACGCATGAGGTGCTCGGTGAGCTCCTCCTGGTTGACGTTCAGCTTCTCCTTGTTGACGAGCTCGTCGAGGACGAACTGCGTCTTGATGCCCTTGACCGCGGCTTCCTTGGTCTCAGCGTCGAACTCTTCCTCGGTCTTGCCCTGGATCTCCAGGTACTTCGCGAGGTCGAGGCCCATCTGGCCGAGCTGGTGGTGCTCGAGGTTGTGCTTACGGGTGTTGATCTCGTCCTCGAGCAGCTTCTCGGGGACGGGCACCTCGACGAGCTCCAGCAGCTTCTCCAGGACGCGCTCCTGGGCCTGCGTGGCCTGGTCGTACTGCTTCATGTTCTCGAGGCGCTTGCGGCTGTCCGCCTTGAGCTCGTCGAGGGTGTCGAACTCGGAGGCGAGCTGCGCGAACTCGTCGTCCAGCTCGGGCAGTTCACGCGCGGCGACCTGGGTGACCTTGACGGTGACCTCGGCCTCCTTGCCGGCGGCGGAGCCGCCCTTGAGCTCGGAGGTGAAGGTGGTCTCGCCACCGGCCTCCAGGCCCTTCACGGCCTCGTCGATGCCTTCGAGCAGCTCGCCGGAGCCGATGGTGTACGAGACGCCGCTGGCGACACCGTCCTCCAGGATCTCTCCGTCGACCTTGGCCTCGAGGTCCAGGGTGACGACGTCCTCGTCCTGGGCGGCGCGCTCGACCGGGGAGGTCGAGGCGAAGCGCTCGCGCAGGTCGGAGACGGCCTTCTCGACGTCCTCGTCGCTGACCTCGATGGCGTCGACCTCGACCTCGATGCCGGAGTAGTCCGGGATCTCGATGGCCGGGCGGACGTCGACCTCGGCGGTGAAGTTCAGCGTCTCGCCGTCCTTCAGCTCGGTGATGTCGACCTCGGGCTGGCCGAGGACATTCAGCTCAGCCTCGTTGACCGCTTCGGTGTAGAACTTCGGGAGCGCGTCGTTGACGGCCTCTTCGAGCACGGCGCCGCGACCGAACCGCTGGTCGATGACGCGCGCCGGGATCTTGCCCTTCCGGAAGCCCTTCACCGTGACCTGCTGGTTGATCTTCTTGTACGCCGCGTCGAGGCTGTCCTTGAGCTCCTCGAAGGGCACCTCGACAGTGAGCCGAACCCGAGTCGGGTTCAGGGTCTCCACGGCGCTCTTCACGGTTCGGTCTCCTTGTGGCTGACTTCTTGGGGGGTTCTGCTGCGTGCCGCTACCGACCGGGCAGAGCCCTGGGCGGATTCCGCGGCCCTTGAGAGACGTAACAGTGCAGACATACGGGCACGCAGCTTGCATAGTAACCGCAGGCGGTACACGCCCCAAAAGGCGATCTTGTCCGGGCGGATCCGGCGCGGCCCTGCCGGTGGTCGGGGTGGCGGGATTTGAACCCACGGCCTTCCGCTCCCAAAGCGGACGCGCTACCAAGCTGCGCCACACCCCGTCGGTGCGACACGTAGGGTACATGCCCGCAGGCAGTGCGGCCGCAGCATTTCGCGAGCGCCGACGCGGACGGGAACGGGGTGTGCATTGCGGGCCGTCGACCCGCTACGATGCATTCTGTGCCGCGGTCGCTGACCTGCGGCGCGTGCTGTGCGGGCGTAGCTCAATGGTAGAGCACTAGTCTTCCAAACTAGCTACGCGGGTTCGATTCCCGTCGCCCGCTCCAAAAGACGTAGAGCCAGGCCGGAGGGTTGTTTCCTCTCCGCCTGGCTCTCGTCGTTTCCGGGGACGTTCCGGTTCGCCGGAGTTTCGGGTCCGGTCCGCCGGAGTTTCGGGCGCGGGGACGTACGTGGGCGGCGCGCGGTCGCCGGCGTGCGCCCAACGCGGGTCGGGCGGCGCCTCTCCGCGATCCGGTGAGGGGCGCTCTCGCCGCGTCCCGTTCAGAAACTGATCGAGTTGATGGTCTCCGCTATCGAGTCGAGAAACCGGTTGATGGAGGGAGCCATACCGGTCGACGCGAGGAAGAAGCCGAAGAGCACCGCGACGATGGCGGGCCCCGGCTTGATGGATCCCCCTCGGATCAACACCACGAGGATGATCGCCAACAGCAGCACCACTGACAGCGAAATGGCCACAACTGATCACACCCTACGGTCGGTCCGCTCTCCCGGCCCGGGGGTGCAGCCCCGCACACCCCCGCCAGAACCATCGTGCCACCAACCGGCCTCTCGTATGCGGCAGGTGACGCATCGTTGACCGGGCCCCGACTCCGGAGCGAGCCCGCGCCCCACCCGGGTCACGCCGCCCCGCCCCGCACGGGAGCACACCGGGAACACTGCCCCGCGGGGCAATTCGAAGGCGCCTCTCCCAGCGAATTCCCGGTGATCGTTTCCATGTCCACACATCCCGTTCGCAAGTAATTCGAATTGTTGCCACCGGCACACCGCGTCCTCGGCACACGGGCCGCCAAAAGCATTCGAAACGGACATATCTTCAGAGTCGCCCGCGGGTGCTATGAGCCGCTAAGTCGGCATGAATCAGGACAGAACACCCTTCACCGGTAAGCGAATCGATATGTGAAACCACTTGCGGATCGGGAGGCACACATCTCCGAATCCTGGGTACGCGCAGGCGATAAGCAGAAATGACATCGGGCGTTTCACGAGAACGCACGGACGACGCTAGGGTGCCTCAGATGTTCCACGCCGCCACGCCCCCCGTACGCGCAGCGAGGTCCAGAAACGCCCCCCGGATTTCTTGGCGGGAGTGCCTGTGACCAACTCGCTCCGACCCCACGGCCACCACAGATCACCACTCCCCCCGGCACAGCGGCCGGCGGACGGAGTGCCGACCCCGCGCCCGCCCCGGACGTCCGCGACGGCGGACACCGCACCGGGCGCCGGGCCCGCCAAGCAGCGCGACGCCTTCTTCGACAACGCCAAGTACCTGGCGATCGTGCTCGTGGCCATGGGGCACGCGTGGGAGCCGCTGAAGGGGCAGAGCCGCGTCCTGGAGGCGCTGTACACGGTCGTGTACACCTTCCACATGCCGGCGTTCATCATCATCTCCGGCTATTTCTCGCGCAGCTTCGACATGCGCCCCGACCGCCTGAAGCGGCTGGTCACCGGCGTCGTCGTCCCGTACGTCCTGTTCGAGACGGCGTACTCGCTCTTCGACCGCTTCGCCGGGGGCGACCGGGACCAGCCGATCAGCCTGCTCGACCCCTGGTACCTCACCTGGTTCCTGGTCGCGCTGTTCATCTGGCGGCTGACCACCCCGCTGTGGAAGCTGGTCCGCCGGCCGATCCCGGTGGCGGTGTGCCTCGCCCTGCTCGCGTCCGTCTCGCCCGAGATCGGTGACGACCTGGACCTCCAGCGGGTGCTGCAGTTCCTGCCGTTCTTCGTCCTCGGTCTGTTCATGAAGCCCGAGCACTTCCAGCTCGTGCGCCGCCGCGAGGTGCGCGTCCTGTCCGTGCCGGTCGTCGCCGCGGCGCTGCTCGTGGGCTGGTGGGCGGTGCCCCGGATGAGCACCGACTGGTTCTTCCACCGCAACAGCGTGCAGGAGATGGGTGCCCCCTGGTGGGCCGGCGTCGTCATGACCCTCGCGCTCTACGGCTGCTCGCTGCTGCTCACGGCCTGCTTCTTCGCCTGGGTGCCGCGGCGCACGTTCTGGTTCACGAAGCTGGGCGCCGGCACGCTGTACGGCTATCTGCTGCACGGCTTCGTCGTCAAGGCGTCCGGGTACTGGGGCTGGTTCGACCACGGGTGGCTGCACAAGCCGATGGGCGAGGTGCTCGTGACGGTGCTCGCGGCCGCGCTCGTCACCGCCCTGTGCACCCGGCCCACCCAGCGGATCTTCCGGTTCTCGATGGAGCCGAAGATGGCGTGGGCGTTCAAGCGGGATCCGGCGGAGACCGCGCGGGAGCGGGTCAAGGCCACCGCGTAGAGGTCCGGCACACGGCCGGGCGACGGCCGCGTGGCCGCTCGGCGGACGAGGCGCGGACGAGAAGGGCGGGCCCGGGAGACTCCGGGCCCGCCCTTCCGCGTGCCGGCGTTCAGTCCGGCGGCAGCCCCAGCAGGGAGCGCATCGTCCCGTACTTCCTCGTCAGCCGGGCCCGGGTGAGCTCGTCGAGGACCGCGAGGCGGCGCGGGTCGGAGTTGTGCGCCAGGTCGGACGCCTTGACCAGCAGGGCGCCCCGTGTGGTGCGGACGCGTCGCGCGTACGTCTCCGGGGCCTCGCCGTCCGCCTTGGTGAGCGCCCGCACGATGTCCTTCGTACGAGGGCTCAGCGCGGCTTCGTCCAGCCACTCCTCGGAAAGGGCGTCGTCCTCGACGGCGTCGTGCAGCCAGGCCGCCGCGATCTGGTCGTCGTCGCCGCCGCGCTCGCGGACGCCGTCCGCCACGGCCTGGAGGTGCTCGGCGTACGGCCGGCCGGCCTTGTCGGTCTGGGCCGCGTGCGCCGCGCGGGCGAGCGCTTCGACTTCGGCCAGGGTCAGGAGAGGTCGGGTCACGCGATCAGTGTCTCCTCGGTACGGGCCGCCGCCGGCGTCGCGGGGGCCGTCAGCGTACCGGGGCCAGCGCGTCGCGGCAGATGAGCAGGAGGGCCCGGTCGTCGTTGACGTCCCGGGCCACGGCCTCGATGAGGTGCCAGGCGGCGCCGTGGAAGCCGCCGGCGACATAGCGGTCGGCCTCCCCCGTGAGCCGGTCGATGCCCTCGACGATGTCCCGGTCGGCGGTCTCTACCAGACCGTCCGTGAACAGCATGAGCACGTCCCCGGGCCGCAGCGAGCCCTTCACCGGGTCGAACTGGGCGCCGTCGTACACACCGAGCAGGGGGCCTTCGGCGGCCTTCTCCTCCCAGCGGCCGCTGCCCGCGCTGAGCTGGAGACCCGGCGGGTGTCCGGCGGAGAAGAGCTCGTAGTCGCCCGAGTCGAGGTCGAGCACCAGATGGATCGAGGTCGCGAAGCCCTCGTCCCAGTCCTGGCGCAGCAGATAGCCGTTCGCGGCGGGCAGGAAGGCGTGCGGCGGCAGGGAGCCGAGGAGGCCGCCGAAGGCCCCGGACAGCAGCAGGGCGCGTGACCCCGCGTCCATGCCCTTGCCGGAGACGTCCGTGAGGACGACTTCGAGGGTCCGGCCGCCGTTCGTCCGGGCGGCCACGACGAAGTCCCCGGAGAAGGACTGGCCGCCCGCC
The DNA here is from genome assembly GCF_044763015.1 of Streptomyces sp. NPDC096324. Taxonomy (NCBI): domain Bacteria; kingdom Bacillati; phylum Actinomycetota; class Actinomycetes; order Kitasatosporales; family Streptomycetaceae; genus Streptomyces; species Streptomyces sp. NPDC096324. The sequence goes on along the minus strand of NZ_JBIWFK010000003.1, from coordinate 474,938 downwards.
GGGCGCAGCGCCATCTCGCGGTGCCAGCCCACCGGCAGCTTCGGCAGCTTGCTCTGCACGCGGATGCGTTCGCGCAGGTCGAAGAGCATGGTGCCGCCACGCCGCCAGGGCACGCCCACGCGGCTGCGGAACTGTGCGATCAGCAGTCCGAAGAAGCCGCAGGCCGCGACGACCAGGACCACGCCGGGCGTCACCCGGGAGGGGCCCTCGGTGTACGGGCCGAGCTTCACGGACTCCACTATCAGCGCGGTGGCGGCGGCCGCGTACAGCCCGAGCAGGCTGGCGGGCCGCAGCAGCAGGCCGCCGGCCACGATCGGCAGGACCAGGGCGGCGGGTGAGCACCACACCGAGTTGACCAGGGTCGTGGAGGCGATCACCGGGATCATGATCAGCAGACCGGCCAGCGCGATCCAGTCGGAACCGTCCCCGCGGAAGTAGTCGACGGCGGATCTGCGCAGCCCTGTGCGGGCCCGGTGCCATTGCATCTTCAACCGGGCCGTGAACGTATCGGCTTCAGCGCGCCGCTCTCGTCCTGCTGCCATTAGTTCGGGACCCTATCCATCGGACCAGGCGCTTGGCACGGGAGGTCCTACTTGTCCCCCCTCCGAGCGCTCAACTTCACAGAGAACCGCACCGGCACGGAGGTGCCGGGGGCCGTCGCGGACGGGCGAAATTCCCTCGCTCGTACCGCATTGCCCTGGTAGGCATGGGCTATGACGACTGACGTTCGGGTGCTGCGGCAGGCCGACTGGGACGAATGGTACGAGAACCTGATCCGCGCGTTCGGGGGTGTGGCGGAGTCGTCCGAGGAGCGCGAGCTGTGGAACGCGCTCACAGAGTACGACCGTTCGCTGGGCGTGTGGGACGGGGAGAGCTGTGTGGGCACTGCGGGGGCCTTCTCCTTCCGTGTGACGGTCCCGGGCGGCGCCTCGGTGCCGGCGGCCGGGGTCACGATGGTGAGCGTCGCGGCCACGCACCGGCGGCGCGGGGTGCTGACCGCGATGATGCGCCGCCAGCTCGACGACGTACGTGCCCGGGGTGAGGCGCTCGCCGTCCTGGTCGCGTCGGAGCCGGTGATCTACGGGCGCTTCGGCTACGGCATCGCGACCTCGTCGGTGAGCGCGGAGATCGACACCGCCCGGGTCCGGCTGTCCGTGCCGCCCGGTACCGACGACGTACGGCTGCGCTACGCGGCGCCGGCCGAGGTGCTGGACGCGTGCGAGGCGGTGTACGCGCGGCTCGTGCCGCGGCGGCCCGGGATGCTGGAGCGCCGGCCCGGCTGGGAGCGGCTCATGCTGCTCGACCCGGAGAGCGAGCGCGGCGGCGCCTCTCCGTTGCAGTGTGTGGTCGCCGAGCGGGACGGCGGGATCGTCGGGTACACGCGTTTCCGGGTCAAGCCGGAGTGGGGCCCGGCCGGGCCCAACGGCGCGGTGTCGATGGTGGATCTGGAGGGGCTGGACCCGGCGGTGCGGGCCGCACTGTGGCGGTTCCTCTTCGACATCGATCTGACGTCCACACTGCGGACCCGGGGGCGGCCCGTGGACGACGCCTGGCAGCACCTGGTCTCCGACATCCGCCGCTGCCAACTGCGGTTGAAGGACTCGCTGCATGTACGGCTCGTCGATGTCGGCGCGGCGCTCGAGGCGCGGACCTATCAGGCCCCGGTGGACGTGGTGTTCGAGGTCGAGGACTCCTTCTGCCCCTGGAACGAGGGGCGTTGGCGGCTCACCGGCGACACCAAGGGCGCGGTGTGCGTCCGGACCGAGGACACTCCCGATCTCGCCCTGACCGTGCGGGAGTTGGGGGCCGCCCATCTGGGCGGTGTGTCCCTGGCCTCGCTCGCGGCCGCCGGCAGGGTGCGTGAACTGCGGCAAGGGGCGCTGGCGGAGGCGTCGACGGCGTTCACGTCGGTGCTCGCCCCCTGGCTGCCGCACGGGTTCTAGACCCGGCGTCCCCGAGGGCCTCGGGCTCCAGGACCCGGCGCCCTCGCGAGGCGCTCAGGCCTTCTGGCAGGCCGGGCACCAGAAGAGATTGCGGGCGGCGAGATCGGCGGTGCTGATCTCGCCGCCACAGATGTGGCAGGGCAGGTCGGCCCTGCGGTAGACGTAGACCTCGCCGCCGTGGTCGTCCACGCGCGGCGGGCGGCCCATCGCCTCGGGGGTGTGCTCCGGCCGGACCGTATCGATGCGGTTGTTGCGGACGCCCTCGCGCATGAGGTCCACGAGGTCGGCCCAGATCGCGTCCCATTCCCTGGCGCCGAGATCCTTCCCCGCCCGGTACGGGTCGATGCCGTGCCGGAAGAGGACCTCCGCGCGGTAGACGTTGCCCACACCCGCGATGACCTTCTGGTCCATCAGCAGCGCGGCGATCGTCGTACGGCTGCGGGAGACCCGGCGGTAGGCCGCGGCGGGATCGGCGTCCGGGCGCAGCGGGTCCGGGCCGAGGCGGTCGTGTATCGCCTGCTTCTCGTCGTCCGTGATCAGCGCGCAGGTGGTGGGGCCGCGCAGGTCGACGTACGCGGTCTCGTTCACGAGTCGCAGGCGGACGGTGTCGGTGGGGGGCGGGGCGGGAGTGCCGCCGAAGGCGACCTTGCCGAAGAGGCCGAGGTGGATGTGGATCCAGCGCTCCGGGCGGAAGCCGAGGAAGAGGTGCTTGCCGTGGGCCTGTGTCCCGGTCAGGACCGATCCGTCGAGGAGGGCCGCGGCGTCACCGAACCTGCCCTGGGGGCTGGTGACGCGGACGCCGCGGCCACCGAACGCGGCGAGGTAGTCCTCCGCGAGCCGGTGAATGGTGTGCCCCTCGGGCACCGTTCCTCCTGCTGTCTCTCTCGTCCGACGGCCGGTGACCCGGCGGTTCGCCGGCCTCTCGGATCCGCGGCACGTGGCCCGTCGGTGTTACGCCTGCGGGTGGTGGGCCGGGATCGGCGGGAGTTCCCGCGTCTTCTCGTAGTCCGCGAGCATCTCGATGCGCCGGACGTGGCGCTCCTCGCCGGTGAAGGGCGTGCCGAGGAAGGTCTCGACGAACTTCGTCGCCTCTTCCCGGGTGTGCATGCGGGCACCGACGGAGATGACGTTCGCGTTGTTGTGCTCGCGGCCGAGCGCGGCGGTCTCCTCGCTCCAGGCGAGGACGGCCCGTACACCGGCGACCTTGTTCGCGGCGATCTGCTCGCCGTTGCCGGAGCCGCCGATGACGACGCCGAGGCCGTCCGGGTCGGCCACCGTGCGCTCCGCCGCGCGGAGGCAGAACGGCGGGTAGTCGTCCTGGGCGTCGTAGATGTGGGGCCCGCAGTCGACGGGCTCGTGGCCGGCGGCCTTGAGCCACTCGACGAGGTGGTTCTTCAGTTCGAGACCGGCATGGTCGGATCCGAGATACACGCGCATGGTCCGAGTGTGACACGGCCGTTTCGGGGCAGTCGCGCCGGGTCCCACAACGCAAAACTGTGGCCCAGCCTACAGAACCTCAAGGAAACCTCAAGTAACGATCTGGATTCAAAGGTTCACGAATTCGATTGCCTCCGTTTCACTGGACCAACTTGTACGCCGGTCCCCACAACGGACCGGCGCGCTCCCCGTACACCGCTCGTACGGGTGGGGCGCTCTGTACGGGAATCTGCTCATCCGGCGCAAAGGAATCCCCCTCATGACCTCGCAGCCGACCCCCACGAAGGCCGCACAGGCCCCTGGAGGCCCCGGAGAACCCGGTGGCGGCCTCCAGGCCGGGCTCAAGAACCGCCATCTGTCGATGATCGCCATCGGCGGTGTCATCGGCGCCGGGCTCTTCGTCGGCTCCAAGGCCGGCATCGCCACGACAGGCCCCGGCATCCTTCTCTCGTACGCCCTCGTCGGCACGCTCGTGGTGCTGGTGATGCGGATGCTCGGTGAGATGTCCGCCGCCAACCCGACCTCGGGCTCGTTCTCCGCGCACGCCGACCGCGCGCTCGGCCGCTGGGCGGGCTTCTCCATCGGCTGGCTGTACTGGTTCTTCTGGGTCGTGGTGCTGGCCGTGGAGGCCACCGCCGGCGCGGACATCCTCGAAGGCTGGATCCCCGCCGTACCGCAGTGGGGCTGGGCGCTCATCGTGATGGTGGTGCTGACCGCCACCAACCTGGTCTCCGTCGGCTCGTACGGCGAGTTCGAGTTCTGGTTCGCCGGGATCAAGGTCGTGGCGATCGGCGCGTTCATCGTCGTCGGCGGCCTGGCCATCTTCGGGGTGCTGCCCGGTGTCGACGCCGAGAAGGCGGGACTGGGCAATCTGACCGACCACGGCGGATTCCTGCCGCACGGACCCGGCGCGATCCTCACCGGTGTGCTCCTGGTCGTCTTCTCCTTCATGGGCAGCGAGATCGCGACCCTCGCCGCCGGCGAGTCCGAGGACCCGCAGCGGGCCGTCACCAAGTCGACGAACAGCATCATCTGGCGTATCGCCGTCTTCTACCTGGGCTCGATCCTCGTCGTCATCACGCTGCTGCCGTGGAACGACCCGTCGATCAAGGAGCAGGGCTCGTACGTCGCCGCCCTCGACTCCCTCGGCATCGCGCACGCCGGTCAGATCATGAACTTCATCGTGCTGACGTCCGTGCTGTCCTGCCTCAACTCGGGCCTGTACACCGCCTCCCGCATGGCCTTCTCGCTCGGTGAGCGCGGGGACGCGCCGAAGGCGTTCGCCAGGACCACCCGGCGCGGTGTGCCGATGACCGCCATCGTCGTCTCGGTCGTGTTCGGCTTCGTCGCCGTCTTCTTCAACTACAAGTTCCCGGACTCGGTCTTCCTCTTCCTGGTCAACTCCTCCGGTGCGGTGGCCCTGTTCGTGTGGCTCGTCATCTGCTTCTCGCAGCTCCGGATGCGGAAGATCATCCAGCGCGAGGCGCCGGAGAAGCTCGTCGTGAAGATGTGGCTCTACCCGTACCTGACCTGGGCGACCGCCGCGATGATCGTCTTCGTGCTCGGCTACATGCTGACCGACACCGAACACGACGGCCGCGAGACGGTGCTGCTGTCGCTGCTCGTCGCGGCGATCGTGCTGGTCATCGCCTTCGTCCGGCAGAGGGCCGGCGCGGGTACCCGTTCTTCCGCGCGACCGGTCTCGAGCGACCCGCGCGAGGAGGCCCGGGCCGAGGTCGGCGCCTGACCCGCCCCCGAAGCCCGAGTGAGGAGGGGCCCGCGGCACACCGCCGCGGGCCCCTCCCTGTTCACAGCACCGTGAAGCCGTCCCTGACCCGGTCGTAGACCTCGATGGCCCGGCTCTCGGTGTCCTGGTGGTACCAGGTGCTGATCTGGTACGACTTCCCGTCGGTGTCGAAGCCGAGCAGCCGGGCGTGCCAGCTCACGCCCTTGAGCGTGAAGGTGTACTCCCAGACGACCGCTGTCCGGCCGCGGAACATCGTCTGCTCCAGCCGGATCTTCCGGTAGTCCTGCCCCTGGTGGGCGTTCCGCTCGGAGGTCGTCCAGGTGTCCAGGAGGTTCCCCCTGGCGATGGACGACTTGGCCGCCAGTTCCTGGGTGCCGTCGGGCGAGGTGTAGTGCACCTCGGAACCGGTCTGCGGATCGCGCCGCCAGCCCTCGGGGGGCACCCAGGCGTAGCCGCCGGCCTCCCGGCGCGCTCCCGCGGGCAGGCTGGGCGGACGCGAGGTGCCCTCGACGGTGGGCGCCGCGGACGAGGGGCCTTCGGTGCCGGAGGCGGTCGACGCGGACGAGTTCGAGGCGGCACCCGCGCCGCCGGGCGATCCGCCGGTCAGGGCCACGACGGCCCAGGCGACGGCTCCCGCCGCGACGACCCCGGCGGCGGCGAATGCCACGCGCCGCCGGGCACCCGGCCCGCTCCGGTCCTGGTCCTGGCCCTGGCTCTCGCTCTCGCTCCGGCTCCGGTCGTGGCTCCGGAGACCGCCGCCCGCGGAGCCGGACGGTACGGCGGGCTCCGGGAGTTCGTGCGGCTCCGGCGGTACGGGCACGGGCAGCGTGGGCTGCCGGGAGGGGACCCCGGAGCCGGGCTCCGTACGCGGTCCGGAGGCGGCTTCGGTGGAGGCGTTGGCCACCCCGAAGGGCCCCGGCTCCCGGGCGCCGGCTTCGGCCATGGGGTCCGGGCCGGATCGCGGGGCGGGGACGGGGTCCGATCCGGGTCGCGGGGCGGGGACGGGTGCGAGGTCCGCGAGTGCCGCCTCCAGTTCTTCCAGGCCGGGGCGTGCGGTCGGGTCCTTCTCCAGGAGGGCGGCCAGGATCTCCCGCAAGTCCCCCACCTCGGCGGGGAGTTCGGGCTCCTCGTAGAGAACGGCGTGCAGGGTCGCGAGGGTGGTCGACCGGGAGAACGGGGAGCGGCCGCCGAGGGCCGCGCAGAGCGTGGCGCCCAGCGACCACACGTCGGAGGGCGGGCCCTGCGGGCGGCCGGAGACCCTCTCGGGCGCCATGTAGTCGGGGGAACCGACCAGCATGCCGACCATGGTGAGGGCCTCGGCGTCCTGGAGCGCGGCGATACCGAAGTCGGTGAGGACGACGCGGTTCCGTCCGGCGCTCTCGACCAGGACGTTGCCCGGCTTGATGTCGCGGTGCAGCACTCCCTGGGCGTGCACCTGCCGCAGCGCCCCGACCAGTTCGAGCCCGACACGGGCCGCCTCGCGCGCCTCCAGCGGTCCGCCCTCGGCCACGATCCGTTCGAGCGAGCGGCCGGCGACGAGTTCCATGACGATCCACAGCCGCTCCCCCGCGTCCACGACGTCGTAGACGCGGACGACGCCGGGATGGTCGATCCGGGCCGTCGCCCGCGCTTCGCGCAAGGTGCGCTCCCGGCGGGTCCTGGTGTCCTCGGGGTCGAGTCCGTCTATGCGCATTTCCTTGACGGCGACCTGCCGGTCGAGCATTTCGTCGGCGGCTCGCCACACCCGCCCCATTCCCCCCTGACCAATACTCTCGACCAGCCGATAACGTCCGGTCACCAATAATCCCGGAACACCACCCTGTACATTCGCCGACATTCTCTGCACCCCCCTCAACATCAGCCACGATCGCCCGTCACGACCGAACCACAATGGTCACACTTCGGGCCGTACCAGCATAGTGCGGAGAAATCTTGTGGTACCTCTTCAAGTACCGCGAATTCAGGCGCGGCCAAGGGGGGCGAACATGAGTTCTCGTCGGACGACCACCATTACGGGATCCCTGCTCACAGCATGTTTCTCGACCGTGATGATCCTTTCCCACTCCGCCGTCGCGGACGACGGGGGACCGGGGAGCGGAAAGGGCGGAAAGGCGGTGGACGAAGCCCCGGCGGGCGTGCGGGTGACCACGCTGCTGCCGGAGAGGATCTCGGTCGACAACAGTACTCAAAAAACGGCCATTTCCGCCACGGTGAAGAACGGGGGGACCAAGGAGAGCGGCGATATCAGGCTGCTGGTGGTCGGATTCGACGGCCTGAAGGTCAAGAACGTCGAAGGCTGCACCGCCATGGCCGAGAAGAATCTCCCCGAGGGGTCGAACAGCGGTTTCATCTGTTCCCCGGGGAATCTCGCCGCGGGTGAGTCGAAAACGTACGACGTCGAGGCGACGTTCGATCTGGGCAGGACCGGAAAGATCTGCCTTCCGGTCCAGACGGGCGACGGGAAGAAGACGTACTGGCAGCAGGGCCCGGTCCCGTTCGGTACGACGAATCCGTCCCCGAACGCCCCGGCGACCCCGCTGCTGCTGGGCACCGACAACAAGCCGGTGGCACCGGGCGGCGACCGGCTGCCGAAGACGGGGCCCGCGGGAGAGGTCGTGCCGCTCGGCATGGCGGGCGCGGCGCTGATGTCGGCCGGAGCGGCGGGGCTGTGGTGGGCCGGCCGCAGGCGGCGGCGGGAACACTGAGCGCGGGGCACGGCACCGGCCGGGAACGCGCGGAGGCCCGCCGGGCCGGAAACCGGCCTGGCGGGCCTCGACGTCATCGCCTCGACGGCGTGGGCGTCACTTCTTGTCGACGAGCTTCCACGCGGTGGGCAGGATGCCCATCGCCAGGGCGGCCTTGAGAGCGTCGCCGATCAGGAACGGGGTGAGACCCGCCGCGACGGCGGCGCTCGCCGACATGCCGGTGGCCAGGGCCAGGTAGGGGACGCCGATCGCGTAGACGATCGCCTCGCCGAGCAGCATCGTGCCCGCCATGCGCAGCACGGAGCGGTCGGCGCCGCGGCGGGCGAGGGCGCCCACGACGGTCGACGCGAGCAGCATGCCGAGGATGTAACCGAAGGACGGGGCCGAGGCGCCGGAGCTGCCCTGCGCGAACCACGGGACGCCGGCCATGCCCACGAGCGCGTACATCGCGAGCGACAGGAAGCCGCGGCGGGCGCCGAGCGCCGTGCCGACGAGCAGCGCGGCGAAGGTCTGGCCGGTCACCGGCACCGGGGAACCCGGGACGGGCAGCGAGATCTGCGCGGCGAGACCGGTGAGCGCGGCACCGCCGAGCACGAGGGCGGCGTCACGGACGCGGGAGGCCGGAAGAAGGTCGGCGAGGACCTCGCCGGGGCGGGAGGGCGTGGCGACAGCGGTGCTCATGAGGACTCCGGCGAACAGGGGTTGACCCCGCGGCCCATGGTGGGCCCGGGGGAAGGACAGGTCGGAACACGGCGACGCTATCCCAGGGGCCCGCGGGTGATCACCGTCAGCGCTCGACAAAGCACGGATCAACGACTTGGTGGACTCCTTACAAACAGTGCCTGGTACACCTGCTCGAAGGTGACGCTGGTCACTGAGGTGAAGTCGTTTTCGCTACGGGGCTGTTCGGGGGCGGGACTGTGGAGACTCACCAAAGAGCTCGTCGGGCGTTTCCCAGCCGGGCGGGCGCGGTGTCCGGTCCTTGGGCGCCTCTGGCAGGTCCCCCGGCCAGCCCCTACCCTTCACCCATGCTTCCCCAGGCCCTGAACTTCTCGTCGCGTCGCTATGTCGACCTGCGACGCCAGGGCACTGCCACCTGTCGCCACCCCTCCTGAGGCGGGGCGGAGCGGATCCGGCCCGCCGGGACGAGACCACAGCGGACCACACCAGGTCATGTCGCCTTCTGTCGCGGCGTGGCGTACGTGACGGCGCTCGGCCGGACCAGCTCCCGAGGATGAACTCCATGGCCAGTACGGTGGCACCCCCTTCCCTGTCCCCTCCCTCCCCCGTCCTCGACCGGCGCCGGGCGAGCGCCAGCGTGATCCTGCGGTCGGTGCTGGAGCACGGGCCGGTCGCCCGCAGCACCATCTCGCGGCTGACCGGGCTCTCCCCGGCGTCGGTGACCGACTACTGCGCGCGGTTCACCGAACGGGGCCTGATCCGGGAGGCCGCCGCACCCCTCCGGTCGGGCGGGGTCGGGCGGCCGCATCTCCCGGTCGACCTGGACCGCTCCCGTTTCGTGGTCTGCGGGGTGCACGTGGCCGTTCCGTACACGACCGTCGCGCTGCTCGACCTGCGCGGCCGGGTCCTCACCGAGAAGCGGCTGCGGCACGAACGCACCGAGCCGGGCCAGGTCCTCGCGAACGCCGCCGACGCGATCACCGCGCTCCTCGCCGGTGTCCCCGGCCGTACCGCCCTCGGCGTCGGTGTGGCGGCCGGCGGCTGGGTGGACGCCGAGTCCGGCACGATCGTGGAGCACCCGCTGCTGGGCTGGCACGACGTGGCCGTCCGGGAGACCATCGGGGCGCGCACGGGGCTGCCGGTCCATGTGGACGGCCACGCGCGGGCGCTGGTCAACGGGGAGCGGCTGTTCGGGCGGGCCAGGGGCAGCCGCAGCGTGCTGCATCTGTTCGCCGGCAACGTGGTGGACGCCGCCTTCGCCACCCACGACCAGGTGCACCACGGACCTCGCTCGCAGGCCGGCGCGATCGCCCATCTGCCGCTGACGGGCGGTTCGGAGCGGTGCGACTGCGGCCGGACGGGGTGCCTCCAGGCCGAGCTGAGCGAACGGACGCTGTGCCGGCGGGCCCGGGAGCTGGGTGTCACGGACGGCTCGAACCCGATGCACGTGGTCTCCGCGGCTGCCGCGGGCGACCCGCTGGCCGTGGGGCTGCTGACGGAGCGTTCGCGGATGGTCGGGCGGGCGGCGGGGCTGCTGCTCGACGTGCTCAACCCGGAGACGGTCGTCGTCACCGAGATAGGCGCCATCCACCGGGAGGACTGCCTGGACGCGCTGCGCGAGGCGGTGGGACCCGAGCGGGCGTCGGCGGTCGTCCCCACCAGCTTCCCCGACGCGGTGCTCGCCGTGGCGGGCGGATCGGTCGTGCTCGACGTCCTGTACCGCGACCCGCTGGGCTCTCCGGGCCGCTCACCGGGCGCTAATTAATTCAGAAAGTCGGAATGTTGACAGGGTTCGTTCCCGGACAGGAGCATCGAGGGCATGAGCAGCGCGCGGGTGCAGGTTCCACTCACCAAGTGCCGTGTGGTCGACCTGATGCGGGTCGCACGCACACGTTGTTGCTGACCCTTTGTCGCTGACCGGTCGCCCCTGACGTCTCGTCCCCGGCACCGTGTCGCCGATCTTCTGAGACGCCGATCCGCTGACGCGCCGGCCCGTCGGCCCCTTCTCCGGCTGATCCGCCGGAGCGCGGGGCTCGCCCGACGGCCTTCACCCGGGGGCCGCCTCACGCCCGGACGCGTCACGCCTCCCCCTGCATCGGCCGGCCGACGCCCTCCGCGGCGCGGGCCGTTCGGCCGCCGTCGCCCTTGATCGCCCGTCTCTTCAGGCACGCCACCGGCGTGTGTCCCTTCGGCGCACCCGCGTCCCTTCCGGCTTCGCCCTGCCCGGAACTCCGCGCGCCGTCCCGCCACTTGGAATACCCGGAGCCCTTCCATGCCACCACTGTCCGTACGGTCATCGCGTTCCGCCTCTCCCCTGTCCGCGTCCGGTGTCGACCGGCGCGTGTTCCTCTCCACCCTCCTCGGTGCCGCGGCGGCGGCCGGACTGAGCGGCTGCGCCGACGCCGACGCAGCCGGCAGCCGCTCCCAGGGGGACCTGTCGGCACCCCTGGCCGCCAAGGTGCCGCAGGGGACCAAGCTGTCGATCGCCTCGTACCAGGGCGTGCAGGAACTCCAGTTCAAGCTGGCGGGACTGTCCGAGCTGCCGTTCACCGTCTCCGACTGGGTGAACATCGGCGCCGGGCCCGACGTCATCAACGCCTTCCGCGCCAAGTCCCTGGACCTCGGCAACAACGCGGGTATCCCGCCGATCCAGGCTCACTTCCAGGGCTTCGACGCGAAGATCGTCGCGATCAACCTCACCCGCAGGCCCAACTACCTGTTCGCCACGAAGCCCGGCAGCGACATCAAGGTCGTCCAGGACTTCAAGGGCAAGAAGCTGGCCTTCTCCCAGGGGCAGGCGCAGGGCGTCGTCCTGCTGCGCGCCCTGAAGCAGGCCGGCATCGCCTACGACGACGTGAACCTCGTACCGCTGACCAGCAACCAGTTCCTCACGGCGCTCCAGGCGGGCCAGGTGGACATCGCCCCGCTCGCGAACAGCCAGGCACCGGCGTATCTCAAGCAGTACGGGTCCAAGGGCGCCCACACCATCACCACCGACGTCGTGGACCTGCTCAACCTGCTCTGGGCGCCGTCGTCGGTGCTGGCCGACCGCGCGAAGGCGGCCGCGGTCGCCGCGTACATCCCGCGCTGGGCGAAGGGCCAGGTGTGGGCGTACGAGCACCCCGACGCCTGGAACGAGGAGTTCTACGTCAAGACGCAGAACCTGACCCTCCCGCAGGCACAGGCGATCACCGCCCTGGCCAACAAGCCCTTGTTCCCGCCCAGTTGGGACGAGGCCGTCACGTGGGAGCAGGAGACCGCCGATCTGCTCGCGGAGGGCGGCTTCGTGAAGGGGTTCAAGGTCGGCTCGCTCTTCGACCGGCGCTTCGAGGCCATCGCCGCCAGGTCCGTACCCGCGGAATACCGGAAGTGACGGCCATGACGACCAGGACCACGACGACGACCACAGCACCGGCACCGGCACCGACACCGGACACAACCGACACCGAGTCCGCCGCCACGGCCACGGCCACACCTGGGACAGCGGCGGCCGAGACGGAGCCGACGGCGGCGCAGGCGGGCGGCGGGGCCGGAGCCGGTGGCCGTCGGTCGCGGCGGGCTCCCCGTGCCCGGCGGCGTGGTCTCGCGCCCGGCAAGCGGCTGCCCGCCTCCCGGCTCATCGGTCCGGCGCTGTTCTTCGCCCTGTGGGCCGTCGCCTCCGCCGCCGGACAGCTCGATCCCGGCGCGATCCCCGCGCCCTGGACGGTGCTGAAGACCACCGGGTACCTGTGGACCGACGGCACCCTGCCCACCGATGTGCTGACCTCCCTGGAGCGCGCGGGATACGGCTTCGCGTTCGGCCTGACCGCCGGCGTCCTCCTCGCCCTCGCGTCCGGTCTCAGCCGCGTCGGCGAGGCGCTGATCGACGGGACGGTGCAGCTCAACCGGGCCATCCCGACCCTCGGTCTGATCCCGCTGTTCATCCTCTGGCTGGGCATCGGCGAGACCTTCAAGATCGCGATCATCGCCATCGTCGTCTACATCCCGATCTATCTGAACCTGCACTCCGCGCTGTCCGGCATCGACCACCGCTTCGTGGAACTCGCCGAGGTCCAGGGGCTGTCGAGGCTCCGCTTCATCCGGGAGATCGTGATCCCCGGCGCGCTGCCCGGCTTCTTCGTCGGGCTCCGGCTCGGCGTGACCGGCTCCTGGCTCTCCCTGGTCGTCCTGGAGCAGATCAACGCCACCAGCGGCCTCGGCTACATGATGTTCCAGGCCCAGAACTACGGCCGGACCGACATCATCCTCGTCGGCCTGCTGATCTACGGCATCTTCGGGCTCGTCTCCGACAGCGCGGTTCGTCTCGTCGAACGAAAGGTGCTGTCATGGCGACGCACGCTCAGCAGCTGACCCGCCCCGACACGGTCCGACTGCGCGGCCTCACCCGGTCGTTCGAGGGCCGCACGGTCCTCGACGCGGTCGACCTAGACCTCCCGGCGGGCCAGTTCACCGCCCTGCTGGGCCACAGCGGCTCCGGCAAGAGCACCTTGCTGCGCGCCATCGCCGGCCTCGATCACGGCGTCGCCGGGAGCGGCGAACTCACCGCCCCGGAAAGGGTGTCCGTCGTCTTCCAGGACTCGCGGCTGCTGCCGTGGCGCCGCGTCCTCGACAACGTCCTGCTGGGCACGGACGGCCGGGAGGCCGCGGAGAGGGGCCGCTCCGCCCTGGCGGAAGTGGGACTCGCGGGGCGCGAGAGGGCCTGGCCCAACGAGCTGTCCGGCGGCGAGGCACAGCGCGCCGCGCTGGCCCGCTCACTCGTCCGCGAACCCGAACTGCTCCTGGCCGACGAGCCGTTCGGGGCGCTGGACGCGCTCACCCGGATCCGTATGCATGTGCTGCTGCGCGAGCTGTGGGAGCGCCACCGGCCGTCCGTGCTGCTCGTCACGCACGACGTGGACGAGGCGATCGTGCTCGCCGACCGGGTGCTCGTGCTCGACCACGGCCGTATCGGCGTCGACCTGACCATCGACCGCCCGCACCCCCGCTCGTACCGCGATCCCCTGCTCGGCGAGTACCGCGAGCGCCTGCTGAACGCGCTCGGGGTGACCGAGGACGTGACGGGAGGCGCGGCGAGGACGGAACCCGGTGCTGCGGCGGGCACCGCGACCGCACCGGAAGCGACGGCGGACGGCGGCGCCGGGCACGGCGTGTCCGCACACCAGAAGGAGAAGCACCTGTGACCAGCCCGCGCCGGCTCCACCTCAACGCCTTCCTCATGAGCACCGGCCACCACGAGGCCTCCTGGCGGCTCCCGGAGAGCGACCCGTACGCCCACGTCGACACGGCCCACTACGTGCGGCTCGCGCGGATCGCCGAACGCGGCACCTTCGACTCCCTCTTCCTCGCCGACGGCCCCGTGCTGTTCAACAGCGTGGGCCAGCGCCCGTCCGGAGCGCTCGAACCCATCACCCTGCTCACCGCGCTGGCCACCGCGACCGAGCACATCGGCCTGATCGCCACCGCCTCCACGTCCTACAACTCCCCCTACAACCTGGCCCGCAGACTCGCCACCCTCGACCACATCAGCGGCGGCCGCGCGGGCTGGAACGTCGTGACCACCGCGGGCGCGGAGGCCGCCCGCAACTTCGGCCTCGACGACGAGCCCGCGCACGCGACCCGCTACCGGCGCGCCGCCGAGTTCCTGGACGTGGCGCTCAAGCTCTGGGACAGCTGGGAGGACGACCTCGTCGTCGCCGACAAGGCCGCGGGCGTCTGGGGCGACCCCGGCAAGATCCATCCCGCGCGCCACAGGGGGACGTACTTCAGTGTGGAGGGCGCCCTCAACGTGCCCCGCACACCGCAGGGTCATCCGCTGCTGGTGCAGGCGGGGTCCTCGGAGGACGGCAAGCGCTTCGCGGCCCGGTACGCGGAAGCGGTGTTCACCGCCCAGCAGACCCTCGCGGACGCCCAGGACTTCTACGCCGACCTCAAGTCCCGTACCGAGCGGGCCGGCCGGAACCCGGACCACATCAAGGTGCTGCCCGGCATCGTCCCGGTCATCGGCTCGACCGAGGCGGAGGCGCGCGCCCACGAGCGGGTCCTGGAGGACCACATCGTGTACGAGCACGGGGTGAACCGTCTGGAGCACCTGCTCCATCTGGAGCCGGGCACGCTCCGCCTCGACGCGCGACTGCCCGCCGACCTGCCGCCGGAGAGCGCGATCGAGGGGGCCAAGAGCCGCTACACCCTCGTCGTGGAACTCGCGCGGCGCGAGCGGCTCACGGTCCGCGAGCTGATCGGCCGGCTAGGCGGCGGGCGGGGCCATCTGACCTTCGCCGGGACACCCGGACAGGTCGCCGACGCGATCGAGGAGTGGTTCCGCGGCGGCGCCGCCGACGGCTTCAACATCATGCCCGCCGTGCTGCCGTCCGGCCTCGACCTCTTCGTGGACCACGTGGTGCCGATCCTGCGCGACCGGGGCCTGCTCCGCCGGGAGTACGGGCCCCGGCAGACCCTGCGGGAGCGCTACGGGCTTCCGCGCCCGGCCAACCGGTACGCGACGGGGACGGCGGCCACGCTCCCCGAAGCCGCACCCGCGTCCGCACCCGCACCGACTGCCGCCCCGGCGACCGCGTCCGCCCTCGCTTGACCCCGGTCGTACTTCCCGGGCCCGTCATCCCCGAATCCCGGAACCCCGATCCCCGAACGGCCGAACCGAAAGGACCCGTATCCATGTCCGACATCGAGATCCAGAAGGTCACCGCGCACATCGGTGCCCGTGTCCTGGGCGTCGACATCTCCAAGCCCCTGGACGACATCACCGTCGCCGCCCTGCGCACCGCCCTCAACGAGCACAAGGCGCTGGTCTTCGACGACGTCGACCTGGACGACGAGGGCCAGCAGGCCTTCGCCCGCCACTTCGGCGACCTCACCACCGCGCACCCCACCGTGCCCGCCGTGGCCGGCGCCCCGAACGTGCTGCCGGTGGACAGCGAGCGGGGCCGCGCCAACCACTGGCACACCGACGTGACCTTCGTGCTCAACCCGCCCCAGGCCAGCACCCTGCGCAGCATCACCGTGCCGCCGTACGGCGGTGAGACGCTCATCGCCAACTCCGCGGCCGCCTACCGCGATCTGCCCGAGCCGCTCCGCGCGTTCGCCGACACCCTGTGGGCCGAGCACACCAACGACTACGACTACGCGGTGCCGGACGAGACCATCGACGAGGAACAGGCCGCGCAGCGCGCCCAGTTCACGTCCATCACGTTCCGCACCGCGCACCCGGTCGTCCGGGTGCACCCGCTGACCGGTGAACGCGGCCTGTTCATCGGCGGGTTCGCGCAGCGGATCATCGGGCTGTCGGTGGGCGAGTCGCGCAAGATCCTCGACCTGCTCCAGGCGTATGTCACCCGGCCCGAGAACGTCCTGCGCTGGCGCTGGTCCCCGAACCAGCTCGTCCTGTTCGACAACCGGATCACCCAGCACTACGCGATCGACAACTACGACGGACTGCCGCGCCGGCTGAACCGGGTGACGGTCGCCGGTGACGTGCCGGTCGGCGTCGAGGGCAAGGCGAGTCACTCGATCGAGGGAGACGCCTCGCACTACACGTCGGTGGCCTCGTGACGCCCTACCGGCCCATGTGACGGACGGGCCGAGGACGGACGACGGGGCGGCCCCCGCGAGGATCCCCCTCGCGGGGGCCTTCCGTCAGGGCCCGACCGGCACGTTCAGTGAGAGCAGGGCGGCCGCCCCGTCCTCCATCCGGAGTTCGGTGATCGCGGCGTTGCGCAGGCCCGGCAGGACGCGGCGGTACTCGCCCAGCGGGATGGACAGCGCGGCGCACAGCACGAGCCGCAGCAGGGTGTTGTGGGCGACGACCAGCACCCGCTCACCGGGGTGGGCCTCGGCGACGCGGCGCAGGGCGCGCGTTCCCCGGGCCGCCGCCGTGCGGGGATCCTCCGCCTCCGGGAAGGGGTAGGACACCGGATCGGCGCGGAACGCCTTGGCCCGGACCGGGTTCTCCAGCTCGAACTCGGCGAGCGTACGGCCCTCCAGCACCCCGAAGTCGCACTCACGCAGGGCGGGTTCACGCCGGGCGACCAGCCCGAGGGCGCGGCACGCGGGCTCGGCG
Organism: Streptomyces sp. NPDC096324; assembly: GCF_044763015.1. NCBI lineage: Bacteria > Bacillati > Actinomycetota > Actinomycetes > Kitasatosporales > Streptomycetaceae > Streptomyces > Streptomyces sp. NPDC096324. Next base: position 458,351 of record NZ_JBIWFK010000003.1, on the reverse strand, counting down.
GTGGCGACGGCACGGGACATGGTCGAGGTCCAGATCGCGTCGACGGGGTGCGCCGCGGCCCAGCGGCCGAGGGCCTCCGCCTGGTCGCGGCCCTCCTCGGTGAGCTGGACGTCGCTCACTCCGGCGTAGCGGTTCTCCGCGTGCCAGACGGTCTGCCCGTGCCGGGCCAGGAGGAGGGTCGTACTGCGGCTCCTAGTACTCATGAGCCCGCAGTATCCAGGTCGGGCCGGGCCGGTGGGCGCGCCACGAGAAGTCCGGGAGCGCGGAACCGGATCCGGGTCGTCCGGGATGGGGCCGATCCCGGACGACCCGGACGTCCTACAGGTTGCTGAAGTCCGGTCCCGCCGTACGCGTGCGCTTGATCTCGTAGAAGCCGGGCACCGAGGCGACCAGGAGCGTGCCGTCCCACAGTTTGGCGGCGTCCTCGCCCTTGGGGGCGGGGGTGACGACCGGGCCGAAGAAGGCGAGCTGCTCGCCGTCGGAGCCGGGGACGGCGATGACCGGGGTGCCGACGTCCTGGCCGACCTTGTCGATGCCCTCCTTGTGGGAGGCGCGCAGCTCTGCGTCGAACTCGAAGTCCTCCTGGTCGGCGTAGTCGATCAGATCGGCGGGCAGCCCCACCTCTTCGAGGGCGCCGGCTATCGCCTCCTTGGTCGGGCCCGCGCCGTCGTTGTGGAAGCGGTTGCCGAGCGCGGTGTACAGCGGGCCGAGGACGTCGTCGCCGTGCTTCTGCCAGGCCGCGGTGACCACCCGGACGGGCTGCCACGCCGTGGTCGCGAGCATCTCGCGGTACTGGTCGGGAAGCTCGTCGAGCTTGGGCTCGTTCAGTACGGCGAGGCTCATGATGTGCCAGCGGACCTCGATGTCGCGGACCTTCTCCACCTCCAGCACCCAGCGCGAGGTCATCCAGGCCCAGGGGCACAGCGGGTCGAACCAGAAGTCGACGGGGGTCTTGCCGGAACTGGTCTGAGCGGTCTGCTCGGGCATGCTTCTCCTCGGAACGCGGTGTTTCCCGGGGGAACACCGGCACGCGCCCGCCCCATTCCCGCGCATCCGTGCGATTCCAGGGTCGCCATGGGGATTCCCCTGTGTCGCCGCCGCCGCGCTGCCCGACGTAAGGAGCACATGGCAGGATCGGCCCTGTTCGCACATGTCTATGACGCCATGAGGGAGTGCAGCCGTGCCCGGTGAGAATCTGTCCCGCGACGAGGCCCAGGAGCGGGCGGCACTGCTGTCCGTCGACAGCTACGACGTCTTCCTCGACCTGCGCTCGGCCGTCGGCGACACGGAACCCGGCGGGGCGGGCACCGAGCCCCGCACCTTCCGATCGGTCACGACGCTCCGCTTCCGCTGCGCCGAGCCGGGCGCGGCGAGCTTCGCGGACCTGCTCGCGCCGAGTGTGACGGCCGTCTCGCTCAACGGGCGGGACCTCGACCCGGGCGAGGTGTTCGACGGCTCCCGGATCCGCCTGGAGGACCTGGCCGCCGAGAACGAGCTCGTCGTGGACGCCCAGTGCGCCTACTCGCGTACCGGCGAGGGCATGCACCGCTTCGTCGACCCCGAGGACGGCGAGGTGTATCTGTACACGCAGTACGAGCCCGCCGACTCGCGGCGCGTCTTCGCCAACTTCGAGCAGCCGGACCTCAAGGCGCCGTTCCGCTTCGAGGTGCGGGCCCCGGAGGGCTGGACCGTCTGGAGCAACGGCGTCGGCGAACTCGCGGACGGCGTGTGGAAGTTCGCCGAGACCAAGCCGATCTCGACGTACATCACCGCGGTCGTCGCGGGCCCGTACCACTATGTGACGGACTCCTACTCCCGCGTCTTCGAGGACGGTACGACGCTGGAGATCCCCCTCGGCGCGATGTGCCGCAAGGGTCTGGCCCCCCACTTCGACGCCGACGACGTGTTCCTGGTGACGAAGCAGGGCCTGGACTTCTTCCACGACCACTTCGACTACCCGTACCCCTTCGGGAAGTACGACCAGGCGTTCGTGCCGGAGTACAACCTCGGTGCGATGGAGAACCCGGGGCTCGTCACGTTCCGGGAGGAGTACATCTTCCGCGGCAAGGTGACGCAGACGTCGTACGAGGCGCGGGCGAACGTCATCCTGCACGAGATGGCGCACATGTGGTTCGGCGACCTCGTCACCATGGTCTGGTGGGACGACCTGTGGCTGAAGGAGTCCTTCGCGGACTTCATGGGCACGTTCGCGAACGTCGGCGCGACCCGCTTCACCGACGCCTGGATCACCTTCGCCAACCGCCGCAAGGCCTGGGCCTACCGCGCCGACCAACTCCCGTCCACCCACCCGATCACGGCCGACATCCGTGACCTCCAGGACGCCAAGCTGAACTTCGACGGCATCACCTACGCCAAGGGCGCCTCCGTCCTGAAGCAGTTGGTGGCGTACGCCGGACAGGACGCCTTCCTGGAGGGCGCCCGCCGCTACTTCAAGCGGAACGCGTACGGGAACACCCGCCTCGGCGATCTGCTGTCCGCCCTGGAGGAGACGAGTGGCCGGGACATGGCCGCCTGGTCCCGTTCCTGGCTCCAGACCGCGGGCGTCAACTCCCTCACCCCGCAGGTGATCCTGAGCGCGGAGGGCCGGATCGCCGAGCTGGCCGTGCTCCAGGACGCGCCCGAGTCCCACCCCGAACTGCGCCCGCACCGCGTGGCCGTGGGCCTGTACCACCGTGAGAACGGCGACGGTCCGCTCGTGCGGTACGCGCGCGCCGAGGTGGACGTCGACGGACCGCGCACGATCGTCGCCGAGCTCGCGGGCGCGGAGGCCCCGGCGCTCGTCCTGGTCAACGACGACGACCTCACGTACTGCAAGATCCGCTTCGACGAGGGCTCGCTCGCCACGCTGCGGGACGCCCTCGGCGAGATCACCGACCCGCTCGCGCGGGCGCTGTGCTGGTCGGCGCTGTGGAACCTCACGCGCGACGCGATCGTGCCCGCCCGGGACTTCATCGCCCTGGTGCTGCGTTTCGCGGGCCGCGAGTCCGACATCGGCGTCCTTCAGATGCTGCAGGCCTGGGCGAACTCCGCGCTCGTGAACTACGCGGCGCCCGACTGGCGCGAGGAGGGCGGAGCGCTGCTCGCCGAGGGCGCGCTGAGGGAACTGAGGCTCGCCGAGCCGGGCGGCGAGCACCAGCTCGCCTGGGCCCGCTTCTTCGCCGCCGTCGCCTCCTCCGAGGCCGATCTCCAGCTCCTCCAGGGTCTGCTGGAAGGGACGGCGAAGATCGACGGTCTCGACGTCGACCAGGAGCTGCGCTGGGCGTTCCTGGAGCCGCTGGCCGCGCGGGGCGCCGCCGACGAGTCGGTCCTCGCCGCCGAACTCGCCCGTGACGACACGGCGTCCGGGAAGCGGCACCAGGTCCGCTGTCTGGCCGCCCGGCCCTCGGCCGCGGTCAAGGCGCAGGCCTGGGCGGCCGTCGTGGAGTCCGACGCGCTGTCCAACGCCCTCGTCGAGGCGACGATCTCCGGCTTCGGCCAGCCGTCCCGGCGGGACCTGCTGGAGCCGTACACCGCGAAGTACTTCGCCGCCATCGACCGTGTCTGGGCGGAGCGGTCCATCCAGATCGGCATGGACGTGGTCAGGGGGCTGTTCCCCTCGCTCCAGGACTCCCCGGAGACCCTGGCCGCGACGGACGCCTGGCTCGCGGCGCACGAGGACGCGCCGCCTGCGCTGCGCCGGCTGGTGCTGGAGTCGCGGGACGATCTGGCGCGGGCGCTGCGGGGGCAGGCCCGCGACATCGCCGCCGCGGGCTGATCACCCGCCCGAACGGACCCGACCGAGGAGGGCACCGGCGCCACGGGCGTCCGGTGCCCTCCTCGGCGCGCCGGGCCGGACGGTGGCGTCTCCGGCGGACCGGACCGCCGCGTCGACCGGTGATGAGACCCGGTGCCGTCCCCGGTGAAGCGCCCCGGTGGGCCGTCCCCGGTGTACTGATCCGAAGAGCGCAGGGGCGATTGACCCGATGCGCACATCGATGGACTCGTCCGATCCACGCATCGGTGGACTCATCCGATCCGCGACTCGGTGGACTCATCCGATCCACGCATTGGTTGACTGATCCGATCCGCGCACTGGTTACGAGATGCAGGTATTCAGAGCCGTAACCCCTATTAACACGCGCCCGGACCAGCGTCTTTCCTCGGCCGAACGCGCGTGCGTCCGGGAGTGGTTGTCCCGATTCGCCGACGGGCGGGTAACAGCCGTTAGAAGACGGCTTCCCGGCGGAAAACCCCGGACCATGAGTCACAGCACCCCCATCTCCCCCCGCGCCCTCCGCCCCTCGTCCCCCGTACGGGAGCGGGTCCTGACCACCGCCCGGCTGCGCGAGAACGGCGTGACGGCCGCGGACGCGAACGAGCGGTGCCGGCCCGGCGGGCCCTGGCAGCGGCTCCTTCCCGGCGTCTTCCTGCTGCGTCCGGGACCACCCACGCCCGAGGAGCGGCTGCACGCGGCGCTGCTCTACACCGCCCGTCCCCCCTCCGCCCGCACGGCGCCCCGCGTCCCCGCCCAGCCCGGCTCCCCGGAACCGCGCGCCCACCGGCCCTCCGCGGACGCGCTGATCACCGGCCTGGCGGCGCTGGCCCTGCACGGCTTCTCCTGCGCCCCGCCGCTGCCCTCCCTCGGCACGATCGACGTGCTCGTCCCCCGGCTGCGCCGGCTGCGCTCGGCCGGCTGTGTCCGCATCGTGCGGACGACCGTGCTGCCGGCGCCCGTGTTCGTGGCCGGAGTGCCGGTGGCCGCCGTCCCCCGCGCGCTGGCCGACGCGGTCGCGGAGCTGACCGACGCGGAGGCCGTGCGCGCGCTGCTGACGGAGGCGGTGCGCCGCGGCTACTGCGAACCGCGCTCGGTCGTGGAGGAGCTGACGGCCGCCCGGCTGCTCGACCGCCCGTACGTGGTGGACGCCGTGGACTCGCTGGTGGCGGAGGGCAGGGCGATCGCGGAGAACCGGCTGTACCGGATGGTCTTCGAACACGGGCTGCCCGACCCGGTCTGGAACGTCGAGCTGCGGCTGCCCGGAGGCCCGCACCTCGGTGCGCTCGACGCGTACTGGCCCGAGCAGGCGGTGGCGGTCGAGCTGGAGACCCGGCCCCCCCTCCAGGAAGCGGACGACGTCCGGGCGTCCGAGCGGACCCGCAGGCGCGAGCATCTGGAGCGGCTCGGCGTCACCGTCGTCCACATCACCCCGCGGAAGCTCAGGGACGCGATGGAGCAGCAGGCCACGATCGTAAGGACCGCGCTCATGGCCGCGAACGACCGTGATCCGGCCGCGTATGTCGTGGTGCTGCCCCGGTCGTGACGGACAGGGCCGCGCCCGGAGGGGAGGGAGGGGCCCGCGAGCCGTTCTCGCGGGCCCCCTCCCGGTTTCCGGTGGCGTTGTCAGTGCCCGGATCTACTGTGGGGCGAGCAGGAGTTCCCTGGACGGACGCGCCTGCCGTGCCCAGCCGGACCGAAGACAGGAGAGCGTGATGACGACCCTGCCCGACCGCCCGAACACAGCGTTGCTGGTGATCGACATGCAGCACGGAGCGGTGGACGGCGCCCACGACCTCGCGGGGGTGATCGCGAACATCGACACGCTCGTCGCCAGAGCTCGCGCCGAGGCCGTGCCGGTGATCTGGGTGCAGCACTCCGACGATCACATGAAGTACGGCAGCGAGTCCTGGCAGTACGTGCCGGAGCTGGTCCGCGAGGAGGCGGAGCCCGTGGTCCACAAGAACTACGGCGACTCCTTCGAGGCCACCGGTCTGGAGGACCTGCTCGCCGAGCGTGCCGTCGGCCATGTCGTGGTCACCGGCGCCCAGACCGACATGTGCGTCCGCTCCACGCTCCACAGCGCCTTCACCCGGGGGTACGACGTCACGCTGGTCGGCGACGCCCACACCACGGAGGACCTCACCGCGTACGGCGCCCCCACCCCGGCCGAGGTCGTCGCCCACACCAATCTGTACTGGAGGGAGCAGCGCGCGCCCGGCCGGCGCGGGGACACCGTCGAGACGGCGAACGTGAGCTTCGCCGCCGGAGCCGCCGGCTAGAGCCGGTCGGACAGGGCCGGGGAGAGGCCCGGGGAGAGGCTTTGGGGCGCCTTCTCGGAGCGGTCCCGGGACGGGCTCGTCCCGGTCGGCCGTGTCCCGCAGAACTCCGCCTCCACGATCGCCAGGCTGTCGCCCGCCCAGTCGCCGTTGAAGTTGAAGGCGAGGGAACGGCGGCCGTCCGCGGTGGTGAGGGCCACGGTGGACGAGCCGTGGATGCCGCCGTCATGGCCCCAGACCCGGACGCCGCAGCTCAGTTTCAGCTCCACGAGGCCGAGGCCGTAGCCGCCGTCCGGGACGCCGTCGATGCGGACCGTCGACTTCATCTCCTTGAGCTGCTCGCGCGGCAGGAGCCTGCCGCGCAGGAGTGCGGTGTAAAAGCGGTTCAGGTCGGCGCTGTCGGAGATCACCTCCCCCGCGGAGGATGCCCAGGAGGGGTTCAGGGCGGTGACGTCGTAGGTCGGTCCCGTCGTGGTCCCGGCCAGTTTGGAGTACGCCCTGCTGTGCGCCCCGGGGACCGTCACCCGGGTGCCCGGCAGTGAAGTGGCGTGCAGGTTGAGGGGCTTGATGATCCGGTCGTGGATCTGCGAGGCGTAGGAACGGCCGGTGACCTTCTCGATCACCATGCCGGCCAGGACGTAGTTGGTGTTGGAGTAGTTCCAGGACGTGCCCGGCGCGAAGTCCGGCTCGTGGGACAGGGCGACGGCGACGAGTTGTTCGGGGGTCAGCGTGTCGTAGCGGTGCCGCAGGAATCCGTCCTTGGTGAGATACGTGGCGCCGAAGCCGTCGTCGGCCGTGTAGTTGAAGATCCCGCTGGTGTGGTTGAGGAGTTGGCGGACGGTGATCCCGGTGCCGTCGTTGCCGTTGCCGCGCACCACGCCGGGCAGCCAGGTGTCCACGGTGTCGTCCAGGGACAGCCGGCCCTCCGCCTCCAGCTGGAGCAGGACGGTGGAGATGAACGTCTTGGTGATGCTGCCCACGCGGTAGCGGTCGGCCGTGGACCGCGGTGCGCCGGTCCGCAGATCTCCGATGCCCGCGGTGGCCGACCAGGTGCTGCGGGGGTCCACGGCCGTCGCCGTCACCCCGGGCACACCGTCGTGCACGGCCGTTTCCAGGGCCTGGCGTGTCGCCGCGTGGCCGTCCTTCGCGGGCGCCGCCGCCGCGATGCCCGCCTGCGTCACCGCGATCCCCGCGGCGATCGCCCCCACCAGTGCCGTACGAACCCTCATGTCTTCCCCGTCTCGCTGTGGGACTCGGTCGGGGGGTGGGACACGAGGGCACGCCGGCGGGTTGCCCGGACAGTGCGGGTTGATCCCTTTTCAGCCCTTCTTCAGGATCAGTTCGGTGTTGCGGTCGCGTGAGGTGCCCGACAGGTCGGTGCGGGAGCCGGGGGCGTTGAGGGAGAGCTCGCGGTACAGCGCCGCGAGGCCCGTCTGGCTGAGGTCGGAGAAGTCCGTGGCGTGCGGGGCCGCGGACTCGATGAGGGTGGTGAACAGCGAGAGCGTGCCGTCCTTGTTGTCCACCAGCTCGACGACCCGGGCGAGCTGGGGGAAGTCGACGTGGGAGGCGGTGCAGATCTCCCAGAAGGAACGGTTGCCGGAGGCGGCGTGCGGGATGATCTCGTTCCTGTGGGTGTGTCCGTTCACCCAGGCCAGCGTGTTGCTGAAGCGGGCGAGCAGGGCGACGACCTCGGCACCGCCGTGCCGCCGCTCGGTCGGGTGGGCGGGGTCGGCGTGGGTGTTGCGCATCGTCTTGCTGGTGTGGTGGCTGAAGACGATGACGTACGAGTCCGCGTTCTCGCGCAGCGTCCGCTCCAGCCAGCGCAGTTGCGCCGTGCCGATGGAACCCTCGTAGTGGCCGCCGGGGTCGGTGGTGTCCAGGCTGATCCCGAGGACGTCCCCGGAGATCCGGAACGTGTAGTACTGGGTGCCCGCGGAGAGGTTCGCGGAGGAGTAGCCGTGGCCGTTCGGGCCCGGTCCGGTGTACGCCGGGTCGAGGTGCGCCTTGACGTACTCGGCAGGGGTGAACGGGGCGCGCTTCTCGTCGGGCGTGACCGAGCGCATCTCGCGGGTGTGCGCCCTGAGCAGGTCGTGGAAGGCGGCGCCCTTGGGGCTGCTGCCGTTCTTGATCGTCTTGGCGAACGTGGTGGCCTCCGCCGAGCCCAGCGACATCAGCTTCTTGCCGCCGACGGCGAACTCGGTGAGGTAGGAGTCGCCGCGCGATCCGTAGCAGCCGAGCGGGAGCGCGTCGTGGTTGCCGACGGTGGAGTACCAGGGCAGCTTCAGGCCGGGGCTGCGCAGCTCGCGGATGGCCGCCTCCAGGAAGCCCTGGATGCGCGGGAAGCCGAGCTGCTTGTCGGCATCGCGCAGGGCGGCGTCGGGCTGCCAGTAGGTCTTCAGATTGCTGGCCTGGACGCCCTCGTAGTGCCGCGGGTCACCGCTGTTGGGGGTGACGCGGCCGCCGCTCATGACCTTCAGGAACCATTCCAGCTCCGTCGTGGAGTTGTTGTCGGTGTTGTCCCCGGTGGTCATGACGAAGTGCAGCGGGGTTCCCGTGGCGGGGGCTCCGTGCAGGGAGTTGACCCGCTCGATCAGGGAGATGGCGCCCGCGACGGTCAGCGTCTCCTGCGGACGCCAGGCGCTCTTGTTCTGGGAGCGCAGGTACTCGAGGCGCAGCGGGTGCTGGGCGTCGATCAGATGCAGGTCGGTGAGCTGCACGAACGCGGCGAGCGCGGTGCGACGGTCGGCTCGGCCCGTCTTGGGCGCGGCCAGTTCGTCGCGCACGACGCGCTTCCAGCCGGCGCCGTCACCGAGTCTGCGGTATCCGGTCGGGCCGGAGCGCGGGGTGGCGACGGAGCCCAGGGTCGTGCCGCGGGTGTACGGGGCGAGCGCGGCCGGGCCACTCGGGCCGGTGGTGGCCGCCCCGCCCTCGGCGTGGGCGACGGAGTCGGCGACGGGCGCCTGGGCGGCCGTCGACGCGTGCGCCGGGGACTGCGGGCGCAGGGCCAGACCGATCCCGGCGGAGAGGGACACCGCTCCGGTGGCGGCCAGCAGGGTGCGGCGGTTGAGGGCGGGTACGGTGGCGACAGAGCGTATGCGCGGCATGGCGCGGTCTCCCCGAGTGCGAACGCGTCGGCAGTGGCCGCGGGGGGCTCGACCGGTGAACTCCCCGCTCGTACTGGATCGTTGGCATTGGGGATGACCTGCGCGTTAACTGGGCGGCAACGGGTGACGCCGATCGCCGTACGTCGATCTGCGCGCACCCTGGACGTCCATGGAGTCCTGTCCGAACGGCCGGTGGACGGTCACTCCGTGTTCATTCTGCGGGGTAGGGGAGGTGGATCCGGGGGCTCCGCCCGGCCGTTCACGGATTCGTCGGCCCGTTAACGGATCGGAAGCCCCTTCACGGATTCGCCGGCGAGTAGGCGGGCGCGGACCAGCGCAGCGGGCTGGCGGCGGGCGTCTCGACGGCCTCGGCGAGGGTGAAGCGGACGGTCCGTTCGCCGTCGGGGGCGAATTCGGTGCGGGCCGTGCCGGTGAGCTGGAGCACCGCTCCCGAGGTCCAGTCCAGGAAGAGGAGACCGGCGCGCGGATCGGCGGCGAGGTTGCCGAGGGTCAGGAACATGGAGTTCCCGGGGTAGTCGGGCCAGCTCAGTTCACCGGGTGCCTCGACGCGTACGAAGCCGGGGTTGCCGCCGCGGTGGCTGGCGTCGGCGCCGTGCGCGTGGACCGTGGCGAGGAAGAAGGTGTCGGCGGTCTCGACGAACTCCCGCTGGGAGGGGGTGAGTTCCCTGCCGCGCCGGGGAACGCCCGGCGCCCGGCCGGTCACCGTCTCGTACGTCCGCCGCTGCTGGAGGTACTTGGGGCAGTTGCCGAAGACCTGGTCGGCCTCGACGGCGAAGCCGCGCGGGGTCGGCCGGACCCGGCCGTTGAGGCGCAAGCGGCGACGGGTGCGCGGGTCGAGCGCGATGGTGCCGACGGCGGTGCCCGGGGTGGCGAGCGCGCCGGTGAGCGGATCGCCGGCCGGGAGGCCGCCCACGACCGAGATCCGCCGGGCGCCGGTGGCCCGCACGAATCCCGGCTCGCCGGTGAGCAGCGAGGCCCACACACCGCCGCCTCCCGCCGGGGCGGCCTCGCGCTCGGGCGGTGTGCCGCTCTCCGGGGCCGCCGCGCCGACGACCAGCATGGGCTGGAGTTCCAGGAACGCGGCGGCCACGGGCCGGATGCCCTGGCCGACGGCCCGGCCCACATGATCGGCGAGGTCCCGGACGCCGACCCGGTCCTGGACGGCCCGCGAACCGGAGTGATACGTCATGACGACTCCAGGTACTGGAAGAAACCGCAGGTCGGTGGGGACGCGTTCGGTGCCGGCGCCTCCCCGGCGCCGCTCGCCTCGAAGATCTCCAGTCCGGTGCGCGGCGTCACGGCAGTGCCTTCCGCCGTTGGCAGCCCCATCGAGAAACTAACCCTTGCTATCGACATTAGAGGTTAGAATCGAGCGCGTCAACCGGTGACCTACCCTTGAGTAGTTAGCCGTGAAGGGAGACCCCATGTCCACCAGCCCCGACCCCCGCCCGCTCACCGGCGAGCCGGTCTCGCTCGACCTGCTCAACACCCGCTGGGTCCACGAGGGCGCGGTGCGGGACCTGCTGGCCGACACCGGGGGTCTCGCGGTGTGGCTGACGGGCAACGGGCTCGACTTCCCGGCCGACGACACCGTCCTGCGGCACACGCTCGAAGCCCGCGACGCCCTGCGCGCCGCCGTCGACACCCCCCACGGACAGGCCGGCGAAGAGGACTCCCGCTTCCCGGCCGAGGCCGTCGCCCGCGTCGACGCCGTCCTCGCGCACGGACGCGTCCGGCTGACCCTGACCGGCCGGGGACCCGGCGGGACACCGGAGTTCGACGACCCCTCCTGGGGCCCGGCCTGGCTCGCCGCGCGCGACTACCTGGAGCTGCTCCAGGCCGCCCCGGACCGCATTCGCCGTTGCGCCCACGAGGCCTGCGTCCTGCACTTCTTCGACACCTCGCGCAACGGCACCCGCCGCTGGTGCTCGATGGCGGCCTGCGGTAACCGCGCGAAGGCGTCCCGCCACTACGCGCGCACAAAAGAGAGCTGAATCGACAAAGAGAGACATCCGAGCCGTCCGGGATATGCCCTCATAGCCCGCCATCGACGGCATGACGCATGGCGGGAGTACGCCATGCGTCCATCCTTGCTTGGTCAACTCTCCCCAAACAACTGCCCCTTGAGCAAAGCTGAGCGGTCATCCGGGTCCACATTCCGGACTGATGCGACCGGTGCCACAAGAACCGCCGGAACCGGCCGTTCCACGCTCGTTCCTTTACCTACAAGGGATGCAGATGACCTCCGACCCTCAGCGCGCACCTATATCGGGCGCGAGACGCGTGGCCCGTCTGGCCATGGCAGCGGGCCTGGTGGCCGCGCTCTCCGCGGCCGGGCCGATACCCATGGCCTTCTCCGCGGACACGGGCGCGCCCACGGCCGACCCGGGCACCAAGTCCGCCGCCGCCAAACTCGGTTCGACCGACGCCGACCTCCTCGCCGAGGCCAAGGCCAACGGCGACAAGAACGTCACGATGATGATCGCGACGGCTCCCGGCCAGACCGAGCAGGTCGCCAAGGAGCTGGACGCGGTCAAGGGCGGCTCGGTGGGCCGCAGTTACGACAAGCTCGGCTACGTCCGCGCCACCGTCCCGACGAGCAGGGCGGACTCGGCCATCGCCGCCGCCGCGAAGCTGTCCTCGGTGCACGGGATCGACCTGCGCCAGGAGATCGCGCTGGACGACCCGACCCCGAGCGCCGACACGGCCAAGCACGGCAGCAACACCTCCACGGCCGCCACCTACTCGGGTCCCGGCAAGAAGACCCCCGCCGAGAACCCGTACAACCCCTCCTTCGAGACGGGCGCGGTCGACTTCGTCAAGGACCACCCGAAGGCGGACGGCCGGGGCATCACCATCGGCATCCTGGACTCCGGCGTCGACCTGGGCCACCCCGCCCTCCAGAAGACCACCACCGGAGAGCGCAAGATCGTCGACTGGGTCACCTCGACCGACCCGATCCTCGACAGCGACGCGACCTGGCGCCCGATGGTCACCCCCGTGGCCGGGCCCACCTTCACGTACAGCGGCCGGACGTGGACGGCGCCGGCGGGCTCGTACGAGATCAGCACGTTCCGGGAGTCGGCGACCGCGGGCGGCGACGCCGCGGGCGACGCGAACCGCGACGGCGACACCACCGACGTGTGGGGCGTGCTCTACGACCCGGCGGGCGGCACGGTCACCGTCGACCTGAACAACAACGGCGACTTCACCGACGACACGCCGATGAAGCCGTACAAGGACGGTTTCCAGATCGGCTACTTCGGCACCGACAACCCGGCGACGGACGTCGTCGAGCGGCAGCCGTTCGTCGTGGAGATCCGCAAGGACGTACCCATGGACCCGTACGGCGGGACCTGGGTCGGCAAGAAGGCCGACTTCGTCAACATCGGCGTCATCGAGTCCGAGCACGGTACGCACGTCGCGGGCATCACCTCCGCCAACGGCCTGTTCGGCGGGAAGATGAACGGCGCCGCGCCCGGCGCGAAGATCGTCTCCTCCCGTGCCTGCACCTGGACCGGCGGCTGCACCAACGTGGCGCTCACCGAGGGCATGATCGACCTCGTCGCCAACCGCGGTGTGGACATCGTCAACATGTCCATCGGCGGCCTGCCCGCGCTCAACGACGGCAACAACGCGCGCTCCGAGCTCTACACGCGTCTCATCGACACCTACGGCGTCCAGCTCGTGATCTCCGCGGGCAACTCAGGACCCGGCGCGAACACCATCGGCGACCCCGGCCTGGCCGACAAGGTCATCTCGGTCGGCGCGACCATCTCCAAGGAGACGTGGGCCGCCAACTACGGCTCGCAGGTGGAGAAGAAGTACGCGATGCTGCCCTTCTCCTCGCGCGGCCCGCGTGAGGACGGCGGCTTCACGCCGACCCTGAGCGCGCCCGGCGCCTCCATCAACTCCACCCAGACCTGGCTGCCGGGCTCCCCGGTCGCCGAGGCGGGCTACACCCTTCCGGCCGGCTACTCGATGCTCCAGGGCACCTCGATGGCCTCCCCGCAGGCCGCGGGCGCCTCGGCGCTGCTGCTGAGCGCGGCGAAGCAGAAGGGCATCAGCCTCACCCCGGCCACCCTGCGCACCGCGCTGACGTCGACCGCCGACCACATCAAGGGCGTTCAGGCGTACGAGGAGGGCGCGGGCCTCATCAACATCGGTGACGCCTGGGACTCGATCAAGGACGGCGCCACCGCCCACGACTACACCGTGAAGGCACCGGTCGACACCGCGATCGACTACGCGCTGAAGACGCCGGGCTTCGGCACCGGCCTGTACGACCGCGAGGGCGGCCTCAAGGCCGGGCAGCGCAAGACGTACGACATCACCGTCACGCGTACCTCGGGCGCGGACCGGCCGGTCCGGCACGAGCTGTCCTTCGCGAACAACGCCTCCGGCACCTTCCGGATCCTCGGCAAGGACGAGGTGAACCTCCCGCTGAACCAGCCGGTCACCGTCAAGGTCCAGGCCGCGCCGGAGTCCGCCGGGCTCAAGAGCGCGATCCTCGAGGTCGACGACCCGCGCACCGAGGGCGTCGACAAGCAGATCCTGTCGACCGTCGTCGTCTCGTCGCCGCTCAAGTACACCTACGCCAAGTCGAGTTCGGTGCAGCGCAACAGCACCACCTCGTACTTCGTGACGGTCCCCGAGGGCGCCACGTCCCTGGAGGTCGCGATCGGCGGGCTCAAGGACAAGAGCCAGACCCGGTTCATCGCGATCCACCCGTACGGCGTCCCGGTCGACAACACCAGCACCCCGTACTGCTACAACAACTACCTCGACGGCAACGGCTGCAAGCCCGACGTGCGTTCGTACGCCGACCCGCAGCCCGGTGTCTGGGAGATCGAGGTCGAGGCGCGCCGCACCTCGCCGCTGCTCGACAACCCGTACAAGCTGGACGTCGCCGTGCTCGGCGCGGCCTTCGACCCGGCGGTCGTGACCGTCCCCGAGGCCAAGGTCGGCACCCCGGCCACCGCCTCCTGGAAGGTGACGAACAACTTCGCCGCGATCGACGGCAAGCTGCGGGGCGGTCCGCTCGGCTCCTCCAAGAACGCGCGGCCGACCATCACCGAGGGCGTGACCCAGACCACCACGGTCGAGGTGCCCGCGGGCGCCGCGTCGCTCGACGTGGCCATCGGCAACGTCTCGGACAACGCCGCCGACCTCGACCTGACGGTGAAGAACGCCGCCGGGACCGTCGTCGGACAGTCCGCGGACGGTGACTCGGAGGAGGCCGTCTCCATCGCCGACCCGGCCGCCGGGACGTACACCATCGAGGTCGCGGGCTACGCGGTCCCGTCGGGTTCGACCGCCTACGACTACCGGGACGTGTTCTTCTCCAGCGCGCTCGGCACGGTCACGGTCGACGACTCCACCCCGGTGAAGCTCGCCACCGGCGCCTCGGCCACGGTGTCCGGCTCGGTCACCGCCGCCGCGGCGGCGCCCGAGGGACGCGAGTTCTTCGGTCAGGTCCAGCTCGTGAACGCGCGCGGCACGGCCGCGGGCATCGGCAGCGTGAAGATCGAGAAGGTCACGCCGTAACGGTGTGACCCCCGGCCGCGCGAGCGGCCCGGGAACCCGGGGCGGGCGTCCGGCGACGGACGCCCGCCCTCTCGCGTGCCCCCGGCCCGCCGGACCGGCCGCCGGCCCGGGAGCCGGGCATTCACCCGGACCGGCCGGCGCCCGGTGTCACTGCTCGCACGTCATGCCCCGGGACTCGGGCAGCGCCTTGACGATCCAGGAGCGGTCGCGGGCGATCTGCTGCTCCCCCGTGGTCCAGATGTCGGGTGTCGAGGCGTGCCGCTGGATGGCGACCAGCACCTCGTCGCCCCGGCGCAGCCGCGGGTCGACGTCCCGGTCCATCAGGAAGGTGACCTCCTTCTCGCCCGTGGCCGGCTTGTAGTAGTGGAAGACGTCCAGGGTGATCCGGTCCCGCGCGGTGCCGGGGACCGCGGCCACCTTCGTGACCGTGCCCTCCGCGATGAGCCGGGAGCAGGCGATGTAGCCGGGGGCGCTGAGCGAGCCCGAGCCGCCGCTGTCCTGCACCTTGGCGTCCGCGGAGTTCGTCTTGTCCGCCCCGCCCGCTCCGCCCTGCGTGACCAGCCAGCCCAGCCCGACGACCATCGAGGCCACCGCGGCCGCGGCCAGGGCGCCGGCCCCGACGACGAGCGCGCGCCGATACCCGGAGCGCTTCCCCGGGGCGCCGCCCGGACGCCCGTCGCCCGACCTCCGCGGCCCCCGGGGCCTCCTGGCCCCCCTGGAGTTCCGGGCCCCGCGGGCCGGATCGGCGGTCCTCCCGGCGTCCGCCAGCGCGTCACCGATGACGACCAACTGTTCCCGGAGCACGTCCACGTCCGCGGCGGCCGACCGGTGCTCGGCCATGAACACGACGTCGTCGCGAGCGCCCTCGGGCAGTTCGGCGTCCGTGATCGCGGCCAGCAGCGCGTCCACACCTTCGTACTCGGCCACGTCACACCACCTCGTCCTCGTGCAGGCGGGCGCGCAGCGCGCGGACCGCCGTGTGCAGCCTGCTCTTGACCGTGCCCTCGGGTATGCCGAGCTCGTCGGCGATGTCCCGCACCGGCAGGTCGGCGTAGAACCGCAGGACGAGGACCTGGCGCTGGGCGTCGGGCAGTTCGTCCAGGCCCTGGGCGACGGCCAGCGAGAGCACGCTGGACTCCTCGTCGGAGGGCTGCTCCAACTGGCGCAGCGAGGCGAGCCGCTCGCCCAGCCGCTCCTGCCGGCGCTTGGCCCGGTGCCAGTCCATCGCAAGGTTCGAGGCGACGACCGCCGCCCAGGCCGACACGTCGCGCGGCGCCTCGTCCCCCTTGGCGGCCCGCTCCAGCAGCCGCAGCCGGACCTGCTGTACCCCGTCCGGCAGGTCCGTCTGCGGCACCCCACCGAGCGCGAGCACCGCCCGCACCCGGCGTTCCTGCGTCGCGTCCAGGGGATCGTCCGCCCCCGATGCCCGACGTGGCTTTCTGCGCAGCACAGCCACCCCTCCCCTCCCCGCGTCCCCTCTACGACGCCGGCGCGGGTGAAAACGTTCGGCCGCGTTCGAGTCGTACGTCACACCGGGTCCGGATCCGTGACCGGGACGCACCGTACGGCTTGCGGTTCCCCCGTGTCACCGGGCGATTTCTTCGTACCCACGCGCCCGGCCGCCGCAGGATCGGGCTCCCGGGCGCGTGGGTCCGTGTCCCACGCTGTGAGCCGCGCGACGAAAGGATTGGACACGCGGGCCCGGGTGAGACGCATCATGGAAGCGCTGGACCACGAAGAACGCACGTCAAGGGAGTCGCCGTGAGGGTCGGAATCGTCGGAGCCACCGGTATGGTCGGCACAGCCATGCGCAAGATCCTCGTCGAGCGGGACTTCCCGGTCGAGGAGCTGCGTCTGTTCGCCTCGGCCCGTTCGGCCGGGACGGTCGTCGACGGGGTCACGGTGGAGGACGCTTCCACGGCGGACTACTCGGGCCTGGACATCGTGCTGTTCTCGGCGGGCGGGGCCACCTCCAAGGCGCTGGCCGAGAAGGTCGCCTCCCAGGGCGCCGTCGTGATCGACAACTCCTCCGCCTGGCGCAAGGACCCCGAGGTCCCCCTCGTCGTCTCCGAGGTGAACCCGCACGCGATCGCCGACCGTCCCAAGGGCATCATCGCCAACCCGAACTGCACGACGATGGCCGCGATGCCGGTCCTGAAGCCGCTGCACGAGGAGGCGGGCCTCCAGGCGCTCGTCGTCGCCACCTACCAGGCGGTGTCCGGTTCGGGTGTCGCCGGTGTGGCGGAGCTGCACGGCCAGGCGCTGAAGGTCGTCGGCGAGGCCGACGGGCTGACCCACGACGGCGAGGCGGTCGACTTCCCCGAGCCGCAGGTCTACAAGCGCCCCATCGCCTTCAACGTGCTCCCCCTCGCGGGTTCGATCGTCGACGACGGTCTGAACGAGACGGACGAGGAGCAGAAGCTGCGCAACGAGTCGCGCAAGATCCTGGAGATCCCCGCCCTCAAGGTCTCCGGCACCTGCGTGCGCGTCCCGGTGTTCTCCGGCCACTCCCTCCAGGTGAACGCCCGCTTCGACCGCCCGATCTCCGCCGAGCGCGCCACCGAGCTCCTCGGCGGCGCCCCGGGCGTCGTCCTCTCGGACATCCCGACCCCGCTCCAGGCCGCCGGCAAGGACGCCTCGTACGTCGGCCGCATCCGGACGGACGAGACGGCCGAGAACGGTCTCGCGCTGTTCATCTCCAACGACAACCTCCGCAAGGGTGCCGCGCTGAACGCGGTCCAGATCGCGGAGCTGGTGGCGGCCGAGCTCAACGAGGGCTGACACCCGCGTCCACGACCCGCCCGAGGGGGCGGTCGTGTCCGCCACACGCCCGAGGGGGCGGGCACCGGCCGGTGCCCGCCCCCTCGGGGTCTGTCCGTTCCCGTCCGTTCCTAGGCGGTGGCCGCGCGCGCGTCCGCCGCCTGCGCCTTCAGGGCGCGCTCGACACCCGAGCGGGACTCCGAGACGAGGCGCCGCAGGGCGGCGTTGGGCTCGGCCGAGGCCAGCCACGCGTCCGTCCTGGCGAGGGTCTCCTCGGAGATGTGGATGCCCGGGTAGAGGCCCGTCGCGATCTGCTGCGCGATCTCGTGCGAGCGGGCGTCCCAGATCTCCTTGACCACGGAGAAGTACTTGTCCGTGTACGGGGCGAGCAGCTCACGCTGGTCGGCCTGCACGAAGCCGCCGATGACCGCTTCCTGCACGGCGTTCGGGAGCTTGTCGGACTCGACGACCGAGGCCCACGCCTCGGCCTTCGCCTCCTCGGTGGGCCGGGCGGCGCGGGCGGTGGCCGCGTGCCGCTCGCCGGCGGCGGTCTTGTCGCGCTCGTACTCGGCGGCGATCTCCGCCTCGTCGAAGCGTCCGACGGCCGCGAGCCGCTGGACGAACGCCCAGCGCAGCTCGGTGTCGACGGCGAGGCCCTCGATGGTCTCGCGGTCTTCGAGCAGCGCCTCCAGGAGGTCGAGCTGCTCCGGCGTGCGCGCGGTCGCCGCGAAGGCGCGCGCCCAGGCGAGCTGGTGGTCGCCGCCGGCCTCGGCCGCGCGCAGGTGGGCGAGCGTCGCGTCCGTCCAGCGGGTGAGCAGCGCCTCGCGGGCGGCCGGGTCGGCGTACAGCTCGATCGCGAGCTTGACCTGGCGGTGCAGCGACTGCACGACACCGATGTCGGACTCCTTGCCGATGCCGGACAGCACCAGGGCCAGGTAGTCGCGGGCGGCGAGTTCCGCGTCGCGGGTCATGTCCCAGGCCGAGGCCCAGCACAGGGCGCGCGGCAGGGAGGACTCGAAGTCGCCGAGGTGCTCGGTGACGAAGGCGAGGGAGTCCTCGTCGAGGCGGACCTTGGCGTACGACAGGTCGTCGTCGTTGAGCAGGATCACGTCGGGGCGGCGCTTGCCGAGGAGCTGCGGTACGGCGGTCAGCTCCCCGTCCACGTCCAGCTCGATGCGCTCGTCGCGCACCAGCTTGCCGCTGCCGCCGTCGAACTCGTAGAGGCCGACCGCGATGCGGTGCGGGCGCAGTGTGGGCTCTCCCTGGGCGCCGGCGGGCAGCGCGGGGGCTTCCTGGCGGATGGCGAACGCGGTGACGACGCCCTGGGCGTCGGTCTCGATCTCCGGGCGCAGGATGTTGATGCCGGCGGTCTGGAGCCACTTCTGCGACCAGGTGCCGAGGTCGCGTCCGGAGGTCTCCTCCAGGGCGCCGAGCAGGTCGGACAGGCGCGTGTTCCCGAAGGCGTGGGCCTTGAAGTAGGCCTGGACGCCGCGGAAGAACTCGTCCATGCCGACGTAGGCGACGAGCTGCTTGAGGACGGAGGCGCCCTTGGCGTACGTGATGCCGTCGAAGTTGACGAGCACGTCGTCGAGGTCGCGGATCTCGGCCATGATCGGGTGGGTGGAGGGCAGCTGGTCCTGCCGGTACGCCCACGTCTTCATGGAGTTGGCGAAGGTGGTCCAGGAGTGCGGCCAGCGGCTGTCGGGGTGGTAGGCCTGGCAGGCGATGGAGGTGTAGGTGGCGAACGACTCGTTGAGCCAGAGGTCGTTCCACCACTCCATGGTGACCAGGTCGCCGAACCACATGTGGGCGAGCTCGTGCAGGATCGTCTCGGCGCGCAGCTCGTACGCGGCGTCGGTGACCTTGGAGCGGAAGACGTACTGGTCGCGGATGGTGACCGCGCCCGCGTTCTCCATGGCGCCCGCGTTGAACTCGGGCACGAAGAGCTGGTCGTACTTCGTGAAGGGGTACGCGTAGTCGAACTTCTCCTGGAACCAGTCGAAGCCCTGCCGGGTGACCTCGAAGATCGCGTCCGAGTCGAGGAACTCGGCGAGCGAGGGGCGACAGTAGATGCCGAGCGGTACGGTCTGGCCGTCCTTCTCGTACACGCTGTGCACGGAGTGGTACGGGCCGACGATCAGCGCGGTGATGTACGTCGAGATCCGCGGTGTGGGCTCGAAGACCCAGACGTCGTCCTTGGGCTCCGGGGTCGGCGAGTTGGAGATGACCGTCCAGCCGGTCGGCGCCTTCACGGTGAACTGGAAGGTGGCCTTGAGGTCGGGCTGCTCGAAGGACGCGAAGACGCGGCGGGCGTCCGGCACCTCGAACTGGGTGTAGAGGTAGGCCTGCTGGTCGACGGGGTCGACGAACCGGTGCAGGCCCTCACCGGTGTTGGTGTAGGCGCAGTCGGCGACGACGCGGACGACGTTGCGCCCCTCCAGGAGGCCCGGCAGCGCGATCCTCGAGTCCTCGAAGACCTCGGCGGGGTCGAGCGGGTCGCCGTTGAGGGTGACTTCGTGGACGGCCGGGGCGACCAGGTCGATGAAGGACTCCGCGCCGGTCTCGGCGGAGTCGAAGCGCACCGTGGTCACGGACCGGTAGGTGCCGCCCTCCTGCGCGCCGGAGAGGTCGAGTTCGACCTCGTACGAGTCAACGGTGAGCAGCTTCGCCCGCTGCTGCGCCTCTTCGCGGGTCAGGTTTGTGCCAGGCACGCGGTCATCTCCTCGTTATGTGTGGGTTGCGCCATCCTTCCACGGGACCCGCGCACAGCGCGATGTCCGTTTCCCGCCGGTGCCGGGCTGTCGCGGGCGTGAGCCTTGGGACATGACGACGTACACCGCACAGCCCATCGGCGCGTCCGCTCTGAAGGAGCTCCGCGACACCGACGACGCGGGCCGCCGGCCCGTGCCGCTGACCGACGAGGAGGGCGGGTCCCCCTTGCGGTGCTGTCTGCGCCGCAGCGAGCCCGGAGAGCGCGTCCGCCTGGTCTCCTACGCCCCGTTGCGCCGTTGGGCGGCACAAACCGGCGCGGAGCCGGGTCCCTACGACGAGACGGGCCCGGTCTTCATCCACGCGGAGGAGTGCGCGGGCCCGGCCACGGACGCCCTCCCGTTCACGAACGCCCACCGCACGGTCCGCCGCTATTCGGCCCGGGGACGCATCCTGGGCGGGCGGCTGGTCGGGACACCTTCCGCGATCGGCGAGGCCTTCACGGAGGCGTTCGCGGACCCGGAGGTGGCGCTGGTCCACGTTCGGGCGGTGGAGTACGGCTGCTTCCTGTACGAGGTACGGCGGGGCTGAGGGCCCGGAAAACGCGGCGAGGGAGTCCGCGCACCCGTGGGTACGCGGACTCCCTCGGCGCAGAGTCGGTGCGCGGGGCTCAGCCCTGCTTCGGCTGCTTGTGGGACTTGTCCAGGACCATCACGAGGGCGGTGATGCCCCCGAACAGCACGAGCGGCAGCGCGACATACAGGCCGAGCGTCTCGATCACGCTCAGGCCGGAGCCGGGGTCGTCGCCGTCGTCGCGGGTCAGCGCGAGCGCGGGGGACGACATGAGCAGCATCATCAGCGTCGTGCCGGCCGCCAGGGCACCGGCGCGCAGGGCGTTCTTCTTGTCCACGGTGCAAACGTAGCGAACACCCGACGGGGACGCGCGCCCGGGGTGCCGTACGGAGGTCACGGGGCACGGGGCGGCTGTTCCGGAGGGCTCCCGGACGCGCCCGTGCGCTCGCTCTCCGCCCGCACCACGTCGATGAGGGCGTGCAGCCTGGGTGACGCGGCCAGCTCCTCCAGGGTCACCGGGCGGCCCTCGGCGTCGGCGACGGGCAGCCGCCAGTTGGGGTACTCGTCCCAGGTGCCCGGAAGGTTCTGCGGGCGGCGGTCGCCGACGGTGTCCGGGAGCCAGACGCCGATCAGCCGGGCCGGGGTGCGCAGCAGGAAGCGGTGCACGGCCTGGATCTCGGCCTCCTCCACCGAGGCGGGCGCCCCGCCGCTCGGACCGCGCAGCAGCCCGAGCCGGGAGAGCAGCGCCAGCCACTCCCGGACGTCCGCGGCGGCGGCCGCCCGTTCCTCGTCGAGGGAGCCGGTCAACAGGCCGAGGCGGTCGCGGAGTTCGACATGCTCGCCGGTGAACCGGGCCGCGGTGGAGGGCAGGTCGTGGGTGGTGGCGGTGGCCAGGCAGTCGGCGCGCCAGCCCTCGGGCGGCAGGGGCAGGCCGTCCCCGTCCCAGTCGCGTTCGAACCACAGCACCGAGGTGCCGAGCACGCCGCGTTCCTGGAGCTTCTCGCGCACCCCGGGTTCGACGGTGCCGAGGTCCTCGCCGATGACCAGGGCTCCGGCCCGCGAGGCCTCCAGGACGAGGATCGCGAGCATCGCCTCGGCGTCGTGGCGGACGTACGAGCCTTCGGTGGGCGGCTGCCCCTCGGGGATCCACCAGAGCCGGAACAGGCCCATGACGTGGTCGATGCGCAGGGCGCCGGCGTGACGCAGGAGCGCGCGCAGCAGCCGGCGGTAGGGGGCGTAGCCCGAGGCGGCGAGCCGGTCGGGCCGCCAGGGCGGCAGGCCCCAGTCCTGGCCGCGCGCGTTGAAGGCGTCGGGGGGCGCGCCGACGGACATGCCGGCCGCGAAGTACTCCTGCTGGGCCCAGGCGTCGGCTCCGTCGGGGTGGACGCCGACGGCGAGGTCGTGCACGAGACCGATGGACATGCCCGCGTCGCGCGCGGAGCGCTGGGCGCGGGCGAGCTGGGCCTCGGTGAGCCAGGCGAGCCGGCTGTGGAAGTCGACGCGGTCCATCAGTTCGCCCCGGGCGCGGGCGGTCGCCTGCGAGCGGGGGTCGCGCAGGGCCACGGGCCAGTTCCGCCAGTCGGAGCCGTGCACCTCGGCGAGCGCGCACCAGGTGGCGTGGTCCTCCAGCGCCCGGCCCTCCTCGGCGAGGAAGTCGGCGTACGCGGCCTGCCGTCCGGGCCCGAGCGGTACGGCGCGCACCGCGGCGAGCGCCTCGCGCTTGAGCTCCCACACGGCGTCGCGGTCGATGAGCGCGCCCTTGCGCAGAACGGAGTCGCGCAGCCGTTCGGCGCGCTCCCGCAGGGTGCGCAGCCGGTCCTGGTCCTCGGCGTAGGGGTATTCGGGGACGTCCTCGACGCGCAGGTGCACCGGGTCGGGGAAGCGGCGGGAGGAGGGCCGGTACGGGGAGGGGTCGGTGGGGTCGCCGGGCACGGCCGCGTGCAGCGGGTTGACCTGGACGAATCCGGCGCCGAGCGCCCGTCCCGCCCAGGCGGTCAGCTCGGCGAGGTCGCCGAGGTCGCCCATGCCCCAGGAGTGGCGGGAGAGCAGGGAGTAGAGCTGGACGAGCAGGCCGTGGGCGCGTCCGGGCGGCGCGGGCAGCCGGGTGGGGGCGACGACGAGGTGGGTCTCGGCGGCGCGGCCGTCGGGGGCGGTGGCGTGCAGCGTGTGGACACCGGGCGGAAGGTTCTCGGCGGACGCGCGGGACTCGCCCTGTTCGGTGGTGACGCTCAGACGGGTGCCGTCCGGCAGTGCGGCGACCTCGGCGGGGACGAGACCGCCCCAGCACACCAGGGTCGGCGGCAGCAGTCGCCTCGCCGTCTCGGCCTCGTGCAGCGCGAGAGCCGCCCGGACGGCTTCCGGGGTGCTCGCGTCGACGCCGAGCGCGGCCAGGATCGCGACGAGCGCGGTGTCCGGCGCCGCGACCGTGCGGCCGGGGGACGGGCTGTACTCGGGGGCGACACCGTGCAGTTCGGCGAGCTGGGACAGGGGCGTCCGCGGCGCCGACTCCGAGGCCGTCCGCGGCGGGTCGGCGGGCCCGGTGGGTGCCATCAGACCCCCGACGCGGCGCCGGTCGAGGTGGGCTCGCTCGTGAGGTGCGCGGCGTCCGCGAGCGGCGGCTCACTGGTCAGCGGCTCGGCGTCGGGCAGCGGGGGTTCGCTGGTCAGGGGTGCCGCGGAGCAGGCACTCTCCGAGCCGAGCGGGCACAGGTGGGCGGTCTCGGGCTCGGCGGACGCCCGGCCGGCGCGCGGGCCGGGGACGGCCGCCTGGGCCGCGCGTTCGGACAGGGCCGTCAGGAGCAGGTGTGCCGATGCGGCCACGGGGGCCTCCTTGTCGAGGTCGGATACGGCGACCGGGGGCATTCCGGCGGTTCGTGCCGGAAACGGATGCACCGGGCGGTCATCGCAGCCCTACCCCGTGGGCGCGACGGCAGACGCTCACGGACGGACAACGTGCTCCTGGTCACATTCCGTCGCCGTCCCGCGGGGCCGGGCCACGCCTCCAGGCTGGGGTAATCCCGGCACTTCGGCCACTCTCGTTGACACCTTCACCACCCGAATGGTGGGCTCGACGGCACACCGAAGCCGCAGCCGGGATGGCGGGCTACGAGGGGGAACCGTGCGACTCGGGCGTGGAAAAGGAGCGACCGCACTGGCGTTCGCCGTGGTCGCGAGCACGTTCGTCACGGCCCCCGCGGCCCTCGCGGCGCCCCACGGCCCGGCGGCCTCCGCGGACGACCGCGTGCCCGCCGGGAGCGACCAGGAACCCACCGGAAGCACCGTGCCCGCCGTCTGGCCCCGCCCCCAGTCGCTGCGCGCGAACGGCGCCGCCGTCACCGTCACGGACGAGGTCGTCCTGGTCACCCCGGCGCCGGACACCTCCGGTGGCCCGGGCTCTCCGGCCGGTTCGTACGGCCCGGGCGTCCCCCTGACCTCGTACGCCCCCGGCGTGAGCGTCGACGCGTACGCCCCGGCCGGCGATCTCGACCCGTACGCCCTCGAAGCACTGCGCGCGCTGCTGCGACGGGCCGGCGCGCGCACGATCACGACGGCGCGCGACGGTGACGCGCTCCCGGCGCATGCCCTGGTGGTGCGCCTGGGGACGGACGCCGCGGACACCGGCGGGCGGGACGCGGGGACCTTCGGCCTCACGCGCGCCGCGTCGGGCTCCCTGGAGCGGGCGCTCACGGCGCTCGGCGCCGCGCCGCGCGCCGACCTCCCCTCCGGCGGCTACCGGCTGGCCGTCGGCCGCGCCGACGGCCGGGACACGGTCGCGCTCGCGGGGGTCGGCGAGGACGGCCTGTTCCACGGAGTGCAGACCCTGGGCCAACTCCTCGGCGCCGACGGCCGGATCGCCGGTGCCGTCGTCCGCGACTGGCCCGGCACCGCCGCGCGGGGCGTCACCGAGGGGTTCTACGGCAGCCCGTGGACCCCTGAACAGCGGCTCGCACAGCTCGACTTCATGGGGAGGACCAAGCAGAACCGCTATGTGTACGCGCCCGGCGACGACCTCTTCCGACAGGCGCGCTGGCGTGAGGCCTACCCGGCCGGGGAGCGCGCCCGCTTCCGGGACCTGGCGGAACGGGCGCTCCGCAATCACGTCACGCTGACCTGGGCGGTGGCCCCGGGACAGGCGATGTGCTTCTCCTCGGACGCCGACGTGAAGGCCCTGACACGCAAGCTCGACGCCATGTGGGCGCTCGGATTCCGGTCCTTCCAGCTCCAGTTCCAGGACGTCAGCTACACCGAGTGGCACTGCGAGGAGGACGCGGTCGCGTTCGGCTCCGGCCCCGGGGCGGCGGCGAGGGCGCAGGCGCGGGTGGCGAACGCCGTGGCCCGGCATCTCGCCGCCCGCCACCCGGAGGTGGCCGCGCTGTCCCTGATGCCGACGGAGTACTACGAGGACGGCTCGACCGACTACCGCCGGAAGCTGGCGGCCGCGCTGGACAAGCGCGTCGAGGTCGCCTGGACGGGCATCGGCGTCGTGCCGAAGACCATCACCGGCGGCGAACTGGCGCGCACCCAGGCCGTGTTCGGCAGCCATCGGCTCGTCACCATGGACAACTACCCCGTCAACGACTACGCGCAGGACCGCGTGTTCCTCGGCCCCTACCAGGGGCGCGACCCGGCGGTGGCTACGGGTTCGGCGGCGCTGCTCGCCAACGCGATGCCCCAGGCGGAGGCCTCCCGCATCCCGCTGTTCACGACGGCCGACTACGCGTGGAACCCGCGGGACTACCGGCCCCAGGAGTCCTGGGAGGCCGCGATCGAGGATCTCGCGGGCGGGAACGCCCAGGACGCGGAGGCGCTGCGCGCGCTGGCCGGGAACGAGGCGTCCTCCGTCCTCGGCGGCGAGGAGTCGGCGTACCTGCGCCCGCTCCTGGAGGCGTTCTGGCAGGCGTGGACGGGCACGGACCGCGCCGCGGGCGAGCGTGCGGCCGGGCGGCTGCGCGCGGCCTTCACCGTGATGCGCGAGACGCCGGAACGGCTGGCGGGCCGGCCGATCGCCACCGAAGTGGAGCCCTGGACCGGGCAGCTGGCGCGCTACGGCGAGGCCGGCGAGACGGCCGTCGCGCTCCTCGACGCCCAGTCGAGGGGTGACGCGACGGCGGCGTGGACGGCGTACCGCGCGCTGAACCGGCTGCGCGGCGAGCTCGCGGCGAGCCAGGTGAAGGTCGGCACGGGCGTGCTCGACCCGTTCCTGACGCGGGCCCGCACGGCGTACGAGCAGTGGGCGGGCCTCGGCAACGAGTCCTCCACCGGCCGGGGAGCCCCGAAGGACCCCGGCGCGACCGGGGACGGCGGCACGGGGACCGGCGGCGCGGGCACGGCGGACACGGGCGGACGGGGCGGCGGCGGCGCGGACGGCGCGGGGACCACGCCGGACGACGGCACCACGCGGGACGGCGGCGGGCAGGACGGCCGCGTCGTGCTGCTCCCGCGCCCCCGCACCCTCACCGACGTCAGCGTGCTCACCGACCCCGGCGCGACGGGCTTCGTCGAGGCGCGCGTGCCGGGCGAGGGCTGGCGGTACCTCGGCGCCCTCACCGCCGGCGGCGCGACGGAGATCGGCGCGACGGAGATCGGCATGGCGGGCGTGCGTGTGGACGCGCTGCGGGTCGTCGGGCCCGAGCGTTCCCAGGTCCGCTATCTCGTGCCGTGGTTCGCCGACACGCCCGCCGCGGCCCTGGACCTGGCCCGCTCCACGACGGACGTGGAGATCGGCGGCACCGAGCGGATCACGGCCCGGCTGACGTCCCTGCGGCCCACCGGCGTCAGCGGCGAGCTGACCGCACGCGCTCCCGAGGGCATCCGGGTCAAGGTCTCGCGGCCCTCGCCGACCCTGGCGCGGGGCGCCGTCGTCGACAGCGTCGTCGAGGTCACGGTCCCGCCGGGGACGCCGTCGGGCTCGTACGAGGTGACGGTCGCCTTCGGCGCCCGGACCCGCACCCTGACCGTCCGCGCCTTCCCGCGTACGGCGGGCCCCGATCTCGCCCGCACCGGCACGGCCTCCTCGTCCGCCGACGAGACCCCCGACTTCCCCGCCTCGGCGGCCAACGACGGCGATCCGGCGACCCGTTGGTCCTCCCCGGTGGACGACGGCGCCTGGTGGCAGGTGCGGTTCGCCGAGCCGGTGCGCCTCGGCGGACTCGTGCTGACCTGGCAGGACGCGCACCCGTCCGCGTACCGCGTCCAGGTCTCCACCGACGGACGCGTGTGGCGCACGGCGACGACCGTGACCGACGGCCGCGGCGGCCGGGAGTCCCTCCGCTTCGACGAACGCGACGTCCGGTACGTCCGCGTCCAGGGGATGCGGCGGGCCACGGAGTACGGGTACTCGCTGTGGTCGGCGGAGGCGTACGCGGTCGCGGACTGAGACCCTCGGCGCTCCTCGCGCCCCTCGGCACCCTCCTGCGCTCCCCGGCGCCCCAAGCACCCCAGGCACTCATCGGCGCCCCCGCCCTCTGCGCTTCCCCGCGCTCCTCGGCCCCGCGTGATCAGCTTTTCGCAGTCAACTATTCACTCAGTACATATCTTGAGTGCATACTGATCTCCATGAGTACCCGTCACATCCTGTTGGGGCTGCTCGCCGGAGGACCCAGCCATGGGTACGACCTCAAGCGACGGCACGACGAACGCTTCCCGCAGGCCCGCCCGCTGGCGTACGGGCAGGTGTACACGACGTTGCAGCGGCTGGTCCGCGACGGTCTCGCCGCGGTCGACGGCACCGACTCGGACGGAGGCCCCGAGCGGACCCTGCACCGCTCGACCGGCGACGGAACGCGCGAACTGACCCGCTGGGCGGGCGAGATCGCGCCGCCCGCGCCCTTCGTGACGAACGAGATCTTCGCCAAGGTCGTCGTCTCGATCCTCGCCTCGGCGGACCCGGCCGGCTATCTGCGGGCACAGCGCGCGGCGCACATGGCGCGGATGCGCGAGCTCACGGCGGTGAAGACGGCACCCGGCGCCGATCTCGCGACCGTCCTGTCGGCCGACTACGCCCTCAACCACCTCGACGCCGACCTCCGCTGGATGACGACGACAGCGGCCCGGCTCACCCCCCTGACCGCGGAGGTCGACCCCGTATGAGCACCCCCCTTCTGACCGCCAGGGACCTGGTCAAGGCGCACGGCCCGACCCGGGCGCTGCGCGGCGTCTCACTGGACCTGGCCGCGGGCGAGGTCCTCGCCGTCACCGGGGCCAGCGGCAGCGGCAAGTCCACCCTGCTCCACTGCCTGGCGGGCATCGTCAGGCCCGACGGCGGAACGGTGGAGTACGGCGGCGAGCGCCTCGACCTGCTCCCCGAGAAGCGGCTCGGCGAACTGCGCCGCACGGACTTCGGCGTGGTGTTCCAGTTCGGGCAGCTCATCCCCGAACTGACCGCCGCCGACAACGTGGCGCTGCCCCTGCTGCTCGCGGGTGCCTCCCGGGCGGCGGCGCGCGAGCGGGCGGGCGAGTGGCTGGAGCGGTTCGGCGTACGGGGTCAGGAGGCGCTGCGGCCCGGCGAGATGAGCGGCGGCCAGGCCCAGCGGGTGGCGCTGGCGCGGGCCCTCGTCACGGATCCGAAGGCCGTCTTCGCGGACGAGCCGACCGGCGCGCTGGACTCCCTCGCCGGAGAGCGGGTGATGACCGCCCTGATCCACACCGCCCGGGAGGCCGGCACGGCGGTCCTGCTGATCACGCACGACGCCCAGGTGGCGGCGTACGCGGACCGTGAGGTCGCGCTGCGGGACGGGGTCGTGACCGGCTCCGGCACCCCGGCGACGGCACCGGCGGCCACGACGGAGGTGTCCCGGTGAGGACCGATCTCCGTATCGCCCTGCTCCTGACCCGCGGTTCCGACCGGCGCGAGGTGTGGCGGGTCGCGCTGACGGCCGTCGGGGCGGCCCTGGCCACCGGGCTCTGCCTGGCGGCCGTCGCCATCGCCTCGCTCCAGGGGCAGTACTCCCTGCCCCTGGCCCACGGCCTGCTGCGACAGCCCGGCGAGCGGGCGGGCGTGGTGCTCGCCCTGCTGCTCCTACTGGTGCCGGTGCTCGGTTTCCTCGGCCAGTGCGCCCGCGTCGGGGCCGTGCACCGCGACCGGCGGCTGGCCACGCTGCGCCTGGCGGGGGCCGGCCCGGCGCAGGTGCGGCGGATCGCCGCCCTGGAGGCGGGCCTCGCGTGCCTGACCGGCTCGGCCGTCGCCACCGCCGTCGGTGTCCCGGTCCTGCTGCGCCAGTGGCACAACCCGCCGGCCGTCGTCTGGGCCGGCTTCGCGGGAATCGCGCTCGCCGTGCCCGTGCTGGGCGCGCTGGTGAGCGCGCTGGCCCTGCGCCGGGTGGTGGCCTCGCCGCTCGGCTGGGTGCGCCGGGTGCGCCCGGACCGCGGGCGGGGGCCGGGTCCCGCCGTCCTCCTGACGGCTCTCGTGACGCTTCTCACCGGGCTCGCCCTCGCTCCGCGCACCTTCGGCGGGTTCGAGACGGCCCCGGCGTTCGTGTTCGGCGTGGTGATAGTCACGGGCGTCGGCGCCGTCTGGGCGGCCGGGGCGAGTGCCCGGCTGACGGGCCGCGTGCTGGCCGGGCGGACCGGGAGCCCGGCGGTCCTGATCGCGGCCGAGCGACTGCGGGACGACCCCTGGGCGGGTGCCCGCACCCATGCGGCGGTCCTGCTGGTGACCGTCGTGGGGACGGGCTTCGTCGGCGTACGTCAGGTGCTGCTCGACGCCCTCGCCGGGCGGGACCGCGCCTCGTTGCCCGCCGACCTTTCCTTCTACACGACCGGCATCGATCTCGCGGGCGCCGCGATCCTGCTCGCCCTCGCGATCGCCCTGTCCGGACTGGCCGTGGGAACCGCCGAATCGCTGGCGACCCGCCGCCGCGGCCTCGCCGCGCAGACCGCCGCAGGGGTGCCCCGGGCGGTGCTCGGCCGTGCCCTGCTGCTGGAGACGGCCCTGCCGCTCGCCCCCGCGACCGCGCTCGCCGGTGCCGGGGGCCTCGGCATCGGTGTCTGGTACGGGCAGCTCGCGGGCGGCGGATTCGTGCCGGTGCTGCCGCTGGTCGTCCCCGTCGCCGTCTACACGGCCTCTCTGCTGGCCGCGGCCACGTCACTGCCCCTGCTGCGCCGCTCGGTGCGGCCCGCGGAGCTGCGTCAGGCGTGACCGCCCGCGTCCGGCCCGTGGGCAGCCCCGAGCGCCCGTGAAGCCCGCGGGCGGGCGGTGCCGGGCAGGCCCGGACGCCCGTGCGGCACGGGTGCCGGCGGTCGGGAGCACGGGGGTCCTCCCGACGCCGGAAGTGATGGCGGCCGGCGCCACCATCACAAAGGCCCGGATCGTCAGGCTGAGATGCCGTCGATCCGGGCCATGGCGTCGTCCGCGCCGTACGGTTGCAGGTAGGGCATCCAGCGCGGGTCCCTGTGCCCGGTTCCGATGATGCGCCAGGCGAGCCCCGTCGGCGGGGCGGGTTTGTGGCGCAGGCGCCAGCCGATCTCGACCAGGTGGCGGTCGGCCTTGGTGTGGTTGCAGCGGCGGCAGGACGCCACCACGTTGTCCCAGGCGTGCTGACCCCCGCGGGAGCGCGGGATGACGTGGTCGACGCTGGTTGCGACGCCACCGCAGTACATGCACCGGCCGCCGTCGCGGGCGAACAGAGCTCGCCTGGTCAGCGGGACGGGCCCTCGGTAGGGGACCCGGACGAACCTCTTCAGCCGGACCACGCTGGGTGCGGGGACAGTAACGGTCGCGCTGTGCATGAAGGCGCCGGATTCCTCGAGACAGACGGCTTTGTTCTCAAGGACGAGGACGAGCGCGCGGTGGAGCGGTACGACGCCGAGCGGCTCGTACGACGCGTTGAGGACCAGGACGTGCGGCACGGATGCCTCCTTGTACGCCGGCGGCGCGTGGCTCGCGCCGGGACGATCTGCAGTCAGTCTCCCCTCATGCCTGGTGGTGGCGCCACCATGTCCCGGTAACGGGCTGGGAGTGTTTTCGACCACACCCCCTACATCCCCAGGTGAGCACGGTCTCTCCCCCGGAGATGACAACGATCCACACACGATGCCCCGTTAGTGTGGTGGTTCTGCCCGGACGGCAACCCCTCCCGTGTCCCCGCCGCGGGCAGACCGCTACGCCTGGAGGTACCTGCTGTGTCCCTGCCCGTCCTATCGGCCCTGGCCGCCGCTCCGGCCCCGTCGCCGTCCCCCTCGACGACGACCGGTGTGGTGACCCCCACGCTCCAGGACGCCCAGGAGAAGGCGACCCATGCCGCGAGCTGGGTCGAGGAGAACTGGTCGACCTGGCTGGCCATAGGTCTGCGCGTCCTGCTGGTGCTGGTGATCGCGGCGATACTGAGAGTGTTCGTGCGCCGGGCGATCACCAAGCTCATCGACCGGATGGGCCGCACCGCCGAGGCGGTCGACGGCACGGCGCTCGGCGGTCTGCTGGTGAACGTGGAACGCCGCCGTCAGCGCTCCCAGGCCATCGGCTCGGTGCTGCGCTCCGTCGCGTCCTTCCTGATCATGGGCACGGCCGCGCTGATGATCCTCAGCACGTTCGAGATCAATCTGGCCCCGCTGCTCGCCTCCGCGGGTGTGGCCGGTGTCGCCATCGGTTTCGGCGCCCGCAACCTGGTCACGGACTTCCTCTCCGGTGTCTTCATGATCCTGGAGGACCAGTACGGCGTCGGTGACGTGATCGACGCGGGTGTGGCCTCCGGCGAGGTCATCGAGGTGGGTCTGCGCGTGACCAAGCTGCGCGGCGACAACGGTGAGATCTGGTACATCCGCAACGGCGAGGTCAAGCGCATCGGGAACCTCTCCCAGGGCTGGGCGACGGCCGGTGTGGACGTCACGGTCCGCGCCTCGGAGGACCTGGACCACGTCCGGTCCGTCATCGGCGACGTCGCCGAGACCATCAGCAAGGAAGAGCCCTGGAACGAGCGGCTGTGGGGCCCGATCGAGATCCTGGGCCTGGACAGCGTCCTCCTCGACTCCATGGTGGTCCGGGTCTCGGCCAAGACGATGCCCGGCAAGGCCATGTCCGTGGAGCGCGAGCTGCGCTGGCGCATCAAGCGCGCCTTCGACGCCGCGGAGATCCGCATCGTGGGCGGCCCCACCGCGCCCGCGGAGGAGGAGCCCCTCGACCCGTCGGCCGCGGTGGCGGCCCCGTCGGTGTTCGCCAACGCGGAGTCCCCCCAGTCGGTGGCGAGCTCGCCCATCCCGGCTCCGGCGGCTCCGGCTCCGTCGAGCGTGCCGAAGTAGGACGCGGCGGTACGAGGAAGGGGCGGCGCCCGGAACATCCGGGCGCCGCCCCTTCGTCGTCAGCCGCTGCTTCGTCCTCCGCCGCACCTTCGCCGCCAGTCGCACCCTCGCCGTCAGGCGCTACTTCATCCCCAGCCGCGCCCTCGTCGCCAGTCGCACCTTCGCCGTCAGGCACGCCCTCGCTGTCAGGCGCGCCCTCGCCGTCAGGCGCTGCTTCATCCCCAGCCGCCGGGTCGTCCTTGGCCGCCCCGTCGTCCTCAGCGCTGTTCGGCCGGTCCGCCGCTCGTGTTCCTCGGGTGTTCCTCCGCGAGCGGTGCCGCCTCCAGCCCGGTCGCCGCGGCTATCTGGCACACGGCGGTGAACGCCGTCCCGTTGCCCAGGGCGGCCACCCCCGGGAACTCCTCGCCGCCCCGGACGTCGAGGACGACGTCTCCCGAGGGCTCGTCAAAAGTCATCGATCCCCGGACCGACCGGTCCTTGCGCCCGGGACGCCACCGGAAGTGGACCTCCTCGCGGCCCTTCTCGGCCACGAGGAACGACCGCTCCGAGGCCAGCAGTTCCCCGCGGACCCGCTCCTGCCACCCCTCCGAGTTCCGCACCGGACGCAGCACGTGCTTCTGCCGGTCGTCCAGCACCGCGACGGAGAGCGTGATTCCGGCCGTACCGGCCCGCCGCCGCAGCGACCGCACCCCGACGGCCGCCCAGCCGAGCGCCAGGACCGCCCATATCGACGGCCTGCCGACCAGCACGAGGGCCACCGAGTCCCGCCCGAAGCCGCCGTCCACGAATTCGACGGCCATCAGGGGGAGCGCCACCGGCACGCACCTGGCCCCGGCCGCGCGCCAGCACGCCATCAGCAGCTTCACGAGCGACCCCTCCCCGAGAGGTGCGCATCGGCACAAAGTCCCGCACCCCACCCCGTCCGCGGCCGGCCGATCGTGACGAAGCCGTCATGGGCCTGGGCGATCACGCTACTGACGCACCGACACGCGATTCCTACCCGCGGCCCCCACCGCACACACCGGCATGCGACTGATCGTCTTCACAAGGCCCCCGCATTCCGGCCACATGATTCAACCGTCTACTGTCGCCCCAACAGCGGGCCCTTGTTCTGGAGCTCAACGCCCAGGGGCCCGCCTCGAATGTGGGGAACCATGCGCAAGTACGCCATAGGTGCCGCCGTGTCCGGCGCCCTGGCCCTGTCCGCCCTGGCCGTGCCGTCCGCGTCGGCCGCCACGCCGGACCTCTCCTTCTCCAACGTGGTGGTCAACCACGGCAAGGCGATCGTCGTCGGCACCACCAACACGGTGAAGGTCCCGGTCACGTACACCTTCGTCCGCCCGGCCGACCTCGTCATCGACGACATGAAGAGCGTCGCGGGCATCCTCCTGTACCGCGGGGCGTCGCTCTCGCGGCAGGAGAACGAGCTGGGGCCGGACGACGCCCCGATCTGCACCACGACGGCCACGACCGCCACGACGGTCACGCAGTCCTGCACCGAGGTCATCTACGTCGAGCCCGACGAGTACCTGTACGAGGCGGCGGACGCCGGCACCTGGAAGGTGGCCGGCTTCTACAGCAGCAGCACCTCGGACAACGACGACTCCGACAACCACATCAGCATGCAGTTCGGCTACGACATGTGGGGAGTTCCCGGCTCCGCCCAGGTCAAGCGCGCAGCGAAGCTCACCGTCAACGCCACTCCCGAGCCGGTGAAGAAGGGCGCAACTCTCACCGTCAAGGGCACGCTGACCCGCGCCGACTGGGCGTCCGGCAGGTACACCGGTTACAAGGGCCAGGCGGCCGCCCTCCAGTTCAAGGCCAAGGGCGCCGGCGCCTACAAGACGGTCAAGACGGTGACCTCCGGCACCGCGGGCGCCCTGAGCACCACGGTCAAGGCCTCTGCCGACGGCTCGTACCGCTACTCGTTCGCGGGCACGTCCACCACGGGCACCGCCACGGCCACCGGCGACTACGTCGACGTGAAGTAGCCGAGGCCAGGGCCTCTCCCGTCCCACCCGAGCCGCCCCCGCAGCAGACGAACTCGTCCGCGGCGGGGGCGGCTTCGCGCGTTCCGGCGACAACTCCGCGAACCGGACGGCGGTTGCTCTTGACGCCCGCACCACCTGCGGCCTACTTTCCTCGCACCAGCAATAGGAAACTTTCCTAACAATGATCTTGGGTGGACTTCCCCGAGGCACCCCTGGGAAGCTGGTCGGTCGACGAAGGGCAGGTGGCGACAGACATGGCAGGATCCGCCGGTACGCCGGGCACCCCGCGCGTCCTGCGCGCGATGAACGACCGCGCCGCCCTCGATCTGCTGCTCGCGCACGGGCCGCTCTCGCGGACCCGGATCGGGAAGCTCACCGGACTGTCCAAGCCCACCGCCTCCCAGCTCCTCGCCCGTCTGGAAGCCGCCGGGCTCGTCCTGGCCACCGGCACCAGCGAGGGCCGGCCGGGCCCCAGCGCCCAGCTCTACGAGGTCAATCCGGGCGCCGCCCACGCCGCGGGCCTCGACGTCACCCCCGAGCGGGTCCTCGCCGCCGTCGCCGACATCACCGGCCGCACGATCGGCACGTACGAACTGCCCACCCCCGGTCGCCGTCCGTCCCAGCCCGTCGTGCGACAGGTCACCGACGCCCTCGACGGCGCGGTGAAGGCCGCCGGGCTCGCCCGCGACGACGTCCGCCGTCTGGTCATCGCGACCCCCGGCGCCTTCGACCCCAACACCGGCCGGCTGCGCTACGCCTCCCACCTGCCCGGCTGGCACTCCCCCACCCTCCTCGACGAACTGGCCGCGGCCCTGCCGATGCCCGTCGAGTACGAGAACGACGTCAACCTCGTGGCCATCGCCGAGCAGCGGCTCGGCGCCGCCCGGGGACACCAGGACTTCGTCCTGCTGTGGAACGAGGGCGGCCTCGGCGCCGCCCTCGTCCTCGGCGGCCGGCTGCACCGCGGCTGGACCGGCGGCGCGGGCGAGGTCGGCTTCCTGCCGGTGCCCGGCGCGCCCCTGGTGCGCCAGGTGACCCGCGCCAACAGCGGTGGCTACCAGGAACTCGCCGGCTCCCAGGCCCTCCCCGCGCTGGCCCGCGAACTCGGCGTCCAGGACCTGCCCACCGGCCCCTGCACCGAGGTCGCGGCGACCCTCGTCGAACGGGCCGCCGCCGTCGACACGGGCCCCTACCGGCAGCTCCTGGAGCGGTACGCGACCGGACTCGCCACCGGTCTGGCCTCCCTGGTCTCCGTGCTCGACCCCGAACTGGTCGTCCTCAGCGGAGCCTCGCTCACCGCGGGCGGCGAACCGCTGCGCGCCCTGGTCCAGGCCGAACTGGAGGAGCTGGCCGCGTCCCGGCCGCGTCTCGTCGTCGGCGACGTCCACGAACACCCCGTGCTGCGCGGGGCGCTGGAGAGCGCCCTGGCGGCCACCCGCGACGAGGTCTTCGACACCTCCCGCTGAGTCCGCCCCACCCCCGCCGCTCCCCCTTCCCGAGCCCACACCCCGTCATGTCCCGCCCCGTCCTTCGCAGGGAGATCCCGTCATGCCCGGAATGTCACGAAAGGTGGCTGTCGCACTCGCCGCCTCCGCCTCGATAGCCCTCTTCGCCACCGCCTGTACCGGCCAGTCCGACAGCGGCGGGGGCGACGACGCCTCCAAGGAACAGACGATCAACTTCTGGCACGGCTGGAGCGCACCGAACGAGGTCAAGGCCGTGAAGACGATGGTCGCCGGCTTCGAGAAGGCGCACCCCAACATCCACGTGAACATCGTCGGCAACATGACCGACGACAAGATCAACCAGGCGCTGCGCGCGGGCGGCGACAAGGCCCCCGACGTGGTCTCGTCCTTCACCACCAACAACGTGGGCAAGTTCTGCTCGTCCGGCGCGTTCGTCGATCTGAACCCCTTCTTCAAGAAGGCGGACATCGACCCCGAGACGGCCTTCCCGAAGGCGATGAACGAGTACACCCAGTTCGACGGCAACCGCTGCACGGTGCCCCTCCTCGGTGACGCGTACGGGCTCTACTACAACAAGGACGCGTTCGAGAAGGCCGGCATCGCCTCCCCGCCGAAGACCTGGTCCGAGTTCGCGAAGGACGCCAAGAAGCTCACGATCGCCCAGGGCGACTCGTACTCCCAGCTCGGCTTCATGCCGAACTACCACGGCTGGGAGTCCACCACCGAGCACTACTTCGGGCAGTTCTCGCCGACGTACTTCGACGCCGACGGCAAGTCGAACATCGCCAAGGACCCCGCCTTCACGGCCGGGTTCACCCTCCAGAAGAAGCTCGTCGACGAACTCGGCGGCTTCAAGAAGCTGGAGACCTACCGCTCCAAGCTCGGTGACGAGTGGGGCCCCAAGCACCCCTTCCACACCGGCCAGGTGGCCATGCAGCTCGACGGCGAGTGGCGGCTCGGCATGGCCGAGGAGGCCAAGCCGGACTTCGAGATCGGTGTCGCCCCGCTGCCCGTCCCGGACGACCAGGCGGACCAGTACGGCAAGGGGTACATCACCGGCACGATCGCGGGCATCCCGTCCACGAGCAAGAAGCAGAACGCGGCCTGGGAGCTGGTCAAGTACATGACCACGAACACGGACGCGGTGGTCGGCTTCGCCAACGACATCCACAACGTGCCCTCGACCCTCGCCGCCCTCAAGTCGCCGAAGCTGAAGTACGACCCGCGCTTCAAGACGTTCCTGGACATCGCCTCGAACCCGAACTCGACGACGACCCCGGCGTCCATCAACGGCGGCACCTACCTCGTGACGCTCCAGCAGTTCGGATACGACTACGAGAGCGGCCGGGCCAAGGATCTGAAGGCGGGCCTCGCGGCCACGGCCAAGCAGATCGACACGGACATCGCGCAGGCGAAGTAGCCGCACGGACATGAGTACTGTCACGCTCGCCTCGAAGCGCCGCAGGTCGGCGCTGCGGACCCTCGCCTTCATGTCGCCCTGGCTGATCGGCTTCGCGGTCTTCTTCGCCTACCCGCTGATCTCGACCGTCTACTTCTCCTTCATGCACTACGACGGCTTCAGGGCGCCGACGTGGAGCGGGACGCAGAACTGGCGCTACGTCTTCGAGAACTACCCACTGTTCTGGCCCGCGTTGCGCAACACCCTGTGGCTGGTCCTCGTCATGGTGACCCTGCGGGTGCTGTTCGGGCTCGGCGTCGGACTGCTGATCACGAAGATCAGGACGGGCACGGGTGTCTTCCGCACCCTCTTCTATCTGCCCTACCTCGCCCCGCCGGTGGCCGCCACCATGGCCTTCGCCTTCCTCCTCAACCCCGGTACGGGACCCGTCAACTCGATCCTGGAGAAGGCCGGCATCACCGCCCCCGGCTGGTTCAACGACCCCTCCTGGTCCAAGCCCGCCCTGACCCTGCTGGCCCTGTGGGGCATCGGCGACCTGATGGTCATCTTCATGGCCGCGCTCCTCGACGTGCCCACCGAGCAGTACGAGGCCGCCGAACTGGACGGCGCCTCGGCCTGGCAGCGCTTCCGGTACGTCACGCTGCCGAACATCTCGCCCATCGTGATGTTCGCCGTGGTCACCGGGGTCATCCAGACCATGCAGTACTACACGCAGCCGCTGATCGCCGGGAAGGTCGCCTCGGGCGTCATCCAGGGCGCCGGCACGCAGTTCGAGCCCGGCTACCCCGACAAGTCGACGCTCACCCTGCCCCAGCTCGTCTACAACCTCGGCTTCCAGCGCTTCGACTACGGCTCCGCCTGTGTGGTCGCGCTCGTGCTGTTCGCCCTGTCCATGGTGTTCACCGCGTTCCTGATGCGGCGCCGGGGCGGTCTCATCCAGGCAGGTGACTGACCGATGACCCAAGTACTCGACAAGCCGGTGGAGTTGGCGAAGGCCGTCTCCCCCGCCGAACGCACCGCCCGGCGCAGGGCCCTCCTGGAGTGGGTCGCGGTCCACTCCCTCGGCGTCGCGGCCGCCCTCTTCTTCGTGCTGCCCTTCGTGTTCGTGTTCCTGACCTCGCTCATGAGCGACACCCAGGCACTCAGCCGCGACCTGATCCCGCACACCTGGGAGTGGGGCAACTACAAGAAGGTCTTCGACACCCCCGGCTTCCTCACCTGGTGGAAGAACACACTGCTGTACGCCGGTGTCGGCACGGTCCTGACGGTCGTCTCGTCGATCCCCGTCGCCTACGCCCTGGCCAAGTTCCGCTTCCGCGGCCGGAATCTGTCGCTGATGCTGGTCATCTCGATGATGATGCTGCCGCCGCAGGTCGTGATCATCCCCATGTACCTGTTCTGGGCCAAGCAGCTCGACCTGTCCGGCACCCTGTGGCCGCTGATCATCCCGATGGCGTTCGGGGACGCGTTCTCCATCTTCCTGCTGCGCCAGTTCCTGATGACCATCCCGAACGAGTACCTGGACGCCGCCAAGGTCGACGGCTGCGGGGACCTGCGGACGCTGCTGCGGATCGTCCTGCCGATGGCGAAGCCCGG
The DNA here is from genome assembly GCF_044763015.1 of Streptomyces sp. NPDC096324. Classification (NCBI taxonomy): domain Bacteria; kingdom Bacillati; phylum Actinomycetota; class Actinomycetes; order Kitasatosporales; family Streptomycetaceae; genus Streptomyces; species Streptomyces sp. NPDC096324. The sequence continues at coordinate 419,882 of NZ_JBIWFK010000003.1, read as the reverse complement.
CATCGCGGCCGTCGCGCTCTTCCAGTTCTTCTACGCCTGGAACGACTACTTCGGCCCCCAGATCTACGCGTCCGAGAACCCGGGCGCCTGGACGCTCAGCTACGGCCTGGAGTCGTTCAAGGGCGCGCACCACACCGACTGGAATCTCACCATGGCCGCGACCGTCCTGGTCATGGCCCCCGTGATCCTCGTGTTCTTCTTCGCGCAGAAGGCGTTCGTCGAAGGCGTCACGCTCACCGGAGTGAAGGGCTAACCATGAAACTCACCGTGGTCGGCGGAGGGTCGACCTACACCCCCGAACTCATCGACGGCTTCGCCCGGCTCAGGGACACCCTGCCCGTCGAGGAACTCGTCCTCGTCGACCCGGCCGCCGAACGCCTGGAGCTCGTCGGCGGCCTGGCCCGCCGGATCTTCGCCCGGCAGGGCCATCCCGGCAGGATCGTCACCACCTCCGACCTGGACGCGGGGGTCGAGGGCGCCGACGCCGTGCTCCTCCAACTGCGCGTCGGCGGCCAGGCGGCCCGCGAGCAGGACGAGACCTGGCCGCTGGAGTGCGGCTGCGTCGGACAGGAGACGACCGGCGCGGGCGGACTGGCCAAGGCGCTGCGCACGGTTCCGGTGGTCCTGGACATCGCCGAGCGGGTCCGCCGCACCAACCCGGACGCGTGGATCATCGACTTCACCAATCCGGTCGGCATCGTGACGCGCGCCCTGCTCCAGGCCGGCCACAAGGCGGTCGGCCTGTGCAACGTGGCGATCGGCTTCCAGCGGAAGTTCGCCGCGCTGCTCGGGGTCTCCCCCACCGATGTGCATCTCGACCATGTGGGCCTCAACCACCTCACCTGGGAGACGGGTGTGCGCCTGGGCGGCCCCGCGGGCGAGAACGTCCTGCCCCGGCTGCTCGCCGAGCACGGCGACTCCGTCGCCGCGGACCTGCGTCTGCCCCTCACCCTGGTCGAGCGCCTCGGCGTGGTCCCCTCGTACTACCTGCGCTACTTCTACGCGCACGACGAGGTCGTCCGGGAACTGCGCACCAAGCCCTCCCGCGCCGCCGAGGTGGCGGAGATGGAACGGCAGCTCCTGACCATGTACGGCGACCCGGCGCTCGACGAGAAGCCGGAGCTGCTGGCGAAACGGGGCGGCGCGTACTACTCCGAGGCGGCCGTCGACCTCGCCGCCGCGCTGCTCGGCGGGGGCGGCAGCCCCTACCAGGTGGTGAACACGTACAACCGGGGAACCCTGCCGTTCCTGCCGGACGACGCCGTGATCGAGGTGCAGGCCGCGGTCGGCGCCAAGGGGACCGCCCCGCTGCCGGTGCCGGCCGTCGACCCGCTCTACGCGGGACTCATGGCGAACGTGACCGCGTACGAGGATCTCGCCCTGGACGCCGCCCTGCGCGGCGGGCGCGACCGGGTCTTCCGGGCACTGCTCGCCCACCCCCTGGTCGGCCAGTACACCCTGGCCGACACCCTGACCGACCAGTTGATCGCGCACAACCGGGAGCACCTCGCGTGGGCATGACGTCAACGGAAACCGGGGCCGGGACGGCCGCCGGGTCCGGTCCCGCGGGTCTCGTACTGGCCATCGACGCGGGGAACAGCAAGACCGACGTCGCCGTGGTGGCCGCGGACGGCACGGTGGCGGGCACCGCGCGCGGGGGCGGGTTCCGGCCCCCCGCCGTCGGCGTCGAGACGGCGGTGGACGCCGTCGCCGACGCCGTGCGACGGGCCTTCGACGAGGCGGGCGTCACCTCCGTCGCCCACGTCTCCGCCTGTCTCGCCAACGCCGATCTGCCGGTGGAGGAGGAGCAGTTGGCCGCCGCGCTGCACGCGCGCGCGTGGGGCGCGGGGGTGGAGGTGCGCAACGACACCTTCGCGATCCTGCGGGCCGGGATCGCCGAGCCGCGCGGTGTCGCCGTGGTCTGCGGGGCCGGCATCAACTGTGTCGGCATGCGGCCCGACGGCCGCACCGCCCGTTTCCCCGCCATCGGCCGCATCTCCGGCGACTGGGGCGGCGGCTGGGGCCTCGCGGAGGAGGCCCTGTGGCACGCGGCACGGGCCGAGGACGGCCGGGGCGGGGAGACCGCGCTGGCCCGCACCCTGCCCGCGCACTTCGGCCTGGACTCCATGTACGCGCTCATCGAGGCACTGCACCTGGAGCACATCCCGAACGCGCGGCGCCACGAGCTGACCCCGGTCCTGTTCGCCACGGCGGCGGACGGCGACCCGGTGGCCCGCGCGCTCGTCGACCGTCTCGCGGACGAGGTGGTCGCGATGGCGACGGTCGCCCTGAACCGCCTCGGTCTGCTCACCGAGGAGACCCCGGTCCTCCTCGGCGGCAGCATCCTCGCCGCCCGCCATCCCCGGCTCGACGACCGGGTCCGCGAACTCCTGGCCGTCCGCGCGCCCAAGGCGGTCCCCCGGGTGGTCACCGCCCCGCCGGTCCTGGGTGCCGCGCTCCTGGGTCTGGACCACGTCCGGGCCGCGGGCGAGATCCACGCGCGCGTGCGGGCCTTCTACGAACGGGTCTGAGGAGGCCCGCGGGACCCGGGCGCCGGGGGCGGCGCCCGGGGCTCCGGGACCGCCATGACCTGGCGCGGAGGGGCGGGAACCAAACCGATCCGGAACACGTGTTCATGAGAAGGGGGGTGGCACGGGGGAATCGTGCTGCGCCGTGATCCGAACAAGATCCAGGCAAGGCCTGTGCGGATGCCGGTAAGGGCGGCGATACTTGCCGCCGTGCACGTACGCCGGTCGGCCGCGCGCCCACCGCGTCCGCGGTGAGCGTGCCCGAGCGGATGACCATGGGGGAGGTCGACAGTGACACACCCGCCGAAGGGCAGCGCGGCGCCACCGGGGCGGGGCGCGCCCACGATGCCGGCCGTGCCGGCCCAGTCCGGGCCTCCTCGGCCGCCGGGTGGATCCCCCCTGGCCCAGGGCGGGTTCGGCGCCCCGACGGGTTCCCCGCCGGCTCCCGAAGCCGCACCGCGGCGCACGGCGTGGGCGGAGGGTGTGGACCGGCTGCGCGCCGCGGCGACGACGGAGCCGGGGCGGCTGCGGATCATCGGCGCCTTCCTCGCCCTGCTGGTCGTCGCGTTCGGCGCGATCACCGCCTGGCAGATGACGGAGCGTTCGGCCGCAGCGGACAACGTGCTGCACAGCAGCCAGCCGCTGAGCGCGAGCGCCGCGGACATCTACCGTTCGCTCGCCGACGCCAACACCGCCGCCTCCAGCGGCTTCCTGGCGGGCGGTCAGGAGTCGCAGGAGACCCGCGACCGCTACGAGGAGGACATCAGGACGGCGGCCGCGAAGCTGATCACCGCGGCCAACAGCTCCGAGCCGGGCTCCTCCGCGGCCAGGACGATCTCCCGGCTCAACGAACTGCTGCCCGAGTACAAGGGCCTGATCGAGCGGGCCCGCGCCAACAACCGGCAGGGCTACCCGCTGGGCGGCGCGTATCTGCGGTACGCGAACGACACGATGCAGCACGAGATGCTCCCGAAGGCCGAGCAGCTCTACAAGAGTGAGAACCGGCGGCTGAACGCCGACTACGCCGACGCGAAGCCCTACCCGTGGGCCGCGATCGCGCTCGGAGTCGTCGCGCTCGGCGCCCTCGCCTGGGCCCAGCGGCGCAACTACCACCGTACGAACCGGGTGCTGAACCAGGGCATGGCCGCCGCCACCGCGGCGTCGCTGGCCGTGCTGCTGTGGCTCACCGTCGGCCACACGGTCGCCCGGTCCGGGCTGAACGAGTCGTACGACCACGGGGTCCGCTCCCTGAACGTGCTGCACGACGCGCAGATCGCGTCCCTGAAGGCGCGGGGCAACGAGAACCTCACCCTGGTCAGCCGGGGCGCCGAGACCAAGACGCTGGCCGACAAGACGACGGTCGACGTGTACGACTACGACTTCGACCAGGACATGAATACGCTCACCCGAGGTCTCGCCGTGGCGGCGGACCTCGCGAACGACGGCTCGGGCGAGCGGCCCGTCGAGGCCGCGACCGCCAACATGAAGGTCTGGAAGCAGCGTCACGCGGAGGCCCGCGAGGCCGACAACAACGGCGAGTACCAGCTCGCGCTGGACCGGGTCATCGGCTCCCCCGACAAGAAGCCCACGGGTGAGTGCTTCGACGGCGTCGACAAGAACCTGGGGATCGCGCTCACGCACGAGCAGGACGAGTTCCAGCGGGCCGCGGGCGGCGGCCTGGACGCCATGACCGGCCTCCCGCTCGGCGCGGCGGTCCTCGCCGTGCTGGCCGCCGCGGGCGCGGTGCTCGGCATCGGCCGCAGGCTTTCGGAGTACCGGTGAGAGGGGGAGCGGCGATGAACGCACGACGTCTGCGGGCGAGCCTGAGGGGCTGGGGCGGCGTGGGCGCGATGGCGCTCGCCTGTGCGACGGCCCTCGTCCTCGCGCTGCTGCTGCCGAACTCCGCGCACGGGGACGGCGTCACGGGTGCCGGCGGACAGGGCCTGGCCCGGGGCACCCAGGCCAGGGCCGCGGAGTGCACCGACCCGCAGAACCTGAGTCCCGCCCCCTCGGGCGCGGACGGGCCGACGATCGAGGCCATCAAGAACCGCTCGGACCGGCGGCTGATCGTCGGCGTCGACCAGAACAGCTACCACTGGGGCTACCGCGATCCGAACAATCCGGAGGCCGGCAGCAACCTGGAGGGCTTCGACATCGACCTGGTCCACGCGATCGCCAAGGACATCCTGGGCGATCCGGACGCCGTCCAGTTCCGGGCGATTCCGACCAGCCAGCGCATCCCCGCGATCCAGAAGGGCAAGGTCGACATGGTCGTGCGCACCATGACGATCAACTGCGACCGCCTGAAGCAGGTCGCGTTCTCCGCGCCCTACTTCAAGACCGGCCAGCAGGTGCTGGCCCCGGCGCGGTCCTCCGTCACGGGGTACGACAAGAGCCTGGCCGACAAGAGGATCTGCTCGGCGTCGGGCTCCACCGCCTACGAACGACTGACGGCCGACCGGAAGGCGGGCCGACTCGCCTCCGGTGCCAAGGTCTCCCCTCCCGTGCCCAACCAGCTCGACTGCCTGGTGCGGCTCCAGCTCGGCGAGGCCGACGCGGTGGTGACGGACGGGGCGCTCGCCGCGAGCCAGGCCGCCCAGGACCCCACGGTCGCGCTCAAGGGCGGCACCTTCACCACCGAGTTCTACGGCGTGGCGATGAAGAAGGGCTCGGACGACGACCTGGTACGCCGGGTCAACCGGATCCTCGCCGACTACGTCAAGGACGGCTGGCGGAAGTCGTACGACAAGTGGCTCGCTCCGACCCTCGGGCCCGACTCCCCCTCGGAGAACCCGCCGGTCGCCCAGTACAAGCAAACGACCTGATACGACTGGAGAGTTGTCCGGCGGCACACACCGAGCCGCCGGGAACGCACGAGAACGAGAGGTGATCGATGGGCGTCACGGGACCCCCCGGGCCGGTGATGGACCGGGACGAGGCGGACCGTGCGCTGGCGCGCCTGGACGCGGAGCACGAGGCCATCGAGACCTCGCTCCTCGCCCTCCAGGACCACGCGGGCCGCAGACTCCTGGAAGGCGCCGAACTCACCGGCACGACCAAGGAGCGCTGGGCATCCGCGGAGGCGTCGATCACCTTGCTGTGGGCGTACTTCGACGCGTACGCGGACGCGCTGCGCTCCGCGCGCGAGATCCGCTCCCGCAGGCGCTGGTCCAGCCGTGAGGACCTGGTCGAGCTGACCGAGCTGCTGCGCGGTTCGGGCATCACGGTCGCCGGTTCCACCACGGCCACCGCGAACGCGCCGACCCTGGCCGGCACCGGCAAGCTCAGCGAGCGGTTCTCGCTGGCGGGCCTGGTGGACCGGATGAACGAGCTGTACGCGGCCTCGCTCGACATGGTCGTGACCGCGGACGCCGTGTGGTCCGCGCTGCCCGCCCGCATAGATTTACTGGCCGCGGAGCTCCAGCGCACCCGGGCGCTCGCGCACTCCGTGGGCGTGCGCCCCGGCGAGCACCCCTCGGGCGACGACCTGGAGCGCATCACCCGGACCCTGACCGCCCTGCGCGAGCGTGTGGTCTCCGACCCGCTCGACTTCTGGGTTCCCGCGCAGGGGAGTTCGGCGCCGGGCGGCGGCCGCCCGGACACGACGGTGTACGACCGCGAGGCGCGTGCCCTGGAAGAGGTGCGCCGGGAGATCGACGCGGTCCTGACGGTGCGCCAGGACGCCGAGGCGCGGCTGGTGAAGCTGCGGGACGTGCTCAGCCGCGCGGACCGCACGCTCGCCGAGGCGCGCAGTGCCCGCGGCGAGGTCCTCGCGAAGATCGCCGCGTCCGAGGTGCCGGCCGTCAGCGGTCCGCCGACGGCGCTCCAGGAGCAGCTCGCGACGGCCGCGGAGTACCGCAGGCACGCGCAGTGGCACCGCCTCTCGCCGCTGCTGGAGGCGCTGGAGGAGAAGGCCGAGGACGAACTCCTGCGCGCCCGCGAGTCGTTGACGGCGGTCACCCAGCCACTGGCGGTCCGCGCCGAGCTGCGCGGCCGCCTCGACGCGTACAAGGCGAAGGCCGCCCGGCTCGGCTTCGCCGAGGACCCGTTCCTCGTGGAGCGCTACGACGCGGCCCGGCGCATGCTGTGGAGCGCGCCCTGTGATCTGCGGGTGGCGGAGGAGGCGGTCCTGCGCTATCAGCGGGCGGCGGCCGAGGTGCTGAGTCCGCAGGTGCCGGAGCAGGGCGGTCCTCATGACCGTGTGGACCGGAGGGGGCCCGACGCGTGAGCGTTGAAGGGGATGCGGTGTGAGCGAGCAGCCGGTGAGTGAGCGGACGTGCGGCCGGCCCGGTTGCGACGGGTCGTACGAGGACATGGGAGGCGGCGAGCTGTACTGCGACACCTGCGGCCTCGCCCCCGCCGAACCCGTACCGGGATCCGCCCGGTCCGCCGGCGTGCCCGGGTCCGGCGCGGGTGCGGCGTCGTCCGGCTCCTCCGCCCGTGGCGCGGGCGGTTCCGACAGCGGCAGTGTGCGCGGCGGTTCACGCTCCAGTACGCGTACGTCGCGCTCCTCGCAGTCGCGGCGCTCGGTCTCCGGACGGCTGTCGCGGTCGTTGTCGGGCCGGTCGACGGGCCGGTCGGTGTCGGTGCGCAGCTCCGGTTCGTCCACGGCGTCCTCGGGGCGGGGCCGGCTCGGCGCCGGGCTCGTCGAGGTGCCGGGCGTCCCGCGGCCCGATCCCCGCGAGATGGTGCTGGAGAACCCGGAGGTGCCCGAGCGCAAGCGGTTCTGTTCGCGCTCCGACTGCGGTGCCCCGGTGGGGCGTTCGCGCGGTGACCTGCCGGGCCGCACCGAGGGGTTCTGCACGAAGTGCGGCCACCCGTACTCGTTCGTGCCGAAGCTGCGCACCGGTGACGTGGTGCACGGCCAGTACGAGGTGATGGGCTGTCTGGCGCACGGCGGGCTCGGCTGGGTGTATCTCGCCGTCGACCGCGCGGTGTCCGACCGCTGGGTGGTCCTCAAGGGTCTGCTCGACACGGGCGACCAGGACGCGATGGCGGCCGCGATCTCCGAGCGGCGCTTCCTCGCGGAGATCGAGCACGCCAACATCGTGCGGATCTACAACTTCGTCGAGCACCTCGACCAGCGGACGGGTTCGCTGGACGGGTACATCGTCATGGAGTACGTGGGCGGCAAGTCGCTGAAGGAGCTCGCCAACGGGCGCCGCACCCCGGACGGCAAACGCGATCCGCTGCCGGTGGAGCAGGCCTGCGCGTACGGCATCGAGGCCTTGGAGGCGCTCGGCCATCTGCACAGCCGCAACCTGCTGTACTGCGACTTCAAGGTCGACAACGCGATCCAGACCGAGGACCAGCTCAAGCTGATCGACATGGGCGCGGTGCGCAGGATGGACGACGACGAGTCGGCCATCTACGGCACGGTCGGCTACCAGGCCCCCGAGGTGGCCGAGGTGGGCCCCTCGGTCGCCTCCGACCTCTACACCGTCGCGCGGACGCTCGCCGTCCTCGCCTTCGACTTCCAGGGCTACACGAACGTCTTCGTGGACTCCCTGCCCGACCCCGACAACATCGAGGTCTTCCGGCAGTACGAGTCGTTCTACCGGCTGCTCGTCCGCGCCACCGATCCCGACCCGGCCCGCCGGTTCTCCTCGGCGCAGGAGATGTCCGAGCAGCTCACGGGCGTGCTGCGCGAGGTCGTCTCGCTCCAGACGGGGCGGGCGCGGCCCGCGCTGTCGACGCTGTTCGGACCCGAGACCAGGGTCACCGACACCGAGCTGTTCGGGAAGGCCGCCGCGGACGTGTCACGGCTGGGGGCCCGCGTGGTCCCCGTACGGGGGAAGAAGGGCGCGTCCCGGCCGCCCGCGGCGGTCAACGGAGGCCGGCCGCTGCCGCCCGGTCCGCCGCCCTCCACCGCCCTGGTCAGACCCGTCCCGGCGGCGGCCACCGCGCTCGCCCTGCCGGTGCCGCGGGTGGACCCGGCCGACCCGAACGCCGGTTTCCTCGCGGGGCTCATGGCGTCCGCGCCCGCGGAGCTGATCGCCGCGCTGCGGGCCGCGCCCGCCGCTTCGCCGGAGCTGCGGCTGCGGGAGCTGCGCGCCCGCCTGGAGATGGGTGAGCTCGGCGGCGCCGGCTCGGCCGTCGACGCGCTGGAGGCCGATCACCCGGACGACTGGCGGGTGGTCTGGTACCGCGGTGTCACGGCGCTGGCGACCGGCGAGAACGAGACCGCGGCGCTGTCCTTCGACGCGGTCTACGACGCCTTCCCAGGCGAGCCCGCGCCCAAGCTGGCCCTCGGTGTGTGCGCGGAGGTGCTCGGTCAGCTCGACAACGCCGCCGAGTACTACCGGCTGGTGTGGACGACCGACCCCAGCTATGTGAGCTCGGCGTTCGGGCTGGCCAGGGTGCAGCTCGCGGCGGGGGACCGCCGTGGTGCCGTACGCACCCTGGAGTCCGTGCCGGAGTCGTCGATCCACTACACGGCGGCGCGTGTCGCCGCCGTGCGGGCGCGGCTGCGGCAGCGGCCGGTCACGGACACGGCGGCGCCGTTCCTCGACGATCTGACGGCCGCGGCCGGGCAGGTGGAGGCGCTCGACGGATTCGGTCTGGACGCGGTGCGCCGCGAGCAGTTGTCGACGGAGGTCCTCGGCTGCGCGCTGGACTGGGTACTCTCCGGTAGCCAGGGTTCCGCTCCGGCTTCCGGAGGCGGAACCGCGCTGCTCGGCAGTGAGTTGGACGAACGTGGCCTCCGTTTCGGCCTCGAACGTTCGTACCGGACGCTGGCCCGGCTCGCGCGGGGCGGCGAGGAGAGGATCGACCTGGTGGAACGTGCAAACCGTTACCGCCCCCGGACGTGGGTGTGATTGATGTCCCAGATGCCCCAGCCGACGGCCCTTTCGCGGTGCCCCAGTTGCGAGGAGCCGCTGGACGCGGCCGACCGCTTCTGCGGTGCGTGCGGCTACGACCTGTCGACGGCGGCCGCACCGCCGCAGGACCACCCCACGATCGCCATGAACGGCACGTCGCCCGACCTGCCGCCGGCCGCCCCGTCCGTGGACTGGCCACGGCCGCGGCAGACCGGCAGTACGGACACGCCCGCGCCGGTGCACCGTGCCGCCGACATCCCGGGCACCGATTCGGGTGGTTCCGAACTGCCCCATCCTGAGCACCCGGAGCACCCCGGACATCCGCAGGGGGACCCCGCGGCCGTCCGGCCGGCCGGCGCCAAGCGGCCCGCCGGGCAGCCCTCGGGCGTACGGTTCGACCGGCCCTCGGAGCCCGACGAGTACCCGCTCGCCCCTCCGGCCGACGGCCCGGACCGTGAGGTCCCCGCCGATCCCCGCACCGGCGACCTCCCGGTGCCCGCGGCGGGCGCCAAGCTGTGCGTGGCCTGCCGTGCGGGCCAGGTGGACACCGACGGCTACTGCGAGAACTGCGGGCACGCGCAGCCACGGGAACGGGACCACATGGAGCAGGAGCTGGGCGCGGTCGCCGCGGTCAGCGACCGGGGTCTGCGCCACCACCGCAACGAGGACGCGTTCGCGGTCTCCTCGACCGCGCTGCCCGACGGCTCTCCCGCGGTCGTCGCGATCGTCTGCGACGGGGTCTCCTCCGCGACCCGCCCCGACGAGGCGTCGCTCGCCGCCTCCCACGCGGCCAACGAGTCGCTCCTCGCGGCTCTTCCGCTGGGCACGCATCCGCAGCAGGCCATGCACGAGGCGATCGTCGCGGCCTCGGAGGCCGTCAACGCGCTGGCCGGCCCGTCCACCGCGGAGGGCGAGCACGCGCCGCACGTGAACGCGCCCGCCTGCACCATCGTCGGCGCCCTCGTGACGCCCTCCCTGCTGATCGTCGGCTGGGTCGGCGACAGCCGCGTCTACTGGGTTCCCGTGGACCGCACCTCGACGCCCGCGCGGCTCACCGAGGACGACTCGTGGGCCGCGCAGATGGTCGCCGCGGGCCTGATGAACGAGGCGGAGGCGTACGCCGACGAGCGCGCCCACGCGATCACCGGCTGGCTCGGCGCCGACGCCTACGAACTGGAGCCGCACACCGTCTCGTTCAAGCCGGACCGGCCCGGTGTGGTCGTGGTGTGCACCGACGGACTGTGGAACTACGCGGAGACGGCGGAGGAGATGGCCGAGGCCGTACCCCTCGACGCCGCCGAGAGGCCGCTGCACAGCGCCCGGGTCCTGGTCGGTCACGCCCTGGACGGCGGGGGCCACGACAACGTAACAGTGGCCGTCCTGCCGTTCCCCGCCCCCTCCCAGGGGGCAGGATCGGCCTGAGGCCGCAAGCGAACGGGGGCGGCCGCGGACCGGAGGGGACCGGTCCGCACACAGTCAGCACCTCCGCAGGGGGCGGAGGCCCGAGGGGGACAGAGAAGGCATGGCCAATTTCTCGAAGTCGAACGCGCCGCAGTTCTCGGTCGACGTGTACCAGAACGAGTACCTGCCGGAGGGCGGCCGCGAGGTCAACGCGATCGTCACGGTGAGCGCCACCGGCGGCGGCACCATCGGAACCGCGGTCACAGCGCCGCACCTGTACACGGCGGGCCAGGGACCGGACGCCGCCGTGGCGATCATGGTCGACTGTTCCGGCTCGATGGACTACCCGTCGGCCAAGATGCGCAACGCCCGCGACGCGACGGCCGCCGCGATCGACACCCTGCGCGACGGGGTCCACTTCGCCGTGATCGGCGGCACACACGTCGCCAAGGAGGTCTACCCGGGCAACGGACGGCTCGCCGTGGCGGACGCGTCCACCCGTGACCAGGCCAAGCAGGCGCTGCGCAAGCTGAGCGCGGGCGGCGGCACGGCGATCGGCACCTGGCTGCGGCTGGCCGACCGGCTGCTGTCCTCCGCTGAGGTGGCGATCCGGCACGGCATCCTGCTGACCGACGGCCGCAACGAGCACGAGTCGCCCGAGGACCTGCGGGCCGCGCTGGACTCCTGTGCCGGACGCTTCACCTGCGACGCCCGCGGGGTCGGCACCGACTGGGAGGTCAAGGAGGTCACCGGGATCGCCTCGGCGCTGCTCGGCACCGCCGACATCGTCGCCGACCCCGCGGCCCTCGCCGCCGACTTCACGCACATGATGGAGACGGCCATGGGCAAGGAGGTCGCCGACGTGGCCCTGCGGGTGTGGACGCCGGTCGGCACCGAGATCAAGTTCGTCAAGCAAGTGGCGCCCACGGTCGAGGAACTGACGGACCGTCGCACCGGTGCCGGACCCCGGGCCGGCGACTATCCGACCGGCTCCTGGGGCGACGAGTCCCGCGACTACCACGTGTGCGTCCAGGTCCCCACGGCGGGCATCGGCCAGGAGATGCTCGCCGCCCGCGTGTCGCTGGTGATCCCGCAGGGCGACGGCAGCGTGCAGAACCTCGGGGCGCAGGGGCTCGTACGGGCCGTGTGGACCGACGACATGGCCGCCTCGACGACCATCAATCCGCAGGTCGCGCACTACACGGGTCAGGCCGAACTGGCACAAGTCATCCAACAGGGTCTCGACCTTCGCAAAGCGGGAGATGTCGATGGAGCAACGGCCAAGCTGGGACGGGCCGTTCAACTCGCCGGAACCTCCGGAAACGCCGATACTGCGAAACTGCTCGCGAAGGTGGTGGACGTCGTCGACGTCGCGGCAGGTACTGTGCGATTGAAAGCGCGTGTCGCGGAGGCCGACGAGATGACCCTCGAGACACGGTCCACAAAGACTGTTCGTGTAAAGAAGTAGTGGGAAGCAGCGAGCCCGGTTCCCGCTGGGATCCGGAGAAACCCGGTCATGACGACCGGAAAAGGGAAGGGGGAAGGACCGACATGCCGACATGCCCGAACGGACACCAGTCGAATTCCGACGATTGGTGCGAGGTCTGCGGTCACCGCATGGCCGGTGTTCCCCCGCTCCCTCCCCCGCCGCCCGGCGGCGGTTACAGCTACCCGGCGCCCGGTTCGCCGCCGCCCGCGCCCGGCGGCCGTTCCGGTGTGCCGGACCCGGGGGCCGAGCTCTGCCCGCAGTGCCGCACGCCCCGTGAGGGCGCGGCGCCGTTCTGCGAGGAGTGCCGGTGGAACTTCCTCACGAACACGGCGACCTCGTACACACCGGCGGCACCGCGTCCGCCGGCCGGCGCGACGGGCGGCCCCGGCGTTCCGGGCATTCCCGGCGGTCCCGGCGCGCAGTCGCCGTACGGCGGTCCCGGTGGTCCTGGTGGTCCCGGCGGCCAGAATCCGGGGCAGCGTTTCCCGCAGCCCGGGCAGGGACAGCCGGGCGGTCCGGGTCCCGGTGGCCCCGGTCACGACCCGTTCGAGTACCAGAGCTCGCGGCCCTCACAGATGAACCGGCCCGCCGAACCGATCCCGCCGGGCCCGGGTGCCCAGCCGTACGGCGGCCCCCAGGGCTTCGGCGACCAGGGCTTCGGCGACCCGTCGCGGCAGGCGGCGCCGTCCGCGCCCGGCGGTCCCGGCGCCCCGCAGCAGGCCTACACCCAGCAGCCCTCCCCGCCGCCCTACACCCAGGGCGGACCGCCGCGACAGGGCGGCCCGCAGCAGGGCGGCCAGGCTTTCGGCGGCGTTGACGACGACTGGGTGATCCCCCCGCCGTCGTCCGGCGCGCCCGGTGGCCACGGCGGCCCCGGCGGCCCGAGCGCTCAGGGCGGCCCGGCCCAGGAGGCCGGCTACGGCTACCCGCAGCCCGGCGCCACCCAGGCCCCGCCCGGTCCCGGCTACCAGCAGCAGCCGCCGCCTCAGCAGCAGCAACAACAGTCGCTGTCCTGGAGCGCGACCATCGCGCCGGACCGCGAGTACTTCATGGCGATGATGCAGCGCTCCGGACCCGAGGCGGCGGGCCTGAACCTGCCCGCGTACTCGCCGGAGCTCCAGCGTCCGCTCCTCGGCAACCAGATCACCATCGGCCGCCGCCGGCACTCCACCGGCGAGTCCCCGGACATCGACCTGTCGGTGCCGCCGGAGGACCCGGGCGTCTCGCACCAGCACGCGGTCCTGGTCCAGCAGCCGGACAGCACCTGGGCGGTCGTCGACCAGAACTCGACGAACGGGACCACGGTCAACGGCGGCGAGGAGCCCATCCAGCCGTTCGTGCCGGTGCCGCTCCAGGACGGCGACCGGGTGCACGTGGGCGCCTGGACGACGATCACGATCCGCCGGGGCTGAGCTCCGCCACGGGACGCGCTCGGCGGTCCGGAGCGGCCCGGAGGGTACTCAGGGCAGCGGCCAGGTGTACGGCCCCTCGGGGTCGTCCAGCCAGGCCCAGGCGCCGTCCGCGCCGACCGTGACCCCGTACCGCTCGCGCTGCGGCTGTCCCTCGCGCTCCCACAGCGCGTAGGCGTCGTGCGGGTCCAGGCGGCCCGCCGTCAGGGCGAGCAGGAAACGGAACAGATCGTGACCGCGGGCCCGGCGCGGCACCCCGACGACCCTGGCGGGCTCCTGCTCCGGTCCGGGCCTGGTGGCACCGCGCAGCGGCACGAAGAAGGCGGACGTGTGCAGGAAGCGTCCCTCGGCGTGACCGGAGTCCCGCACCTCCAGCGTGATCAGGCCGGTGGCCAGCGGCGCCAGGACGCGGGCTCCGGGGCGTGACTGGACCAGCCAGGAGCGCGGGATCGTGGTCAGCGTGCAGGTGGCGATGATCCGGTCGAAGGGAGCGCGCCCGGGTACCCCGCGTGCTCCGTCCCCGGTGACGACGGTCGGGTGGTACCCGGCGACGGCCAGATGCCGCCGCGCCGCCTCCGTGATCTCCACGTCGAGGTCGACCGTGGTGACCAGACCGTCGCCGAGACGGTACGCGAGCAGCGCCGCGTTGTAGCCGGTTCCGGCGCCGATCTCCAGGACGGCGTCCCCGTCCCGTACCTCCAGTTCGGCCAGCATCTTCGCCATCAGCGACGGCTGGCTGCTGGAGGAGACCAGTTCCCCGTCGCGTACCCGGGTGGCCAGCGGGGCGTCCGCGTACGCGCCGCGCAGCCAGCGGTCCCGGACCCGCGGATCCGGGTCCTCGCCCCACAGGCGCTCGTAGCCGCCGATCACGCCGAGGTAGTAGTACGGCACGAACAGATGGCGCGGTACGGCCTCGAAGGCCGCACGCCAGACGGGATCGCCCTCCCAGGCACCGCTCCGCTCGATCTCGCGCACCAGGGACGCCCGCGCCGAGGCGGCGAGGTCATCGGGGCCGGGGCCGGATTCTTCGAGAGCGTGCGCGCCCATACCTCCACTGTGCTGCCGAACGGCCCGCGAGGCGAGCGCCGCACCGGACGCCCCCGAGCCCCTCCCCCACTCCCGTCCCGACCCCTCACCGCACCCTCCGGAACGGGAGTGGTCCTAAGCCCGGAGTCCTCGGTCGCCCCGTCTGAGAACATGGGGGCGTGAAAGAGATTCGGCGCGGCACGCTTCAGGAGCAGACCTTCTACGAGCAGGTCGGCGGCGAGGAGACCTTCCGACGCCTCGTGCACCGCTTCTACGAGGGTGTCGCCGGGGATCCGCTGCTGAAGCCCATGTATCCCGAGGAGGACCTGGGCCCGGCCGAGGAGCGCCTCACGCTGTTCCTGATCCAGTACTGGGGCGGCCCGACGACGTACAGCGACAACCGCGGCCACCCCCGGCTGCGGATGCGGCACGCCCCGTTCAAGGTCGACCAGGCGGCGCACGACGCGTGGCTGAAGCACATGCGGGTGGCCGTCGACGAGCTCGGCCTCTCCGAGGAGCACACGCACACGCTGTGGAACTACCTGGCGTACGCGGCCGCGTCGATGGTGAACACGGCGGGCTGACCGCCGGCCCGCGGGGGCGGATGCGCGAGGTCGGAAGGCGGGGGCCGGGAAGCGGGGGTCAGTTGACGCTGACGCCCAGCGAGCCGAGTCCCGCCCGGCGGACGGCGACCGACCCGAAGGGTGTCCGCAGGCGCAGCCAAGGACCGGACGAGTACAGCGCCAACGGGTTGTCGCCCGGCGGGAGCTGTCCCCCGGCCCGCCCCTCCGCGGAGACGGACGTGTCCACCGCGACGGGCGCGACCGGCGCGGGCCGCAGGAATCCCAGGGCCTGCGCGGCGTGCGCGGCCCGCACGGGAAGCCCGGTGTCGCCGATCGGCCGGGACCATATCTCCCGCCCGACCCGGTCGAGTTCGGCCCGGGTCCGCAGCTCGGGAGCCAACTCCTCGGTGCGCGACCGGAATTCGGCCACCGCCTCGGCGACCTTCGCCCGCACGGCGTCCGGTCCCGGCAGACCCGGTTCCACCCGCCAGCCGCCGCGCGGCGGCAGGACCCCGGCCCACGGGGGCCCGGTGACGGCGGCCGGGACACCGACGGTGGCCGCCGACTCCTCGACGGACTCCAGGAGTTCACCGGCGGAGACGGTCACGTCCAGGGTGACGTCGAGCCCGTGCTCGTACGGCTTGGCGAGCCGTGCCGTACGGATGGCGAGGACCTCGAACGACGGCGGCCGTCCGAAGACCGCGAGCGTGGTGCCGTGCGCCTGAAGGCGCACGGCGGCCGCGCGGTCGTAGTGGACGAGCCGGGAGAGGAAGGCGGCGAGATCCGCCGCCTCCCCCGCGTCGGCGAGGTGCAGGACCGTCATGCCGCGACGGCCTCGTCCTCGTCGTCGCGGTACGACTCCAGGAAGTCGCGCTCCTCGGCGGTGATCCGGCGAGGGCGCTGCCGCTCGAAGTCGAACGGCACGATCACCGTCGAGGCGGTGACGTAGACCTGGTCGGGGTCCTTGACCTCGTACGTGATCGTGAAGGACGCCGCCCGGATCTGCGTCACCCAGAGCTCGATGTCCACCGGCGCGTGCCGGTGGACGAGCTGCCGCTTGTAGTCGATCTCGTGGCGCGCCACCACGGACCCCTGCTTGAAATCCTTCTCCGGGCGGAACAGGAAGTCGATACGGGCCTCCTCCAGGTAGCGGAGGAACACCACGTTGTTGACGTGACCGTAGGCGTCCATGTCCGCCCAGCGCAGCGGGCAGTGGTAGATGTGCCGCAAGATCAGCCCCGGGTCAGCTTCTTGTAGGTGGCGCGGTGCGGGCGCGCGGCGTCGGCGCCGAGTCGCTCGATCTTGTTCTTCTCGTACGACTCGAAGTTGCCCTCGAACCAGTACCACTTCGACTCACCCTCGTACGCGAGGATGTGCGTCGCGACCCGGTCCAGGAACCAGCGGTCGTGGGAGATGACCACGGCCGCGCCGGGGAACTCCAGGAGCGCGTTCTCGAGCGACGACAGGGTCTCCACGTCGAGGTCGTTGGTGGGCTCGTCGAGGAGCAGCAGGTTGCCGCCCTCCTTGAGGGTCAGCGCCAGGTTCAGCCGGTTGCGCTCACCGCCGGAGAGGACACCCGCGGGCTTCTGCTGGTCCGGGCCCTTGAAGCCGAAGGCGGACACGTAGGCACGCGACGGCATCTCGACCTGGCCGACGTTGATGTAGTCGAGCTCGTCGGAGACGACCGCCCACAGCGTCTTCTTGGGGTCGATGTTGGCGCGGCTCTGGTCGACGTAGCTGATCTTGACCGTCTCGCCGACCTTGATCGCGCCGGTGTCCGGCGTCTCCAGGCCCTGGATCATCTTGAACAGCGTGGTCTTGCCCGCGCCGTTCGGGCCGATGACGCCCACGATGCCGTTGCGCGGCAGGGTGAAGGACAGGTCGTCGATGAGGACCTTGTCGCCGAACGCCTTGGAGAGGTTCTGGACCTCGACGACGATGGAGCCCAGTCGCGGGCCCGGCGGGATCTGGATCTCCTCGAAGTCCAGCTTCCGCATCTTGTCGGCCTCGGCCGCCATCTCCTCGTAACGGGCGAGGCGGGCCTTGGACTTGGTCTGACGGCCCTTGGCGTTGGACCGGACCCACTCCAGCTCTTCCTTGAGCCGCTTGGCGCGCTTCTCGTCCTTGCGGCCCTCGACCTTGAGGCGGGAGGCCTTCTTGTCGAGGTACGTGGAGTAGTTGCCCTCGTAGGGGATCGCGCGGCCGCGGTCCAGTTCGAGGATCCACTCGGCGACGTTGTTCAGGAAGTACCGGTCGTGCGTGACGGCGACGACGGCGCCCGCGTACTTCTGGAGGTGCTGCTCCAGCCAGTTCACCGACTCGGCGTCGAGGTGGTTGGTGGGCTCGTCGAGGAGGAGCAGGTCCGGAGCCTCGATCAGCAGCTTGCAGAGCGCCACGCGGCGCTTCTCGCCACCGGAGAGGTTGGTGACCGGCCAGTCGCCGGGCGGGCAGCCCAGCGCGTCCATGGCCTGCTCGAGCTGCGCGTCGAGGTCCCAGGCGTTGGAGTGGTCCAGGTCGTCCTGGAGCTTCCCCATCTCCTCCATGAGCGCGTCCGAGTAGTCGGTCGCCATCAGCTCGGCGACCTCGTTGAAGCGGTTGAGCTTGCTCATCTGCTCGGCGGCACCGTCCTGGACGTTCTCCAGCACCGTCTTGGACTCGTCCAGCTGCGGCTCCTGCATGAGGATGCCGACGCTGAAGCCGGGCGACAGGAACGCGTCGCCGTTGGAGGGCTGCTCGATGCCCGCCATGATCTTGAGAACGGTGGACTTACCGGCACCGTTGGGACCGACCACACCGATCTTGGCGCCAGGCAGGAAGCTCAAGGTGACGTCGTCGAGGATCACCTTGTCGCCGTGCGCCTTGCGCGTCTTGCGCATGGTGTAAATGAACTCAGCCAAGAGAAACCGTCCGGACGCTTGAAATCGGCAGTGGGCAGATACACCCCATCTTGCCTGACGGCTAGCCCCTGGGGGAAACCCGTTCGGCGGGGGGCCTGTGACCTGGGGTTCTGCTGTTGGCGTCTGTAGATCGCCTGTCACTGTCGGTCGCCATCGGTCGGCCTCGGCGCCCCTCGGACGGCCCAGAGACGGCCCAGCCCTGAGGCACCCGCTGACGGCGACACCTTCGACCCGCCCCGTCTGAACCTCAGCCGACGACAGTCAGCCACGACGGCGGGCGCGCCGACGGACCACGCACGCGTGGCCTCGCTGCACCCCCACTGGCCTCAGCCACGCCATCGGCGCCGTCGACCAGAGCAAGCCGCGACGGCCGGCCCGCTACGACAGGGCCCTCGGCGTGTTACGGCCAAGGAGCTCGCATACCTTCACGTCATGGACTTCAACATCACCGCGGGAGAAGAAGCCGTCGTGTTCCACGTGGCGAGCCTCGTCCAGGATGGCCCCTCCCCCACCGATGACGACCTGGCGAAGGAGCTGGGTGAAGAGATTCGCCCAGTGCTGCAATCGCTCCTGGACAAGGGTTGGCTTGTGGTCGACGAGGAGCACGAGTTGGCCTTGTCCACGATCGCGCGGCATGTCGTATCCAGCCGCAGGGACGCCGAGGGGCCACAGGCGTCCCAATCGATCTGAGCTGTCCAAACCGCTGAGCCATCAGCTTGGGAAGCTGCGGGCACTTGGGCCGGATCGCGCTCTGACCTGGACGAAACGGGTGGGTCGTTGGCCCGACGGCCCCGGCTGCCTTCACCGTGATTCCCCGCCGTTCACCGCCGTGTCTGGTGCGCTTGTGGTGCGATCGGCCGGCGTGCCATGAAGGGTCAACTTCCCTGCTTCCCCCCGACTGTCAGTGGTGCTCCTTACCCTGAGACGGACATGCAGTACGGAGGCTCTGGAGACCCCGTGGAACACCTCTACACGGACCTTGGCAACCTCAAGAAGGGTTCCACGGTCAGCGTTACATTGCGCAATCAGGCCAACATTCAGGTAATGACACGCAGCCAGTACAACAACTACAAGGCAGGCCGGAGATACCGGTACCTAGGTGGCCGTGCCACTCAGACTCCGTTCCAAGTGACCATCCCTAGCAACGATCATTGGGTAGTTGCCGTCGACCTCGGAGGCTACGCCGGGCGGATCGCTGCATCGGTCACCGTCCAACCCCCGCCCAGGGGCTTCCTGCCCCCGGCGCGTGAAACACAGAGCAATCCGGCCAGAGCCGTCGCAGTTCACGAACCGGAGGAACCCGACGGCGACGCGCTGGGAGGGCAGACCTGGGATGTCTTCATCTCGCACGCCTCCGAGGACAAAGTTGCCGTTGCTCGTCCACTCCGGGATGCGCTGACTCGGCTTGGCGTGACCGTCTGGCTCGATGAGGCGCAGATGCGGATCGGGCAGAGTCTTCGCCGCAAGATCGACGAGGGAATCAGGGCCAGTCGGTATGGAGTCGTCGTCCTGTCGGAATCCTTCTTCGCTAAGGGCTGGACGAACCACGAACTTGATGGGCTAGTGACCCGCGACGTTGCCGGAGAGCAGTCTCTCCTGCCGATCTGGCACAACCTGAGTGCCGAGGGCGTCAGACGGTACAGCCCCTCCCTCGCTGACAAGGTGGCAGTGAGTACCACGGTCTTCTCCATCGATGAGATCGCGGAGCAGATCGCAGACGTGGTGCAGGGCGGGGCGGGCGCCGCTGAGTGACCACGCCCCCGTGTCGCTGTAGAAGGGGAGCGGTGCCCACAGATCCAGATGGTCCGGCCTAGCTTGCGCCTTGAGCTTGGGAAGCTCGGTTTTCTTGGCGGCGGTTGCTGGGCTGACCTGAGGTGGGGTGGGTTGGAGCCCTGATCGCACCTGTGGCCAGTCCCCACTGTTCCCCGTGGTTCCCCGCAGGATCTGGCACGTGAACGGCACGGCCCTTTCGCCTCCGACGTTCCTTGGCGGAGCTAGGGCTTGGAGTCTCTGAGCTTCGGCTGACGACAGTCGGCCACGATGGCGGGTGCGCCGACCGACGACCCGCGCGTGTGTCTGGCGTGCCCCACTGGCCTCAGCCGCGCTGCCTTGGCGGTGACCAGAGCGGGCTGGGCCAGTGGAGGCGTGGCGGTCCCATCGAGCAGGCCGCCGGCCAACTCTGCTCTTCCGACTGGTCAACCGCGGCTGCGGTGCTGCCGCGAACCGCTCTTGTGCGGCATGCCCTTCATTGCGAAAGGGTGCAGCGGTCTCGTCGAAGCAGCGAGAGCGGTATTGCGGCGATGGGTCAGTTGTCGGTGGGCACGGCTTGCAGGAGGTTGGGGACGCCGCAGGCGGTGGCGAGGAGGTCGGCGTAGGCGGTGAGGATGCTGCGGGTGTCGGTGAGGGCTGCGCGCAGTTCATCGGTGTGGGGCCAGAGTTGTTCGTGGTCGCGGCGTGAGCGGTCGGCGGGGCGCCGGTGTTCCCAGTCCTCCAGTGCCGGGTGCCAGCGGGCGAGGAGGGGGCGGATGCCGAAGTTGAGCATGGCGACGGCGAGGTAGCCGAAGTTGTACTGCCCGTTGCGTTTGGGCTCGGCCACGTCGGGGCCGTGGTGGCGCAGGACGTCGCGGGTCGTGGCGAACAGGGAGTACAGGCTGCTGAGTGCTTCCCGCAGGAGGCCCTCGTCGGAGCGCAGGGGGACGACGGAGATCCGGGTGACCAGTTCTACGTAGACTTCCCAGGCTGCGCGGCGTTCGGCGTCGTTGGGTTCCCAGGTGCCGGAGATCTCCAGCACGTGCAGGTTCAGTTTCACATCCACGCTCTTGGGTGCACGCACCATGACTGTTCCCCTTCGGCTGCCGACGGTTTGTCCTGTCCTCGGTTTCCTTGCCTCACGTTACTGGGATGGATCACATCGCGGGATGTGGAGGACTACGGGGTGCTGTGACGGCATGGCCGATGCAGGGGTGTCGAGTCGGAGGGATCCGTGGATTCTCCAGTGGTGTGCCGCACTGCGTCCTATGTCGCGTCTGTACTGGTGGGCTCGTCTGGGGCGGCTGCCCGGTCATGTGGCGTTGCTTCGTCCTGGGGTTGCGTGACGTCCATGATTGATCCTGCTGCTTCGTCCGGCAGCAGTTCGTCGAGGAGAGAGCGGAAGGCGTCGTCGCCAAGGAGAGCCCTCTGCCGGCCGAGCCAGTAGAGGCTTGTGCCAGGCGGCCTTCCGGTCTCCAGTTCAAGCGCCAGGGCCTGCAGGGTGTACGGCACGCCGTCGGCGGGGCGTTGCTGCTCGGTACGGAGCATGCCCAACTGACCGTAGCTGGTGGCGATGCCGGCGCGGTCGCCGAGCTCCTCAGCGATGGTGAGGGAGGCCCGGTAGCGTTCCTCGGCCTGCGCGTAGTCCCCCCGCGTCTGCGCGATCATGCCGAGCTGGTGGTAGCTGGAGGCGATGCCGGCGCGGTCGCGGATCTCCTCCAGGATGGTGAGGGAGGCGCGGTAGCGTTCCTCGGCCTGCTGATAGTCCCCCCGCAGCTGCGCGATGATGCCGAGCTGGTGGTAGCTGGAGGCGATGCTGGCGCGGTCGCCGAGCTCCTCCTTGATGGTGAGGGCGGCGCGGTAGCGTTCCTCGGCCTGCGCGTAGTCCCCCCGCTCCTGCGCGATCATGCCGAGCTGGTGGTAGCTGGAGGCGATGCCGGCGCGGTCGCCGAGTTCCTCCCGGATGGTGAGGGCGGCGCGGTAGCGTTCCTTGGCCTGCGCGTAGTCCCCCCGCAGCTGCGCGATCCTGCCGAGCTGGTGGTAGCTGGCGGCGATGCCGGCGCGGTCGCCGAGTTCCTCCAGGATGGTGAGGGAGGCGCGGTAGCGTTCCTCGGCCTGCTGATAGTCCCCCCGCACCTCGGCGATCATGCCGAGCTGGTGGGTGTGAGCGGCGGCTGGGCGGGAGCGGGCCGGGAGCCAGGTGAGGGTCTCTTCGATCAGGCGTTGTTCCCAGTCCCACGCGCCCCAGGTATGCAGTTGCTGGCACACCTGCTGGGTGACGGTGGCGGCTTGGTCGAGGTCGCCCGTCTGGTGGTGGTGATGGCGTGCCTCGATGAGTTGGGTGATGTCGTCGGTGCGTGGCTGGGGCCAGAGGTTGACACGCCACTGCCAGTAGGCGGCGGCCCGCTGGTGGGCGGCTAGGAGGGTGTCGGGGTGGGCGCGCCTGCGGAGGGCGTCGGCGGTCCAGTGATGCACGGTCAGACCGCTGGGTGGGCTGCCCTGCTCGTCCTGGGGTGCGGGGGCCGGTGAGAGCAGCCCGAGGTCCAGCAGCCGCTTCAACGCCTTTTCGGCCTGGGCGTCCAGGACGACCGGCGGCTGCCGCAACTCCTCTGAGACAGCTGCGTATTCGATGATCGTCTCGGGCGGTAGACCTTCGCCGTTGTCCGGCCCTACTCCGGCCGCGCGGGCTTCCGCGATCTGGGCGTTCACCGCTTGGATGCGCTGGCGGAGGGCGGGGTCGGGTTCGGGAGGTGTGGTGAGATCCGACAGCTGCCAGGCGGCCCCGGTGGCATCGACCGGGGTGCGGTAGACGGCCATCCCGTCCAGCAGCTGCCGCGCTCCTGGCACGCCGTCGAGCTGGCCGAGCAGGGTGTCGAGGAGGACGTCGTCGACCGCGAGGGTGACGGTCTCGGCCAGCGCCGTGTCCAGATCACCCTCGACACCTGCCATCCAGCGCTCCGGATCGGCGACCCCGCGGGCCTCCAGTGCGGTTTCCATACGGTCTGCGATGTCGGGGAAGCGTGCCTGGCCGCCGCGCAGCAGCGCGTCGAGGTATTCCAACGCTCTCGGGTGACCTCCGACATCGGCGTAAGCGCGCCGCTGGTCGGTCGGGGTGAGGGCGTCCAAGCCGGGCAGCCGCCAGATGAGTTTGCGGGTCTCCGCCAGCGACAGCGGCCCCAGATGGTGAGCGGTGAGCCGCTTGTGTGTGCGTCGGGGGAGACGGAAGGGGTGGCGGCTGGTGACCAGCAGTCGGGCGTCAGGGCTTGCACCAACCCATGCGGCCAGTAGCTCGGCAAGGTCCCCGTCGGCGAGTTCCCATCCCTCGCCCGACGGCGCGGGGGCCAGGAGATCCTCAGCATTGTCCACAATCATCAAGGCTGGCAGGCGGCGCAGCGCGATCCGGCGAACCAGCTCCCACCGGTCCCGCCATGGCATGCGGGCGTCCGCCAAGGCCACGGTGACCCGCCGCAACGGGTCCGTCTCTGGCAGATCCTCGTCCAGACAGTGGGCGTTCAGAGACTGCCGCAGGGTTTCCAGCACGGCGTCGACGGTCCGGGTCGTAGCAGCCGCGATTGGCACGACCAGCCGGCCCGAGGTGCCGTAGTGATGCAGCAGTTCGGCGGCCAGGGTGGACTTACCGACCCCGCCGATCCCGTGCACCAAAACCCCAGCCTGCTTCGGGTCCCGCAGCACGGCCAGCAGCCGGCGCAGCTCCGCGCGGCGGCCGACGAACTCGCCGACCTTGCGCACCACCATGCCCTCCTCCAGCACTGCCTCCGGCACGACCGCCACCCGCTCGTCACAGTGGTTTCGGTCGAACAGAGGCAGTGGGGGGCCTGCCAAGAACAGGGCCGGGGTGGCCCACTCCGGCCACCCGGCCCGCGGATCCCGCTCCTTCAGCAGCTTGCGGCGCCGCTGTTCCAGAGTGCGGCGGGCATTGGAGAGCGCGGTCAGCGGGTTGGGATGCTCCGCCCGCTCCAGCGTCTGGTACATGTCCGCGGCCAGTTCGGTGGCGTAGCGGTCGGTGACGGCCTCGGTCATTGCCAGCACCGCCGGCACCCCCCGCTCCAGCAACGCACGCGCCAGCCCCGCCCGGATCCTGCCCTCCGCATCGGCATCAGCCGTGTCGTCGGGGCCCGCGCCGCCCGCATTTGGGGCGCCCTCGTCCTCGGCCGGGGGCCGCTCCCGTGCTGCCTGCGTGTCATGGGGCGCACAGGTACGGGCGGTGGAGCAGCCAGCCAGCACCACCAGCGGGACGCCCCGGTCGGCGGGCAGTGCCCCCATGAATCGTTGCGCGTCGACCTCGTCGGCGTGCCCCTGTTCGTCCTCGAGGACCAGCACCCCGGGGGCGGCGTGGCAGGAAAGGTGCAGGATGTGGAAACGCTCCTGCTCCAGGGCCGCACGGATCTCGGCCAGGCTGCCCCAGTTCAGCACCCGCACATACGCGCCCTGCCCGGAGCGCGCCGGGGAGACCGCGTCCAGGATCCGGCCCAGTTCTCGCTCGTAGTCGAGGAGTTCGCCTCCGCCGGATTCAGGGCTAGCCACCACCGCCAGGATCCGCAACGGCCCCGGCACCTGTACCGCCACCGGCTCGCTGTCCCGTCCCACGGTGCGGTACAACTCCACCTGCTCCGACAGCACCAGCGGACCCGCCGTCCCGGGAACGGCGAGGCTCTCCCACGGCAGATCCACCCACCTGGGATCATCCACCGCCAGCCCGATCTGCAACAACGCGTTCCGCGCCCGGGCCAGCTCTTCCTGCCCGGCCAGTCCGTGCGCCGTATCGCCGTGAACGAACCGCTTTCCCAGCGCCTCTCCCACAGCAACCAATGCCCCCGCCAGCTCTGCGGGAGCGGCCTCCACCTCCGGCACCGCTGGCCGCCGCAAGATCATCCCGCCCGCCGCCCGCGCGCGGGCCCGTTGCAGCCCCCACAGCTTCTGTTCAAGATCATGGTCAACGCCCTGCGGCGCACAGGACGTTTCATCGTTCGCCGTGGAGAACACCACCGATTCCGCGCCGATCCGTAACTCCACGTGCGTGGGCCCGTCCGGCCGGTAGGCCGTGGGCGGCACCACCAACGGCCCGCCCCGCTCCGGACGCTGCCCCGATGACAGCCCCCGAACCGCCCGCTCCAGCCTATTGACCAGCTCTTCGTACTGCTGGGGGGATGCCACATGACGGAAGTCGACGTACAGCCGTGAGGCGATGAACGGCGGCAGCGCCACCTCTCCCAGCAGGACCGGAATCAGGCGCTGTCCCCGCTCCACCGCAGCCGTCACGGCAGCCGCGAACTCCTCACCGCACCAGCCCGAATCCACCCAGTGCCGGCTGACGACCGCCACCACAGCCCCGGCCTTCGCCAGTCCGTCCTGCAAGCGAGACGCCACCAGGCCGCCCCCAGCGACCTCCCACTGATCCAGCCACACATCAAGACCCAGCCGATGCAGATTCTCCGCCAACACTCTGGCCCACGGCTCGTCCTCATGTGCATAGGACACGAACACGTCGAACCGCCCGGCACCCGTCACACCGCACCCCCCGAACGGGGCACTCCCGCAGCACCTGAGCGCCCCCGCAACTGTTCTTCACGCCGACCACACCGTAGGGCAACCCACAGGACCCCACGCCGGTAATGGCCTGGTTCCCTCATACCCACCGACACCCGGTGATAAGATCCGCAACCCTGCCCATCTGCCTGAACGGAACGCAACGACCCGCCAGGCAGGTCACACGAGGTCGGTGCAGCGGCTTTGGGGTGGCGCTGCTTTGGCGCGAGTGATCATGGCCCCGTAAGCTTCCGGCGCGTCGGGCAGTCTGTGGACCTGCCCGGTAAAGCACGACGTTGGGGCCATGATCTTCGAGGCTCGCGCCAAAGTGGCTCCGTAAAGCCGCGGAACCGACCGCCCCAGCCACGATGCACCCTTCCTCCGGCCTTGGCGGCTGATCACCAACGGCGCGGCACGGGCGCCGGCCGGGCTGGAGCGGGGCGGAGACAGGAGCGCAGGCCCGGCCGGGGGCCGTGCCGCACGCGGGGAGCGGAGCGAGCCGCCTTGAACCAGTAGAGAAAGTTGTAACTCAGTAGGTCTGCTGGGGCTTGAAGTCGTATGCGCAGGGTGGGAGTTCAATGCCCTGTCGGTGGGCGAGTGGCACGAAGAGGACTGGGCGGATCGTCCAGGTGATGCGTGTGCCGGCGTGGGTCACTGAGACTGTGCAGGGCTCCATGCGCGCGAGGGCTCTCCGGGTCCGGATGCGTCCCTCGTACAGCCAGGCCCATGCTTCGTCCGATGCGTCGGCGTCGAGTGCCGGGGAGATGGTGCGGAGAGCGACCGCTACCCATCGGTCAGCCTGTGGTGCCGTATAGGCGTCGAAGGATGCCCGGAGCTCTGGCGGTTCGCCTCCGGTGAGTTCTTCGGTCCAGCACTCGCACCAGTAGCCGCGCCGCGGCTTGTCCGTCAGCACGGGTGGCCTCCCCTGCGGCCCCCGGTGAAGAGTTCCGCGGTGACCGTGTGGCCGCCGTCGCTGTCGTGGACGACGACGCGGTGTGCGATCACGCTGACCATGCCCAGCCCCCGGCCGTGCTCGGCCTCCTGGTCCTGGTGCTCGACGGCCGGAGCCGATCCCGCGCCTCCGTCGTCCGTGACCGACAGTGCGATCACCTGCGGGGAGACCGCGAGCGCGAGATGGAAGCTGCCCGACTCCTTGCCGCTGGCCGTGTGGAGGATCGCGTTCGCGCTCAGCTCGCTCACGATCAGCTCCGCGTCCTCGGCTAAGGGCGAGTCGCGCAGGATGTCGCGGGTCCAGCGGCGGGCCCGGCTCACCTCTTCCGGAAAACCTGGGCAAGTGAGTCCCCAGACCCGCGCAGTGCTCGTATACTCGTGCATACAAGTTCCTTCGTGCTGGTAGGCCGCCATGTGCAGCGGGTTCGGGCTAGACGAGTTTCACGCCGTCGTGGGCGCGGATGGCTGGCGGGGATGCCGCGTCGAGTGCGTCCAGGACGCGGATCGCGTACGCCTCGTCGGCGAGGTCGGTGACTTCTTCGCGGGTGGCCCAACGCAGTGCGCGGGTCTCGTCCCCGGTGGTGGGCGAGCCGTCGGCGGCTTCGCAGCGGAAGACCAGCGAGACGATCAGGCCCGTCATGTTCTTGTAGACGCCGGTGAGGGTCGCGGGAAGCGTGATCTTGATGCCGGTTTCTTCGAGGACTTCGCGCTGAAGCGCCTCGGGGAGGGTTTCCTCCCGCTCGACGACGCCACCCGGGGGTTCCCACTGGCCGTTGTCGCGCCGCTGGATCAAGAGGGCCCGGCCCTGGTCGTCGACGATGACTCCGGCAACGCTCACGGAGTGCGGACGGTCAGTGCTCACGTTCCTCGGCCCTCTCGGCTGGCTAGGCTCTCCACCGTAGCAACAACACTCGCCCACTCGTCTAGATACCTAAAGGAGTACTCGTGACCTCACTTCCGTCCCTGCTCGGCGATCTGGACCCCACGAGCGATCGTGCGGTGTTCCGGCAGATCGCTGACCAGCTGCGCGAGGCCATCGACCGTGGGCGATTCAAGGAGGGCGAAAAGCTCCCCTCGGAGGCCGAACTCGTCGAGCACTACGGCGTCTCCCGGATGACCGTCCGCAACTCCTTCTCCATTCTCCAGGGCGAGGGCCTGGTCGCTGCCGAGCACGGCAAGGGCGTCTTCGTCCGGCCGCGTCCGCCCGTGCGCCGGCTGGCCTCGGACCGGTTCGCCCGGCGTCACCGTGAGCAGGGGAAGTCGGCGTTCATCGTCGAGGCGGACGCCGCGGGCAGTCACCCGCAGGTGGACAGTCTTGAGGTCAAGGAGGAGAAGGCCAGCCAGGACATCTCCACCCGGCTCGGGTCCGTACGGCGCGTGCTCGCCCGGCGCCGCCGGTACCTGCTCGATGGCCGGCCGGTCGAGTTCGCCACCTCGTATCTGCCGCTCGACATCGCGCGCGGTACGCAGATCGCCGAACCCAACCCGGGCCCCGGCGGCATCTACGCCCGTCTTGAGGAGCTGGGCCATCACCTCGACCACTTCGAGGAGGAGATCCGCGCCCGGATGCCCTCGCCCGCCGAGGTCAAGACGCTTCGACTCGCCTCCGGCGTACCGGTGATCCACCTCATCCGCACCGCCTTCGACACGGAGAAGCGGGCCGTGGAGGTCTGCGACACCGTCATGGCGGCGGACGCGTACGTCCTCAACTACCAGCTTCCGGCGACCTGATCGGCGGTGCGCGAGGCCTCTTTTCGGACTCGTACACCCCAACAGCCCTACTCGTATAGACGAGTGGGCAAGTTGTGTGGCACTGTGGTTGGCGTTCCCGAAGTCATCGGGTTCGAAGACTGCATCTTGTCTAGACGAGTAGATAGGAAGAAACCTTGCGCACCATCCGTGTGGAGACCTCGGCCGCGACGATCCTTCTGACCGAGGCGCCCGAGCCCAAGGTCCGTGACCGTCAGACCGGCGAGATCGCGAAGGACGCCGTCAGTGGCGAGGCCCTGATGACGATCGGCGTCGTCTACATCGAGGAAGGGGAGTCGTCCCTGATCAAGGTCACCGTCCCGGAGAGCGGAGTGTCCGAAGGGCTCGCGCTCGGGGCGCCGGTCTCGCTGCCGGGACTGGTGGCCCGTCCGTGGGAGAGCGTGTTCAACGGTCAGCAGCGGCACGGCATCGCCTACCGCTCCGCCGCCGTCACTCCGGCCGCGTTCCCGGCCGCCATGGGGGCCACGGCCTGATGACCGACCTGACAACGCTCCTGGAGGTGGGTGGTCCTGTCGCCGCACTCGGCGGCGGGGCTGCCTACGCCCGGGCCAAGCACCCGGGCGTCTACTGGTCCACGGTCGGCCTGCCGTTATCCACGGCACGGCTGCTCGGCTCGTACGGCTCGGTCATGGAAGCGTGCGGGCTGACCGTGGCTCCGTCCCGGCTGCGGGCCTTGGCGGTCAAGGCCACCACCCGCCGTGAGGTTCGGCCGGTACCGCCCCGCCGGGGCATCATCCGCCCCACGTCGACCGGATTACGCATCCGGCTTCGGCTCGCACCGGGGCAGGAGCCGGCCGACGTGGCCGCATCGGCCGAACGGCTGCGGCACGCCTGGGGAGTTCACGCCGTGTACGTCAGCACGGTCAAGCCCGGCGTGGTCGAACTGCGGCTTGTCGGCTTCGACGTTCTGCGGCGCGTGCGGATGCCTCGCAAGCTCGCGTCCGGGCTTCTCAAAGTGCCCGTGGCCCTGCGCGAGGACGCCACCCCGTTCGTACGCGACTACCGTGCCATCCCTCACCAACTCACCCTCGGCGCAACGCTCTCCGGCAAGTCCATGTACCTGCGCCACCTCGTCGCCGGACTCGCCCCTCAGCCCGTCGCCCTGGTCGGTATCGACTGCAAGCGCGGTGTGGAGCTCTCGCCCTTCGCCGCACGGCTCTCCGCTCTCGCCACCGACCCCGAGCAGGCGGCCGAACTGCTGCCCGTGCTCATCGAGGAAATGGAGGACCGGTACGAACTGATCAAGACCCGCCAGGGGATCGCCCCGGGGACACCCGACGAGGAGATCACCTCGGACGTCTGGGGGCTCCCCGAGGACGAACGCCCCGTCCCCATCGTGCTGTTCGTCGACGAGGTGGCCGAACTCTTCCTCGTCGCCACCCGCAAGGACGAGGAACGGCGCGACGAGATGGTCACCCAGCTCATCCGCCTCGCCCAGCTCGGCCGCGCCGCCGGTATCTACCTGGAGGTCTGCGGCCAGCGCTTCGGCGCCGAACTCGGCAAGGGAGCGACCATGCTCCGGGCCCAGTTGACCGGCCGCGTCTGCCACCGCGTCAACGACGAAGCCTCCGCCAAAATGGCCCTCGGCGACATCGCCCCCGAAGCGGGCTCCGCCGCCTGCGCCATCGCACCCGAACGGCCCGGCCTCGCCGTCGCGGGCGACTCCTCCGGCGGCTGGTCCCGCATTCGCACGCCTTACCTCTCCCTCGGCGACGCCGCCGAGATCTGCCGCGAGTCGGCGCACATGGTCCCTGACCTGCCCGCGCTCAAGCCCTTCCGGCCCGACGTGCCCGTACCGCCCCTCGAGATTCCGGCCCCGGTCGTACAGCCTCGACCCGTGGCCGACTGAACCCTCCTTCTCCCTCGGCCGGTGTGACCGTCTCGCGCCACTTCCCTACCCCTGCCATGCCTGAATCCGGAAGGAACCGCAGCATGCGCGCCCAACTGGCCCGTATCGACGCGGTCCTCGTCCAAGCGGTCATCGCCGCCGCGCTGTCCTTCGCCCACCTGCACGACGTCGCCTCGGCGGCCGGTCAGGACGGGTGGAAGGCCTGGGCATATCCCGTCTCGGTCGACCTGCTGCTCGTCGCCGCGTGGCGACGGCTGCGGACCGGTGACGCGAAAGCCGCCGGGTGGTGCTGGTTCGTCATCGCCCTCGTCGCCTCCCTCGGCGCCAACGTGGCCACCGCGGGACTCCTCGACCTGGACCGGGTGCCGGCCTGGCTCCGCATTCTCGTCGCGGGCTGGCCCGCGGTCGCCTTCCTCGGCGGCACACTGCTCGCCCACTCGACTCCAGCGCCGCACGAGGAGACCGAGGACGCCGAGGACCAGGAGGACGCGCCCGGAGTCGTACCGGAGCTCCCTGCACTACCGGCGCCCGAACCGACCCCGGCTCCTCCCGCCGTATCCGTCCCGGCCGCCCTGGTCGAGCACGCCCGAAAGGTCGCCGCCGAACACCAGACGCGGACCGGAGCCGCCATCGACACCCCGACCCTCCGCGCCCGACTCGGCGTCCCAGCCCCCATGGCCGACGCCATCGCTGCTCAGCTCTGACGGCGGACTCCGCCGGGAGGCCCTACGGCTTCCGCAACACTCGCCGGGTTCCGACCACGGCCGAAATGATCAGTACCTCAAGGCAGCACGTGGTGATCACGGTGGCCCAGGACTCGCCCAACCACCACTTTCCCCCGACGCACGCGAGCCCAAGTACCAACGCGGCCGAACCGAAGGCGGCCAGCTGCCGCGCCCCTTGTGACATGCCGGTCATCTACGCACGCCTGCGCGCCCCAGGCAAGCAAACGAAGGAAAGGAATCCAGCTGTGCCAGCCAACCGCCGCTTCCGCTCCGTCACCCGCATCGGCCCCGTTCAGGTCGGCACGTCGTACGACGGTCGTGGCCGAGAGAAGCACACCGCCGCTTGCACCGCTCCGCGCTGCGGCTTCTCCGCCGACTACGACAGCCGCGCCGCCGCCGAACTGGCCGCCCGTACTCACCGCTGCCCCGTCCGCTGAAAGGACCCACCCCCGTGACCGTCAGCCTGCCGCTCGTCTTCGTCCTCGGGCTCATCGCCTGGGGAGCGATCAAGTTCCTCGGCGTCCGCACCTGGGTCGTCGTCGTGGTCGCACTCTTCGGCTTCCTGCTCTCACAGACCTTCATGGCCCCGGCCATCGACTCCGGCACGCGCTCCGGCGTGGACGTCATAAACGGCTCACACAACTAAGTCGAGATCGGCGCGGATGGCAAGACTCGCAAGACGAAGAGCGACCGGTACGGCCTCGGTCTCCGCTACCGGGCCCGCTACATCGGCCCTGACGGGACCGAGAAGTCCAAGAGCTTCCCGGACAAGCAGAAGCGCTTGGCCGACGCCTGGCTGACCAACATCGAAGCCGACATGGCGCGCGGCCAGTACATCGATCCTCGCGCCGCACGGACGACCTTCCGTGAGTACACGGACCGCTGGATCGCGGCGCTGACGACCGACCTCACGAGCCGGGCCGCGGTCGAGGGGCGGCTCCGTCTTCACGCCCTGCCCCACCTCGGCACTCGGCCGATCGGTTCGTTCCAGCCGGAGCACATCCGGGACTGGAGCCGTCGGCTGGAAGAGTCCGTTACGTCGGCCTCGTACCGGCGCCTGATCTTCGACGCGGTCTCCTCCGTTCTCACCGCGGCCGTGGATGACCGCCTGCTGGCATCGAATCCCTGCCGTGCCCGCTCGGTCAAGGCGCCTCGTCCCGCGCCGTCACGCGTGCACCCCTGGTCGGCCTCGCAGGTCTTCGCCGTACGTGCGGGACTGCCCGGGCGCTACCAGGCCATGACGGACGTCGGCGCGGGGTGCGGACTGCGTCAAGGCGAGATCTTCGGGCTCGCAGTCGACAACCTTGGGGATCTCGGTTGGCTGTACGTGCGGCAGCAGGTGAAGAAGGTCCGCGGCTCCCTCGTCTTCGCTCCCCCGAAGCGGGGCAATCTCCGGGACGTTCCGCTCGATCCCGAGGTGTCCGCGGCGTTGACCGAGCACATGAAGCGCTTCCCGCCGGTCGAGGTGACCTTGCCGTGGATGACGCCCACGGGGCCCAAGGTGACGCATCGGCTCCTCTTCACGAGCAGCGTCGGCACGGCCCTCTGGAGCAATGGCTTCAACGACGAGCGGTGGAAGCCCGCGCTTGCCGCGGCCGGCATCATCCCGGCCCCCGAGAAGGGCCAGCGGTACGCGGCGGCCCGTGAGCACGGAATGCACGCCCTGAGGCACTTCTACGCCTCGGTTCTCTTGGACGCCGGGGAGAACATCAAGGCGCTGAGCCTCTACCTCGGCCACAGTGACCCGGGCTTCACGCTCCGCGTGTACACGCATCTGATGCCGAGCAGCGAGGCCAGGACTCGGAAAGCCATCAGCGCGATGTACCGGGCCGCCGGTCACGCCCATGACGGCCCAGAGACGGCCCAAGCCGCCTGACACGGCCCCTTATCTGCGGGAAAACCGCTGGTGAGGGGCTGTTTCATGCCATCGTTCGGCAAGTAACACCCCATCTTGCCTGACGGCTACCCCTCGGGGGAAACGCGTTCGGTCGGGGGGCTGTGACCTGGCGGTTCACCGACCGCCCTGATAGCCGATCCGTCACCGACGGTCGCCGCCCGTCACCGCCGAGCGGCCTCGGACGACCCGGAGACGACCCGAAACTCTCGGCTCCCCACGCTGTGACGGCCGGCATCGCCGCCGGTCCGGGCGTGCTGCCGTACTTGCTCTCCGGAAGGAGTCAGCTGAGGGCCTGCGGCTCCAGCGAATCCTGGCCTATCGCGATCAGAACCAGGGGGGCGTCCTTCTTCGGCAGCGCC
Organism: Streptomyces sp. NPDC096324; assembly: GCF_044763015.1. Classification (NCBI taxonomy): domain Bacteria; kingdom Bacillati; phylum Actinomycetota; class Actinomycetes; order Kitasatosporales; family Streptomycetaceae; genus Streptomyces; species Streptomyces sp. NPDC096324. The sequence continues at coordinate 386,901 of NZ_JBIWFK010000003.1, read as the reverse complement.
ACCTCATGGCTTCCGTCGACCGTGGTCAGCTCGTAGAACGAAAGCCTGCCGTTCAGCGGGACCTTCTTGTCGAGCCGCGTGAGCGTGAACGGACCGTTGAGTACCGTCTCTTGGCCGGTACGGCGCTCCCGCCACATCAGCGGCTGCCCTTGGGCAACGAACAGGCTGCCTATCTTGAGGTGCTGCACCTGTCGGCCCCTGCCGATGTTCAACAGAACTGTTCGGCCGATGGTTCTGCTGAGTGCGGCCACTTCGAAGACTTGGCCCCGGAGCAGGTCGGCGGCGTCCCGTTCGGGAGTACGACGCCTGATGAAGGTCATGGCGAGAAGGACATCGGTGACGTTCTGCGTACCGGCGGCACGCCGGGCAGCTCTTGGAGCGGTCATGGCGATGATCTTGACAGTCAGTACGTGGGCCCGCAAGAACCCGGCGGAGCTCACCACGGGCGATGCACGCAGAGCTTGGGAGGATTCCTCAACGCCCGGCAGGCGGCGCCCGAGACGGCGCGAGGGCGTCTCCGCGTCCCAGGACGGCATCCCAGGCAGTGCTTGTTCGCGCAGGTCAGGGTGGGTGGGACGGTTGCGTCGTTGCGGGCTCGGCGGTGGTGGTTGCGGTGGGTTCTCGGTGTCTTCGAAGCTGTTGGTGTCGCACCGGCCGGGGTGGGTTGAGGCTCCGGTAGCAGCCGGGTGACGACTCCCCCTGTTCCTGCTCGTCCCCGCGGACCGGGCATCCGTCCGCCCGCTCGGGCGGTCAGGCCGTCATGTCCTCGGATCGGACGCGGACGGGTGGTGAGACGTCGGCGGGCGCGTTCGGCGGGAGAGCCGGCGCGGGCCGGGAGCGACCACCTACGGACCACTGATGAAGAAGGAAGACACGACATGACCATGAACACCCACGCACGTCGTCGTCCGGGCCGCCGCGCGGCCTTCGCCGCCGGTCTCGTCCTGGCCGTCGGGCTCGGTGTGGTGACGCAGGCGGCGGCACAGGCCGCCGTCCCCGCCCCCGCCAAGGCATCCGCGAAGGCGTCCGCCGCGCTGCGGTCGGTCAATGGCTTCAACGGTGACGTGGTCACCCAGGTCGCCGACTTCTACGGCGCGTACATCGACGCGAAGGACGACGCGGCGGGCCCGGACACCGCGCTGTCCAAGGCCCTGCGCGCGCACTACCTCACGCCCGCCCTCGCCAAGAAGCTGGCGGCCTGGGAGAAGAAGAACCAGGCCGACGGCGTCCTGCGGGCCCAGAACGTCCCGGCGCAGTGGACGGTGAGCGAGGGGCGCAACGGCCTCGAAGTCGTCGTCACCCTGACCTACGGGGGCGGGGAATCGCCGACTACGACGACAAGGCTCGTCGTGACGCAGGAGCCGACCGGCCACATCACCGACATCCGCACCACGAGCGGCGCCCCCGTCAAGGCATCCGCGAAGGCGGCCGCGGCGGTGCGGTCGATCAGTGGCACGACCGGTGACTCGGTGACCCAGGTCGCCGATTTCTACGGCGCGTACGTCGACGCGAAGGACGCCCCCGCGGGCCCGGACACCGCACTGTCCAAGGCCCTGCGCGCGCACTACCTCACGCCCGCCCTCGCCAAGAAGCTGGCGGCCTGGGAGAAGAAGAACCAGGCCGACGGCGTCCTGCGGGCCCAGAACGTCCCGGTCCAGTGGACGGTGAGCGAGGGGCGCAACAGCCGTGAGGTCGCCGTCACCCTGACCTACGGCGGCGGGGAATCGCCGACGGTCACGACCGACCTCGTCGCGGAGCTGGAGCCGGTGTCGGGAGACGTCAACGACATCCGCACCACGAGCGCCCGCTGACGACGCGGCCGCTCCGCCTGGTCCGCTTCCGGTGCCGCTTCCGGTGCCGCTCCCGGCGTCGGCCGGGGGTGGGACCGGCAGCGCCGACGGACCGCACCTCAGGCCTCATGTCGCGGACTCCACACCGCGCCGTACGCCGCGAACCCAGACCGCGCCGCGCGCCACGGGCCCCACCCCGCGGTGCACGCCGCAGGCCGCCGCGGTGCACGCCGCACGTCCCCGCGCCGCACACCATCGGCTTCGCCCGGACCCCGTCGACGGCGGCCCGGACAAGGCCCGGCTCCCATCGGTTGTGTTGCCGGGCAGGCCGCGTGACCTGTCGCTTCGTCAGGCGCGACGCCCTGGGTCCGAGCCCGCGAGGAACGGACATCCTCGTGGGAGAAGCCCCGGAGTCCCCCCTTCCGGCGCACAACCATTCCGACGGCTCCGTTGTCACACTCATGTCATAGGCATCCGAAGCATGCCGCGCCCGGCGCCTTCCGAGCTCCGGTGACGCGCGGCCTTCCACGGCTCACGGGGGTTTGAACCACCTTGCGCAACCGCAGAATCTCCACTGCGACGGCACTCGCCGTCCTCTTCAGTTCTGTGGCCCTGACGGGCCTCGGGTCCACGGCCGCCCAGGCCGACGGCAACGCCGTCCTGCCCGTCGCCTCCGTCTCCGATGTCGTCGTGGACGGCGTGCACCAGCACGTCTTCGTCAGCGATCAGGCCGGCGGCAAGGTCGTCGCCACCGACTACAGCGGCAACGTCGTCGGAACGTTCGGCTCGCTGCCGGGGGCCAACGGCCTGGAACTCTCGGCCGACTCGCAGACGTTGTACGTGGCCGTCGCGGGCAGCGACGAGATCGCGGCGATCGACACGGCGGGCCTCATCGAGTCCGCGCGCTACTCGACCGGCACCGCCGACGCCCCGGCGACCCTCGCCCGCGCGGGCGGGAAGCTGTGGTTCGGCTACGGCACGGCGTCGAACGGCAACATCGGCTCCCTCGACCTCTCGGGCCCGGATCCCGTCCTCGCCGTGGCCCAGGACAGCGGCCGCCGCTGGTACTACGCGCCCCGACTGGCGTCCAACCCGGCCGCGCCCGGCGTGCTGGCCGCCGCCGAGCCGGGCATCAGCCCCGCCGCCGTGGCGACGTACGACGTCTCCGGCCCGGAAGCGCCGCAGCGCCTGGCCCAGGGCGAGGCCGGCAGCAACCTGCGCGACATCGCGGTGACGCCCGACGGCGGCAAGGTCGTCACGGCCAGCGGCTCGCCCTACAGGCACCAGGTCCTGTCCACCACCGACCTGAAGGAAGTCGGCAGTTACCCGACCGACGCCTATCCGAACGCCGTCGACATCGCCGCGGACGGCACCGTCGCCGCGGGCATCGACGGGTTGTACGACCCTGACGTCTACATTTTCAAGCCCGGCACCACCCAGCCGGTCCGGAAGTACGACTTCGCGGACACCCGTACCGGCACTCTCGTTCCGGACGGCCTGGCCTGGGAGCCGGACAGCGACCACCTCTTCGCGGTCACCGGCAGCGGCAGCACGTACCACCTCAACACGCTGAACGCGCCGACCAAGGCCGCCACCACGGTGACGGTGACCGCGCCCGCCACGGTCGTCCCCGGCAAACCGCTCACCGTCACCGGGAAGATCAGCGGCGGCGACCCGCTCCCGGCCGGAACCCCGCTGACGGTCACCCGCACCGACGCGGACTCGCCGACAGGCAAGACACTCGCCCCCGTGACAACCACCGACGACGGCACGTTCACCTTCACCGACACCCCCACCACCGAAGGCGACGCGAAATACACCGTCTCCTACACGGGCGACACCAGCCACGCCCCGGCCTCCACCACACGAACCGTGACCGTCTCCCGCAGCACCACCACACTGACGGTGACCGCACCTTCCTCGGTCGTCCCCGGCAAACCGCTCACCGCCACGGGGAAGATCACCGGCGGCGACCCGCTCCCCGCCGGAACCCCACTCACCGTCACCCGCACCGACGCGGACTCGCCGACAGGCAAGACACTCGCCCCCGTGACAACCACCGACGACGGCACGTTCACCTTCACCGACACCCCCACC
>NZ_JBIWFK010000003.1:0-382917 GCF_044763015.1 Streptomyces sp. NPDC096324 | reverse complement strand
AAGGCGACGCGAAATACACCGTCTCCTACACGGGCGACACCAGCCACGCCCCGGCCTCCACCACACGAACCGTGACCGTCTCCCGCAGCACCACCACGGTGGCAGTGACCGCGCCCGCCACGGCCACCCGTGCCAAGTCGCTGACCGTCACCGGCAAGGTCACCAACGCCGACGCTCTGCCGGCCGGCACGGTGCTCGCGGTGAAGCGGACGGACCTGGAGTCGCCGTCGGGCAAGGCGCTGGCCTCGGTGAAGACCAAGGCGGACGGCACCTTCTCCTTCACCGACACCCCGCCCTCCGGCGGCGCCGTGAAGTACGCCGTCTCCTACGCGGGCGACGCGACCCGCGCCGCGGCGTCGGGCTCCGACACGGTGGCCGTCTCCCGGACCGCCACCACGCTGAGCCTGAACAACAACGGCACGGTGTACGCGTACGACAAGGACGTCACCTTCACCGCGCACCTCGGCGCCACCTACAAGAACCGCACGGTGGAAATCTGGGCCAACCCCTTCGGCTCGGACAAGCCCAACGTCCTGGTGAAGAAGGCGACCGTCAACTCCAGCGGAAACGTCTCCGCCGTGGTGGACATGAAGCGGGACACCACGGTCACCGCGGTCTTCGCCGGTGACGCCCGTACCGCCCCGAAGACGGTCAAGGTCACCGCGTACGCCCAGGTGAGTGTCTCCACCTCGCTCACGAAGCACTACAAGACGGCCAAGGTCGGCGGGAGCTCCGAGACGTACTACTGGTACCGCAAGAATGTCGGCCCGCTGTACACCACCACGATGAGCTACTACTCGGGCCGCCACCACCGGCTGGACGTCGACGTCTACGTCGGGGGCAAGTGGCACCGCGGTTTCGAGGAGTTCTACGCACTGGGCACCAACGGAAAGAGCGTCATCGACCTCGGCTCCTCCGACGAGGCGGGCCTGCGCGTCCGGATCCGGTCGGCCTACATCAACGACTCCTCCGGCGACGACGTCAACTCCACCACCTACAGCTCCTGGAAGTACCTCTACTTCACCAACTGACCTGAGGCTCCGGGCCGTCAGCGGCAAGACGCCGACGGCCCGGACGGCCAGGTCGTTTCCGCGATCCGCCGAGAAGGGACCGTCGCCTCCGGGAGCGTCGCCTCCCGGCCGAGGGCCGGCCGCCGCGGCAGCCGCCCGCGGCGATCCGGGCGGTGTCGCCCGGCAGCGTCAGCCGGCTGACCGGATCTCGGTGGAGGACGGTGGGTCGGCGGCTCCGCGGACCTGTCGCTGCCGGTCTGTTCGCGGACGCCGGACACCGGAAGCCGGACACCGGGCGCCCGCCTCGGTCGCCGCACAGCCACGGTTGCGCCACCCCGTGTCACCCTCCGGGCCCTCGCCTCGTGCCAGGAGGGCCGGAGGGGCACACTTCTTGTTAGGGGCTTCACCGGGGGCGGCTGCTTCGGAGGTGATCGCGATGACACAAATGACAGCGATGCAGGCACGGACCACGGTCGGCTGGCATGTCGAGATGGAATTCCAGGAGGACGACCACCGCACCCGCGCGGCCGCCCTGCTGCGACTTCCCGACGGCAGCGAGGTACGCGCCCACGGATACGCCAGCCGCCACCCCTCCGACTCGAACCAGCCCAGGGTCGGCGAGGAGGTCGCGGGCGCGCGGGCCCTGAACGAGCTCGCCATGCAACTGCTGACCAAGGCCCATGACGAGATCGACGCTGCATCGGGCAGGACGTCCCACACGCTGAGGTGACCGGGGACGAACATCGCCTCTACGCGTATGCCGCGTACACCCATGCGGCGAAGGAAAACGGATTGTCAGGTAGACCTGAACAGATTCCGTCCAGAGCCTGTCGCTGTAACGCCTTGGACCTTATCGGCCGAAGGCGTTACAGCGCGTACCACAACCCTCGTCAATTGTTCTCGGCTTGGCCAGTCCGAAGCGACCGGCGACCGATCAGACGCATGCCCTGCCAGCGTGAAGACACCGCCTCGAGCATGAGTTTCCACGATCGGTTCCTCTTGAAGGGCATTTCAAATACCTCGGCGAAGACCCATGCTCCCAGAAGCGAAGTGGGCACCCCCAGCAAGAGCGTGAACCAGAACGTGGGCAGCCCCGGCGACACATAGTGCGGGGCGACCTTTCGAACAATGCCCATGATGATCGGCAGATGAATGAGATACAGGCTGTAGGAGACGTTGCCGAGGCGACGGACAGGGCGTGTGTCCAGGAATCGCACAAGGAAATTGGGCTTCCCCGTGGAAACCGCCACGACAAGCAGCGTCATGGCCGGAACGACCACGAGATCCATCCAGAAGTAGTGCTCCACCGTCCAGACCGACCCCCTGACAACGACGAGGTACAACGCCGGAACGGCCGCCAGAGCCGCCATCCAATGCCACGGCATGCGCCGGACCTTCTCCGAAGCGACGATGACTCCGGCACCGACGATGCCCGCGACGAACACCGGGGCAAGATTCAACGTCAGCCCGTTCATCCCCTCGACCGGCAGCGCATTTTTCGACAGAAGGCCATGCGCGACGACGATGAATGTGACGATCGCGATCAGGGCTGTCGCCCCCAGTCGCCTCCGCAGCAGCAGGAAAATCGGGAAAACGAGATAGAGCTCGGCCTCCACTCCGATCGACCAGAACGCGCCGTTCGGAGTCGGTGCCGTGAATATGTCTTGGACCACAAGACCGTAAACCAGGATCGTTTTGCCGGTCGGGGGTCCGAGATGTGATGCGGGCACCACCAGCCAGGCAACGATCAAACTGAACGCCAGCGCCGCCCAGTAGGGAGGCAGGATTCGCCAGGCACGCCGTCGCAGGAAGTCGGCGACGCCTCCCAGTTGCCAATCCTTGCGCGCCGCCGAGATGGCCAACGAGAATCCGGAGAGAATCAGGAAGAAGACGACAGCGAAACGCCCGTACATCAGCCAGCCCAGCCACGAAGGGCCCGAGTTGGCAGGAAAACCTCGAAAGACCAGTAGCCAGCAATGGAACAGGAGTACGTACAGCGCGGCCAGGCCGCGGAGCCCGTCGAGACCCGAGACATGGTTCCGAACGGGCGCCGAGTTCGCGGCTGCGCCTGGGGCGAGATCGCTGCTGATGGATTGACGTGCGACTAATGAGATCGTTCGGCCCTCTTCCGGTGTCCCGTTCGCAACACTCAGTCACCGCCTCGGCGATCCGTGCACGACAGATGCATGGAGGTCGATGCTCCCTCCCGCGCCGACTGCACGTCCGCCTTGCGTTTTCGGGCAGCACAGAAGCGCTCCCCGGCGACTGGTACGTCGTACGCGGCCGAAGGGTTCAACGGTGGCCGCACAAAGGTCGTCCCGTCCCGGCACGTCTTCAACTCGCCCACGGGACGGCGGGTCCACGACAACCGGCACACGCGCCCGACCAAGTGGCTCAACGACGGGATCCCGCCCTCCCGGGTGGCGGACCGGGCCGGCAACAGCGTCCCGGTGCTCCTGGCGACCTACGCGCGATGCGTCGAGGACGGCTTCCTGACTTGAAAAGGCGCCTCGAAGCCGCGGGAGATCTTCCCGAGCCGTCCGACACGGACTGAGGCTCCTCGCCGAAAACCTCGGCACGCATTCGGCAGGGCCACCCTCGAAAACCCGGCGACAGCCGGACCGCCCCGGACCCTCCTCTTGATCATCGGGAAGGTGTTCGGGGCATCGCCGTATCGAGTGAAACCTGCTCCGACCAGCAAAAAGCCCTCCCGGACGGGAGGGCGGAGACTGGCGCCCCCGGCAGGACTCGAACCTGCGGCCAAGCGCTTAGAAGGCGCCTGCTCTATCCACTGAGCTACGGGGGCCGGGTGTGTCGGCCTGTGTCCTGGTGCCCGGGTGTGGGCGGATCCGTGACCTTGCCGGGGACAAGGATAGGGCTCCTGTCTCCCTGTCCCTCGCGCTTCGCCTCCGTGGCTCGATGTGGAGGTTGCGTGAAGCGGTCCTGATAATCGCAGGCAGGTACGAATCGTGCACCGCTTTTGGCGTCTCGCGCATCGGGTGTTGTGCACTCGTTATGCCTGCGCCCCAGTCATCCCTTCCGCCCCGTGTGTCCTGTCGGCGCGCAGACATACTCATATGCTTCAGAAAGACTCCAAAATTGGGCATTCTTCGCATGTGGTGACCTTGGACGTACGGCCTCAGCTGCTCGACGCACTTTCCGCTCTGCGCGACCGTGTCGCCGCCGCACGCTTTCCGCTGCCCCTGGCAGGGGCTCCACGCGCGCGTGCCAACCGCGACGAACTGCTCGCACAGCTCGACGACTACTTGGTGCCCAGGTTGAGAGAACCCGAAGCACCCCTTCTCGCCGTCATCGGAGGGTCCACCGGTGCCGGCAAGTCCACCCTCGTCAACTCCCTTGTGGGGCGCCGGGTCAGCGAAGCGGGCGTACTGCGCCCGACGACCCGCACCCCGGTACTCGTGTGCCATCCCGAGGACCATCACTGGTTCAGCGGCATGCGCGTGCTGCCCCAGCTCACGCGCGTGTGGATGCCCCATCGAGAGTCCGGCGACGATCTTCCCCCCGCCGGCGAACGCGGCGAGCGGGTGCTGCGGATCGAGACCGCCGACACGCTCCCCCGCGGCCTCGCCCTCCTCGACGCGCCCGACGTCGATTCACTGGTGGCCGACAACCGGGTGCTGGCCGCCGAGCTGATCTGCGCTGCCGACATCTGGGTGATGGTCACGACGGCCGCGCGGTACGCGGACGCCGTGCCCTGGCATCTGCTGCGTACCGCCAAGGAGCAGAAGGCGACCCTGGTCACGGTCCTGGACCGGGTGCCGCACCAGGTGGTGTCCGAGGTCTCCCGGCAGTACGGCGCGCTGCTCTCCAAGGCCGGACTCGGTGAGGCGCCCCGCTTCACCGTGCCCGAGCTGCCCGAGTCCGCCTGGGGCGGCGGTCTGCTCCCGGCCACGGCCGTCGCCCCGCTGCGTACCTGGCTCACACACCAGGTCCAGGACCCGGGAGCCCGTCACGGGGCCATGGCCCGTACCGCCCACGGTGTCCTCGACTCGTTGAAGGCGCGGATGCCGGAACTGGCCAGTGCCACCGCCGCGCAGTACGCCGCCGCGACACGGCTCACCGCCGTGGTCGACGGGGCGTACGACAGCGAGCACGCCCGCGCGAAGGGGCGCCTACAGGCCGGGGCCGTGCTCTCCGGGGACGCCCTCAAGCGCTGGCGCGCCTATCCCCTCGACTGCACCGCCGACGAACTGCTGGACGCGCTCGTGGAGAGCCTGTCGGCCCTGCTGCTGTGTTCCGTCACGGCCGCCGACGAACGCGTGGACGACGCCTGGCGCCGTGAACCGGCCTCGAACGCGCAGGGGCTGACGGACCGTGATCCCGCGCTGGAGAGCGCGGAGCACCGGATCGGTCTGGCCGTACGGCGCTGGCGGCGCGTCCTGGAGGAGTACGCCGAGGACGAGGTGCGCGACCTCGACAAGAGTGTCGCGCCGGACTCGGCGGTGGTGGCCGCGCTGGTCGCCACCGCGCTCCTGGGCGGCCGCAGGGCGCGCAGCGCGGGCGAGGGACTGGCCGAGCGGATCGGGGCCCACGGCGCGCTGCGGCTGCGCGACAAGGGCGGCCGGCTGCTCACCGACCTCGTCGACAAGGCCCTGCAGACCGAACGCGAGCGCCGTCTCGCGCCCCTCGAAGCGCTCGACGTCCATCCGGAACCCCAGGCCGAACTCATCGCCGCGCTGTCCGTACTGCAGAAGGAGAGGTGACCGCGGTGACTGCCGTCACTGACCACACGGATCAAGCCGACCGTCCCGGTGACGGACGTCCCGGAGACGGAGGGCCGGGAGGCGGAGGGCCGGGAGGCGGTCGTCCAGAGGACGGCCGTCCCGGAGAGGACCAGCCCGAGGACGGCGTGGGCGAAAGCGCCACCGCCCGCGAAGACGCCCCTTCCCATGCGGGCGCCTCGGGCACATCGCGCGACGGGCACTCCGGCCGCACGGACGGCAACAACCGCGACGGTCGTGACAGCCGCGACGGTCGTGACAATCGCATCGGCCGCGACGAACGCGAAGAACGCGACAGGTCGACCGGGCCCACCAGGAACTCTCAGGACGGCCGCCGGGACGACAGTGCGGCCGGTGCGGCCCGTCCCGGGGCCCGGCCCCCGGAAGGCGCCGGAGAGGCCGCCGGGGAAGCCGGAGGCGGCGACCGGGCGGGCGTCGGCGGACGGGCCGCGCGGGGCGACGGCACGACCGGGCAGGGCGCCTCTCAGGACGCCTCCGGAGGGGAGCCCCACGCGCGTGGGGAGGGAGACGACCCGACCCGCGCGGAGGACGGCCCCGTCTGGGACGACGGCCTCATCGCGCGGCGCGTGACGGAGGCGGCCGCGGCCCGGTACCAGACGCCGTCGGTGGAGGCCAAGGCCGCCGTCCCGGCGGTGCCCGCCCCCCTCGCGTACGACGGGCCGTTGCACTCCCGCCTGGACGCGCTCCGCGAACTGGTGGGGCTGTCCCGTGCCCGCCTCGACAGCGGATCGCTCGCCGAGGCGGGCCGGGTCCTGGACGAGGCGGCGGCCCGCCGCAGGCTCTCCGGGGAGCACACCGTCGTCGCCATCGCCGGGGCCACGGGCAGCGGCAAGTCACAGCTCTTCAACGCGCTCGCTGGCGTGGCGATCTCGGAGACCGGCGTCCGCAGGCCGACCACCTCGGCGCCCATCGCCTGCACCTGGAGCGACGGCGCGGCCACCCTCATCGACCGGCTCGGCATCCCCGGGCGGCTGCGCAGACGCCCGTTGCAGAGCGCGGAGGCCGAGGCACAGCTCCGCGGCCTGGTCCTGGTCGACCTGCCCGACCACGACTCGGCGGCCGTCCAGCACCGCGAACAGGTGGACCGGGTCCTCCGGCTGGTCGACGCCGTCATCTGGGTGGTCGATCCGGAGAAGTACGCGGACGCCGTCCTGCATGAGCGCTATCTGCGACCGCTCGCCGGGCACGCGGAGGTCACCTTCGTGGTCCTCAACCAGGTGGACCGGCTCCCCGGCGAGGCCGCCGACCAGGTGCTCGACGATCTGCGGCGGCTGCTGGACGAGGACGGCGTCGCACTCGGCGAGTACGGGGAACCGGGCGCGACCGTCATGTCGCTGTCCGCGCTCACCGGCGCCGGGGTCCCCGAACTACGTGAGTGTCTCGGCCAGTTCGTGGCGGAGCGGGGCGCCGCCGCACGGCGGATCACGGCCGATCTCGACGCGGCCGCGGCGCGGCTGCGACCCATCTACGCGACGGGACGGCGGGTCGGGCTCAGCGAGGAGGCGCGGGACGAGTTCGCGGACCGGCTCGCGGACGCGGTCGGCGCCGTGGCGACCGGCGAGGCCGCCGAGCGGTCCTGGCGCCGCAACGCCAACCGCGCCTGCGGCACGCCCTGGCTGCGGTTGTGGCGCTGGTATCTGGAGCGGCGCGAACCCCCGACCGGGCGGCTGCCCGTGCGCGCTCCGGCGGACGAGGAGGCCACCGCCCGCCAGCGGGTCGAACAGGCGGTACGGACGGTCGCCGAACGGGCCGCGTACGGGCTTCCCACGCCCTGGGCGCAGGCGGTGCGCGAGGCGGCCGTACGGGGCGCGCAGGGGCTGCCCGAGGCGCTGGACGACATGGCGGCGCGCGCGAGCGCACCGGCCGGACGGCCACCGCGGCCGGGCTGGTGGCCCGTCGCGGTGCTGGCACAGGCCGCGATGACGATCGTCCAGGTCATCGGGGGGCTCTGGCTGGTGGGCCAGATCATCGGGGTCATGTCCCCGAACCTCGGGATCCCGGTGCTGCTGATGGTGTCGGGCATCGTCGGCGGCCCGGCCGTGGAGTGGGCCAGCAGAATGGCGGCCCGCGGGCCGGCCCGGCGCTACGGCCTGGATGCGGAGAGACGGTTGCGCGAGGCGGCCGCCGCGTGCGGCAGAGCCCGGGTACTGGATCCGGTGGCGGCGGAGCTGCTGCGGTACCGCGAGGTGCGGGAGCAGTACGGGCGGGTCATCGGGACCGTGGCCGCGGGGACGGCGACGGTGGGTGCCCACGTCCGGTGACCTGGCCGGGTGACGCGGTCCGGTGACCTGGTGCGGGCTACCCGGTCCGGTGACCTGGTCCGGGTCGCCCGGTCCGGGTCGCCCGGTCGGGTGACGCGGTTTTCCACAACCGTCCGTCGGCCCACAGCGTCCAGCGGGTCCGGCCCGGCGGAGGCAGTCTGATCCCGCGGCGATCGCAGCGCATGCGGTCGCCGCGGCAGACGCATCCGTACGGGAGGGATCGACGATGAACGAGACGATGGTGTGCGCGGTGGGCAACGTGGCGACACGGCCCGTGTACCGGGATCTGGCGAACGGCGCGTCGGCGCGGTTCCGGCTGGCGGTGACCTCGCGGTACTGGGACCGCGAGAAGAACGGATGGACTGACGGGCACACCAACTTCTTCACGGTGTGGGCCAATCGCGCGCTCGCGACGAACGTGGGGGCCTCGGTCTCGGTGGGCGATCCGGTCATCGTGCAGGGCAGGCTGAAGGTGCGCACCGAGACGCGCGACGGGCAGAGCTGGACGTCGGCGGACATCGACGCGGTGGCGATCGGCCATGACCTCTCGCGCGGCACGTCGGCCTTCCGGCGTCCGTCCAAGGAGGGCGAGCCGGCTGCGGCGCAGCGCCCCGAACCCAGTTGGGAATCGGTCCCCGACACCCCGCCGGAGGGAGCTTTCCAACCGAGTCCGGAACCGGCCGGGGTGACGTGATGTCAGCGGAGGGATCGATCTGACCGAACTGCGGCTTATCGACAAATACATGGCGAACAGCCCTTGTGGATTTGTCGATAGGCGCAGTTCACGGAAGTGATCGCGATAACGATTCCGAGTCAGATCGGTTGCCGGACGACATGACCAGGAGGAGCGATGCGGCGCTTCTTTAGGATGCCGAACACAGCTCTCGGGGCTTCTGATTCTGCTGGCGGGACCGTCCCCCATGTCAAAGGGTCCTGCGCGAAAGGGAATTCTGTGTCTTCTGTGTTGTCAGCACGCGGGCGAGGGGCAGCCCGTCTCGCCGCCGCGGCCCTGGTGTGGGGGCTCGCCGCCGCGGGGACGGTCGCCGCGGCCGGCACGGCCGACGCCGAGGAGATCCCGCAGAGCCAGGCCGGAGCGAGCGCCACGATAGGGGACCTGAAGACGTACGGTTCCGCGGTCATTCACGAGAACGGCGAGGACTCCTGGGTCTCGGCCGGACTGTTCGAGATGACCGTCGAGAACGGCGGCATGCTGCAGACCTATTGCGTCGACCTCCACAACCCGACCCAGCGGGACGCCCGGTATCAGGAGACCTCCTGGAACGGCACGTCGCTGAGCGGCAACAAGGACGCGGGCAAGATCCGCTGGATCCTCGAGAACTCCTACCCGCAGGTGAACGACCTGGCGGCGCTGGCCGGGAAGGCCGGTGTCACCGGTCTCACGGAGCAGGACGCGGCGGCCGGCACCCAGGTGGCGATCTGGCGGTACTCGGACGGCGCCGACGTGGACGCCGCGGACCCGCGGGCGGAGAAGCTCGCGGACTACCTGGAGAAGAACGCGCGGAACCTGCCGGAGCCCGAGGCCTCGCTGACGCTCACCCCGGCCGCGGTGTCCGGTCACCCCGGTGAGCGGCTCGGCCCGGTCACGGTGCACACCAACGCGGGCAGCGTGACGGTGACCCCGCCGACGGGCATCGCAGCCGCCGGAGTGAAGGTCGTCGACAAGGACGGCAGGGCGGTCACCTCCGCGGCGGACGGCAGCCGGCTCTTCTTCGACGTGCCCGAGGACGGCGTGGACGGATCCACCTCGCTCACCGTGCAGGCCTCGACGACCGTGCCGGTCGGCCGTGCCTTCACCTCGGAGACCCGCAGCCAGACGCAGATCCTCGCCGGCTCCAGCGAGTCCACCGTCTCCGCGACGGCGAGCGCGAACTGGGCGGCCAAGGGTGCGATACCCGCCCTGTCCGCCAAGAAGAACTGCGCCAAGGGCGGTGTGGACATCACGGTGGCAAACAAGGGCGACGCGGCGTTCACGTTCGAGCTGATGGGCGACGAGCACACGGTCGCGGCCGGGATCTCCGAGACCCTCACCATCCCGTTGCAGGAGGACCAGGCCTACGACTTCACGATCGGCGGCTCGGACGGCGGCGGGAAGCGGTTCAAGGGCGTGCTGGACTGCAAGACCCAGGGCGCCACGAGCGACGTCACGACCCAGACGCTCAGCGAGCCGAGCCCGGCGTCGGTGGGAGGCTCCGGCGGGGGCACCGACCTCGCCGAGACCGGCGGCTCCAGTCTGACCCCGGTCATCGCGGGGGCGGCCATCGGCCTCGTCGTGATCGGCGGTGCCGTGATGGTCCTCCTCGGCAGGAAGCAGACACCTCCCGGGGTCTGAGCCGACACCACTGGAGGTCTGGACAGACACCGCCGCGGGTCGGAGCACACACGGCCGCAGGTCGGAGCACACACGGCCGAGGGTCTGACGGGCCGACAGCCTGATCCGGCCTCGGCGTCTCGCGGGGTCGAGTCGCGAGACGCCGAGGCCGACCACGGGAGCGAGCCGCGCGACGCCGGCGGCTGACCCCCGAAGGTCGGCCGCCCCGCCGACGGGAGTCGACGGGGCGACGACGGGGCGGGCTAGGAGCGGGCTAGGAGCGGGTGTTCCTGACTCGTACGACGGCGAACGCGGCCGCGAGCAGGCCGAGGACTCCGACGATCAGGCCCGCGGTGCCCAGGGCGCGTGCGGTGGAGTCACTGCTCTTGGCGCTCGCGGTGGATTCCTCGGCGCCCGAGGAAGAGGACGAGGCGGACGACGAGGACGACGACGCGTCGGAGCCGGAGGCCCCGGTCCCGGCCGAGGCGGGCTCCTCTCCAGCGCCCTCGGCGGTGAGGGCGAGCACCGGAGCCGGGCTCTCCGGCTCCTCCTGGCCCTTCTGCGGCTGCTCGATCCAGCGGACCACCTTGCCGTCCGAGTAGGTCTGCAGCGTCTTGAAGGTCAACTGGTCGACGTCGTCCGGGAGCTGGCCGAAGGCGACCTGGAAGTCCTGGAACTCGCCGTGGCGGATCCGGCCGCCGGTCCAGGTGATCTCGGAGACGGCGTCAGTGATCGTGCCGTCGTCCGTCTTGACGGGCTTCTTCAGCTTCACGGTCGTCGCCTTCGCGGTCCAGCCCGCCTGCGGGGTGACCAGGACACCCACGACCGGGTGATCGGTGGGCAGGAAGATCTGCACCTTGGTGGTGCTGGCGGTGTCCTCCTCGTTGGGGACGCGGAAGCTCAGGAGGCCGTCCGTGGCTCCCTTGGCGTAGCTCTCGGGGTGGACCGTGACATGCGCGAAGGCCGCGCCCGTGGCGGTCAGGACGCCCGCAGTGGTGAGGGCGACGACGGTGCCGGTGCGGCGCAGGGTGGTACTGATCGGGGACATCCGGGGAACTCCGTACTGAGGGGGAACGTGGTCAGGGCGTGAGGGCGAGCCCTGCGGGCGGTCCCCGGCGCGAGACTGCGTGACGCAGCAGCGCCCGCCCGAGCGGCCACGGTTCGGCGGGTGTCCGGCCCGCGGCACCCTCGTACGGCCGTACCGGGGGCGGACCAGTCCTCGACCTCCACCACGCGGCGAGCCCAGGCACGAACGCGACGGCGCGGCGCAGCAGGGACCACAGGGCGGCCTCGCCGCGCCGTAGCCACCAGGTCGCCAGCAGAGCGGCGGCGACGTGCGCGGCAGTGGCGTGAGGGGTCAGAGCGTGGGCGGCGGGGTGCGCCATGTGCATCCCGTGCATGTTCATCGTCATGCGCGGCCGGGCGGAGTCGAAGCCGAGGTGGAGTCCGGCCTGCGCGACGAGCATGGCGCCGCCTATCCCGGACAGGGACCGTTCACGGCCGCCGAACACACAGCCGGCGGCGAAGACGGCGAGGAGTCCCGCGCCTTCCGCGGGGAGCGACGGCGGCCGGCCGGTGGCGAGCGTGTGCCCTCCGGCGGCCAGCAGCACGCACAGTACGGCGAACACCGCGGCGCGCAGACTCCGTACCGCCGGCGACGCATTCATAGTGCCCAGATACTGCCATGGGGAGGGAGTGACCGTCGCGGCTTCCCCCCGGGACCCTCGGTCGTGGTCCGCCGGGCTCCTCCACGCACCGCTCGGGTAGGGTCCCGGCTGAGCCTGAAGGGACCCGACATGCGTCTTCGCTGTGCCGTGCTGGACGACTATCAGAGTGTCGCGACCCGGAGCGCCGACTGGGCGCCCGTCGCGGACTCCGTGGAAGTCACCGGATTCGACCGGCACTTCGACGACGAGGACGCGCTGGCCGCCGCGCTGGCGGACTTCGACATCGTGGTCACGTTGCGCGAACGCGTGCCCTTCCCGGCGTCCTTGCTGGCGCGGCTGCCGCGCCTGAAGCTGCTGATCGCCTCGGGGATGCGCAACTCGGTGATCGACTACGCCACCGCCGAGGCGCACGGGGTGACGGTGTGCGGCACGCCGAGTTCCTCGACTCCCCCGGTCGAGCTGACCTGGGCCCTGCTGCTCGGCCTCGCGCGGGGAATCGTCACGGAGAGCAACTCCCTGCGGGAGGGTGGTCCCTGGCAGAGCACCGTCGGCGCCGATCTGTACGGACGGCGGCTCGGTCTGCTCGGGCTGGGCAAGATCGGCGGCCGGGTGGCCCAGGTGGGGCTCGCCTTCGGCATGCGGGTCGGTGCGTGGAGCCAGAACCTCACCGCCGAGCGGGCCGAGGAGGTGGGCGTGGAACTCGCGCCCTCCAAGGAGGAGCTGCTGGCGGGCAGCGACTTCGTCTCCGTGCACCTGGCGCTCGGTGACCGCACCCGCGGGCTCGTCGGCGCCGCCGAGCTGGCCCTCCTCAAGCCCACCGCCTACCTCGTCAACACCTCGCGCTCGGCGATCGTCGACCAGGACGCCCTACTGGACGCGCTGCGCGCGGGGCGTATCGCCGGAGCGGGCGTCGACGTGTTCGACATCGAACCGCTGCCCGCCGGCCATCCGATGCGCTCGGCGCCCCGCCTGCTGGCCACCCCGCACCTCGGATATGTGTCGCGTTCCAACTACGCGACGTACTACGGGGCGGCCGTCGAGAACATCCGGGCGTTCCTGGCGGGCACACCGCTGCGCCGGCTCGGCTGACCGCGTCCGCCCGGTCCCCGCCCCGTCCTCCACCCGACAGCTCGCCTGATCCCCCGTCCGGTCCCCGCTCCGTCACCCGGGAGCCCGGGCCGGTCGAACGGCCGTCCCTCAGGCCCCTGTTCGAACAGTGATCCCTTGGCGGAACGCCCGTGACCAGGTGTGGACGGACGCGTTGAAGGGGAAGTGCGGTCGCGTCCGAGCCATCGCACTCGTCGAGATCTAAGGAGAACGTGATGTCTCGCATCGCGAAGGCCGCCGCAGTCGTCGTGGGCACGGGTGCCGTGGCCCTCAGCGGCGCCGGCATGGCCATGGCTGACGCCGGCGCCCACGGCGGGGCCGTCGGCTCGCCCGGTGTCCTGTCGGGCAACGTCATCCAGGCCCCGATCAACGTTCCGGTCAACGTGTGCGGCAACACGATCAACATCGTCGGCCTGCTGAACCCGGCGTTCGGGAACACCTGCGTGAACGACGGTGGCCACCTCAAGGACCACCACGGCAAGAAGAAGCACCACGAGGTGAAGAAGCACACCGCGACCCGCGGCTACGGCAACTGACCCGGTAGTCGGCACGCACGCGAGGCCCCCGGCGGGACGTCACCGCCGGGGGCCTCGCCATTTCCGGGACGCGTGGCCACGCGTCCCGGCAGATGTCTCTATGTGTACCAGTAGATGACGGTACGCACCTCGGAAACCGCCGCTACGCGTACCGGTAGATGTGCGTGTGATCCTCCATCGAGGCCGGGGTCACGCCCCACGGGGGCATCTTCTCGTGGCGGGCGACGATGCGCCGGTACTGGGAGTCGCGGGCCCCCGGAGGACGCTCGGGCAGATAGCGGGCGCCTCCGTGCTTCTTCTGCCAGCGGGACCACTGGAGGTCGACGAAGGCGTGGTGCAGCCAGAAGACGGGGTCGTTGACGGAGGCCGCGCCCAGCATGTGGCCGCCGACCCAGCGGTGGACACGGTTGTGGTTCTCCCACGTGGCGTTCCCCGTCCCGTGCCCCCACCCCTCCAGCCGGTTGCGGAAGCCGCGCCTGGTCGTCGAGTCGTAGGGCGCCGTGTCGTAGACGGGGTCGGCGAGGGCCGCGTCCAGCGCGGCTCGTGTGGGGAGTTGGAGCGGCTTGCGCGGGCGGCCGAACTCACGCATGAGGAACGCGCCGTCGGTCACGCCCTCCTTGATCGTCCACTTGCCCTGCGCGTAGGCGAAGGGTCCGGTCATGACCTGCCGGTCCCTGCGTCGGCCGTCGCCGCCGAGCAGGTCCTCGGTCCACGGCGCGGAGGCCGGCGTGCGGTCCCGCGTCCAGTCCCAGTACGGCACGCTCACTCCGGAGTCCACGCGCTGAAGCGCCTGCTCCAGGTCCAGGAGGAAGCATCGGTGCCAGGGCAGGAACGAGGGCGCCATGTGGGCCGCGCGCAGTCCGCCGTCGCCGTCGGCGACGTAGTAGTCGATGTGCCGGCGGACGAACTCGTCGTACTCTCCCCGGCGTTTGACCTCCAGCATCGCCGCGACGAAGCGGCGGCGCTCCGTGCTCGTGAGGGTGCTGACGTTCTTACGCGTGTACACCATGGTGGTGGCCCCTCCCCTCCGTACCGCCGTTGCGTGTGCCGATCGCCGGCCCGCCGGCGCCGCCCGTCATGCTCCTGAGCTGCTCGGCCGGGCCCAGTTGCTCCACGGCCGCGCGGACCGCCGCCAGCGGTGTCGGATACGACTCGTAGTGGTCCACCATGCTCAGATAGCTGCCGTCCGCGCGGCGCATCAGATGCAGCGGGCGACCGTCCACCGTGACCTGCCACTCGTCCCCGGCGAACGCGGCCCGGCCGTCGGAGCCTCCGCGCGTACCGAGGATGTGGCGGCCGCGGTACATCTCGTCGAAGGAGAGGTCCCGGGGGCGGCGGCGCGGCGGCCGTGAGGCCGCGACGACGGGGGCCAGCGCCACCCCGACGGCCGACACGAGCAGTCCCCGCATCGCGCCGCGCCGGGTGAGCGCCAGTCCGCCCGACACGCGTCCCGTCCCGCGGCCTCGCGCCGGGGCGTCCGGCACCCGGTCGCCCCGCCCACGCCTCCGTAGTCTGTCCGGCATCCATCTGGCGAACATGCTTCTCTCCTCGACGAACTCATGCTGTAGCGGTCGGTTTCGGGAAGCCCGGCGGCGGCCGAAGGCCTGGCAGGCTCCCCCGGAGGCCGGAGGCCGGAGGCCGGTCCGATCCGGGACGCACGGGACCGCGCCGCCGGACGGAACGGTCTAGGAACCGGAGCCCATCTCCAGGTTCGCCTCCGGCACGGCCCCTTCGGGGATCATCAGGCCCTCGACGTACCGCGGTCCCTCCAGCCGGCCCGGCAGCGGCAACGGCAGTTCGCCCGAGACGCCGGTCGCCTTCTGGCCGAGGGACTGCTCGACTCCGTTCAACGGCACGGGGATCGGGACCGTGCCGGCCGCGACGGCGGGCGCGGCAGAGGCGGCGCCCACCGCCGCGGCCACACCGGTCATGACGGCGGCGAGCGTGCCTCGCGTGGTCGGCTTCATCTCAGGTACGGCCCCTTTCAGGGTTCGGCGGATCGGCGTCCGTACCACGTAACGATTCCGGGACGCCATCAGCTCAAGATTCCCCCGACGGACTCATTAGTCGTCCGATAGGGAGATTCAGCTCGTCCAGAAATCCCACCAGCGGGTGAGAATCAGCATTCCGACGACGCCGATGTGCAGCGCCGGGAGAACCCAGGTGAACTCCGCGAGGAATACCTTCAGCCATTCCGGAGCGGGCAGGAATGCGTTCCGCACATTGAATGACGTGACGTACCAGAACATGATGATCGTGGCGACCCAGGCCAGACAGCACCACAGGCACAGCGCGTTGATCCGGTAGAAGGACTGGAACTGGAGCCAGCTCACGAATCCGACGCCGAACAACGTGCCCGCGTTGAAGGTCAGCCAGTACCACCGGGGAAATCCCGCACCGGTCAGCAGACTGACGCCGACACAGATCACCACGCTGTACGCCACCAGGCCCAGCATCGGGTTGGGGAACCCGAAGGCCGACGCCTGCTCGCTCTTCATGACGCTGCCGCAGGACACCACCGGGTTGAGGCTGCACCCAGGGACGAAGTTCGGGTTCTCCAGCAGTTTGAACTTGTCGATCGTGATGACCCAGGCGGCGAGGAGACCGGCCGCCCCGGTGAGCACCAGCAGCACGGCGAGGACACGGCCGCTGCCGGTGGTGTGCCCGCCCGCGCCGTCGTCCTCGCCGCCCGTCCCCCGCTCCGCGGCGGCCGTCATCAACCGCGCAGCCTGCGCGCGGGCAGCAGCACGTGGGACGCGCTGAGCAGGGTCCCCTCGTCGCCCGCGAAGGCCGTCAGGTCCTCGGGCGCCACGGGGTGGCCGGGCCGGGCCACGGGCCAGGCGCGGGTGGCGAACAGGAAGTACGCGTAGCCGCGTTCATCGACCGCCGCGAGCCACTCGGGCGGCGCGACGCACTGGGCGTTGAGGTGCGGCATGCTGACGACGGCCTGGCCGGCCTCGACGAGCAGGGTGAGGGGCAGGCTCGGCTGCCGGGATCCGTCGATGAGCGTGTCGCCCACGGCCAGTCCATTGTCGATCAGAAGCTGCCGGATGGCCGCCGCGGACCCCTCGGGACCCCCGTCGCCGTCTCCCAGCGAGTAGGCGAGGAGATAGGGCATGTCGCCGTCGGGGGCTTCTCCGCTGAATGCCATGACGGCGAGCGTGCCGAGATCGGCAGCCCGAAGAGGGCTCATTTCGCTTGAGGTTGAGGTCACCGCGGAACCCTATCGATGCGCCCGTTCGGGTTCTCCCCGGAAATCACCCTCCCGGGGGACATCCGAAGTGTGACCACACGAACGAGGTACACGGCTCGAACAGCGCGAAGGACCGATTCCGCGCGGGAAATCGGCCCTTCTCATCACATCGGCCGTGCGGTGTCAGTGGTTGAAGCAGGCGTTGCCGAAAGCCGGGTTCAACAGGGCGATGGCATTGACCGTGTTGCCGCAGACATTGACCGGAATGTGTACGGGAACCTGCACGACGTTGCCCGACAGGACACCCGGGGAATTGACCGCGGCACCCTCGGCGCCGGAGTCCGCGACGGCGCTGCCCGCGGCGGCACCCGCGGCCATTCCGGCGGTGGCGAAAATAAGAGCGGCCTTCTTGGCATTCTTCATTGCGAGCCCTTTCATCGGAGATTCTCTCCAGAGCCTAGGGAAATGTCCGCGGGCATTGCGGAGGACACGCGCGCAGGGGATGCGGACAACGGATACGACTAACCCTGAAGGGGACGCCCGCCGAGCAGCTTCGCGGGGGCGGCGGCCGAGTTGAGCGTCTTCGTCGCGCCGTTCACGCCGCTCAGCACGGAGTCCTTGCTCTCGGTGTCGAGCGCGTTCGACTGGTGCTGCAGGGGAAGGACGTCCTGCGCGCTGATCGAACGCTGACTGGTGACGGTCTCCAGGGCGCCGTTGACGCTGGAGGGCGTGAGGCCGGAGGCTCCGGCGGCGAACGCGGGCGCGGCGGCACCGGCGATGACGAGGGACCCGGCGACTACGGCGGCGGCCTTCAGAGACTTCATCGTGTTCCTTTCTTCGGCGACGGATGCCGCCGGCGGGAATTCCGCTTTCGCTGCCTAACGAGCCCCGCAGGCGACGGAAACTCCGCGTGCGGAAAAATCCCGCACCGCCGCTGCGGTCCGCGACGCGGACCGGCCGCCCCCCGTTTCCGGAGAGCGGCCGGCCAGGAAGGGTCCGCGATGACGTCAGTGGTTGACGCAGACGTTCCCGGCCGCGGGGTTCAGGAGACCGATGACGTTGACGGTGTTGCCGCAGACGTTGACCGGAATGTGAACGGGAACCTGCAGGACGTTGCCCGACAGGACGCCCGGGGAGTGGGCGGCCGCGCCGTGCGCGCCGCTGTCGGCGGCGGCGATGCCGGCGGTGCCGGCCACGGCGGCGGCGGCGACGGAGGTAAGGGCCAGGCCCTTCGCGATACGCGACATGGGGAAGTGCTCCTTGGAAATCGACACAACATCCGGGCGGGCTGCCCGGCTCTGGATTCAACGCGCGGCACTCACGCGGGTTGTGCCTCCAAAGGGGTGATGTCCCGGGCGGCCGGGCTTCACCAATACGACACACATCGTTGCTTTCACTGATAAATGGGGACACCGGCTAAAGTCGGGCTCTCCGAGGACGTCCGGAAGCGGGCGTCGAAGGGCGCCGGCAGCTCGCGGGGAGCCGAAGCGCACGTGCCTGATTCATCTGATTCTCGGATTTCCGTCCGTCCGCTGGTCCAGAACCTTTTCCCCGAAAGGGCACCGCCGGTCATGCGAACTTCCCCGGGCCTGCCGCGCCGTGCGATCGCGGGGCGCTCCACCCCCGCCGCGTTCCGGGCCCCCCGTGGCCCCGTGTCCGCGGCGCCGAACGCCGACAGACCGCTCGCCGGCAGGCAGCTCATCGGCCGTGCGCTCACCGACGGAGCGCGGCCCGCCAACTCCGCCACGACGTACCGCAGTTACGCGCAATCCGTCCCGCCCCACGACTCGGACCTCCTCGGTCTCGGCAAGGAGATCTCCGGCAGGGGTGACCAGTTGGCCTTCCGGATCGTTTCGCAGCGGGACGCGGCCTGGGTCGAAGCACTGTTCGCCGCCGTCGACGCGAAGCAGTGACGCGCGCCCCGGCGCGCCGCCCGTGAGCAAGGAACCGCGCATGCATCTGCCAACAGACCCTCCGCCGCGGGTCCTTCATGTCACACAGCCGGTCGACGGCGGCGTCGCCCGCGTGGTCGCCGACCTCGTCGGCGCCCAGCTCGCCGCCGGAACCCGGGTGACCGTCGCCTGCCCGGACGGCAACCCCTTCGCCCGGGAGGTGCGGGCGCTCGGCGCGGACGTACGCCCCTGGCACGCGACACGGGCACCCGGGCCGCAGCTCGCCCAGGAGGTACGCCGGCTCGGCCGGGTGCTGGCGCGGGTGCGGCCCGACGTGGTGCACGCGCACAGCGCGAAGGCGGGGCTCGCGGCCCGGCTCGCGCTGCGCGGCCGGGTACCGACGGTGTTCCAGCCGCACGCCTGGTCGTTCGAGGCCGTCGACGGTGCCGCCGCGGCACTCGCGCTGCGCTGGGAGCGGTGGGGTGCCCGCTGGGCGTCCCGGGTGGTGTGCGTCAGCGAGGCGGAGCGCGCGACCGGCGTACGAGCCGGAGTGCGCGCCCCTTGGAGGGTGATCCCCAACGGCGTCGACCCCGAGCGTTTCCACCCCGCCGCCGCCGGCACCGTACGGGCCGGGATGCCGCTGCTCGCGGGGGTCGGTCCGGCGGCTCCGCTGGTGGTGTGCGTGGGACGACTGTGCCGGCAGAAGGGGCAGGACATCCTGCTCGACGCCTGGCCCGCGGTGCTGCGGCGGGTGCCCACCGCGCGTCTCGTACTCGTCGGTGACGGGCCGGACGCGGCACGGCTGCGCGCCGGGGCACCGCGTGACGTGCTGTTCGCCGGGGCCGCCGCCGACGCGGTGTCCTGGTACCAGGCCGCCGACCTGGTCGTACTGCCGTCCCGCTGGGAAGGCATGGCGCTGGCCCCGCTGGAGGCCATGGCCTGCGGTCGCCCGGTCGTCATGACGGACGTGGACGGCGCCCGCGAGAGCCTGCCGCCGGGACACGACACCCGCTGCCTGGTGGCCTCGCCCGAACCTGCGCCGCTGGCCGAGGCGATCGCCGCACTGCTGGCCGATGCCCCGCTGCGAGCGTCGCTCGGCCGGCAGGGGCGCCACCACGTACTGACCACGCACGACGTGCGCCTCACGGCCGACGCGGTCGCGGGGGTGTACCGCGAACTACTGACCGGGCGACAGCCGCAGCACGCCGGGGGCGTCATGTGCGCGGACCACACCGAGTGCAGGGAGTCCATCCACTCGTGACTGCGGAAAGCACCGTTCCCTCCCCCGGCGGACAGCCCCGGGAGTACGGATTCTCATCCCTCTCGGTCATGCCCTCGCGCAGGACCGGTGGCGGCCTCGGATTCCCGGCCGGCCAGCGGCGCACCGTCGGACGCGCCTCCTGGCCGCCGCTGGCCGCCGTGGACGCCGTCGCGGCGCTGACGGCCGGTCAGACCCTCGCGGAGATCCAGCAACACCCGCCGGCCGTCGTCGCCCTGCTGCTCGGCGTGGTGTTACTGAACGCGCGAGGCTCCCTGTACCGGCCGGCGCCGCTGCCCGCCCTGCTCGACGAACTGCCCGCCGTCTGCGCGCGGATCGTGGTCACCTGGTGCGCCCTGGCCGCCGTCCTCGCCGCGTTCGTCCCGGACGAGGCGCTGTCGGTCCGGACGCTGGCGCTCGGGTGCGCCGCGCAGGCGGCGATCAGCCTGGCCGGCCGCGGCGCGGTGCACTGGCGGCGCCGCCGTGCGCTCGCGCGGCACCCGGCCGCCGCCCTGGTGATCGGTCCGGCCGGGACGGCCCAGCGGGTGGCCGCGGCCTTCCTGCGCCACCCGAACTGCGGGGTGCGGCCGGTCGGTGTCGTCGCCGACCGGCCGACCGGCCTCGACGTCCTGCCGGTGCTCACCACCGGCGAGGAGGTGCAGCGGGCGCTCATCCAGAACAGCGTGCGCGCCGTGCTGGTGGTGGAGCCGCCGAGCCGGCGCGGGCCGATGCTGCGGGCGCTGGCCCTCGCGGGCTGCGCGCTGTGGGAGGTCGACCCGGACTCACCGTCGTACGACCGCGCGGGTGGACACACGCTCGCCGGCTTCGCCTGCCGCCCCCTGACGGTCGGCGGGCGGCGCGCCGGATTCGGGAAGCGGTTCCTCGATGTCGCCGTCTCCGGCGCCCTGCTGATGGCGGTCAGTCCGCTGCTGCTGGGGTTCGCGGCCGTCCTGCGGCTGACCGACGGGCCCGGTGTGGTGTTCCGGCAGGAGCGCATCGGCAAGGACGGACGGCCGTTCACGCTGCTGAAGTTCCGCACCCACCGCCCGGTCGACGCGCACGAGGCCGCGACCCGCTGGAGTGTGGCGGGCGAGCAGGAGATGAGCCGCTTCTGCCAGTTCCTGCGGCGCACCTCGCTGGACGAGCTGCTCCAGCTCCTGAACGTCCTGAGGGGCGACATGAGCCTGGTCGGCCCGCGCCCCGAACGGCCCTACTTCGTGACCAAGTTCAGCCAGACCTACCCCGGCTACGCGGCCCGTCACCGGATGCAGACCGGCATCACCGGACTCGCCCAGGTGCACGGGCTGCGCGGCGACACCTCGATCGAGGACCGGTGCCGCTTCGACAACGCGTACATCGACAACTGGTCGATGTGGCAGGACATCTGCATCCTGCTGCGCACGGCCGCGGCGCTGGTGCGCCCGACGGGGAGCTGAGCCGGTGAGCCAGGCCCCGCCCCTCACTCCCCTGGACACCGTGACTGCAGCCCTGCGGCGGGCGCTGCCGGTGCTGCCCGTCGTCGCGGTGATCGCGCTGCTCGGGCTGCCGTTCACGCCGAGCGGCGAGGGCGGCGCGAACATCGCGGACGCCATGTCGGGTCTCGTGGTGCTCTGCTGCGCGGTGCGTCTCGTACGGACCCGGCGGCGCCCCCTGTCCACGACCGCGGCCCTGGTCCTCGGGCTCCCCGTGATCGGCATCTCGGTCGCGGCGGCAGGGGCGGCGGACCCGGGGGCGGGGATCACCGGCCTCACCCGGTATCTGCAGATCTTCGTACTGGTGCCGGCCGCGGTGCTGCTGCTCGTACGCGACCGGCGCGACCTCAGACTGCTGGCCTGGTCGTTCGTCGCGCTGGCGCTGTGGCAGGGGGCGGTCGGGGTACGGCAGTACGTCACCGGGACCGGCGCCTCGTACCAGGGCGAGGAGGTCCGGGCGGTCGGCACCTTCGGGCCGACCGACGTGATGGGCATGGCGACGGTGGTGGCGTTCGGGGTGGTGTGCGCGGTGGCGCTGGCCCTGGGATCGGACGAGGCACGGCGGCGCGCGGTCGCCGTGGTGTGCGCGCTGGCCCTGCTGCCGCCGCTGGCCCTCTCGTTCAGCCGGGGCGCGTGGATCGCCACGGCGGTGGCCTGCGGCGCGCAGCTCGTGCTGGCGGGGCTGCGGCGGGCGGTGCGGACGGTCGCGGTGCTGGCCGCGGCCGGGATGATCCTGGTGGGCGGGCTGGGCTTCGGCAGCGCGATGCTCCAGGAGCGGGTCACCAGCATCACGCAGGTCGCCGACGCGCCGGACCAGTCGGTGACCGACCGGTACACGATGTGGGCGGCGGCCACCGACATGTGGCGCGAGCATCCGCTGACGGGCGTCGGGCTGAAGGGCTTCCCCGAGTACCGGGACTCTCATGCCTCGCTCGCGCTGTCCTCGGGCAGCGACATCGCGGGCGCGGGGGCCGCCTTCCACAAACAGGCGCTGCTCTCGCCGCACAACATGTATCTCCTCGTGCTCAGCGAGCAGGGTCTCGTCGGACTGCTCGCCCTGGCGGGCGGCTGGCTCGTACTGCTGGCGGGTGCGCTGCGCGGGCTCTTCCGCGTGCGCCGCGCGGCACGGGACGGCGCGGAATCCGGTCCCGCCGCGGGCCGGACCCCGCCCGGCACGGACTGCGGGCTCGTCGCGTGCGGGCTGCTCGTCTGGCAGTTGGTCGACTTCGTGTACGCGGACATCGGCGGCCCCTCCACGGTCCTGACGGCCGTCGTCTTCGGGGTCATCGGCTGGTGGGCGCTGATGGATCCGTCGGCGGCCGCGGACACCGAGGCGCCGGCACCGACCGCCGCCGTACGGGAAGAGGCCGCGGCGCGATGACGGTGACACCACCCAGGGCGGGCGAAGACCCGCACACGAATCCGGACTTCGGGACGGGTGCGGGTGCGAGTACGGGCACGGGCACGGGCACAGGCACAGGCACAGGCACGAGCGTGGATGCGAGCACGGGTACGGGTGCGAGCACGGGTACGGGTGCGAGAGCGAGGGCCGGAGCGCGGGGGCGTGCCGATGCCGGGGCGCGTGGTGGGCCGCGTGGTGGGCGGGTGCCCGGGGCCCGGGAGGGCGGAGGCCGGCCCGAGGGCGCGTCCAACCGGTTTCTCGCCAGGGCGGCTCTCGTCACCATCGCGCTCTCGATCGCCGGAGCCCTGCTGGGCCTCGGCCGGGACCAGGCGCTCGCCCATCTGTTCGGGGCCGGATCGGACACGGACGCGTTCCTCGTCGCCTGGACGGTGCCGGAGTTCGCGGCGACCCTGCTGATCGAGGACGGGCTGGCCTTCGTCCTGATCCCGGCCTTCAGCGTGGCCGTGACCCGGCGTGCCCAGGGAGCCGCCGGTGATCCCGTCCGCGCGCTGGTCGCCGCCACCCTGCCCCGGCTGACGTTCGCCTTCGCCGCCGTCGGGGCCCTGCTGATCGCGGGGGCGCCGTACCTGGTCGAGGCGCTCGCGCCGGGCTTGCCCGATCCCCGGCTCGCGGTGGACTGCACCCGGCTGACCGCGACCTGCGTGTTCTCCTTCGGGCTCGCCGGGTACTGCAGCGCGGCCCTGCGGGCGCACCGTCGCTTCGTGGCACCGGCGGCGATCTACATCGCGTACAACACCGGGATCATCGCGGTGATGTTCGTCCTCGGCGCGCGCTACGGCGTACGGTCGGCGGCGCTCGGTGTCGCGGTCGGCGGCGGGCTGATGGTCGTGGCGCAGGCACCGTCGCTGTGGCGGCAGCTCCGGCGCGGGGGGTCGGCGCCCGGGACCCTGGACGGTGAGCCGGCCCGCCCGATGGACCTGGCCCTCGTCGGCACGGTGCTGCTCTTCGCGCTGTGCCGGCAGTCCCAGGTCCTCATCGAACGCTTCCTGGCCTCCTCGCTGCCCGCCGGGGCCATCTCGCATCTGAACTACGCCCAGAAAGTGGCGCAGATGCCGATGGTGCTCTCGCTGATGCTCTGCACGGTCACCTTCCCGGTGGTCGCGCAGGCCGTCGCCGAGGGCGACACCGAGCGGGCCCGCGACCGGGTGGAGCGCGATCTGACGCTCGTCGCCTGCACGGTGCTCCTCGGCGCGGCGGCGGTCGTGGCGTGCGCCCCGCAGATCATCCAACTGCTCTTCCAGCGGGGCGCGTTCACCGCCCAGGACACGGCGGCCACCGCGGCCGTCATGCGGGTGTACGCCCTCGGACTGCTCGGTCACACCCTCGTCGGCGCGCTCGTGCGCTCGTACTTCTGCTCGGGGCGGCCGACCTGGTACCCGCTGTTCGCGATGACCGCGGGGATCGTCGCGACCTGCTGGACCGGGGTCCTGGCCGTCGGCCCCTGGGGGGTCTGCGGCATCGCCGCCGCCAACGCGGCCGGCATCACCCTCACCGCCGGGCTCCTGCTGTACGGCATGGGTCCGCGCAGTGTGCCGATCCGTACCCGCGCCGTGCTGTCCGAGATCGGCAAACCGCTGCGGGCCGCCCTGACCGCGGCGGTGACCGGCGGTCTGTGCGCGAGCGGCGTGGATTCCCCGCTGCTCGGACTCGTCGTCGGCGGCACGGTCGTGACCGTCGTCTTCGCCCTGCTGGCCTGGGCCTTCCGGGTCGAGGGGTTCGCCTCCGCAGTCCGTTCCGTCACACGAAGGGTTTCCTGTGCCCGTTTCCGCTGACAGCAGCAGACGTACCGGTACGAAGAACGCCCTCGACGCGCCGCCCTGGGTGGCGATGTACCACTCCGTCGGGGACTGCTCCGACGACCCGTACCACGTCACGGTCTCCCCCGGACGCCTGGACCAGCAGCTCGGCTGGCTGAGCCGGCACGGTCTGCGCGGGGTGTGCGTCGCGGACCTGCTCGCGGCCCGCGCCCGCGGCCTGGGCCGGGATCTGGTGGCCCTGACCTTCGACGACGGGTACGCCGACTTCGTCGAGACCGCTCTGCCGCTCCTGCGGCGCCACGGATTCGGCGCCACCCTCTTCGTCCTTCCAGGCCGGCTCGACGGCGACAACGCCTGGGATCCGCTGGGCCCCCGCAAGCCGCTGCTGGGCAAGCAGGGCATCCGGCTCGCCGCCGCCTCCGAGGGCATGGAGGTCGGCTCGCACGGACTCACCCACGTCGACCTGACGCAGGCCGACGACGCCGTGCTGCGGGCCGAGGTCGCCGAGAGCAGAGCGGCGCTCTCGGAGTTGATCGGTGCTCACGTCGACGGCTTCTGCTATCCGTACGGGACCGTCGACCGCCGGGTCGTCGACGCCGTCCGCGAGGCCGGCTACCGCTACGGCTGCGCGATCGACCCCGGCCCGCTGACCGGCCGATACGCCCTCCCGCGTGTGCACATCGGCGAGAACGACACCTCCGTACGCCTGTTCCTCAAGCACCGGCTGCACCGGCTGCGCCGCCGCCCGGTCGAGGCGGGCCGGTGAAGGCGCTGCACATCATCACCGGCCTCGGGATCGGTGGCGCCGAGCAGCAGCTGCGCCTGCTGCTGCGGCACCTGCCCGTCGCCTGCGACGTCGTGACGCTCACCAACCCGGGCCCCGTCGCCGCCGGGCTCGCCGCCGACGGCGTGCGCGTGATCCATCTCGGCATGTCCGGCAACCGCGACCTCGCCGCCCTCCCCCGCCTGGTGAAGGTGATCCGCGCGGGCCGCTACGACCTCGTCCACACGCACCTCTACCGGGCCTGCGTGTACGGCAGACTCGCCGCCCGGCTGGCCGGGGTGCGAGCGGTGGTGGCCACCGAGCACTCGCTCGGCGACTCGCAGATGGAGGGCCGCCCGCTGAGTCCCGGCGTACGCGCCCTGTATCTGGCCGGCGAGCGGCTCGGCCGGTCGACCGTCGCCGTCTCGCCCACGGTCGCCGAACGGCTGCGCCGCTGGGGTGTGCCCGCACCGCGCATCGAGATCGTGCCGAACGGCGTCGACATCGCCCGCTTCCGCTTCGACCCGGACCTGCGCGAACGCGCCCGCCGCCGGCTCGGGCTCCCGGAGGACGCGTACGTCGTCGGCGGGGTCGGCCGGCTCGCGCCCGGCAAGCGGTTCGACGTCCTGATCCGCGCGGTGGCCGAACTGCCCGGCGACTGCCGGCTGTTGCTGGTCGGCGGTGGCACGGAGGAGGTCGCGCTGCGGCGCGCGGCGCACGACGCCGGAGTCGCGGACCGGGTCCTGTTCGCCGGCGAGCGCCCCGCCGGCGGTTCTCCCGGCGCCGATCTCCCGTCCCTGATAGCCGCCATGGACGTCCTCGCCTCGCCGAGCCCCGAGGAGGCGTTCGGGCTGGCCGTCGTGGAGGCGCTGGCGGCCGGACTTCCGGTGCTGTACGTCTCCTGCCCGGCCGTCGAGGACCTGCCGCCCGGAGCGGCTCGCGGCGCCACCCGGGTCGACGGCGGCGCGGAGTCCTTCGCGCGGGCGCTGACCGGCGTCCGGGCCCGGGGCCCCGCCCCCCGCTCGGCCCCGGAGGCGGCCCACCACTACTGCATCACCCGTAGCGCCGCACAGCTCATGGACGTGTACGCGGCCGCTGTCGCGCGCACCTGACTGGAGTGAGTTCCACATGTCCGAAAACCTCACCAGGGGCCACCGCCCCTGGGGTTCGGCCCCTTCCCGGGCGAGGACCATGCCGGCGTGGTCGCTGCTCGCGGCCACGGCCGTGCTCGGCGGCGCGCTCGGCGGCGCGTACGGCGTGGTGAAGCCCCCGTCCTACACGGCCACGAGCTATGTCATCGCCGTACCGACGGACAAGGGTGATCCCTCGGCCGCGCTCGGCTTCGCCCAGGCATACGGCCGTGTCGCCACGCAGCTCGCGGTGCTCGGGGACGCGCAGGTGTGGGCCGGTGTGCCGGTGAGGACGCTGGAGTCGAGCGTGCGGACGGCGACGTCGCCGGACGCCCCGATGGTCGCGGTCTCCGCCACCTCCACGCACCCCGACCGGGCCGCCGACATGGCCAACGCGGTCACCCGCTCGCTGACGCAGCACGCGAACGCGAGCCAGAAGAGCACCCACGTCCAGCTCGTGTCGTTCTCCCGCGCGGTGAAGCCGGCTTCGGCGTCGTCGCCGTCCCCGACGGTGACGGGCCTGGTCGGCGCGAGCGCGGGCGGACTGCTCGGCGGACTCGTGCTGCTGGTCCGGCCCCGGCGGTCCGCCGACCCGGCCCGCCCGGCCTCGGTACCGAGCCCCGCCACCGCCGCCGATGTGCACGGCCAGCGGTGAGCGCGACGACGCTCCAGGCCGGTGCACTCGACACCGCGCGGGCCGAACTCATCACCGAAGAGCGGGAGTTCACCGACATGGCGGCGGCCTGGGGGCGCCTGTACCAGCGGTGCGGCGCCGCCACCGCCTTCCAGAGCCACGCCTGGCTGCACTCCTGGTGGCTGTCGTACGGGACACCGGGGCGGCTGCGGCTGGTGGTCGTGCGGGAAGGGGGTGAACTGCTCGCGGTCGCGCCGCTGATGCGGGCCCGCCGCCGGCTGTCGGCGCTCGTGCCGCTCGGCGGACCGATCTCCGACTACGCGGACGTGCTCCTCGACGACGAACACGCCGACCGTGCGGCGGCCCTGCTCGCCGAGGGACTGTCGGCCGCGGCCCGCACCGCGCTGATCGACTTCCGCGAGGTCCGTCCCGGCGGCGCCGTGGAGCGGGTCTACGAGCACTGGAGCGGACCGCGCCGCCAGGTCGGGGACTCCCTGTGTCTGGAGCTTCCGGCCGTCTCGATGGACGAGCTGATCGGCCGTCTCCCCTCCTCCAAGGCCCAGCGCGTCCGGGCCAAGCTGCGCAAACTCACCGCGCTCGGGGTCGAACGGCGGGTGGTGGGCCACGACGAGGTGGACGCGGCCCTCGGCCGGCTGCTCGAACTGCACCGGTTGCAGTGGGCGGACCGGAAGGTGACGTCCGAGCACCTCCAGGAGCGGTTCTCCGAGCATCTGGTCCGCTCGGTGGGCCCGATGGTGCGGTCCGGGGACGCGGTGGTCACCGAGTTCCGGCTCGACGGCGCCGTGATGGCCGTGGACCTCACCCTGCTGTCCCGGCGCCTCGCGGGCGGCTATCTGTACGGCGCCCACCCGGGGTTGCGCGAACGCAAGGCGGACGTGGCGGTGATACTGCTCGACGCCTGCTCCCGGCACACCGCGGGCGGTGACCGCGGGTCGCTGAGCCTGCTGCGCGGCGACGAACCGTACAAGCACCACTGGCGCCCGGACCCGGTCCTCAACCAGCGACTGCTCCTGGCCCGCCGGCGTACGGCGCCGCTGATCTCGGCGGTCGTCGGTGACGTCGCCGCGCGCCGGCGGGGCAAGGAGTTGCTGCGGAGCTGGCGGGAACGCGGTGGCGGCGGGTCCTGACCGGCCCGCCGCCACCCGGGGTCACCAGCCGCTCGACCACCAGTCGCCCGACCACCAGTCGTCGGACGGCAGGTCGAGGTGGACGCACGGCTTGCCGCCGATCCAGTACTCCACCCAGTCACCGAGGTCCAGCGACGAGCAGGTGGTCCGGTCCGGTGTCACGTCCGGGACGGGCTCGCGTGCCGGGGGCGGCGTGGGCGTCGGGGTCGGGGTGGACACCGGCTTTGCCGCCGGCGTCTTGGCCGGGGTCGGGACCGGCTCGGGCGTCTGAGGCCCGACAGGAGTCGGCTTCGGCGTCTTGACCGGAGTCGGCTTGGGCGTAGGCGTCTTGACCGGGGTCGGCTTCGGCTTCGGCGTCTTGACCGGGGTCGGCTTCGGCTTCGGCTTGGACGTCGGAGTCGGAGTGGAGACCGGCTCGGGTGTCGAGGCCGGCTCCGGTGTCGCGACCGGTTCCGACGTCGGGGTCGGCTTCGGGGTCGAGGCCGGCTCGGGCCGGGAGGGGGCCTCGGGCGTCGGGGTCGACACCGGTTCCGACGTCGGACCCGGGGACTGAGTCGGTTCGGAGGCCTCGGGTGCCGGCGTCGACGCCGGTTCAGAGGTCGGGGTCGGTGCCGGAGCGGTCGGCGGCGAATCGGTGACATGGGACAGCGCGGCCCGGTAGGCCTGGGCCGCCAGCGGGTTGTCCTGGCACTGCCACACGCCGTGCGGGCAGTAGTCGGTGAGCGTGTTGTACACCGGCTTGTGCTCGCCGATCCAGGCGAGCATGTCCTTCATGTACGTCGCGTTGTCGCCGTTCCGGTAAAGGCCCCACTCCGGATACGAAATGGACTTGCCGTGGGCCTTGGCGAAATCCACCTGCTCCTGAAGCCCGTACGGCTCCTTCACCTGTTCCTCGAACGAGAGTCCCGACGGCTGGTCGTACGCGTCCATGCCGAGGATGTCGACCGTGTCGTCACCGGGATAGCACTCGGTCCAGGGAACGGCGTCCAGCCCACGGTTCGGGGCGAAATCGAACCGGAATCTCTGCCCCGGCACCGACCGCATGGCGGTGACGATCCTGTTCCAGTACGTCTTCCACGCCTCCGGGTCGGGACCGCAGCGATGGGTGTACGTGACGCCGTTCATCTCCCAGCCGAGCACGATGACGGTGTCGGGCACCTTCAGCTCGACGAGCCGCTCCGCGAGCGCGCGGAAATGGTGGTCGAAGGCCCCCGTCGCGGCCTCGCCCAGCAGCAGGCGGACCTGGTCGTCGGAAAGGCCCTCCTCGTTGCGCTCCATCATCGGGACGTTCAGGACGAGCATCCGGTCGTCCCGGCGGAGCCGCCAGTCCGCCCAGGAGTCCAGGAATCCGGGCGCGCCCTCGATGTTGCTCCAGCGGTCGCCGGGCAGATACGTGTGACCGACCCGCAGTTCGGTACCGCCCAGCCACCGGCTGAGCTGCGCGATCCGGGCGACGCCCTCGGGCCCGTAGTCGAGGTAGGCGCCGAACGCCGGCAGCCCGGCGAGGCCCGGCCGCGCCGGGTTCGCACCGTCCGCGCGGGGCTTCTCGGATACGGCGGGGGTCGAGGTCGGCGGCCCGGTGGGCGTCGACGCAGGCCTCACGGCCGGGTGCGCGGCCGAGTTCGCGCCGGCCGCCGGAACGACTCCGCCGGTTGAGGAGTCCACCGGCGGATTCGCCGTCGTGGGTGTCGGAGCCGGCGGGTCGCCCACCCGCACCGCCCCGGCACCCACGGCGTACACCGGACCGGACGCGAGGGCGACCGACGTGACGATGCCGGCCGCGATGAACGCCAGCCTTCCGCTCCGGGGCCGCTGCCGCTGTGGGGCCATGCCTGCTCCTCTCCCTCTTGATCCTCGGATTTCCTTTCCGATGACTGACACTCAGTCACACGTATGTCGATTCAGCCAACCGGTGTCCCGGTCTCGCGTTCTGACGATCACTCTCAGGGGTGACCGGCCCGGCGGCCGTGCCCCTCGACACCGGTCGGTCCCGAGGGAAGTCCCGTCGGCGGATACCGCTTTGTCAGCGAGACGCGCCCGCCGTCTCTCCCCGGCCCGTCCCTCGGGGACTCGGCCGCGCTGTTGCGCCAAGTGGCCGCCCGGGTTTCCGGCCCGCCGGACTGGTCCCGTCGGATGACGTGAGCGACCTCGCGGTGAGCGGGCCGCACGGCGACGGGGGCCACCACTGGTGGCCAAGGGGGCCGGCCCAAGCTGATCCCGGTCGTCGCCGCCACGGGATTTCGGGGCCCGGCGCGAGTTGCCCGGTCTCCTGGACGACGAGCCGCGGGGTCCGGCGGCCCTGCCGGGCGGTTCCCCCGTGGTCGGCCGGGACGTCGATCCGTCCGTGCCGGGTCTCTTCGTGGCGGGCCTGATCACCGCCACGGCCACCGCCCTCGGCCCGGCCACGCGCTTCGTCCACGGAGCCGGGTTCACGGAGGACACGCGGACGCGCGCGCCGGGTTCACGGCGGGCACGCTGATGCGTGGATCGGCTCCGGGTGCCGGGCGCCGGAGCGCGAACGGCACCCGGAGCGCGGCGTCACGGGCGGGACATCGCCCGGCTGCGCCGGTACAGCAGGGCGCCGCCGACCAGCAGCGCGGCGCTGATCGCGCCGTTGGCGAGCATTCCCTCACTACCGGTCTCCGCCAGCGTGGGCGGGGTGTACTGACGGTGCACCGTGGGCGGGACGGGGGGCTGCTCGTGGACCTTCACGGGCGGGGTGTGGTGCTTCGGCGGCTGCGGAACCGTCCGCGGGGGCGGGGTCGCCGGGTGGCCGTCCGGCGCGTGGTCGTAGGCGCACGTGTTGCCGAACACGGGGTTCAGCAGACCGATCACGTCCAGGGTGTTGCCGCAGAGCTCGACCGGGACATCCAACGGAGCCGCGAGCTGGTCGCCCGACAGGACACCGGGCGAGCCGTGCGTCGTGCCGTACGCCGAGGCACCGCTCCAGCCGCCGTGGTGGGCGGCCGAGTCACGGTGGCCGGGGCTCGTGTGACCGAAGTGCCCCTGCCGAACGTCCCCGTACCCCGAATCGCCGTAGCCGGAGTGACCCTGCCGGAAGTCGCCGTACCCCGAATCGCCGTGGCCGGCGAGCTCACCGAAGTAGCCGCCCAGATCACGGAGCTCACCGAGTTGACCGCCATGGCCGGCCAGATCACGGAGTCCACCGAGCTCACCGAGACCGCGCTCACCGCCGAGACCACCGGCAGGCCGGCCGGCGTGACCGCCGTTGCCGATGTGCTCGGCGGGGTGGCCACCCTGGCCGCGCACGTGGTCGATGCCGCCGGGGACGGCAGCGCGTCCCGGGTGGTGCGCGGAGCCGGCGGCGTGCTGGACGGGGTGGTGCGGCGCCGCGTGCCGGCCCTGCGCAACCGGGCCATTGGCACAGGAGTTGCCGAACGCCGGGTTGAGGGCGGCGACGACGTCGACCGTGTTGCCACAGATGTTCAGCGGCACGTTCACCGGAACCTGGACGTTGTTTCCCGACACCACGCCGGGTGAGTCCGCAGCGGTCGCGGTCGTGCTGGAGTCCGCGAAGGCCGGACTGGCGTACAGGGACATGATGCCTGTCGCAGCCGCGGCCAGGACCACTCCCCTACTCAGGTTCTGTCGCACTCTTGTTTGTCTTCCTGCTGGGAGAAGTGAGGAGCCGGCCTCGGGTTCCGCGAGGAGGTCCAAGGCCGGCCGTGGCACAGCCGGAGGCGGCTGAAGTGCCGAAACGTCAGTGGTTGGCGCAGACGTTGCCGACCGTCGGGTTCAGCAGGGCGATCACGTTGATCGAGTTGCCGCACACGTTGACGGGGATGTGGATCGGGACCTGGATCACGTTGCCCGAGAGGACACCGGGAGAGTTGACGGCGACGCCCTCGGCGCCCGAGTCCGCGAAGGCCGGGGCAGCCATGCCCAGGGCCATGATCGCGCCGACGACGACGGTAGTGCTCTTCCTGAGCTTCACGTGGCTTCCCTTCTCTGCGGTCATGCCCCTTTGTCGGCCGAGACCGAGCGAGCTCACTTGGGCGGCTCGCATCATGACCTGCGGGCTGCAAACGAGGGACGGGCCTCCGAAGAAACTGCGAAACATACGCCCGGGGGGAATTCACTCGAATCGCCCCACCCGGAATGGACGCGGAGGCTTCACGGCAGGAGAAACGCTCCTTCCGAAGAGGGAGCGGAAGAAGCGTTCCACCCGGAGCGGGAATGTCAACACGTCAGAAATGGAATTCATATATACGACGAGAACATGCGTGCGGGGCCCGGAACGGTGTCAGCTTCCGAGCGCGCCGTTCCTGGGCGCCGGCCTGTGCCGGCAGGCCCAGCACGTTCTGGGCGTTGCCCCTGGCCGACGGGCCGACGCAGGGGTTGTTCAGGGAACCCTGGACGGCTATTGCCTTCTTGAACATTTCCCCTGGTTCCTTTTCTGCTGGTGAAGCGATTCCTGCCGCCACCCCAGCCGAGCCCGGCCCGATTGGTTGCACGTCGTCACCCGAAAGGATCGCGGAACCTTTCAGAATTCACCTGACCCGTGGCCTGAGGATTTACTCGCCGCGCCGTTCCCCCGGTCCTGCCGGGCAACGGCGCGCCCGAAGCTGACCGCCTCCGCACCACGGACAGCGCCTCGGCCCGCGTACCGCTTCCCGTCGCAGATCCTTGCGTACGCCCGTCACGGCTCCCGGTCGCAGGGTTCCTACCGCCGAGTCGACTCACCCGTGCGTAACGGAAATTCAATGGGCCGCGCACGATCGCCGGGCCCCCTACCGGGCGCAGTCGTCGGAGCAGATGTCCAGTCCGTCGGCCTGGCCGATCGCGGCGGCGAGCGCCGCGACGTCCTTGTCCTCGGTCACGTCGGCCAGGGTGCGGGCCCGCGAGGCGAGTTGTCCGAGGGAGAGGACACCGGGCAGGGAGCTCCAGCGGGCGTCGCCCGCGCGCAGGTCGTCGGCGAAGTAGGCGGCCACGGCGGTGACCTGGAAGGAGTACGGCGAGGTCCAGACGCCGTCGCGCAGGTCGCCGGTCTCCAGGCTGCCGGTCTCCTCGTGCGGGGCGCGGGATTCGGGGTCGAGCCAGCGGACGGTCGCGGTGGCCAGATGCCCGGAGGCGCCGGGGCGGGTGCGGACGGCGTAGAGGGCGGTGACCGTGTGGCCGGGGCCCACCTCGCCACCGTCCACCCGGTCGTCGCGGAAGTCCTCGTCGGCGACCTTCCGGTCGTCGTAGCCGATCAGCCGGAACCGTTCGACCGTCTGGGGGTCGAAGGCGACCTGCGCCTTGGCGTCGCGTGCCGTGAGGTCGATGTTCTGCGGAAGCTGGTCGCAGAACACGGTGAGGGCCTCGTCACGGTCGGAGACGTACGTCGTGTGGCCGTCGCCCTTGTCGGCGAGGCGTTCCATGAGGGCGTCGCCGTAGTCGCTGCCGACACCCACGCCGAAGAGGGTGATGCCGTGTTCGCGTCGGGCCGAGGAAATCCGTTCGAGGATGTCGTCCGCGTCCGTATCGCCGGTGTTGGCGAGGGCGTCGGAGATCAGGACGACCCGGTTGGTGGCCCCCTCGCGCAGCCCCTCGACGGCGGTCGCGTACCCGGTCCGCACCCCGGCGCCGAGGTTGGTCGAGTCGGTCGGCTCCAGGCTGTCGATCGCCCGGTGGACCCGGGCGCGGTGGTCGCCGAGCCGGGTCATCGGCAGCACGGTCTCGGCCTCGTCGCTGAAGGTGACCAGGGCGACCGAGTCGTCGTCGCGCAGCCGGTCCGTCATCACGTCGAGGGATTCCCTGGCCAGGTCGAGCCGGCCCGGCTCCGCCATGGAACCCGAGATGTCGATGACGAAGGTGAGGGCAGCGGGCGGGCGTTCGCGCTCGCTCTCGGCGGGCCGGGTGGCGAGTCCGACCCGGACGAGGGACCAGCGTCCGTCGTCCGTCCGGGCGCCGTCCACGGACAGCGAGAAGCCGTTGCCGTCGGGGCGTTCGTAGTCCTGGCGGAAGCTGTTGACGAACTCCTCGGGGCGGATGGTCGAGGGGTCGGGGGCGCGGCCGTCAGCGAGGCTGCGGCGGGCGTAGCCGTACGACGCGGTGTCGACGTCGAGGGCGAAGGTG
This sequence comes from Streptomyces sp. NPDC096324, assembly GCF_044763015.1. NCBI lineage: Bacteria > Bacillati > Actinomycetota > Actinomycetes > Kitasatosporales > Streptomycetaceae > Streptomyces > Streptomyces sp. NPDC096324. The sequence continues at coordinate 348,496 of NZ_JBIWFK010000003.1, read as the reverse complement.
GAGAGGTAGTCGGGCGACGGCTGGACGTCCGGGGCGTCCGACTGCTCGCCCTCGGCGTCGCGCCCGGCGGCGCCGCCGGTCGGCTGCGCGGGTGCCGGCAGCGGGAGGTTGTTGCGGCCGCCGGACTTGTCCGAGCCGTCCGTGGAGTTGCTGCCGCCGCCCGCGCCGCATCCGGTGAGCAGCAGCGCGCCCGCGATCGGCAGGGCGAGCAGCGCGGCGGCCGCCCTTCGGCGGTTCCCCCGCCGCGCGCCGCCGCGTGGGCGGCCGGTGCCGGCCGCCGTCCGTGTGTACTTCATCCCCATCTGTGCCCCCTCGGCGTACGGCCCTTGTGTGGGCCGACCTGTGTGACTGTGACGGCCGAGGGGGCCGTGACGTGCGCTCGGGCGGGTTGCGGAAGGGTTGCGAAGCGGCCACGGCAAGGGGTCACCGAGACCGGTAGGTGATCTTCCGGGGGCCTACGACACGATGTCCTTCCGCCGGAAACCGCGGAAGGCCAGGGCGAACAGGACGACCGCGTACGTCACGGAGATCGCCGTTCCCTGGATCATGCCTCCCCACTCCGGGGTCGGCTGGATGGCGTCCGCCCACGCGAACTGCCAGTGGGCGGGCAGGAAGTCGCGCCAGTGGCCGAGCGCGGTGACCGCGTCCAGGACGTTGCCCACGATGGTCAGGCCGACCGCGCCGCCGACCGCGCCGAGCGGCGCGTCCGTCTTCGTCGACAGCCAGAACGCGAGCCCCGCGGTGACCAGTTGGGACACGAAGATGTACGCGATCACCGCGATGAGCCGCTGGGCGGCGGTGCCCGCGGGGAGCGCGCCGCCGGTGGGGATCTCCAGCGGGCCCCAGCCGTACGCGGCGGTACCCACGGCCAGCGCGACGACCGGCAGCAGGACCATCGCGGCGAGGCTGAGACCGAGCGCGACGGTGAGCTTGGACCACAGCAGCCGGGCTCTGGGCACGGGCGCCGCCAGCAGATAGCGCAGGGAGGACCAGCTCGCCTCGGAGGCGACCGTGTCGCCGCAGAACAGCGCGACCGGGATCACCAGGAGGAAGCCCGCCGACACGAACAGGTTCACCGCGGTGAAGTTGGCGCCGGACGCGGTGGCCGTGTCCATCAGGGTGACCTGGTTGTTGCGGCCGCCGGGGTCCCCGCCGATCGCGAACGCGAGGAGCAGGACGAAGGGCAGGGCCGCGAGGACGATCCCCATGACCAGGGTGCGGCGGCGCTTGAGCTGGCGGACGAGCTCGACGCGCAGCGGCAGGGTGCGGCGCGCCCGGTACCCGTCGGCCGTCTCGGTCCGCTCGACGAGCGTGCTCATGCGGAGCCTCCGATCAGGGTGAGGAACGCGTCTTCCAGACGGCGGTGGGGTCCCACCGACGCCACCGGTACTTCGAGGCGCACGAGTTCCACGACCAGGCGTTGCGCGCTGCCGCCGGCGTCGAGGCGGACGAGCAGTCCGTCCTCGGTCGCGACGGCCGAGAGCACGCCCGGCAGTGCGCCCACCTTCTCCACGACCGGCGCGTCGAGGGGCGCGCCGGTGCCGACGAGCAGGGTGTCGCCGGAGCCGATGATCTCGGACACCGGTCCCGCCTGGACGAGCCGGCCGCGGTCCATGACCACGAGGTGGGTGCAGGACTGTTCGACCTCGGCGAGGAGGTGGCTGGAGACGATGACCGTGCGGCCCGCGGCGGCGTAGCGGATCATCACCTGGCGCATCTCGCGGATCTGCGGCGGGTCGAGGCCGTTGGTGGGTTCGTCGAGGATCAGCAGGTCCGGGAGGCCGAGCATGGCCTGGGCGATGGCGAGGCGCTGGCGCATGCCCTGGGAGTAGGTGCGCACCGCGCGGGCGAGGGCGTCGCCGAGTCCGGCGATCTCCAGCGCCTCCTCCAGATGGGCGTCCTCGGGGGGACGGCCGGTGGCCCGCCAGTACAGCTCCAGGTTCTCGCGGCCGGTCAGGTGCGGGAGGAAGCCCGCGCCCTCGACGAACGCTCCGACGCGGGAGAGGACCGGCGCGCCGGGGCGGATCGCGTGCCCGAAGACGTGGATCTCGCCGTCGTCGGGCTTGATGAGGCCCATGAGCATGCGCAGGGTGGTCGTCTTGCCCGCGCCGTTGGGCCCGAGCAGGCCGAGGACCTGGCCCTTCTCCACGCGGAACGAAAGGTCCCGTACCGCGTACCGGTCGGCGGACTTGGCGTAGCGCTTGCTCAGACCGGTGATCTGGAGCGGGACGTCGACCAGTTCGGAGTCGGGCGCGGGGGCGCTCGTACGGCGGCGGCCGGTCACGAGCAGCGCCAGGGCGGCGAGCGCGCCGGCGAGCGGCAGCCACCACACCCAGGACGGCAGGGGTGCCGCGGCGGTCTTCACTCCGGGGGCCGTCGGCACCTGGAGGCCGCCGCTCCGGAGCGAGACGGTGTACGTGGCCGGGGCGGCCGGGGAGGCGTAGCCGAGGTCGGTCGAGGCGAGGACCAGGCGCAGCCGGTGGCCCTTCTGGACCGCGTGGTCGACGGCGGGCAGGGTCAGGGCCACGTCCTTGCCGTTCTTCGCGCCCTCGACGCGGACCGGGGTGACGAGCTGGGAGGGCAGGACCTGTCGGGTGCCGCCGGGGCCGACGTCGTACACCTTCGCGAAGAGGACCGCGTCGTCGCTGGTCGACGCGACGTGCACGGTGACGGTGGGCGAGCCGGTGATCCGCAGGTCCTCGCGGAGGGGCGCGGACTCGAAGCGGGCGTACTGGCCGGGGAAGTCCAGGGAGACGCCGACGCCGAGACTGGAGAGCTGGGAGAGGCCGCCGGAGCCGCCGAGTCCCGGCAGGGCCGAGATGGCGGGCGGGGTGGAGCCCGCAGGGTTCTGGAAGCGCTGCTCGCCACCGATCAGGGCGACGGTGTGCGGGCCGCTGTCGAGTCCCGGGTAGGTGTCCGAACTCGCGCCGCGCAGGAGGGCGGCGCCGTCGGTGGAGTCCACGCCTCCGGTGCGGGTGACGCGGAAGGCGGGGCCGGTGGCGGCGTTCTTGTCGTCCTTCAGGTACCGGTCGAACCAGGAGACGACGCGGGAGGTGACGCGGTCCGTCTCCATGTCGCCGCCGTCGTGTCCGCCGGCGATCCAGTCGACGTCGACGGGAGCGCCGTTGGCCTTGATGGCCTCGGCCGTCGCGTCGGCCTGGCCGAGCGGGAAGAGGGAGTCGGACTGGCCCTGGGTGATGAGGGTCGGGACCTTGATGCGGTCGCCGACGGCGGAGGGGCTGCGCTCCTCCAGCAGCTTCACCGCCGCCGCGTCCGGCTTCCCGGACTCTGCGACCCGGTTGTACATCGCGCACAGCTCGGGCTCGAAGCGGGCGCAGCCACCGCCGGAGTTGATGAAGATGCCCGCCCAGAGCTTCTTGAACACCCCGTTCGGGAACAGGGCGTCCGCGAGGTTCCAGTACGTGATCGACGGGGCGATGGCGTCGACGCGCCGGTCGTCGGCGGCGGCCAGCAGGGAGATCGCCCCGCCGTACGAGGCGCCCGCCACGCCGACGCGCGGGTCGCCGCTGCCGTCCAGCCGGACCTCGGGGCGCCGGGCGAGCCAGTCGACGAGCCGGGAGACGTCGGCGACCTCGGCCTTGGGGTCGTTCAGTCCGATCCGGCCGGTGGACCTGCCGAAGCCGCGGGCCGACCAGGTCAGGACCGCGTATCCGTCGCGGGCGAGTTTCTCGGCCTGGTCGCGGACGTCCGCCTTGCTGCCGCCGAAGCCGTGCGCGAGGAGGACGGCGGGGCGGCGCTTCGAGGACGGTCCCGCGGTGAAGTACGAGGTGTCGAGCCGCACTCCGCCGTCCATGGTCATGACGCGGTCGGAGCGGTGGACGGCGGCCGGCCCGTCGGAGGCCACGGCCGTCCAGGTGCCCGCGCCGGCGAGCAGCACGAGGGCAGCGGCGGCGGCCGCCCATCTCCCGCGGGCTCGCGCCGTCGTGCGAGCGGCGAGGTGCCCCCGGCGCGGCCCGCGCGGCCGGGGCAGTCGAAGATCCATGCCTCAACGGTACGGGCGCCCGCCGACAACGGGGACAGCCGCCGGGTTGAACCGGCACCCCTCCCGGGGAGGTACGGCAGGGGCCGCGTGTACCGCGTCCGTGGTACGAACGGGCCATGGAGCTGCGCCGCGCCGCCACCGTCGGGGAACTGACCGCCGCCGAGTACCTCTTCGACGCTCCCGTGCGTCCCGAGTGGGCCCGGCGGTTCCTGGAGGCTCCGGGCCATCATCTGTTCCTGGCCTACGAGGGCGAGGTGCCGGTCGGCTTCGTCAGCGGTGTCGAGACGGTCCACCCGGACAAGGGCAGCGAGATGTTCCTGTACGAGCTGGCCGTGGCGGAGCCGTTCCGGAGGCGGGGCACCGGCCGGGCGCTGGTCCGTGAACTCGCCGCCCTGGCCCGGGAACGCGGCTGTTACGGCATGTGGGTGGGTGTGGACAGGGGAAACGACATCGCCCTCGCCACGTACCGCGGTGCGGGTGGCGAGGACGACGGGTCGTGCACGGTGATGACGTGGGACTTCGGGTGAGGCCCTCGTCGGGGGGCGGGGCCCGGCGCGAGGGAGCCGGACGGTGTGCCGCTCCGGTTACGCCTGCGCGTCCTCCGGGATCGACACCAGCCAGCGGGTGTCGCGGCGCGGGCGCAGGTAGAAGGCCCAGTACAGGGTGGCGACGGCGGTGATGCCGCCGGTCCACAGCAGGTACTGCGTCTCCTGCTGGGTGAGGACGTAGGCGAGCACGACGATCAGCAGGACCGGCACCGCGGGCCACAGCGGCATCCGCCAGGCCGGCGTGTGCTTGTGGTGACCGCGCCGGGCGAGCAGGGCGGCGACCGCGACGAGCAGGTACATCGCCGTCACCGACACGCCCGTGACGCCGTACAGGGTGTCGAGGTTGACGAAGCAGAGGGCGGCGCCGGGGACGCCCACCAGGAGGGTGGCGACCCAGGGGGAGCCGAACCGGCCGAGCCTGGAGAGGCCGTTGTTGACCGGCTCGGGCCAGGCCTTGTCACGGGCCGAGGCGAACAGGACGCGCGAGTTCTGGATGACCATGACGATGCCCGCGTTGATGATCGCGAGGGCGACGCAGAGGCTGACGAACGTGCCGACGGCCGAGTTGGACCAGGCCGTGACCATGCTGCTGATGTCGCCGCCGGTGAGCTCCCCGATGTCGGAGGCGCCCATGGTGATGGCGACGACGGGGACCAGGATGACGACCGTGGAGATGGCGAGGGTGGCCAGCACCGTGCGGGCGACGTTGCGCCGCGGGTTCTCCAGTTCCTCGGAGAGGTAGACGGCGGTCGAGAAGCCCTGGGTGGCGAAGAGGGCGATGGCGAGCCCGGAGATGACGAGCATGGCCGTCACGGGGTCGGTGTGCGCGCCGGTCCCGGCGACCTGCATCGAGGTGAGGCTGCCGAGGCCGCGGTGGGCGTGGGTGAAGCCGAGCAGGGCCACGACTCCGGCCGCGATGACCTCCAGGACCAGGAAGATGCCGGTGATCCAGGCGTTGGCGCGCAGGTCGAGCAGGCCGGCGACGGTGGCGAGGAGCATCACGCCCGCGCCGGTCATCGCCGGGTCGAGGTGCACCACGGGGGCGAGGTAGTCGGCGGTGCCGATGGCGATCACCGGCGGGACGATCATCACCACCAGGAGGGACATCACGAAGACCAGCCAGCCCGCGAGCCGTCCGGCCATCGTCGAGACCATGGCGTACTCGCCGCCCGCGCTGGGAATGAGGGTGCCCAGCTCCGAGTAGCAGAACGCCACGCCGATACAGAGCAGCGAGCCGATCGCGATCGTGAGGGCGGTCGCGGTGCCGAGCGAGCCGAAGAGGTCGGGGATGACCACGAACAGCGTCGAAGCCGGGGTCACGCAGGACAGCGTCAGCAGGGTTCCGCCGACGACGCCGATGGAACGCTTGAGCGTCTTGGGGTTCCCGGTCGCCGTCGGTGCGGCGTCCGGGACGGCGGTCTCGACGGGGCGGAGCGTGTCGGTCATGAAGCGGTTCCGATCGACTCGTGCATCAGGTGTTCGGGCGGGAGCGATATCGCCTCCGGCGGCTCGCGTCGTTCTTCGTTCTCGTCCGCTCCCGCGCTGATGGAACCTTGACGGAAACCGTTGCGTCAATGGCCGTTTACCTACGGAATCCGCAGTAGCGGAGCAACGCACGTCACATAACTTTCCCAGGCCGTAACACGCCCGTGTTGCAATCCTCAACACGCAACAGACTGTGACCTTGCTTTCAAAGGGGGTAGAGCCAAAAAACCTGCACTACCCGTTTCGTCACGACGTGACGAGAACCGCAGCCCGAGCTCCGAAACTCACCGGAATCAGTCCGCATTCCGGACGTTAATCTGTGGTGGTCATGTCAGTCCCCGCCGCTAGAGTCCTGCCGCACGGAGAAGCACGGACAGGGGTGGGGAACATGCGGTACATGCGGGGCGTGGTCTGGGCGGGGGTGGCCGCGGCGGCGCTGGCCGGGACGGCCGGATGCGGTGCGGAGACGACGAGGAAGGCCGCCGAGGCGGTCAGCCACGCCGACACGATCATGGCGGCGCTGGGGCGGGCCACCGACCGGACGGAGTCCCTGGGCTCCGCCGAGGTCAAGATGACCACCACGATGAACGGCGGCGCCCCCATAGCCATGGAGGGCACCTACTCCTGGGGAGACGGCTTCGCGTACGACGTCGAGATGGACACCAGGGCCGCGAAGATGGAGGCGCTGACGCACGCCCCCCGGATCCGCGCACTCCTCGTGGACGGCGCGTACTACTACGACACCGAACCGCAGCCCTCCGGACCGCTCAAGGGCAAGGAGTGGATGAAGGTCGACGTGTCGGCCATATTCGGCGACAAGGGCGCCCAGGCGCTGAGCGGAAGCTCGAACAGCGGCAGCCCGGCGGCCGCCATGAGGGGCTTGAAGTACGCGAGCAATGCCGAGGACCTCGGCAAGGAGACCATCGGCGGGAAGAGCACGACCCACTACCGGGCCGTGATCGACAAGAACCACATGGGCAAGGCCAAGGACGCCCTCGCGTCCGGGGACGACACCGTCTTCAACTCGATGACCGGCGGCACCGACTCGATCACCATGGACATCTGGGTCGGCGCCGAGGACTTGCCGGCCCGGCTGAAGGAAACGATCGGCAACGCGACGATCACCATGGACTTCGAGAAGTTCGGCGCCACCGCCGATGTGAAGGCCCCGCCGGCCGCACAGACCGGTGATGTCACCGAGCTCATGAAGAAGGCGGCCGCGCGGCAGTAGTGGACCCCGGCACGACGGTGCCCCGCCCCTCGTGCGAGGGACGGGGCACCGGGGGCGCGGACGCCTCAGTGGTTGCGCGGGAAGCCCAGGTCGACGCCTGCCGGGGCCTCCGACGGGTCCGGCCAGCGGGTGGTGACGACCTTGCCGCGGGTGTAGAAGTGCGTGCCGTCGTTGCCGTAGATGTGGTGGTCCCCGAACAGGGAGTCCTTCCAGCCGCCGAAGGAGTGGTAGCCCACCGGCACGGGGATCGGCACGTTCACGCCGACCATGCCCGCCTCGATCTCGAGCTGGAAGCGGCGGGCCGCGCCGCCGTCCCGGGTGAAGATCGCGGTGCCGTTGCCGAAGGGGGAGCCGTTGATCAGCGCCACGCCCTCGTCGTACGTCTCCACGCGCAGCACGCACAGCACCGGGCCGAAGATCTCGTCCTTGTACGCGTCCGCCGTCACCGGCACGCGGTCCAGGAGCGAGAGACCGATCCAGTGGCCGTCCTCATGACCCTCGACCGTGTAGCCCGTACCGTCGAGGACGACCTCGCAGCCCTGGTCGGCGGCGCCCTTCACGTACGAGGCCACCTTGTCGCGGTGGGCGGCCGTGATGAGCGGGCCCATCTCGGACGCCGGGTCGTTGCCGGGACCGATCTTGATCTTCTCGGCGCGCTCGCGGATCTTGGCCACGAGTTCGTCGCCGACGGAACCGACCGCCACGACGGCGGAGATCGCCATGCAGCGCTCGCCGGCCGAGCCGTACGCGGCCGAGACGGCGGCGTCGGCCGCGGCGTCCAGGTCGGCGTCCGGCAGGACCAGCATGTGGTTCTTGGCGCCGCCCAGCGCCTGGACCCGCTTGTGGTTCGCGGCGGCGGTGGTGTGGATGTGGCGGGCGATCGGCGTCGAGCCCACGAAGGACACCGCGGCGACGTCCGGGTGCTCCAGGAGCCGGTCGACGGCCACCTTGTCACCGTGCACGACGTTGAAGACACCGTCGGGCAGACCGGCCTCGGCCAGCAGCTCGGCGAGCTTCATGGCCGCCGAGGGGTCCTTCTCCGAGGGCTTGAGGACGAAGGTGTTGCCGCAGGCGATGGCGATGGGGAACATCCACATCGGGACCATGGCCGGGAAGTTGAACGGCGTGATGCCCGCGACGACACCCAGCGGCTGGCGGATCGAGGACACGTCGACCCGGGAGGCCACCTCGGTCGACAGCTCGCCCTTGAGCTGCGTCGTGATCCCGCAGGCCAGCTCGACGATCTCCAGACCGCGCGCGACCTCGCCGAGCGCGTCCGAGTGCACCTTGCCGTGCTCCGCGGTGATCAGTTCGGCGATGGCGTCGCGGTTGGCGTCGAGCAGCGCGCGGAACTTGAACAGGATCGTGGTCCGCTTGGCCAGCGAGGACAGACCCCAGGTGGCGTACGCGTCCTTCGCGGCGGCGACGGCGGCGTCGACCTCCTCGACACTCGCGAACGCGACCTTCGTGGTCACGGCGCCGGTCGCCGGGTCGGTGACCGGCCCGTACGTACCCGACGCACCCTCGACGGTCTTGCCACCGATCCAGTGGTCGACGGTCTTCGTCATGGCCAATTACTCCTTCACAGATGGCGGCGTCGGGCGGCGACGTGCCGGTCGTACTCCTCGCGGGCCTTGACCGCCGACGCTCGGGTCGCGGTCTCGGCCACAGGTACATCCCACCAGGCCTGGGCCGGGGGCGCGCCCGACACTGTGTCTGCCGTTTCGGTCTCCACGTAGACACAAGTGGGAGTGTCCGCCCCGCGCGCCTCGGCCAGGGCCGCCCGCAGGTCACGCACGGTCCTCGCGCACAGGACCCGCATACCCAGACTGGCCGCGTTGGCCGCGAGATCGACCGGCAGCGGCACTCCTGTGTACGTACGGTCGGCGGCCAGACGGCGGTACGCCGTGCCCAGGCGCTCGCCGCCCACGGACTCCGAGAGCCCGCCGATGGACGCGTACCCGTGGTTCTGCAGGATGACCACCTTGATCGCGACGCCCTCCTGCACGGCGGTGACGATCTCGGTGGGCATCATCAGATACGTGCCGTCGCCGACCAGCGCCCACACGGGCCGGTCCGGGGCCGCCATCCGCACCCCGATCGCGGCCGGGATCTCGTAGCCCATGCACGAATAGCCGTACTCGACGTGGTACTGGTCCCGCGACCGCGCCCGCCACAGTTTGTGCAGGTCGCCGGGGAGCGAGCCGGCCGCGTTGATCAGGATGTCCTCGTCGGTGACCAGCTCGTCGAGGACGCCGAGGACCTGCGGCTGGGTGGGCCGGATGTCGATGTCCTCCGCCTCGTAGGCCGCGTCGACGCGGTACTCCCAGCGCTCCTTGTCGTCGGTGTACTCGGTGACGTACGCGGGCTCCGCGCGGTGGCGGTGCGGCGCCAATGCCCCGGTGAGCGCTTCGAGGCCGGCGCGGGCGTCGGCGATCAGCGGAGAGCCGGCGAGCTTGTGCCCGTCGTACGCGGCGATGTTGAGGTTGACGAAGCGGACGCCCGAGGCGGCGAACAGCGTGCCCGAGGCGGTGGTGAAGTCGGTGTAGCGGGTGCCGATCCCGATCACCAGGTCGGCGGTGCGGGCCAGCTCGTCGGCGGTCGCCGTGCCGGTGTGCCCGATGCCGCCGACGTCCTGCGGATGGTCCCAGCGCAGCGAGCCCTTGCCGGCCTGGGTGGAGGCGACGGGGATACGGGTGGCCGAGGCGAACGCGGCGAGCGCCTCCTCGGCACGGCTGTGGTGGACGCCGCCGCCCGCGACGATCAGCGGACGCCGGGCCGCGCGGACCGCCTCGACGGCGCGGGCCAGCTCGCCCGCGTCGGGAGCCTGGCGCCGTACGGACCAGGTCCGCTCGGCGAAGAACTCCTCGGGCCAGTCGTACGCCTCGGCCTGCACGTCCTGGGGCAGCGCGAGCGTCACGGCGCCGGTGTCGACGGGGTCGGTCAGCACGCGCATCGCCTGGAGCGCCGCCGGTATCAGGGCCTCGGGGCGGGTGATCCGGTCGAAGTACTTCGACACCGGACGCAGACAGTCGTTGACCGACACGTCCCCGGCGAAGGGGACCTCCAGTTGCTGGAGCACCGGGTCGGCGGGGCGACCGGCGAAGACGTCGCCGGGCAGGAGCAGCACCGGGAGATGGTTGACGGTGGCGAGCGCGGCGCCGGTGACGAGGTTGGTGGCGCCGGGCCCGATGGAGGTGGTCACCGCGTGCGTGGACAGCCGGCCGCGCTGGCGGGCGTAGCCGACGGCCGCGTGCACCATGGCCTGTTCGTTGCGCCCCTGGTGGAACGGCATCACGGGGGCCGCGGAGGGTGTCCCCCCGCCGGGCACCGTGGCGTACTCGACGAGTGCCTGGCCGATCCCGGCGACGTTCCCGTGGCCGAAGATGCCCCAGACGGCGCCGATCAGCCGGTGGCGCTCGCCGTCCCGTTCGGTGTGCTGAGCGGCCAGGAACCGCACCAGCGCCTGCGCGACCGTCAGCCTCGTCGTCGAGGTCATCGGTATCCCCCTGTGCTCTGCGCGTGTCCCGGGTGGAAGCGGATCCGCCACTGCCTGTCCCCGCACGGCCCCGCCATGACGTTCAGGTAGTACATGGTGTGACCGGGCTGGGCGATGGACGGGCCGTGCCATCCGTCGGGGACGAGGACGGCGTCGCCGGTGCGGACCTCGGCGAGGACGTCCGAACCGCCCTCACGGGAGGGGAATACCCGCTGATAGCCGAACCCGTTCGGTCCGTCGATCTCGAAGTAGTAGATCTCCTCCAGCAGGGACTCGACACCGGGCAGGTGCTCGTCGTGCTTGTGCGGCGGATACGAGGACCAGTTGCCGCCCGGGGTGATCACCTCCACGGCGATGAGCCGGTCGCAGTCGAAGACGTCCGCGGCGGCGAAATTGCGCACCTGGCGCGCGCAGCCGCCGCTGCCGCGGTCTTCGACGGGAACCTCCGGCGCGGGGCCGTAGCGGGCGGGGAGTCGGCGCTCGCACTTCGCTCCTGCCAGGGCGAAGCGGCCTCCCGCGCCGGAGGCGATCTGGGCCCGGGCCTCACGGGGAACGTACGCGAAGTCGGAGACTCCGTCGAACACGCTCCGCCTGCCCAGGAGTTGGAACTCCTCCTCGTCCATGCCGTCCTTGGTGCGCACCGCGCAGCCGCCGCCGAGCGGGAGCACGATCCACTCGCTGTCCCCGGTGGTGAAGGTGTGGGTGCCGCCGGGGGCCAGCTCCACGATCCGCAGGCTGCTGTGGGTCCAGCCGGCCCGTTCGGGGGCGATGTCGAGGGCGTAGTAGGCGTCGGCGGTGGTGCCCGCGGGCACGTACAGCTCGTTGCTCGGACGACTCATGCGGCCCTCACAGAAGTCCTACGGCGGTGTCCACGGCCGCGGCGACATCGCCGTCCGCGGGATACAGCAGCGAACGGCCCACCACCAGTCCCTGCACGGTGGGGAGTTGGAGCGCACCGCGCCACTTCTCGTACGCACCCTCCTGGTCCTCGCCGACATCACCGCCGAGCAGGACGGCGGGCAGCGTGGAGGTCTCCATGACACGGGCCATGTCGTCGGGGTTCTCGGTGACGGGGACCTTCAGCCAGGTGTAGGCCGAACTGCCGCCCAGGCCGCCCGCGATGGCGAGGGACTTGGTCACGGCCTCGGCGCTCAGATCATTGCGCAGGGTGCCGTCGTCCCGGCGACGGCAGAGGAACGGTTCGACGAAGACGGGAAGTCGGCGTTCGGCCATGTCGTCGATCACGCGGGCGGCGGACTCCAGCGTGCGCAGCGAGCCGGGGTCGTCGTAGTCGATGCGCAGCAGGAGTTTGCCGGCGTCGAGACCGAACCGCTCGATGTCCCGCGGGCGGTGGCCGGTGAACCGGTCGTCCAGTTCGAAGGCGGAACCGGCCAGTCCGCCCCGGTTCATCGAACCGATGGCCACCTTGCCGTCGAGCACGCCGAGGAGCAGCAGGTCGTCCAGTATGTCGGCGGTGGCGAGCACGCCGTCGACCCCGGGGCGGGCGAGCGCGACGCACAGGCGCTCCAGCAGGTCGGCGCGCCCCGCCATGGCCAGTCTCCGCTCGCCCACGGCCAGCATGCCGCGGGCCGGGTGGTCCGCGGCGACGATCATCAGCCGGCCGGAGCCCTCGATCAGCGGGCGTCGCGCGCGCCGGGCGGCGGCCTCCGCGACCGCCTCGGGACGGCGGGCCCGGGTCCGGGCGAGCGCGGAGACGTCGACGCGTACGGGCGCGGGCCCGTCGCCGCCCTGTTCGGGGCGGGCTCCCCCGACGTGGCCCGCCCTCACCGCACCGCTCCGGCGGCGAGGGCCTGTTCGATCTCGTGCGCGGTGGGCATCGCGGAGGAGCACTCCAGCCGGGAGGCGACGATGGCGCCCGCCGCGTTGGCGTGGCGCACGGTCTTCTCCAGGTCCCGGCCGGCGAGCAGTCCGTGGCAGAGGGAGCCGCCGAACGCGTCGCCCGCGCCGAGGCCGTTGAGGACCTCGACCGGCAGGGGCGGGACCTCGGCCGTGGTGCCGTCGCGATGGACGGCGAGGACGCCCTTGGGGCCCTGTTTCACCACGGCGAGTTCGACACCGGCCGCCAGGAGCGCGGCGGCCGCCGCGTGCGGCTCGCGTTCTCCGGTGGCGACCTCGACCTCGTCGACGTTGCCGACGGCGACGGTGGCGTGGCGCAGGGCCTCCGCGTAGAAGGGGCGCGCGGAGGCGGGGTCGGTCCAGAACATGGGGCGCCAGTCGAGGTCGAAGACCGTCGTACCGGAGCGGGCCCGGTGGGCCAGGGCGGTGAGGGTGGCCGTGCGGCTCGGTTCGGCGCTCAGTCCCGTGCCGGTCATCCAGAAGACCCCCGCCTCGCGCACGGCGTCGAGGTCGAGTTCGTGCGCGCGGATCTCCAGGTCGGGGGCCTTGGGCTGCCGGTAGAAGTACAGGGGGAAGTCGTCCGGCGGGAAGATCTCGCAGAAGGTGACCGGCGTCGGCAGTCCCGGGACCTCGGCGACCCAGCGGTCGTCGACACCGAAGTCGCGCAGCGCCTCGCGCAGATAGGTTCCGAAGGGATCCGCACCCGTTCGGGTGACGACGGCGGTACGCCGTCCGAGCCGTGCGGCCGCCACCGCGACGTTGGTCGCCGAGCCGCCGAGGAACTTGCCGAAGGAGGTCACCCGGGACAGCGGGACCCCCGTCTGCAACGGGTAGAGGTCCACGCCGATCCGCCCCATGGTGATCAGCTCGTACGCCATCGAGTTCCCTTCTCGGTGGTCCCTGTGGCTGTCCCCAGGTCTAGCCCCGCGAGGGGACCCTGTCAACGTTTTGTCCAGACATTCGGACCATGGCTTGACACCTCTGGGGAGCCGCCGGAAGCTGGCGCCCATGACGTCGTCGCCGCCGCAGTCATCGCCGCAGTCGTCCCCCGACCCCTCACCGAAGTCGTCACCGCGGTCGTCACCTCCGTCCTCACTCTCGCGCATCCGGATCGGTTCGGCTCCCGACTCCTGGGGCGTCTGGTTCCCCGACGACCCCCTGCAGGTCCCCTGGCAGCGCTTCCTCGACGAGGTCTCCGGATCGGGCTACGAATGGATCGAGCTCGGCCCGTACGGCTATCTGCCCACCGATCCGGACGTCCTGCGCGAGGAGACCGCCCGGCGCGGGCTCGGCGTGTCGGCGGGCACGGTCTTCACCGGACTGCACCGGGGTCCCGACGTGTGGGAGTCCACCTGGGCGCACGTCTCGGACATCGCGGCGCTCGCCCAGGCGATGGGCGCCGGGCATCTCGTGGTCATCCCGGCCTTCTGGCGGGACGACAAGACCGGCGCGGTGCTGGAGGACAGCGAGCTGACGCCGGCCCAGTGGCGGGATCTGGCCACCCAGACCGAGCGGCTCGCCCATGAGGTGCGCGAGCGCTACGGGCTGCGGGTGGTCGTCCATCCGCACGCGGACACGCACATCGACAGCGAGCGGAACGTCACCCGTTTCCTCGACGCGACCGACTCCTCGCTGGTGTCGCTGTGCCTGGACACGGGCCACTACGCCTACTGCGGGGGCGACAGCGTCAAGCTCATCGAGACGTACGGCGAACGCATCGGCTACCTGCATCTCAAGCAGGTGGACCCGCGGGTGCTGGCCGGGGTGCGGGCCGAGGAGCTCCCGTTCGGGCCGGCCGTGGCGCGCGGCGTGATGTGCGAACCGCCCTCCGGCGTGCCGGAGCTGGAACCCGTCCTCGCCGCCGCCCAGGATCTCGGCGTCGAGCTGTTCGCGATCGTCGAGCAGGACATGTATCCGTGCCCGCCGGACAAACCGCTGCCGATCGCCCGGCGCACCCGGGAGTTCCTGAGGTCCTGCGGCGCTTGACGCCCGCCGCCCGGGGCACCCGGACCCCCGGCCCCCCGGGTGCTCGGGGCCCGGCGGGCCGTTCGTACGACCGGGCGGCGACTCCGTCCCGCTACCGCCAATGCGTCACTCGTGTCACAAAAAACTCCTCTGTGTCACACATGTCGCGTATACGCGGGTCTTGCGTCACACCCGGGCGACAGCCACGGCCCAGCCCTCACGCCGCGTCGTTCACCGGGCACACGCTTTGTGATCACCAGCGCAGCGCCCGGCTCCCCCGACGGCCGTCCCAGGCCGCCGCCGCGGCGCGCGCGGGGAGGTGCCACTCATGACCGACCGCCGGCTCTGGTCGTACAAGGAGATCGCCGCGCACATCAAGGTGCAGCCGGACACCGTCCGGTCCTATCGCAAACACGGGCTGCTGCCGCCGCCCGACCACGTCGAGGCCGGAAAGCCCTACTGGTACGCCGACACCGTCCGCGCCTGGGTCGCCTCCCGCCCGGGAAACCGGGGCCGCAGGGACACCTGACGCGTCCGGCCGGGGTGGTGCGTCACCCGGGGCGACGCACCACCCGGCGCCCTCACGCCCACGGCTCGATCACCGTCACGCCCCGGCCCGGAGCGGACCCCATGGCGGCCAGGGCGGCCGGCGCGGCGTCCAGCGCGATGGTGGAGGTCACGAGGAGATCCGGGCGGAGCACTCCGGAGCGGACCAGCTCCAGCAGGGGCGGGTAGGCGTGGGCCGCCATCCCGTGGCTGCCGAGGAGTTCGAGTTCCAGGGCGATCACCCGGGCCATCGGGACCGGGGTGAGACCGGTCGGCGAGGGCAGCAGGCCGACCTGGACGTGCCGGCCGCGGCGGCGCAGGCTGTCCACCGAGGCCGCGCAGGTGCCCGGCGATCCGAGGGCGTCCAGCGACACGTGCGCGCCCCCGCCGGTCAGTTCACGGACCGCCCGCGCCGGGTCCGCCACGGCGGAGGCGTCCACGCACTCCGCCGCCCCGAACCTCCGCGCCAGGGCGAGCGCCTCGGGGGACACGTCGACGGCCACGACGCGTGCGCCGGAGGCCGCCGCGATCATCACCGCCGAAAGGCCCACGCCCCCGCAGCCGTGCACCGCGACCCACTCCCCCGGAGCCGTCCTCCCCTGCGCGACCACCGCCCGGAACGCCGTGGCGAACCGGCAGCCCAGCGAGGCCGCCGTGGCGAAGGACAGCTCCGCCGGCAACGGGATCAGGTTCACCTCGGCGTGGTCGAGCGCCACGTACTGGGCGAAGGAGCCCCAGTGCGTGAACCCCGGCTGGGTCTGCCGCTCGCACACCTGCTGGTCACCCGCCGCGCAGGCGGCACAGCTTCCGCAGGCGCAGACGAACGGGACGGTGACCCGGTCGCCGGGGCGATGGCCGCTCACCCCGGCGCCCACCGCCTCGATCACCCCGGCCAGTTCGTGGCCGGGCACGTGCGGCAGCGTGATGTCCGGGTCGTGGCCCATCCAGCCGTGCCAGTCGCTCCGGCACAGCCCCGTGGCCTCGACCCGCACCACCACCCCGTGCTCCGGGGGCGCCGGGTCCGCCACCTCCCGGACCTCGGCCGGCTCCCCGTACCGCTCGAACACCACTGCCCGCATCGGCTCCCGCCCTCCACTCGGAGATCAACTCCCGAGGAACGCTAGCGGCGCGCCTCGGCCGTGTCCCGGGCGGACTCCGCGTCCGGTTCCTCCGGCGCGTCCGGGGCCGGCTCCGCCTCGGACACCTTGTCCGGGACCGGCTCGGCGACCGGCGACTCGGTGTCCGGCGACTCGGTGTTCGCGGACGGCTCGGCATCCCGGACCGGCTCGGTGTCCGGAGCCGGCGCCGGTGCTTCCGACTCGCTGAGGCCGAAGCGGTCGTGGAAGCGGCGCAGGGGTCCCGGTGCCCACCAGGTGGCCCTGCCCGTCAGGCGCATGACCGCCGGGACCAGCAGGCTGCGGACGACCATCGCGTCCATCAGGACCGCCAGCGCGACGCCCAGTCCGAGCATCTTGGTGTTGGCCACCCGGGAGGTGCCGATGGCGACCATCACCACGGCGAGGATGACCGCCGCCGCCGTGATCAGTCCGCCGGTGCGCTGGAGTCCGAAGCGGACCGCCTCCCGGTGGTCGCCGGTGTGGTCGTACTCCTCCTTGATACGGGAGAGGAGGAAGACGCCGTAGTCCATGGAGAGGCCGAAGGCGACGCAGAACATCAGGACCGGGAGGGTCGTCTCGATCGAACCGGAGCTGGTGAAGTCGAGGAGGCCGGAGAGATGGCCGTCCTGGAAGACCCAGACCACGGCGCCGAACATCGCGGTCAGGCTGAGCGCGTTGAGCAGGACCGCCTGGACCGGGATCAGCACGCTGCCCGTCAGCAGGAACACCAGGAACAGCGTGACGATCGCGATGAAGCCGGCCGCCCACGGGAGCCGGTCGGCTATCGCGTGCTTGGAGTCGACCAGGACGGCCGCCGTGCCCGTCACGGAGGTCTTGAACGGAGCGTCGGCCGCCCGGAGTTCGCCCACCAGCCGCTGGGCCCCCTCGTCCACGGCCTCGCCCTTCGGCAGCACCGAGAAGTAGGCGGCGTCGCCCTTCACCAGCGGGCCGTCCACGCGCAGCACCTCGGGCAGGGCGGCGATCCGCTCGCGGTACCGGGCGTACTCCGTCTCCGTGGCGCTCCCCTCGGCCAGGACCTCCAGAGCGCTGCCCGGGCTGCCGGCGAAGCCGTCGCGGATGTGCTGCTGGACGATGTGCGACTCCGCGCCGGAGGGGAGCTGCCGATCGTCGGCCGTGCCGAACTTCACGCCCAGGAAGGGCAGTCCGAGAACGATGAGGCCGGCCGTGGTGGCCACCGCGAAGAGCGGCGCCCTGCGCATGACGAGCGAGGCCGTGCGTCCCCAGAGGGCCCCGCCTTCGACCGGGTCCGGCCTGCCGCGCCGGAACAGCCGCCGCAGATCGAGGGAGTTCACCCGGTCGCCGAGGAGCATCAGCGCCGCGGGGAGCAGGATCAGGGCGGCGGCCGCGGCGAGCAGCACGACGGCGATGCCCGCGTAGGCGAAGGAGCGCAGGAAGTACTGCGGGAAGACGAGCATCGCGGCCAGCGACACGGCGACCGTGAGGGAGGAGAAGAGGACGGTCCGGCCCGCGGTGCGCAGGGTGACACCGATCGCGGCGCGCGGCGGCGCGCCGCCGGCCAGTTCCTCGCGGAACCTGCGGACGATGAACAGGGCGTAGTCGATGGCGAGTCCGAGGCCGAGGGCCGTCGTCAGGTTCATCGCGAAGACCGAGACGTCCGTGACCTCGGTGAGTCCGCGCAGCACGGCGTTGGTGCCGAGGATCGCGATGATCCCGACCCCGAGCGGGAGCAGGGCCGCGACGGCGCTCCCGAAGACCATGACCAGCAGCAGGAGGGTCACCGGAAGGGCGATCATCTCGGCCCGGGTGAGGTCCTCCTTGATGGTCGTCTGCATCTCGTGGCGTACGGCGACCGGTCCGCCGACCTCGACCTCGACGGGCCCGCTCTCTCCTCGGTAGGAGGGGGCGATGCGGTCCAGGGTGCGGGCCGCGGCGGTCTCGTCGCCGGTGAGCCGGGCGGCGATCAGCGCCTCGCGGCCGTCGCGGGCCTTCAGCGTGGGGGACGGGGTCTGCCAGTACGAACCGACGCCGGTGACGCCGGGCTCGGCGGCCAGACGTGCCGTGATCCGCCGGGCCTCCGCGGCGACCGCGGGGTCGTCGACCGAGCCCTTGCCCGCGTCGAGAAGGAGCAGCAGGTTGGGCTGCGAGGCGGGGAACTCCCGCTCCAGGGCCTTGGTCGCGTACGTGGACTGCGCGGTGGGGTCCTCCCAGCCGCCGCTGCCCAGCCGGTCCGCGACTCCGCTGCCGGCGACCACGGCGAGCGCGGTCAGCAGGAGGGCGACGAGCAGGGAGAGCCGTGGGCGCGCGGTCACGAACCGGGTCCAGCCCCCGAGGCGGGCACCCCCGTCCGTACCGCCGCCCGAGCCCGTACCTCCGTGCTCGGTCCCCTGCTCGACCCGGCTCCCGCCGGCCCCCGTCGCGGGCCCGGCGTCCGCGCCGTCGACTTCGGACATGATGCGGTGTCCCCTTCACCGTGACCCGATGACCCGCATCCGTGCAGGCATCATGGATCGCCCATTGCCATAGACTGGCAAACACGAGACGTCGCTCGCGTTTTTCAAGAATGCGAGTGACCGCTCGTATTTGTCAATCGTGTCCCGAGAAGCTGGGGATGACCCGTGCCCGAGAAGCAGCAGACCGAGGAGCCCCAGGAGCCCCAGGAGCACCGGCAGTCGGCCGAGGAGAGGCCGCGCCGCCGTCAGGCCCGTGGCGAGCGCCGCGTCGCCCAGCTCCTGGAGGCGGCGGCCTCGGTGTTCTGCCGGACCGGCTACACCGCGGCGAGCACCAACGCCATCGCCCGCGAGGCCGGCGTCTCGCCCGGCACGCTCTACCAGTTCTTCCCGAACAAGGAGGCCATCGCGGTCGGCCTCAGCGACCAGCTCCTCGACGACTGGGCCCGCTCGCACGGGCAGGCGCTCGCCCAGGAGAACGCCGGTCTCCCGCTGGACCGGATGCTCGACGCGGTCCTCGACCCGCTGATCGAGTTCAACGTCGAGCACCCGGCCTTCGCCGTCCTGATGCACGGCGCCGACACCCCGGGAGTGATCGTCGAGGAGATCGGCACCCTGCACGGCACGATGCTCGCCCGCGTCGAGGAGATGATCGGGGCCCGCCTGCCGGACCTGCCGGCCGCCGAGCGCACCCGCACCGCGAACATGGCGGTCCATCTGTTCAAGGCCGGCCTCACCCTGGTCATGTCCCACGAGGGCGCCGAACGGGACGGCTACATCGCGGAGCTGAAGACGGTCATGCACCGCTATCTGGAGCCGCTGCTCGAGAGCGGATCGCCCGCCGGACACTGAGCCGCACCGAACCGAGCCGCGCCGAACCACACCAGGCCGCGCCACGCCGGACCGGTCGGCATCAGCGCTCCGGACTGCGACATCCGCGACATGTGCCATAAGGTTCGGACAAATCGATCAGCGATCCGCGGCATCGGTCCGTCCGCGCGCCCTCGCCACGCGCCCGGGGCCGCCCCGACGCCGGAACGCGGGTCCCCCGTCCGAGCCCACGGGCCGCCCCGAGGGACAGAGGGATGGCCGTGCCCCAGAATCAGCCACCGGACACCCCCCGGGCCCGCGTTCCCGGACCACAGCAGCCCCCGCCGCCGTGTCCCCTGATCCCCGCCGGCCTCTGGAAGCGCTGCCTGGGTATCGGGGCGGCCCTCTGGGCGCTGACCGCGGTCGTCACGTACGCCACGAGCGACGTCGCACCGCTGCCGACGCTGATCCTGCTGGGCTCCTTCCTCGTGCCGGTCGCCTTCGCGCTCTGGGCCTACGAGCGGCACGGCCGCGACCTGGGCACGAGTCCGCTCCTCGGCTGCTTCCTGGCCGGCGGCGCCCTGGGCGCGCTGGGCGCCTCGGTGACGGAGTACCAGCTCGCCCGCCCCTCGCTGGGGATGTTCGTGAGCACCGGACTCGCCGAGGAGGCCGTGAAGCTCGGCGCCCTGATGTTCCTGCTGCGCCGGCACACCCGGATCCGCGGGCCACGGGCCGGCCTGGTGCTCGGCGCGACGCTCGGGTTCGGCTTCGCGGCGCTGGAGGGTGCGGGCCACGCCTTCGACGCGGCCGTGTCGCTCCAGGGTGTCGACCTGCGCACGCTCCTGGAGACCGAGATCCTGCGCGGGGTGCTCACTCCGTTCGGGCACGGCCTGTGGACGGCGGTCGCGGGCGCGGCCCTGCTGGCACGGCGTCGCCCCGACGGACGCTTCCGCCCGACCGCCCAGGTGGCCGGCGCCTGCCTCGGCGCCTCCCTGCTGCACGCCCTGTGGGACTCGACGCGCGGGATCGCGCTGTGGCTGGTGGACCGGCTCGGCCGCGCCGGCCTCGACAGGACGCTGCCGGCCCGCGGCGGGCTGCCGAGGCCCACCGGCGGACAGGAGCACCTCCTCACCCTGTTCTCGGTGGGCGGCCTGTTCCTCGTCGCGCTCGTGGGGCTGGTCTGGGCGCGCTCCCTGGCGCACCGCGACGCCACTTGGAGAAATACCCCCTAGGGGTATAGTGTGGTGAGCATCGAGGGGAACCCTGTGTTCCCAGGGATCCCTCCCGTGCACGTACGCCCCAGAACGCCTCGATGAGGAGCAACGCCATGACCGCCCAGACCGGCACCCCGGGTTCCGTCACCACCGTGTACAAGGTGAGCGGCATGAGCTGCGGACACTGTGAAGGCTCCGTCAGCGGCGAGATCTCCGCGATCCCCGGTGTGAGCTCCGTGAAGGCCGTCGCCTCCACCGGCGAAGTCACCGTCGTCTCCGCGGCCGCGCTCGACGAGGGCGCCGTCCGCGCCGCCGTCGACGAGGCGGGCTTCGAGCTCGTCGGCCTGGCCTGAGCGAACCCCCGCAGCTCTTTCTCTCCGTACCGGGCCGTGCCGACCGGCTGATACCGGCTCCGCGCGGCCCGGCCCCTTCCTGGAGCCGCACCATGACCACCGCAGCACCCGAGACGCCGATAGGCACGCCCTCGGAGATCGAACTCTCCATCGGCGGGATGACCTGCGCCTCCTGCGCGGCCCGCGTGGAGAAGAAGCTCAACCGCATGGACGGCGTCACCGCCACGGTCAACTTCGCGACGGAGAAGGCCAAGGTCTCCTACCCCGAGGGGGTACGGGTCGCCGATCTGATCGCCACCGTGGTGAAGACGGGCTACACCGCCGAGGAGCCCCCGCCGCCCGCGCCGCCGTCACCCGTCGAGCAGGAATCGCCCGCGGCCGACGACGATCCCGAGACGGCCGCCCTGCGCGAGCGGCTGACCGTCTCCGCGGTGCTCGCCCTGCCCGTGGTCCTCATGTCGATGGTCCCTGCCCTCCAGTTCGACAACTGGCAGTGGCTCTCCCTGACGCTCGCCGCGCCCGTCGTGGTCTGGGGCGGGCTGCCCTTCCACCGGGCCGCCCTGACGAACGCGCGGCACGGCGCGGCCACCATGGACACCCTGGTCTCGGTCGGTACCCTCGCCGCGTTCGGCTGGTCCCTGTGGGCGCTGTTCTTCGGCGACGCGGGGATGCCGGGCATGCGGCACGGCTTCGAGTTCACCGTCTCCCGTACGGACGGCGCCTCCGCCCTCTACCTGGAGGTCGCCGCGGGGGTCGTCGCGTTCATCCTGCTCGGACGCTTCCTGGAGGCCCGCTCCAAGCGACGTGCGGGAGCGGCCCTGCGGGCACTGCTGGAACTCGGCGCCAGGGACGTCGGCGTCCTGCGGGACGGCCGTGAGGTCCGCCTCCCCGTGGCGCAACTGGCCGTCGGCGACCGCTTCGTCGTACGGCCGGGCGAGAAGATCGCCACCGACGGCACCGTCGTCGAGGGCGCGTCGGCCGTGGACGCGTCGATGCTGACCGGCGAGTCGGTGCCGGTGGACGTGGGCGTCGGGGACGCCGTCACCGGTGCGACCGTGAACGCCGGGGGCCGGCTCGTCGTCGAGGCCACCCGGATCGGCGCGGACACGCAGCTCGCGCGGATGGCCCGGCTCGTGGAGGACGCGCAGAACGGCAAGGCCGAGGTGCAGCGTCTGGCCGACCGGATCTCCGGGGTCTTCGTGCCCGTCGTCCTGCTCATCGCGCTCGGCACGTTCGGGGTCTGGATCGCGGTCACCGGGGACACGGTCGCGGCCTTCACCGCCGCCGTCGCGGTGCTGATCATCGCCTGCCCGTGCGCGCTCGGCCTGGCCACCCCGACCGCCCTGATGGTCGGCACCGGCCGCGGCGCCCAGCTCGGCATCCTGATCAAGGGACCCGAGGTCCTGGAGTCCACCCGCCGTGTCGACACCGTCCTCCTGGACAAGACCGGCACGGTGACGACGGGCCGCATGAGTCTGCACGAGGTCCACGTCGCCGAGGGGCGGGCCGAGGAAGACGTCCTGCGGCTCGCGGGAGCCCTGGAACACGCTTCCGAGCATCCGGTTGCCCGAGCGATCGCGGCAGGCGCCCAGGAGCGCGTCGGCGACCTTCCGGCGCCGGAGCACTTCGAGAACGTGCCGGGACGGGGCGTGCGCGGGCGGGTGGCCGGCGTCGAGGTCACCGTCGGCCGGTTCCCCGGGACGCTGCCGGGAACGCTTGCGGACGCGAAGAACACGGCCGAGGCGGCGGGCCGTACGGCCGTCGTGGTCGCGCTGGACGGCACCGCGGCGGCCGTGCTGGCCGTCGCCGACACGGTCAAGGAGACCAGCGCCGAGGCCGTACGCGCGCTGCGGGACCTCGGGCTCACGCCGATGCTGCTGACCGGGGACAACCGGGCGGTCGCCGAGGCCGTGGCACGGGAGGTCGGCATCGGCCCGGCCGACGTGATCGCCGAGGTGCTGCCCGAGGACAAGGTCGCCGTGGTCGCGCGGCTGCGGGGCGAGGGACGGACCGTCGCGATGGTCGGCGACGGGGTGAACGACGCGGCGGCGCTGGCCACCGCCGATCTGGGCCTCGCGATGGGCACGGGGACGGACGCGGCGATCGAGGCGAGCGATCTGACGCTCGTGCGCGGGGATCTGCGGGTGGCCGCGGACGCGATCCGGCTGGCGCGCGCCACATTGTCGACGATCAAGGGAAATCTGGTCTGGGCCTTCGGCTACAACGTGGCGGCGCTTCCGCTCGCGGCCGCCGGCCTGCTGAATCCCATGATCGCGGGGGCCGCGATGGCCTTTTCGTCCGTTTTCGTGGTCACGAACAGCCTTCGACTGAGAGCATTCGCGTGACGACAGAGCCTGAGTCCCCCTAGAGTCCAACGAGAGCCTCACATAAGCTCTTCACAAGGCTCGCGCATCTTCCTTACGATTGGTTCGCGATTCCCGTATCGGGGCTCTTGCGTATCTTCAGGACATATGCAAGAGATCCAGATCACAGTGATGTGAACGTAACCACCGAAGGGGTTCGTCAGTCTAAGTTGGCGATGTCAGAAGCGTCTTGGGGGGCGCGACTGGCATCTGGGGATGTCTTGGGGGACGTTCCCGGAAATTGCGTCGCCGGGGCACGTACTGCGGGGAGCTTTGAGCGGCCCTCCCGATCCGTACGCGTCCCGGCAGATCGCACCGCAGTACGGCGAGTTCCGCTCGCCCGGCTCACCGTCGGCCCCGTGCCGGCACACAGCGATTCAGGCGCTGTCCACAGACGCCCGGCCGGATCCCGTGGGGGGAATCCGCACCGGGACAAGGAAAGCGCCCTGACTGCCGGCCCGTGGGGGGACCGGTAGCAGGGCGCTTTCCGTTTTTCGCCTGGTCACAGGTTCACCGGGCCCCGCGTACGGAGCCCGGTGGTCGTGTGCGAGCCTCAGCGGGCCTCGACCGGCACGAAGTCGCGTTCGACGACGCCCGTGTAGATCTGGCGCGGGCGGCCGATGCGGGAGCCGGGCTCCTTGATCATCTCGTGCCACTGGGCGATCCAGCCCGGCAGCCGGCCGAGGGCGAACAGGACCGTGAACATCTCGGTCGGGAAGCCCATGGCGCGGTAGATCAGGCCGGTGTAGAAGTCGACGTTCGGGTAGAGGTTGCGCGAGACGAAGTAGTCGTCGGAGAGCGCGTGCTCCTCCAGCTTCAGCGCGATGTCGAGCAGCTCGTCGGACTTGCCGAGAGCGGACAGGACGTCGTGCGCGGCAGCCTTGATGATCTTCGCGCGCGGGTCGAAGGACTTGTACACCCGGTGGCCGAAGCCCATCAGGCGGACGCCGTCCTCCTTGTTCTTCACCTTGCGGATGAAGGAGTCGACGTCGCCGCCGTTGGCCTGGATGCCCTCGAGCATCTCCAGGACCGACTGGTTGGCGCCGCCGTGCAGCGGGCCCCACAGCGCGGAGATGCCGGCGGAGATCGAGGCGAACATGTTCGCCTGCGAGGAGCCCACCAGACGCACGGTGGAGGTCGAACAGTTCTGCTCGTGGTCGGCGTGCAGGATCAGCAGCTTGTCGAGCGCGGAGACGACCACCGGGTCGAGCTCGTAGTCCTGCGCGGGGACCGAGAAGGTCATGCGCAGGAAGTTCTCGACGTACCCGAGGTCGTTGCGCGGGTAGACGAAGGGGTGGCCGATCGACTTCTTGTACGCGTACGCCGCGATCGTCGGGAGCTTGGCGAGCAGCCGGATCGTGGAGAGGTTGCGCTGCTTCTCGTCGAACGGGTTGTGGCTGTCCTGGTAGAAGGTCGACAGCGCCGAGACGACCGACGACAGCATCGCCATCGGGTGGGCGTCACGCGGGAAGCCGCGGTAGAAGTTCTTGACGTCCTCGTGCAGCAGGGTGTGCTGCGTGATTTCGTTCTTGAAGGTGGAGAGCTCGTCGACGTTCGGGAGCTCGCCGTTGATCAGCAGGTAGGCCACCTCCAGGAAGGTGGACCGCTCGGCGAGCTGCTCGATCGGGTAGCCGCGGTAGCGGAGGATGCCCTGCTCACCGTCGAGATAGGTGATCGCGGATTTATACGCGGCGGTGTTGCCGTACCCGCTGTCCAGCGTCACCAGACCCGTCTGGGCGCGGAGCTTGCCGATGTCGAAGCCCTTGTCGCCGACGGTGCTGTCGATCACCGGGTAGGTGTACTCGCCATCGCCGAACCGCAGTACTACAGAGTTGTCGCTCACGTCATCCCTCACCGACGTTGTGCCTCTTCTTCGAGGTGCCCTGACTGTCTCTACCATCCCCCATTTGGCCCTGGAGAGTGCACTCGGGGTCGACCATTGGGCCTATCGGCGGCACTGAGTGCCGCCAACCTGCTCATCCTGCCGCGTCCGCCCCGCAACCGGAAGTGCTCTGTGACCTTCATGACTCGTTTGATCGATCATTTTTTCCGACGGCCCTCGCCCCATGCCCGAAAGGCCCCGTTCGCCGCCCGCGCGGGACCCGTGCGCCGCGTACGGGGCGGTGGTTCACGAGCGGTGCCGCGAGCCGTGCCTCACGAGCGGTGGTTCACGAGCCGGAGAGCCGGAAGTCCAGGGCCGTGCACCGGCGTCCCGCGGACACCGTACGCACCGCCTGGCCTATCGCCTTGCGCGAACCGACGAGAACGACCAGCTTCTTGGCCCGGGTGACCGCCGTGTAGAGCAGATTGCGCTGGAGCATCATCCAGGCGCCCGTGGTCACGGGGATCACCACCGCCGGGTACTCGCTGCCCTGGGAGCGGTGGATGGTCACCGCGTAGGCGTGCGCCAGTTCGTCGAGCTCGTCGAATTCGTACGGCACTTCCTCGTCCTCGTCCGTACGCACCGTCAGCCGCTGCTCGACGGGATCGAGGGAGGTGACGACACCCACGGTGCCGTTGAAGACGCCGTTCTCGCCTTTGTCGTAGTTGTTGCGGATCTGGGTGACCTTGTCGCCGACCCGGAAGACCCGGCCGCCGATCCGCTTCTCGGCGAGGTCGGGGCGGCCGGGGGTGATGGCCTGCTGGAGCAGTCCGTTCAGGAGCCCCGCGCCGGCCGGGCCCCGGTGCATGGGAGCGAGGACCTGGATGTCCCGGCGGGGGTCGAGACCGAACTTGGCCGGAATCCGACGGGCCGCCACGTCCACCGTGAGCCGCCCCGCCTCCTCGGTGTCGTCCTCGACGAAGAGGAAGAAGTCCTTCATGCCGTCGGTGAGCGGATGCTGCCCGGAGTTGATCCGGTGCGCGTTGGTCACCACCCCGGACTGCTGGGCCTGGCGGAAGACCTTGGTGAGACGCACCGCGGGGACCGGGCCCCGCTCGGCGAGCAGGTCGCGCAGCACCTCGCCGGCGCCGACGCTCGGAAGCTGGTCGACGTCGCCGACGAAGAGCAGATGGGCGCCCGGGGGCACCGCCTTGACCAGCTTGTTGGCGAGCAGCAGATCGAGCATGGAGGCCTCGTCCACGACGACCAGGTCGGCGTCGAGCGGGCGGTCCCTGTCGTAGGCCGCGTCACCGCCCGGCTTGAGCTCCAGAAGCCGGTGCACGGTGGAGGCCTCGGCCCCGGTCAGCTCGGCCAGACGCTTGGCGGCACGGCCGGTGGGCGCGGCGAGCAGCACCTTGGCGCCCTTGGCGCGGGCCAGCTCCACGATCGAGCGGACGGTGAACGACTTGCCGCAGCCCGGCCCCCCGGTGAGCACGGCGACCTTCTCGGTGAGCGCGAGCCGGACCGCCGCCTCCTGCTCGGGGGCCAGCTCCGCGCCCGTACGTCCCTTGAGCCAGGCCAGCGCCCGGTCCCAGGCCACGTCACGGAAACCGGGCATCCGGTCGCGGTCGCTGCGCAGCAGGCGCAGCACCTGGGCGGAGAGCGAGAGTTCGGCGCGGTGGAAGGGGACGAGGTAGACCGCCGTCACCGGGTCGTCGCCGTCCGGGCCCGGGACCTTCTCCCGGACGACGCCGGGGTCCTCGCCGTCCTCCGCGGGGGCCGCCAGCTCGGCCAGGCACTCGATCACCAGGCCGGTGTCGACCTGGAGCAGCTTCACCGCGTCCGCGATCAGCCGCTCCTCGGGGAGGTAGCAGTGGCCCTGGTCGGTGGACTGCGACAGGGCGTACTGAAGGCCCGCCTTGACGCGCTCGGGGCTGTCGTGCGGGATGCCGACGGACTGGGCGATCTTGTCGGCGGTGAGGAAGCCGATGCCCCAGACGTCGGACGCCAGGCGGTAGGGCTGGTTCTTCACCACCGAGATCGAGGCGTCGCCGTACTTCTTGTAGATGCGGACCGCGATGGAGGTGGACACCTCCACGGTCTGGAGGAAGAGCATGACCTCCTTGATCGCCTTCTGCTCCTCCCAGGCGTCGGCGATCCTCCCCGTGCGTTTGGGGCCGAGTCCGGGGACCTCGATGAGCCGCTTCGGCTCCTCCTCGATGATCCGCAGGGTGTCGAGGCCGAAGTGCTCGGTGATGCGGTCGGCGAAGACCGGTCCGATGCCCTTGACCAGGCCGGATCCGAGATAGCGGCGGATGCCCTGGACGGTGGCCGGGAGCAGTGTCGTGTAGTTCTCCACGGTGAACTGCTTGCCGTACTGCGGGTGGGAGCCCCAGCGGCCCTCCATGCGCAGGGACTCGCCGACCTGGGCGCCGAGAAGGGAGCCGACGACGGTGAGCAGGTCACCGGCGCCCCGGCCGGTGTCGACCCGGGCGACCGTGTAGCCGTTCTCCTCGTTGGCGTACGTGATGCGTTCGAGCACGCCTTCCAGCGTGGCCGGCCGCCGCTCGCCCGTCTGGGCGGCCCCCGCCTGATCGGTCATGATCCGACGGTACCGCCCGCCACCGACAGCGCTCCGGCGCTCCGTCCGAGGGCCGGAAAATTTCGAGGGGCCCGGTCCGTCGACCGGGCCCCTCGGCTTTCCCCTCCGTATCAGAACCCCCGCGATCCCCCCGGATCCCCCTCCAAAGGTCCTGATGCCACGTACGACCCACGAGGTCGCGGAAGGGTTGTACGCACTTCCGAAGATTTTTTCCGGGCGGGAACCGGGTCAGCCCGCGTGCTCCACGAAGCGTGCCGCCGTCTCCGCCAGCACCTCGCGCCCGTCCCTGGCCCACAGTTCCTCGTTGAAGAGTTCGACCTCGATGGGTCCGGTGTAGCCCGCCGCCTCGACCAGGCCGCGCCACGCCCGGAAGTCGACCGAGCCGTCGCCGAGTTGGCCGCGGCCGTCGAGGACGCCCGCGGGCAACGGGGTGGTCCAGTCGGCGAGCTGGAAGCTGTGGATGCGGCCGCCCGCGCCCGCGCGGGCGATCTGGGCGGGGGCCGTGTCGTCCCACCAGAGGTGGTACGTGTCGACGGTGACGCCCACCTGGTCGGCGGGGAAGCGTTCGGCGAGGTCCAGTGCCTGGGCGAGGGTGGACACCACACAGCGGTCGGCCGCGTACATGGGGTGGAGCGGCTCGACGGCGAGACGCACCCCGTGGGAGGCGGCGTACGGGCCCAGTTCGCCGAGCGCGTCGGCGATACGCTCCCGGGCGGCGCCCAGGTCCTTCGAGCCGGGCGGCAGGCCGCCGGAGACCAGGACGAGGGTGTCGGTGCCGAGTGCGGCCGCCTCGTCGACGGCGGCCCGGTTGTCGTCCAGCGCGCGCCGCCGCTCCCCCGGGTCGATCGCCGTGAGGAAGCCGCCCCGGCACAGGGTGGTGACGGCCAGACCCGCGTCGCGGACGAGTTTCGCGGTCGCGTCGAGCCCGTACGACCGCACGGGCTCACGCCACAGCCCGACCCCCGGAACGCCCAACTCCTGGCAGCCCGATACCAGGTCGGGGACCGAAAGCTGTTTGACCGTCATCTGGTTGACGGAGAAGCGGGCGAGGCTGCTCATGTGGTCACTCCGTACAGGGCGAGCAGGGTCCTCATCCGGGTCTCGGCGCGTCCCGGGTCCGGGAACAGGCCCAGTCCGTCGGCGAGTTCGTAGGCGCGGGCGAGGTGGGGCAGGGAGCGGGCCGACTGGAGGCCGCCCAGCATCGCGAAGTGGTCCTGGTGGCCGGCGAGCCAGGCCAGCAGGACGACACCCGTCTTGTAGAAGCGGGTCGGAGCTTGGAAGAGGTGCTGGGCCAACTCGACGGTCGGATCGAGGAGTTCACGGAACCCCTTGGTGTCCCCGGCGTCCAGGACGCGCACCGCCCGGGCGGCGAGGGGGGCGAGCGGGTCGAAGACGCCGAGCAGCGCGTGACTGAAGCCTCGCTCGTCGCCCGCGATCAGCTCGGGGTAGTTGAAGTCGTCGCCGGTGTAGCAGCGGACGCCGTCCGGGAGCCGGCGGCGCAGTCCGACCTCCCGTCGGGCGTCCAGCAGGGAGACCTTGACGCCGTCCACCTTGTCCGGGTGTGCGGCGATCACCTCCAGGAACACCTCCGTCGCCGCGTCCAGACCGTCCGAGGCCCAGTAGCCCTCCAGGGCCGGGTCGAACATCGGGCCCAGCCAGTGCAGGATCACCGGGCCGGCCGCCTGGCGCAGGAGGTGGCCGTAGACGTCGAGGTAGTCCTCGGGTCCGGCGGCGGCCGCGGCGAGGGCGCGCGAGGCCATCAGGACCGGCCGCGCGCCCGACTCCTCGACGAGGGCGAGTTGTTGCTCGTAGGCGGCCCGCACCTCGGGGAGCGTGGCAGGGCCGGTGAGCTGGTCCGTGCCGACTCCGCAGGCGATCCCGCCGCCGACGGCCCTGGCCTCGGCCGATGATCTCCGGATCAGTTCGGCGGCCCCGGCCCAGTCCAGGCCCATCCCGCGCTGGGAGGTGTCCATCGCCTCGGCGACACCGAGTCCGTGCGACCACAGATGGCGCCGGAAGGCGAGGGTGGCGTCCCAGTCGACGGCGGCGGGCGCCTCGGGCGAGACGTCCGCGTACGGGTCGGCGACGACGTGCGCGGCGGCGAAGACCGTCCGGGAGGCGAGGGGAGCGGCCGCGGGGAGGACGGCGAGGGGGTCGGTGCGTGGCTCGTAGGTCCGCAACCGGCCGCCGGCGTCGGGGAGTCGGATGCTCACAGGGCGATCTCCGGTACGTCGAGACGGCGGCCCTCGGCCGATGATCTCAGGCCCAGTTCGGCGAGCTGGACACCACGGGCGCCGGCGAGAAGGTCCCAGCGGTAGGGGGCGTCGGCGTGGACGTGCCGCAGGAACAGCTCCCACTGGGCCTTGAAGCCGTTGTCGTACTCGGCGTTGTCGGGGACCTCCTGCCACTGCTCGCGGAAGGAGTAGGTGGCCGGGATGTCCGGGTTCCAGACCGGCTTGGGGGTCGAACCACGGTGCTGGACGCGGCAGTTGCGCAGCCCGGCGACGGCCGACCCTTCCGTGCCGTCGACCTGGAACTCCACGAGTTCGTCGCGGTGGACGCGCACGGTCCAGGAGGAGTTGATCTGGGCGACCGCGCCGCCCTCCAGCTCGAAGATGCCGTAGGCCGCGTCGTCGGCCGTGGCGTCGTAGGGCTTGCCCCGCTCGTCCCAGCGCTGCGGGACATGGGTGGCGGTGAGCGCCTGCACCGAGGTGACGCGGCCGAAGAGTTCGTGCAGGACGTACTCCCAGTGCGGGAACATGTCGACGACGATGCCGCCGCCGTCCTCGGCGCGGTAGTTCCAGGAGGGCCGCTGGGCGCTCTGCCAGTCGCCCTCGAAGACCCAGTAGCCGAACTCCCCGCGGACGGACAGGATCCGGCCGAAGAAGCCGCCGTCGATGAGCCGTTTCAGCTTGAGCAGGCCCGGGAGGAAGAGCTTGTCCTGGACGACGCCGTGCTTGACGCCCGCGGCGTGCGCGAGGCGGGCCAGTTCGAGGGCTCCGGCGAACCCGGTGGCGGTCGGCTTCTCCGTGTAGATGTGCTTGCCGGCCGCGACGGCCTTCCTGAGGGCTTCCTCGCGGGCGGAGGTCACCTGGGCGTCGAAGTAGAGGTCGACGGACGGATCGGCGAGCACCGCGTCCAGGTCCGTCGACCAGTGGGCGAGGCCGTGCCGCTCGGCGAGCGCCTTCAGCGCGTCCTCGCGACGGCCGACGAGGACGGGTTCGGGCCACAGCACGGTGCCGTCGCCGAGGTCGAGGCCACCCTGCTCGCGCAGGGCGAGTATCGAGCGGACGAGGTGCTGCCGGTAACCCATGCGTCCCGTCACGCCGTTCATGGCGATCCGCACCGTCTTGCGTGTCACGTCTTTTCCCTCCGTACGCCTCGGGCGCCGCGCACGCCGCCTGGTGAGCGTGGCAGCAAGCGCTTTCCATTCGGTGAGAAGCTAGCCTCTGCGCAGCGGTACGGACAAGACCACCGCGAAGACGAGTTGTTCGAGGGGGCGAACAACGGGGGCCGATGGCCGTATGGTCTGCACGGACCCTGCCCACAGGAAGCGGCGCACCCGGCCTTCGACTCCGTGTTCGACGCCGTACGACGAGACATGACCAGGCACGACGACGTACGACATGTACGACCCCGTACGAAGTGGTACGACAAGGCGCTACCGGAGGACGACGAGATGACGGTGACCCTGGCGGACGTGGCGGCCCGCGCGCAGGTCTCTCCCGCGACGGTGTCGCGCGTGCTGAACGGGAACTACCCCGTGGCCTCCTCCACGCGCGAGCGGGTGCTGCGGGCGGTGGACGAACTGGACTACGTGCTGAACGGGCCCGCGAGTTCGCTGGCCGCGGCGACCTCCGACCTCGTCGGCATCCTGGTCAACGACATCGCCGACCCCTTCTTCGGGATCATGGCGGCGGCCATCCAGTCGGAGATCGGCGGGCCCGGGGGACGCGCGGGCGGGGAGCGGCTCGGGGTCGTCTGCAACACCGGCGGCTCCCCGGAGCGCGAGCTGACCTACCTCACGCTCCTTCAGCGCCAGCGTGCCGCCGCGGTGGTGCTCACCGGCGGCGCGATAGAGGACACCGCGCACGCGGGCGCGGTCGCCGCCAAGCTGCGCAAGCTGACCGAGGCGGGCACGCGGGTCGTGCTGTGCGGGCGGCCGCCCGCGCCGGAGGCGCCCGAGGCGATCGCGCTCACCTTCGACAACCGCGGGGGCGGGCGGCAGCTCACCGAGCACCTCATCGGCCTCGGGCACCGGCGGCTCGGGTACATCGCGGGGCCCGAGGAACGCACGACGACCCGGCACCGGCTGGAGGGCCACCGGGCGGCGCTCGACGCCCACGGCATCGAGGACGATCCCCGGCGTACCGTGCACGGCCGCTACGACCGCCGGTCGGGGTACGAGGCGACGCTCGAACTCCTGCGCCGTGATCCGTCGTTGACGGCGGTCGTCGCCGCGAACGACACCGTGGCGCTGGGGGCCTGTGCCGCGCTGCGCGACTCCGGGCTCCGCATTCCCGGCGACGTGTCCGTCGCGGGGTTCGACGATCTGCCGTTCAGCATCGACGCGGTGCCGGCCCTGACGACCGTGCGGTTGCCGTTGTCCGAGGCGGGGGCCCGGGCCGGGCGGATCGCCATGGGGCGGGAGGAGCCGCCGCCCGGGGGGATCGCGACGGTGCGGGGCGAACTGATGGTTCGCGGCTCCACCGGGGCTCCCCGGGGCTGACCCGCCCTTCCCGGACCCTGGGCTGACCTCCCCTTCCCGGACCCTGAGCCTGGGACCCGCTGCCGCGAGGGGTCTCCCGGGGCCGGGCTCCCCGGGGTTGCCCATGTTCCCCGGGCTTCAGGGGCTTTCTTCGCCCCCTCCGCCCCTACCCTCCCCCAAGGTCTCGGCTTCGCTCGACCAGGGGGGACCCCCATCGCACCTGGGGCTCCGCCCCAGACCCCGCTCCTCAAACGCCGGAGGGGCTGGATCTTCCCGGCCGGGGCTGAACGTTCCCCGGCCGGGGCTGGAATTTGCTCCGCCCGGTGTTCGAATTTGCTCGGGCCGGGGTTGGAACTTCCCCGGCGGGGCGGAAATTTGGCACGGCCGGGGCTGTGACCGTCTGGATCCCGCACCCGCAGCCGGGAACGCGCCGTCGGGGACGTGCCGGTACATCGATGCCCGTCGCCACCGACGGTCACGTCTCCGTCCAACGGCGACGGGCTGATGCACCGGCACGGCCCCGACCCACCCACCGGACCGAACCGGCGACAGCGGGGTAGGCCCGGGAGCCAAGGTGGTTCTATGCTCGGGGTGGCGATTATCTCTGACTGGGTCAGACATTCAGCCGGAGCAGGCAAGCGCCGACCGTGACCGGGTACAGCCGACCCTCGGGGCCGATCATGACCGTTCAGGACATCCGCTCCTTCAACCGCTTCTACACGAACGTCATCGGCGCGCTCGACTACGCCCGCCATCTGTACGCGCCGTACACGCTGACCGAGTCCCGCGTCCTGTACGAACTGGCGCACACGCCCCAGGCGGACGCCGCCGACCTGCGGGCCGAACTCGCCCTGGACTCCGGCTATCTGAGCCGGATCCTGAACAAGTTCGAGCAGGACGGACTGGTCGAGCGCACCGCGTCCGAGAAGGATCCGCGGCGCCGCCGGATCACGCTCACCGCGGGCGGCCGGGAGGCCGCCGCGCTGCTCGACGAGCGGGCACGCCGGAGCGTGGGCACGCTGCTGGCGACCGTGCCGCCCGCCGACCGGCCGCGGCTCACGGAGGCGATGCGCACGGTACGGACCCTCCTGGGGGACGGGCGGGCCGCACCGGGCCCCGAGGACGTCCTCCTGCGCGAACCGGGCCCCGGCGACCTCGGCTGGATCGTGCAGCGCAACGCGGCCCTGTACGCGGCCGAGTACGGCTGGAACGCCGACTACGAGGGCCTGGTCGCGAGGATCGTCGCCGACTTCGCCGAGGACCACGACCCCCACCTGGAGCGGGTGTGGATCGCCGAGCTCGACGGGCGGCCCGTCGGATGCGTGATGTGCGTACGGGACGACACGCCCGGCACCGCCCGCCTCCGGCTGCTGCTGGTCGAGCCGGAGACGCGGGGCCTGGGCATCGGCGACCGTCTCGTCGGCGCCGTCACCGACTTCGCGCGCGGGGTCGGCTACCACGAGCTCGTCCTGTGGACCAACGACGTCCTGGCCGCCGCCCGGCGGATCTACCAGCGCCACGGCTTCGCCCTGGTCGCCGAGAAGCCGCACCGGTCCTTCGGCGCGGACCTGACGGGCCAGGACTGGCGCCTGGACCTGCGCGCCGACAAGGAGTGACCGCACCGCGGCGGCGCGCGCCCGGGGCGCACCGTCCGGAGTGCGGACAGCCTGTCCGCCCGTTGAACGAAGCCGCATCGCAGAGTTAACGCAAACACCTACCGTACGGAACCGCTCACGCAACCTGGGCACGGGACCGTACTCCCCCAAGTAACCCGTTCCCTGGGGGAGTTGGCATATATGCAAGGCACCGTGGAGGGCTTCGAGTTCGGGGCGGTGACTCCGGCGGCCTCCTATCTCGTCGCCTGTCTGGGCAGCGCCCTGGGGCTGCGCTGCGTCGTCCGGTCCCTGAACAACCGGCAGTCGTGGAAGCCGGGTTGGCTGGCCCTCGGGGCGGCGACCATAGGCTGCGGCATCTGGACCATGCACTTCGTCGCGATGGTCGGCTTCAGGATCCAGGGGATCCCGATCGGCTACGACTCGCGTCTCGTCTCGCTCAGCCTCGTCCTGGCGATCGCGATGGTCGGTCTCGGCGTCTTCGCCGTGGGATACCGCGGCGCCACCCCCGTCACCCTCACCGCGGCCGGAATCCTCACCGGGCTCGCCGTGGTGGCCACGCACTACACCGGCATGGCCGCGATCGAGCTGAACGGCTCCCTGGACCACGACTCGCTCATGGTGTCGGCCTCCGTGCTGCTCGCGGTCACCGCCGCCACCGCCGCAGTGTGGACGGCCGCCTCGTACCGGGGTTTCCCGGCCGCCCTCGGCGCCGCCCTCCTCATGGGCGTCGCCCTGACCGGCACGCACTACACCGCCATGGCTGCCGTCGAAGTGCATCTGCGCGGCGCGACGGACGCGTCCTACGTGTCCGGGCTGTACGGCAACAGTTCCCCGGCCTCGATCCTGCTCCCCATGCTCATCGGACCGGTCGTCTTCCTGATCCTGGCCGGAGTGGTGGTGATGTTCGACCCGCAGCTCATGCTCGGCGACGGGGACCGGAGCCGGTCCTCGCGGCGCCGGCGCCGGGGCACGGCCGTCGTCCCGCAGCGCCCCGCGCATCCCCCGCGGACCGGCTCCCTGTTCGACCCCCGCGACCAGCGGGTGGACGTCCGCGACCAGAGGGCAGGCGTCCCCGAGCAACGGGTGGCCGTCCGCGGCCGGCAGCCGGCCCCCGGCGATCAGCGGGCCGGCCGGCACACTAGCTCGCGCGGGCGGTGAGCGGCGCCGTCCCGTCCAGGCACCACTCCAGCACCGAGGGCCAGGGTCCGTACCCCGCGTCCATGCCGAGATGCCCGGCCCCGGGCAGGATGCGGGCCGGTACGCCCAGGGGGTCGCCGTAGACCGCGTCGGCCCCCTCGGGGCAGTACGGGTCGTCGTCGCCGGCGACCAGCCGGGTGGGGCCGGGGAGGGTGAAGCCCTTCTCGGTCAGGGTGAATCCGGCGATCTCCGGCAGTCCGGCGAGAACGGAGGCGGACGGCGGGGCGACGAGCAGCACTCGGTCGACGCCGACGGCGCCGGGCAGTCCGCGCGCGGCCGCATGCAGCCACAGCACGGCCCCGAGGCTGTGCGCGACGACCACGCGCTCGGAGCCGCGCAGGGCGTCCAGGTGGCGGGCCAGCTCCGCCAGCCACACCTCCAGGTCCGGGTCGTCGGCGTCCGGGAGCTGCGGATAGACGACGTGCTGCCCCAGCTCCCCGAGCCGCCCGGCGAGCCAGTGCTGCCAGTGGCCCTCCGGGCGGTGGTTCTGCCAGCCGTGCAGGATCAGGAAGGACCGCCGGCCCGGCGCGGGGGCGTCGCTCGCGAGGTCATCGGTGTCGTACGTGCTCATGGGCCGATCGTTTCCGATTCCCTGCTCCCGGGTCCAGGGGCTCGGACGATCGACCACGCCCGGAAGCCTCCGAGTGGCGCCCCGCGCGAGCCGCTCGAAGACCTCCCGGGCCGCCCGCGCAATCTGGGAGGCCGGGCCGCCCGGGCAACGGACGCCGCTAGCGGACCGTCGTCCCGCCCGTCCGGGACGACGCCCCGGCCACCCGCGCGGTCAGCCGGTCCCGGCACTCGGGCCACTCCGCCGCCGTCACCGAGAAGACCGCGGAGTCGCGCAGCAGGCCGTCCTCGCCCGGCGCCCAGGAGCGGGACCAGTTGCGCAGGACCCCCTCCAGGCGGGCGCCGGTGCTCGCGATCGCCGCGCGGGAGCGGGCGTTGCGGGCGTCGGTCTTCAGGTCGACGCGTGCCACACCCCACTCCTCGAAGGCGTGCCCGAAGAGGAGGAGCTTGGACTCGGCGTTCAGGCCGGTGCCCTGGGCCGAGGCGGCGAGCCAGGTGAAGCCGACCTCGACGGCGTCGAGCCGGTCGTCCGAACGCCAGGACCGCGGCTCCCAGTACGAGGTGGCACCGACGGCCCGTCCGGAGGCGAGGGAGATCTGCGCGTAGGGCGCCAGCCTGCCCGTCGCGGCGCGGGCGAGCTGCGCGTCGACGTAGTCCCCGACCTCGTCGGCCCGGGGCACCCAGGTGAACGCGTACGTGTCCCGGCGTTCCTCCGCCGCCACGGCGAGGTCGGCCGCGTGCCGGTGGCCGAGCGGCTCCAGCCGTACCCGTGTGCCTTCGAGGACCGGCCCCTTCAACTGGAAACCCAACGCCCCGCGTCCCTTCGTCGATCCGGTCGTGTCCGCTGCGATTCCTACGCGGTGGGGTCGGCCCGTGTCCAGCGGTTATACGGCCTCGACGGTGCCCGCGCGCCGGGCGCGTTCGGCGGCCAGCACGGTGAGATGGCTGGTGAGGGACTCCCGGGGACCGGACTTCACGAGGCCGGGGTTCCCGGTGGCGACGGCGGCGACGAAGGCGTCCATCAGGGCGGCGTCGCCCCCGCCGTGGCCGCCGGCCGCGTCCATGGCGCCCGGCGCGGTGAGGTCGACGGCCTCCTCGGTCCGGGTCAGGAAGTCGTAGACACTCAAGCTCCCGCCGTCGCCGCGCAGTTCGCCGCGGGTCCCGAAGATCCGGGTGCGGCGGTCGGCCTGTTCGGTGAAGGCGGTCATGGTGAAGGTGGCGGTGGCCCCGGAGGCGAACTCCATCGAGACCACCTGGTGGTCGACCACGTCGTTGTCGCAGGCGTACACGCACCGCCCGTACGGGCCCTCGCGCAGGGCGGTCTCCAGGGCCTCGGGGGTGTAGTCGTCGACGAGCACGCTCAGCGGCCAGTGGTGTTCGCCGCGGGCGAGCCGGTCGCCGTACTCGCGCCGGGCGGAGTAGGGGCAGGTGTTCTCCACCGCGCAGTCGAGGCAGCGGTCGGCTGCGCCCTCGGGCCTGTTCTCGGGACGGAAGTGCGAGAGGCGTCCGAAGCTGGAGACGCGGACGGGGGGTTGGCCGAGGACGTACTGCAACCAGTCGATGTCGTGGCAGGACTTGGCCATCAGCATGGACGTGGCCCGGTCCGTACGGCCCCAGTTGCCGCGGACGAAGGAGTGGGCCTGGTGCCAGAAGCCGACGGGTTCCAGGTGCTGGACGTTGATCACGTCACCGAGCCTGCCGGAGTCCACGATCTCCTTCACGGCGCGGCTGTACCGGGTGTAGCGCAGGACGTGTCCGACCGCGAGGATCACACCGGCCTTCTCCACGGCGTCGACGATCCGCCGGCACTCGTCCTCGGTGAGGGCCATCGGCTTCTCCAGCAGGATGTGATACCCGAGGGCGGCGAACTCCAGGACGGGTTCGAGGTGTTCGCGGTCGAGGGTGCAGACGAGTACGGCGTCCGCGATCCGGCCGCGGGCGGCCAGCACCCGCCAGTCGTCCACGGCGGCGTCCGGTTCCAGGGCGTGGGCGGCCGCGAACCGTTCGCGCCGGGTCCGGCGTGGTTCGGCGACGGCCACCACCCGGGCGCGTTCGGGGTGGTCGAGGGCCCAGCGCGCGTGACCGGTCCCCCGGTCCCCGGCGCCGACGACGGCGAGTGTGACAAGGGAGGCATCGGAGGACATCTGTTCACCGCTTCCCGGTCGGGTCTCCGGCGCGGTCGGCGCCGTCCGTCGCGAAGCTAGCCGCCCCGGATCTTCCCGACAAGACGCGGGAGACGGACGCCGGGCCGGCTCAGCCGTCGTTCCCGGCGGCGGCCCAGGCCCCGAACACCTCGTGGAAGGCGGGGAACGTCTTGCGGACGCATCCGGGGTCGTCGAAGGTCATGCCGGGGGCGCGCAGCGAGGTCACCGCGAAGGCCATGACGATGCGGTGGTCGCCGTACGTCCTGATCTCGGTGGCGGCGGGGACGCCCGGGTGGATCTCGATCCAGTCGGGGCCGGTCTCCACCCGGACGCCGAGCGCCCGGAGGTTCTCCGCGCAGGCGTCCAGGCGGTCGCACTCCTTGACCCGGGTGTTGGCGACGTCCTCGACGCGGACCGGGCCGGAGGCGAAGGGCGCGATCGCGGCGAGCGTCGGCATGGTGTCGGAGATGTCCCGCATGTTCACGGTGAGGCCGCGCAGTTCGCCGGTGCCGCGCACGGTCGTGCGGTCGGGCCCGGTCTCCACGTGCGCGCCCATCCGGCGCAGGACGTCCACGAAGGCGAGATCGCCCTGGAGCGCCTCCGCGCCGAGGCCGCGCACGGTGACCTCACGGCCGGTCAGGGCGGCCGCCGCGAAGAAGTAGCTCGCGGTGGAGGCGTCGGGTTCGACGGGGTAGGTGGTGGCCCGGTAGCCGCCGGGCGCCACGTCGAAGACGTCGCCGTCCACCGTCACGTCCGCCCCGAACGCGCGCATCATCGCGAGGGTGATGCCGACGTAGGGGGCGGAGACCAGGTCGGTGACCTCGACGCGCAGGCCGGTGCGGGTCAGCGGGCCGAGCAGGAGAAGGGCGGTGAGGTACTGGGAGGACTGGCCCGCGTCGAGGGTGACCGTGCCGCCCTCCACCCCGGCCGCCTCGATGCGCAGCGGATGGTGGCCCTCCGCCTCCTCGTGCCTGAGGTCCACGCCCAGGTCGCGCAGCGCCCGCGACAGGGGTCCCAGTGGGCGGCGGCGCATCTGGGCGGAGGCGTCGAAGCGGTAGGTGCCGTGTCCGGCGGCGGCGAGGGTGGGCAGGAAGCGGGCCGTGGTCGCGCCGTCCCGGCAGTGGACGTCGGCCCGCGCCACGGCCGGGCCCTGCGGGCGGCCGTCGATGTGCCAGCTCTCCGGGGTCCGGCCGACGCGGTAGCCGAGCCGGGTCAGGCCCTCCGCGAAGCCCTCGGTGTCGTCCGAGCGCAGCGGGCGGTCGAGGCGGGTGACCCCGTCGGCCGCCGCTGCCAGGAAGAGCGCGCGGGCGGTGATGGACTTGGAACCGGGAATGTCGACGACGGCCATGGGGTCATGCTGGCGCCCCGGCCCGCTCCGGCGCTGGAACGTCCGCCGGCTGGACCTTTCGTGGCGTCCGCGAGGTGAGCGCCACCCCGCCCACCAGCAGGGCCGCCGCCGCCCACCGCAGCGGACCGACCGACTCGTGCAGGAACAGGGCGGCCGACGACATGCCGAAGACCGGGACGAGCAGCGAGAAGGGCGCGACGGTGGACGCCGGGTGCCGGTGCAGCAGCCAGCCCCAGGCGCCGAAGCCGAAGACGGTCGTGATCCAGGCGACGTAGACGACGACTCCGGCGCCCTGGAGGTCCAGGGCGCGGAGCGCGTCGAGGTCGCGGGAGGGGCCCTCGGTGAGCAGGGACAGGCCGAGCAGCGGCAGGACGGGGACGGTGCTCACCCACACCATGAAGTTCAGCGGGTCGGGCGGGGACGCCTTGCGGGTGAGGACGTTGGACAGTCCCCAGCAGGCCGCGGCCGCGACGACCAGGGCGAAGGCGCCGAGGGGGCCGGCCGTGCCCTCGTCGACGGCGGCCAGGCCCACCCCGGCGAGGGCCACGGCCATGCCCGCCAGCCGGACGCGGGTGGGGCGTTCGCCGAGGAAGGCGAAGGCGAGGACCGCGGTGAAGACCGCCTGGATCTGCAGCACGAGGGAGGACAGTCCGGCGGGCATCCCCGCGTCCATGCCGATGAACAGCAGCCCGAACTTCGCGACGCCGAGGACGAGTCCCACCGCCACGATCCACTTCCACGCCACCTTGGGGCGGCCCACGAGGAACACGGCGGGCAGGGCCGCCACGAGGAAGCGCAGGGCGGAGAAGAGGAGCGGTGGGAAGTGGTCGAGGCCGACCTCGATGACGGTGAAGTTCACGCCCCAGACGGCGGCGACGAGGACGGCGAGGCTGATGTGTGCGGGTCGCATACGTCGAGCATCCGACGCCACCACCGTGTAGCACCAGCGCGAATGTCTGCATGGATGGATGAAGCAACGCTTACGTAAGCTGGAGGGGAGCGACATCGCGGACCGGGAGGCCTCCATGCTCGATCTCCAGCGCCTGCGGGCCCTGCACGCCGTCTCGGTGCACGGCACGGTCGGCGCCGCCGCGGCCGCGCTCGGCTACACCCCCTCCGCCGTGTCCCAGCAGATCGCGAAGCTGGAGCGGGAGACCAGGACCGTCCTGCTGGAGCGGCGCGGACGCGGTGTCCGGCTCACCGAGCAGGCCGAACAACTCGCCGACACGGCACAGGAGTTGCTGGCGATCGTGGAGCGCGCGGAGACCGAGCTGGAGGAACGCCGGGGCAGGCCCGCGGGGCGGCTGACGGTGGCCGCGTTCGCCTCGGCGGCCCGCGGTCTGCTGCCCGCCGTCCTGGCCGACCTGGCCGCCCGGCATCCGGCCCTGGACACCCGGCTGACGGAGATCGACCCGCATCTGTCCGTCGACCTGGTCGCCAGGGGCGCGGTCGACCTGGCCGTCGCGCACGACTGGGACATCTCCCCGCTGCCCGCCCCGCCGGGGGTGGAGCAGGCGGTGATCGGCGACGACCTGTGCGATCTGCTCGTTCCCGCCGGGCATCCCTTCGCCGGGCGGTCGTCGGTACGGCGCGAGGACCTGGGCGGCCAGCGGTGGATCTGCCAGCCGCCCGGGCGGGTCTGCCACGACTGGCTGGTGCGCACGCTGCGCGCGGCGGGCAGTGAGCCGGACATCGTCCACCAGGCCGAGGAGAACCCGACCCTCATCGCCCTCGTCGCCGCCGGTCTCGGCGTCGCCCTGATCCCGCGCCTCGGCCGCGGCCCCCTTCCCGACGGGGTGGCGGAGGTACCGCTCGACCCACTGCCGGTCCGCCGGCTCTACGCGCTGTGGCGCGCGGGGGCGGCGCGCCGGCCGGCCATCGCCGAGACGGTCCGAACCCTCCAGTCCCGCTGGCCCATGGTGTCG
Organism: Streptomyces sp. NPDC096324; assembly: GCF_044763015.1. Taxonomy (NCBI): domain Bacteria; kingdom Bacillati; phylum Actinomycetota; class Actinomycetes; order Kitasatosporales; family Streptomycetaceae; genus Streptomyces; species Streptomyces sp. NPDC096324. Next base: position 307,146 of record NZ_JBIWFK010000003.1, on the reverse strand, counting down.
AAACGCCCCTGACACCCACAACCGGAGCCCACCGCAAGGGTCCCCGCCGCCTACCCCACGGCTCCACAGGTCCGGGCGGTTCCATCGCCCCCTCCGCCCCTACCCTTCCCGTACCCGGGGGCACTGCCCCCGGACCCCCGCTCCTCAAACGCCGGAGGGGCTGGATCGTGCACCCGGGATCCGGCGCGAGGGGCCGGGCCGGTACATCGATGCCCGTCGCCACCGACGCCCACCCCTCACCCGACGGCGACGGGCTGATGCACCGGCACGGCCCCGACCCACCCACCGCCCGAACCCGGAGCCGGACCGACGCGCCCTGTGCACACCCTTGACTGGAAGAAACTTCCCGGATAATCGTGACTCCTCGGAAGTTTCCTTCACGAGGGAAGGAGCGCTTGTGCGCGACTCCAGCACGGGAAGCACCGCAAGACCGTCCGCGCCCGCCGGGCCGGACAGACCGTCAAGGCCCTCCCGGCGTACGGTTCTCGCCGCCACGGCGGGCGTCACCGCGGCGCTGGCCGCCGGCACCCCCGCCCACGCGGCACAGGCCCGCCCGGGCACCGACAAGGCCCTGCGCGCCCTGATCTCCCGTATGACGCTGGAGGAGAAGGTCGGCCAGCTCTTCGTCATGCGGGTGTACGGTCATTCGGCCACCGCGCCCGACCAGGCCGACATCGACGCCAACCTCAAGGAGATCGGCGTCCGCACGGCCGCCGAGCTGATCGCCAAGTACCGCGTCGGCGGCATCATCTACTTCGCCTGGGCGCACAACACCCGCGATCCGCACCAGATCGCCGACCTGTCGAACGGGATCCAGCGCGCCTCGCTGGAACTGCCGCGCGGGCTACCCCTGTTGATCTCCACGGACCAGGAGCACGGGATAGTGGCCCGGGTGGGCAGGCCCGCGACGCTGTTCCCGGGCGCCATGGCGCTGGGCGCGGGCGGTTCGCGGTCCGACGCCCGGACCGTGGGCCGCGTCAGCGGCGCCGAGCTGCGCGCGATCGGCATCAACCAGGACTACTCCCCCGACGCCGACGTGAACGTCAACCCGGCCAACCCGGTGATCGGCGTGCGCTCCTTCGGCGCCGATCCGGACGCGGTGGCGGGCCTGGTGGCGGCCGAGGTGAAGGGCTACCAGAGCTCGGGGGTCGCGGCCACGGCCAAGCACTTCCCGGGCCACGGCGACACCGCCGTGGACAGCCACTTCGGCTTCCCCGTCATCACCCACAGCCGCGAACTGTGGTCGGAGCTCGACGCGGTGCCCTTCCGGGCGGCCATCCGCGCCGGCATCGACTCGATCATGACCGCGCACATCATGGTCCCGGCGCTCGACCCGGCCGGTGACCCCGCCACCCTCTCCCACCCGATCCTCACCGGCATCCTGCGCGGTGAACTCGGCTACGACGGCGTCGTGGTGACGGACTCGCTGGGCATGGAGGGCGTGCGCATGAAGTACGGCGACGACCGCGTCCCCGTCCTCGCGCTCAAGGCAGGTGTCGACCAGCTCCTCAACCCGCCCGACCTGGGCGTCGCGTGGAACGCGGTGCTGAACGCCGTGCGCGGCGGCGAGCTGACCGAAGCCCGGCTCGACGAGTCGATCCTGCGCATCCTGCGGCTCAAGGCCAAGCACGGGGTGCTGAGCGACCCGTACGTCCGTGACGCGGCCGTGGACCGGGTGGTCGGCGTCCCGGAGCACCTTCGGGCGGCCGACCGGATCGCCGAGCGCACCACCACCCTGCTGGTCAACGAGAAGGGGCTGCTCCCGCTGTCCCGGCGGCGCACCCCGAGGGTCCTGGTGGTGGGCGCCGATCCGGCCTCGCCGTCGCTGTCCGACGGGCCGCCGACCACCGTCATGGCGGCCGCGCTGACCGGACTGGGCTTCACGGCGACGGCCCTGTCCACGGGTACGGCCCCGTCGGCGGCCACGATCGACAAGGCCGTCACGGCGGCGGCCGACGCGGACGCGGTGGTCGCCCTGACGTACAACCTGACGGCGACCGGGTCCCAGAAGACCCTGGTCGACCGTCTGGTCGCCACGGGTGTCCCGGTGACGGCGGTCGCCATCCGCAACCCGTACGACATCGCCCGGATCCCGGGCGTCGGCGCCTGCCTGGCCTCGTACTCCTGGACCGACGTCGAAGTGCGGGCCGCCGCCCGGGTGATCGCCGGCCGGGTGGACCCGCGCGGCAGTCTGCCGGTGCCGGTGCAACGGGCGGACGACCCGGCGCAGGTGCTGTACCCGATCGGGTACGGGCTCAGGTACTAGGGCCTGTCCGACGGAACAAGGCCGCGCCCGCCCGTGTCGTCACGGGCGGGCGCGGCCTTGTTGCGGTCACGGGCGCAGAGTCATGTCCCGTTCGGTGTCGCGGCTGTCCAGCCTCGCGTCGAACCTCGCGAGCGGCCGGGCCGCCGAGGGGTCCGCCTGGACCGCCGTGGAGGCGACGCCCGCCCAGTCGAGGATGCGGGCGGTGGCCAGCGCCTTCTCGTCGGCGGCGAGCCCGGCGACGTTGGCGCCGTGGTTCAGGCCCGGAGCCGTGAAGACGTAGGAGTCGCGCGCCTGGGAACCGAGACGGAACCGCTCGGCGCCCCAGGGGTCGTTCTGGCCGTAGACGAACAGCATGTGGTGCGCGTTCCGGCGGACCCAGCCGTCCACGTCACGCATCGCCGACGGCCGGAACCTCATCGGGATGGAGCGCGGCACGAACGTGCGCGGGGCCTGGTAGCCGTAGCGGACATACTTCTTCTCGATGTACGGGAAGTGGATGGTGGGCGCGCCCAGTTGGGTGCCCGCCTGGTAGTAGTACGGGGTGTACGGCTCCAGGCCCTGGTCGGTGTAGAACGAGAACCCGGAGATGGTGTCGACGGAGTTCCAGATGTCGTCGTCGCTCGCGGTCGCGGCGTCCGCGGGGATCGTGTCGCAGTCCTTCAGCAGGCTGTACTGCCAGAAGCCCCACACGTAGTCGAGCACGACCGCCTCGTACGCCTTGTCCAGGCTGCCGACCGTGGTGAAGGTGTAGCCGTTGTCGGCGGCGTACTGCGCGTACTTCTTCTCCAGCGGTTCGCGGCGCACCAGGGCCTCGCGCTGCACGGCGTTCAACCGGTCGCGGCACTCCTCGGTGCCGACCTGCCGGAAGAAGCGGTCGTACGCCGAGTCCTCGTCGTTCACGACGTCGTTGGGCGCGACGTAGGCGACGACGCCGTCCATGTCATGAGGGTAGAAGCGCTCGTAGTACGTGGCGGTCATGCCGCCCTTCGAGCCGCCGGTGGAGATCCACTTCTTGCCGTAGACCGGCTTCAGCGCCTGGAAGATACGGTGCTGGTCGCTCGCCGCCTGCCAGATGTCGAGCTTGGACCAGTCGGCCGGTTCGGGCCGGGACGGCGTGAAGTAGCGGTACTCCATGGAAACCTGATTGCCGTCCACGATCTGGGTCGGTTCGCGCCGGCTCGGCGTGGTCGAGACGTTGTAGCCGCCGGTGTAGAAGACCGTCGGGCGCGAGGTGTCCTTGTGCAGCACGGTGATCCGCTGCTGGAACGTGCCCTTGGACGGGTGCCGGTGGTCGACCGGCTGGGTGTAGTTCAGGACGAAGAACCGGTAGCCGGTGTACGGCTTCTCCTGGACGAGGCTCATGCCCGGGATCGCGAGCAGCCGGTCCAGGATGTCCTTGCTCTCGTCGGCCGTGCTGGTTGCCGCCGTGGTGCCGTGGGCCTCGGACCGGACGGCGGTGGCCGTCCCGGCCGTGCTCAGCGTGCCGATGAGCACCGTGAGCACGAGCAGCCCTCTGAGCGCCTTGCGCATGCACCCTCCCCTGGGATCACTCGGTTGTCCGCCGGAACCTAACGGAGCAACTCCCGTGACACCAGAGGGTCTTGGGTCATACGTGGTTCAGCACAGGATCCAGCCGGAACTCACCGAACCCGAGCCGACCGAGCCCTTGATCCGGACGCAGCGATGGCCCGCGTACAGGGTCACCGGGCCCGCGTGATGCGCGAAGTGCCCGGAGTCCACCACCGGCCGGCCGCCGCGCGCCTGCACGCTGACGGACATCCGCTTGCGCGAGCCCCGCGCCTCGGGGAAGGTCACGGCGCAGACATAGCCGCTGCGCTTGTACACCTGCACGGAACCGGTCGTGAAGGGCAGGGTGCGGACCTTGCGTCCCGAGCAGGAGGAGGAGGCGGCCTGGGCGCTGCCCGCGCTCATGAAGGCGAGCAGTCCGCCCGCTGTCAGCACGGCCAGGCCGAGCGCCAGCCGTCGCCGTATCGCACCACTGTCCACTGTCGTCCCTCCCGCAGCAATCAGCGTACTGGTGTACGGACGCAGGACGTACGGCGGATGGTTGCGTACCGCTACGGCCTCACGGGCGGGCGCATCTCACCCTTGCGAGGTTTTTGCCTTTTTTGAAGACAACCGTGCCTGTTTCTCCCGGGTCCAACTGGCCAGGAAACGAAAGGCGGTTCACCATGTCCGGCACCAACTCCCCCCTCACCACCGGCCGCGCGGTCATCGCCGCGGCCCTTCTGATCGCCGCCGGCGCCTCGGTGCCGGCCGTCGCGAGTTCCGCCGCGGCGCCACCCGCCCGCAGCGGGAGCAACGGCCCCGCCTACGACCGCGTGGCCGACTTCTACGGCGCCTACATCGACGCCGTGACCGACGGGGACTCCGGCACCCTGAGCACCCGGCTGCGGTCCTTCTACCTGACCCCGGCGCTGCGCACCCAGCTCACCGGCTGGGAGCACCGGCAGCACGCGGACGGGGTGCTGCGCGCCCAGGACGTGCCGAGCGCCTGGAAGGTGACGGCGGGCGACAGCGGCGCCGGGCACACCTGGTCGACGGTCCGGCTCACCTGGGGCTCCGCCGCGCACCCGACGTACACCTATCTGACGGTGCAGTCGGATCTGGCGACGAAGAGGATCTCCGGCATCAAGCCGAGGAGCTGACCGGCTCCTCGGGCTCGGGCGCGCCCACGAAGGTCCGCCACAACGCCGCGTAGCGGCCGTCCAGGCGGAGCAGTTCCTCGTGGGTGCCGTCCTCGGCGACCCGGCCGTGGTCCATCACGACGACCCGGTCGGCGCGGGCGGCCGTCGTCAGCCGGTGGGCGACCACCAGCGTCGTACGGCGGCCGGCCAGCCGGTCGGTGGCCTGGTTGACCAGGGCCTCGGTCGCGAGGTCGAGCGCCGCCGTCGCCTCGTCGAGCAGCAGCACGTCCGGGTCGACCAGCTCGGCGCGGGCCAGCGCGATGAGCTGGCGCTGTCCGGCGGAGAGGTTGCGGCCGCGCTCGGCGACCTCGTGGAGATAGCCGCCCTCCAGGGTGGCGATCATGTCGTGCGCTCCGACCGCGCGGGCGGCGGCCTCCACCTCGGCGTCGCCGGCGCCGGGACGGCCGTAGGCGATGGCGTCGCGGACGGTCCCCTGGAAGAGGTAGGCCTCCTGGGGGACGACGCCGAGCCGGTGCCGGTAGGACGTGATGTCCAGGTCGCGCAGATCCATGCCGTCGACCGTCACCCGTCCGGCCGTCGGGTCGTAGAACCGGGCGACCAGCTTCACGAGCGTCGACTTGCCCGCGCCGGTCTCGCCGACGAAGGCGACGGTCTGCCCGGCCGGGACGCGCAGGGACACCGCACTGAGCGCCTCCTCGGCGCCGTCCGCGCCGCCGTACGCGAAGCCGACGTCCTCGAACGCGATCTCGCCGCGCAGCGAGGGCACGTCCCGCGGCGCGTCGGCGGACTTCGTCGAGGTCGGCTCGCGGAGCAGCTCCTGGATGCGGCCCAGCGAGACGGTGGCCTGCTGGTAGCCGTCAAACACCTGCGACAGCTGCTGCACGGGCGCGAAGAACAGGTCGATGTAGAGGAGGTAGGCGACCAGCGCGCCGGTGGTGAGCGTGCCGGAGTCGATCCGGTGGGCACCCACGATCAGCACGGCCGCCGCGGCCCCCGAGGCAAGGAGCTGGACGAAGGGGAAGTAGACGGAGATCAGCCACTGGCCGCGGATGCGCGCCCTGCGGTAGCTGTCGCTGCCCTCCGCGAAGCGCCGCCCGCTCGCGTCCTCGCGCCGGAACGCCTGGAGGATCCGCAGCCCGGACACCGACTCCTGGAGATCGGCGTTGACGAGGGACACCCGCTCGCGGGCCAGTTCGTACGCCTTCACGCTCGCCCGGCGGAAGAAGAACGTGCCGACGACCAGCGGCGGCAGCGTCACGAAGACGACCATCGCGAGCTGCACGTCGATCACCAGCAGGGCGCCCATGATGCCGAAGAAGGTGACGACGGAGACGAACGCGGTGACCAGACCGGTCTGCAGGAACGTGGACAGGGCGTCGACGTCGGTCGTCATCCGGGTCATGATCCGGCCGGTGAGCTCCCGCTCGTAGTAGTCGAGTCCGAGGCGCTGGAGCTGCGCGAAGATCTTCAGGCGCAGTGCGTACAGGACCCGCTCGCCGGTGCGGCCGGTCATCCGGGTCTCGCCGATCTGCGCGGCCCACTGCACGAGCACGGTGATCAGCGCGAGCGCGGCCGCCGCCCACACCGCGCCGAGCGCGAGCCGGGTGACGCCCTGGTCGATGCCGTGCCGGATCAGGATCGGCAGCAGCAGTGTCATGACCGCGTCGACGGCGACCAGCGCGAGGCTGACGAGCAGCGGGGCACCGAAGCCGCGCAGCAGCCGGCGCAGTCCGTAGGAGTCCTCGGCCCCGACCGCGCGGGCCTCGTCGACGTCCGGCACATCGACGGCGGGCGGCAGCGCCTCGACCTGGGCGAGGAGTCCCGGGGTGGCGGGCATGCCGTCGAGCGCGTTGTCGCGGGGCTCGCGGTCGCCGGTCCACAGGCGCGGTGTCACTCCGCGCTCGGCGTCGAACTCGGCGTCCAGCTCCTCCCGTACGGAGGTGTCCTCCCGCGGCGCGGCCGGCAGGGCGTGTCCCGGGGAGACGCCGCCCAGCTCGTCCGGGTCGGTGAGCAGCCGCCGGTAGAGCGCGGAGCGCTCCTGGAGCTCGTCGTGGGTGCCGATGTCGGCGAGCCTGCCGCCGTCCAGGACGGCGATGCGGTCGGCGAGGTTGAGGGTGGAGCGGCGGTGGGCGATGAGGAGGGTCGTACGGCCCTCCATGACCTGCCCGAGCGCCTCGTGGATCTCGTGCTCGACCTGGGCGTCGACGGCGGAGGTGGCGTCGTCGAGGACGAGCAGCCGCGGGTCGGTGAGGATGGCGCGGGCGAGGGCGACGCGCTGACGCTGGCCGCCTGAGAGCGTGAGGCCGTGCTCGCCGACCTTGGTGTCGTAGCCGCCGGGCAGCTCGGCGATGAAGCGGTGCGCCTGCGCGGCGCGGGCGGCGGTCTCGATCTCGTCCTGGGTGGCGTCGGGGCGGCCGTAGGCGATGTTGGCGCGGATGGTGTCGGAGAAGAGGAAGGAGTCCTCGGGGACGAGCCCGATCGCGGCGCGCAGGGACGCGGTGGTGAGCTCGCGGACGTCGTGCCCGCCGATGAGGACGGCGCCGTGCGTCACGTCGTAGAAGCGGGGCATCAGCAGCGAGACGGTCGACTTGCCCGAGCCGGAGGAGCCGACGACGGCGAGGGTCTCGCCGGGCCTGATCTCGAAGCTCAGCCCGGCGAGGACGGGCCGGTCCGGGGTGTACCCGAAGGACACGTCGTCGAACTCGACGGTGGCGGGCGCGTCCGCCGGCAGGGTCTTGGTGCCGTCCTTGATCGACGGCTCGGTGTCGATGAGCTCCAGCACACGCTCGGCGCCGGCGCGGGCCTGCTGTCCGACGGTCAGCACGACGGCCAGCATCCGCACCGGTCCGACGAGCTGCGCGAGGTAGGTGGAGAACGCCACGAAGGTGCCCAGCGTGATCTGGCCGCGTACGGCCAGCCAGCCGCCGAGCGCGAGCATCGCGACCTGGCCGAGGGCGGGCACGGCCTGGAGGGCCGGGGTGTACTTGGCGTTGAGGCGGATGGTCCGCAGCCGGCCCGCGAAGAGCCGCCGTCCGACCTCGCGCAGCTTGCCGGTCTCCTGCTCCTCCTGGCCGAAACCCTTCACCACGCGGACGCCGCTGACGGCGCCGTCGACGACACCCGCCACGGCGGCGGCCTGCGCCTGCGCGTACCAGGTGGCGGGGTGCAGCTTGGAGCGGCTGCGCTTGGCGACGAACCAGAGGGCCGGGGCGACGGCCAGCGCGACCAGGGTGAGCGGCAGGGACAGGGCGGCCATGATCCCGAGGGAGATCAGGAAGAGCAGGACGTTCCCGATGGTCATCGGGAGCATGAACAGCAGGCCCTGGATGAGCTGGAGGTCGCTGGTCGCGCGGCCCACGACCTGCCCGGTGGACAGCTCGTCCTGGCGCCGCCCGTCCAGCCGGGTGATCGTCTCGTACATGTCGGTCCGCAGATCGTGCTGGACGTCGAGCGCGAGCCGGCCGCCGTAGTAGCGGCGGACGAAGGTGAGGGCGTAGACGAGGACGGCGGCGCCGACCAGCGCGCCCGCCCAGGGGGCCATGTCCCTGGTGTGGTCGCCGATGACGTCGTCGATGATCACCTTGGTGACCAGCGGGACCACCGCCATCAGGGCCATGCCGCCCAGCGAGGACCCGAGCGCGAGCACCACGTCCTTCGGGTACCGCCAGGCGTACCCGGCGAGCCGCCGTGCCCATCCCCGTTCCGTCGCCACTCCGGTGCCTTCCGTAGATCTCACTCCGCCGGAAGAGACCAACACCGAATGAAGCGGATTTCATCCCTCCGCAACAATCGTGCGCCCGTCCCCGCGAAAGAGGTCCGCCCGCCGGGCCTGATGGCCGGGCGGGCGGACGACGGAGTACGAAAGGGTGGACGACGGTGACGGCGCGGTTTCCCGGGCCCGGTCAGCCCGCCGGGACGGCCGGGAAGGCCTCCGTCGGCTGCGAGGTCGGCGTGAACCGCTGAGGGGCGACGGTGGTCGGCACGAGGTCCTTGTGGATGACCTTGGCGACGGCCTGAATGGTGGCGACGCCGTAGTCCATGGTGCTGCTGCCCACGGTGAGCACCGACATCATGTAGTCGCGGCCGCCCCCGTTGAAGGTGCCGAGGCTGTGCACCCGCCACGCGTTCGAGGAGCGCGAGAGCCAGCCGTTCTTGACGTGCACGGCGACCGTCGAGGGCGCCCCGGCCGGTGTCCCCCAGCGCTGCGAGGAGACGACCTGACCCATGAGCTTCAGGATGTAGGCGCGCGAGGCGTCGCTCAGCACCGTGTTCTTGGCGGTGACGAGCTTGAGCAGCTTCTGCTCGTCGGTGACGTTGATCTGGGTGAGACCCCAGTAGCCCCCGGTGCCCGGTGTGGTCTTCGTCATCCCGGCCGCGGTCAGGAAGGCCTTGATCTTCGTCAGACCGAGCTGGTTCCACAGCCTCGTGGTCGAGGCGTTGTCCGACTGGGTGATCATCTTGGTGGCGAGCGAGGTCTCGGTGCTCGTCAGATAGCGGTTGTGCTTCTTCGCGTCCCACAGCAGCGTGGCGAGGACGGTGACCTTCACCGTGCTGGCCGAGTCGAACGAGGTGGTGGCGCGGAGCGTGCAGGTCGTGTTCGTCGAGCGGTCGTACAGTCCGACCGCGACGGTGCCCCTGCGGTTCGCGAGCGCCGCGGTGATGTCCGTCTTCAGCTTGGCGGCCAGACCGGCCTTGCTCGACGTACAGCTGACCGTCGGCGCCGGCGCGGCACCGGCCGGTGCCGCGGCGATCGCGATCGGCACGATCACCGCGGCACCGAGGCTCGTTGCGAGCACACGGGCAGCCCGGGATATCCGGTGAGTCATGGAGGCTTCCCATCCCCTTGAAGCGATACGGAGCGCGCCAAGGGCGCGCTCGCATCGAATGACTCACAGGAACGCCCGATAGTTGTACGGGTGTTCTGCGTACTGGGGTTCGTGCGCGGGAGTCCGAACGCACAGCTCACCCCCAGGCGGGCCACAGTCCGCGCCCATCGGCGCGCGGCAGGGTGCGATGGTGACGTCTGCCACTGACCCATCGCCCGGCGCCCCCGCGACTCCCGCCGCCCCGCCTCCGGCTCCCGTACCGGAGGCGGGACCCTCGGAGCGGGCGTCGGCCGCCCCCCGCTGGTCGCTGCCCGCGCTGCTCGCGATCCTCGTACTGGCCGGAGTCCTCTACTCCTGGAACCTGTCGGCCTCCGACCTCAACAGCTTCTACAGCGCCTCGGTGCTCAGCGGCACCCAGAGCTGGAAGGCCTGGTTCTTCGGCTCGCTCGACGCGGGCAACTTCATCACCGTCGACAAGCCGCCGTTCGCGCTCATGATCATGAGCCTGTCCTGCCGGGTCGTCGGATTCGGCACCTGGCAGATGATGGCGCCCATGGTCGCCGCCGCGCTCGGCACGATCTGGATCCTGCACGCGAGCGTGAAGCGGCACTTCGGGCACGCGGCCGCCGCCGTCGCGGCCCTCGTCCTCGCCCTCACTCCGATCACGGTCGCCATCAACCGCGACAACAACCCGGACACCACCCTCGTCCTGCTGATGGTCGCGGGCGCGGCGCTCGGTCTGCGGGCCACCCGTGAGGGCAGGCTGCTCCCGCTGCTCGGCTCGGCGGTGTGCTTCGGGCTCGCCTTCAACACCAAGATGCTCCAGGGATACATCGCCCTGCCCGCCGTCTTCGCCGTGTACGTGTACGCCTGCCGGCTGCCCTGGAGGAGGAAGGTCCGCGACCTGCTGCTCGCCACCGTGGCGCTGGCCGTCGCGAGCTTCTGGTGGGCGGCCGCCGTCTCCCTCGTACCGGCCGCCGACCGCCCCTACATCGGCGGCTCCACGGACGGCTCCGCCTGGGACCTGATCATGGGCTACAACGGCCTGGGCCGGGTGCTGGGCGGCGAGGGCAACGGCGGCGGGGGCGGCATGGGCGGCGGCGGCTTCTCCGGAACCGCGGGCCTCGGCCGGATGTTCAACGACATCCTCGGCGGTCAGATCTCCTGGCTGCTCCCCTTCGCCGGTATCGCGCTCGTGGGCGGCCTGGTGCTCCGCGGACGCGCTCCGCGCACGGACCCGACGCGTGCCGCGCTGCTGTTGTGGGGCGGCTGGACCGTCCTGCACCACCTGACGTTCAGCATGGCCGAGGGCACCATGCATCCCTACTACACGACCGCGCTCGCCCCCGGCATCGCGGCGCTGACCGGCGCGGGCGGTGTCATGCTGCTGCGCGCCCTGCGCGGCCCTGACACCCGCTGGGTGTGGGTGCTGCCCGCCGGACTCGCGGTCACCGCGCTCTGGGCGGTCGTCCTGCTGCGCCGGACCGCCGACTGGAACGGCTGGCTGTGGCCCGCGGTCGCGGTGGTCATGGGACTGGCCGTGGCGGGTCTGGTCGTCTTCCGCTCCGGCAGGCGCGCCCGGCTGTTCACGGTCTCCGTGGCCGCGGCGGTCGTCGCGGCGCTCGCCGGCCCGGCGGCGTACGCCGTCTCCGAGCCCGCGTCCGCGGGCGGCGGCATGGGCGGCGGCATGGGCGGCACCAATCCGACCGCGGGGCCGTCCACGGGCGGCGGCTTCGGCGGCCCCGGCGGCAGCCGAAGCGGCTTCCCCGGCGGCGGCCAGGCACCCGGCGGGAACGGCGAGACGCCCGAGGGCCTCCCCGGGGGCGGGCAGGCACCTGGTGGCGGCGAGCTGCCCGAGGGCGGCTTCCCCGGAGGCGGCCCGGGCACGGGCGAACCGGGCGGCGCGAACGGGGAGTTCCCGGGCGGCGGCCAGGCGCCGGGCGCCAACGGAGGGCTGCCCCAGGGCGGTAGCGACGACGGGCCGGGCGGATTCGGCGGCGGCGGAGGCGGCATGGGCGGCACCACGAGCGGCGCCATGGTCACCTACCTGGAGAAGCACCGGGACGGCGCCAAGTGGCTGCTCGCGGTGTCGAATTCGCAGAGCGCGGCGTCGCTGATCGTGAGCACCGGCGAGCCCGTCATCTCCATGTTCGGCTTCACCGGCTCCGACAACGCCATGGCCCTGGCCAAGCTCAAGGACCTCGTACGCAAGGGCGAGTTGCACTACATCCAGCTCGGCGGCGGGATGGGCGGCGGGATGGGCGGGAACAATACGCTCAGTTCGCAGATCACCGCCTGGGTGCGGAAGAACGGCACGGCGGTGAAGGAGAGCGAGTACGACAAGTCGGCGTCGTCCGGCTCCACTTCCTCGTCCGGCTCCGGCTCCGGCTCCGAATCCCCATCGTCGTCCGGCTCCGGCTCCCCGTCCGGCTCCGGAACCTCCGCTTCGAACGGCGGCCAGTCGGCCTCGGCGCTCTACCGGCTGGACCCCTCCGACCTGGACTGATCACGCCTCCCGGCACGCCCCGGCGGACGGCCCCCGACCACATCGGCCGGGGGCCGTCCGTTCCGTTTTCGCCGGGGCCCGTCCGTTCCGTCATGTCCCGCGAAGAACAACCGAGTTGTTGAATCCCGACACGAAACCATCACGTCCCCTTAACCCGCCGAATCACATGTCCATGTCACCCTCCCGGTTATCCGCTCCATTCAACCCGCGTAGATCGGACACCCCACGATGCCCGCCACGCACATGCGACGCTGGAAAACCCTGGCGCTGAGCACCTCCGCGATCCTCATCGGCATCACCCTGCCGACACTGACCGCGACCCCCGCGAGCGCGACGACGACCGCGTACGACAGCACGTACTACAAGAACGCGGTCGGCAAGACCGGAACGAGCCTGAAGTCCTCGCTGCACACCATCATCAGCAGCCAGACCAAGATCTCGTACTCCGCCGTCTGGAACGCGCTGATGGCCACCGACCAGGACCCGAACAACAGCAACAACGTGATCCTGCTGTACAGCGGCGTGTCGCGCGCCAAGTCCCTCAACGGCGGCGACGTCGGCGACTGGAACCGCGAGCACACGTGGGCCAAGTCGCACGGCGACTTCGGCGAGGTGACCGGTCCCGGCACCGACCTGCACCATCTGCGTCCGGCGGACGTCCAGGTCAACAGCATCCGGGGCAACCTGGACTTCGACAACGGCGGCAGCGCGGTCACCAACGGCGGGGGCAGCACCGTCGACTCCGACTCCTTCGCGCCTCGCGCGGCGGACCGGGGCGACGTGGCCCGCATGATCCTCTACATGGCCGTGCGCTACGAGGGTGACGACGGCTTCGCGAACCTGGAGCCCAACGAGAAGGTCGGCAACGGCAGCAACCCGTACATGGGCAAGCTCTCCGTGCTCAAGGCGTGGAACGAGGCGGACCCGCCGAGCGCCTTCGAGGAGAAGCGCAACCAGGTCATCTACGACACCTACCAGCACAACCGCAACCCGTTCATCGACCACCCGGAGTGGGTCGAGGCGATCTGGTAGGCGGGCGGTCCGCGAGCCCCGGGACCTCTTCCTCGTGGAAGGGGTCCCGGGGTGGCGCTCGTCCCCGGCGAGGGCGGCCCTCAGTCCAGGTGGGTCGGCGCGAACATCCGCAGCACCGCCGGCAGGACGACCACCGAGGGGCCGGGCGTGGCCAGGGCCTTGGCCAGGTCCTCCTCCAGCGCCCCGGGGGTCGTCAGGACGCCGGGGACGCCGAAGGACTCGGCGAGGGCCACGTAGTCGGGGCGGGACAGCTCCGTCGCCGTGGCCTGGCCGAAGGCATCGGTCATGTACTCGCGCAGGATGCCGTAGCCGCCGTCGTCGACGATCAGCCAGGTGACGTTCAGGCCGTACTGCCTGGCCGCGGCGAGCTCGGCGATCGAATAGAGCGCGCCGCCGTCGCCGGACACCGCGAGGACCGGGCGGGAGGGATCGGCCGCCGCCGCGCCGAGGGCCGCCGGGAAGCCGTAGCCGAGGCCGCCCGCGCCCTGCGCGGAGTGCATGGTGTTGCACCCGCGCGGGTCGAAGGCCGACCACGCCCAGTACGCCAGGATCGTCATGTCCCAGAAGGACGGCGAGCCGGCCGGCAGGGCCCGGCGTACGGCCGCCAGCACGTCCTGTTCCAGGGTGAGTTCCTGGGCGGCGATGCGTTCCGCCACCAGGGAGAGGACCGTGCTCACGCGCTCCGCCGCCGACGGATCGGGGCGTTCCTCCACCGTCTCCAGGAGCGCGGACAGCGCGAGGCGCGCGTCCGCGTGGATCCCGATCGCCGGGTGGTTGGACTCCAGCTTGCCGAGATCGGCCTCGATCTGGATCACCCGACCGCGGGGCTTGAACGTGTGGTAGTTCGAGGACAGTTCACCGAGACCGGAACCGACGACGAGCAGGACGTCCGCGTCCTCCAGGAAGTCCGTGGTGTGCCGGTCCTCCAGCCAGGACTGGAGCGAGAGCGGGTGGGTCCAGGGGAAGGCGCCCTTGCCGCCGAAGGTGGTGACGACCGGCGCGTTCAGCGTCTCCGCGAGCGCCTTCAGCTTGCCGGACGCGTCCGACCGGACGACCCCGCCACCCGCGATGATCGCGGGGCGGGCCGCCGAGGACAGCAAGTGGGCGGCCAGCGCGGTCAGTTCGGGGCGCGGGACGACGTCCTCGGGGGTCGCGTCCATCGCCGTGACCTGCGGCAGGTGGGTCTCCGCGAGCAGGACGTCCTGCGGGATCTCCACCCAGACCGGCCCGTGCGGCGCGGTCAGCGCCGACTCCCAGGCCGCCGCGATGGCGGAGGGGATCTGCGACTGCGTACGGACCGTGTGGACGGACTTGACGACCCCCCTGAACGAGGCCTGCTGGTCGGGGAGTTCGTGGAGGTAGCCGTGGCGGCCGCCGCCGAGTCCCGCGGTGGGGATCTGGCTGCTGATGGCGAGGACGGGAGCCGAGGCGGCCCGGGCCTCCTGGAGCGCGGCGAGCGAGGTCAGCGCCCCGGGGCCGGTGGAGAGCAGCAGCGGCGCGGCCTCGCCGGTGATGCGGCCGTAGGCGTCCGCCGCGAATCCCGCGTTGTTCTCGACGCGCAGACCGATGTAGCGGAGCGAGGAGCGGCGCAGCGCGTCGAACATGCCGAGCGCGTGCTGGCCCGGCAGCCCGAAGACGGTCGTGGCGCCGAGACCGGAGAGGGTCTCCACGACCAGGTCTCCGCCGTTGCGGCCGGGGGGCGGGTTGAGCGCGGCCTCCGTCTGAGCCGCCGTCGGGCGGAGAACCAGGTCGTGGTCGTGGGTCACTTGTTCCGGGCCTCCGCGATCTGGCGGGACATGATGGTGGTCAGTTCGTACGCGGTGTGGGACGCCGCCACCGCGGTGATCTCGGCGTGGTCGTACGCCGGGGCTACCTCGACGACGTCGGCCGAGACCAGGTTGCAGGACGACAGTCCGCGCAGGATCTCCAGGAGCTCGCGGGAGGTCATGCCGCCCGCCTCCGGGGTGCCCGTGCCGGGCGCGTGCGCCGGGTCGAGGCAGTCGATGTCGATGGAGATGTAGAGCGGGCGGTTCCCGATGCGCTGGCGGAGCTGGTCGGCGACCTCGTCGGCGCCGCGGCGGTAGATGTCCGCCGAGGTGACGATGCCGAAGCCCATCTTCTCGTCGTCGGTGAGGTCCTGCTTGCCGTACAGCGGGCCGCGGGTGCCGACGTGGGAGAGCGCCTCGGTGTCGAGGATGCCCTCCTCGACGGCGCGGCGGAACGGGGTGCCGTGGGTGTACTCGGCGCCGAAGTAGGTGTCCCAGGTGTCGAGGTGCGCGTCGAAGTGGAGCAGCGCGACCGGGCCGTGCTTCTTGGCGACCGAGCGCAGCAGGGGCAGCGCGATGGTGTGGTCGCCGCCCAGCGTCATCAGGCGGGCGCCGGTGCCGAGCAGTTCGTCGGCGGCGGCCTCCACCGTCTCCACGGCCTCGTTGATGTTGAACGGGTTCGCCGCGATGTCACCGGCGTCCGCGACCTGCGCGAGGGCGAACGGGGAGGCGTCCTGCGCCGGGTTGTAGGGGCGCAGCAGCCGGGACGCCTCGCGGATCGCGTTGCCGCCGAAGCGGGCGCCCGGCCGGTACGAGACGCCGGAGTCGAACGGCACACCGACGACGGCGACGTCGGTGGTGCCGACCTCGTCGAGGCGCGGCAGCCGGGCGAAGGTCGCGGGACCGGCGTACCGCGGGACGCGGGAGGAATCGACGGGACCGCGGGGCGTCTCGTTGCTGCTCATGGGGTTTTGCCTTCTTTCCTACGCTTCATCGCGTATGTACAACTAAGTACAAGTAACACGACTCTACTGGGGAACCGGGACCGGTTCGGACAGGGGTTCGGCGTCACGGCCCGCGAGCCGCTCCCGCCAGGTGGCCAGTACCGCGGCGTCGGTCGCCGGCGTGGCCAGCGAGACGATCACGTACGCGGCCAGGGAGAGGAGCAGTCCGTAGTAGACGGGCTCGTTCGCGAGGATGCCGTAGGTCGCCATCAGGCCGATGACCGCGACACCGCCGACGCCGACGGCGGCGAGCGCGCCGTGCACCGTGCCGCGCTTCCACAGCAGTCCGCCGAGGATCGGGACGAGAAGACCGCCGACGAGCAGGTTGTAGGCGACGGTGAGCGCCTCGACGACGTTGTCGATCGCGATCGCCGTGCAGATCACGGCGATACCCATGACCAGGATGAAGACGCGGTTGCCCTTGACCTCGTCGTGCTCCTCGCCCGCGTCGCGCTTCACGGCGCCGCGCAGCCGCGACCAGATGTCGTTGTTGGCGACGGTGGCGCAGGCGATCAGGGCGCCGGAGGAGGTGGACATCACGGCGGCGAGGGCCGCGGCGAGCACCAGTCCGCGCACGCCGACCGGGAGTTCGTCCTTGACGATGGTCGCGAAGGCGGTGTCGGCGCTGGGCAGCTTCGGGTACATGACCTTGGCGGCGGTGCCGATGACGGCGCCGGCGAGGGCGTACACCAGGCAGTAGGTGCCGGCGACGGTGCCGCCCCACTTGGCGGTGCGGTCGTTGCGCGCGGTGAAGACGCGCTGCCAGATGTCCTGTCCGATCAGCATGCCGAACGTGTAGATCAGGACGTAGGTGAAGATCGTCTCGCCGCCGATGCCCAGCGGGTCGAAGTACTCGGTGGGCAGCTTGGCCTTCATCGCGGAGAAGCCGCCCGCCTTGACCACCGCGATGGGCAGCAGCAGGAGCAGCACACCGATCGTCTTGACGACGAACTGCACCATGTCGGTGAGCGTGATCGACCACATGCCGCCGAGGGTCGAGTACGCGACGACGATCGAGCCGCCGAGGATGATCGCGAGCGTCCGGTTCATGTCGAAGAGGACGTCGAAGATCGTGGCGTACGCGATGGTCGAGGTGACCGCGAGCATCAGGGTGTACGCCCACATGACGACGCCGGAGATGACTCCGGCCCGGCCGCCGTAGCGCAGGTCGAGCATCTCGGAGACGGTGTAGACCTTGAGGCGCGCGATGCGGGCGGAGAAGAAGACGGACAGGGCCAGCAGGCCGAGGCCGATGGTGAAGACCATCCAGGCTCCGGAGAGCCCGTACTGGTAGCCGAGGCCGACACCGCCGATGGTGGACGCGCCGCCCAGGACGATCGCGGCCATGGTGCCGGAGTACATGACGGGTCCGAGCCGGCGGCCGGCGACGAGGAAGTCGCTCTTGGACTTGGCGCGGCGCATGCCCCACCAGCCCATGGCCAGCATGCCGGCCAGATAGACGACGATCACTGTGTAGTCGACGGCCATGGGTCTCCTCGGGTGCTCGGTGGCGTGTCGTGCGGGGATGTGGGGGACGATCCGGCGACTGATCACGGGGACATACGCCCGTACCCGTGACTGCCGGTCGGGACCGACCTTAGGTGGCCGGAATGCGGCTGCGAAGTGTACGTTTCATCCATTCGAACCGAACGGGATGGAGGAATCGTCCATCCTGATCCGAACGGGACGGAGAACCGTCCCTCCCTGCCCCGAACGGGATGGAGGCACCGCCGTCGTGCCGGACTCACCGCCGCCCTCCGTCCCGGCCGTGCCCGCCCCGGCCGTGTCCGCCCCGGCCGTGCCGCCGACCCCTCCCGTGCCGCTGTCGGCGCTCCTGGCCCGCGAGGACCTGGGTCTGCGCCTGATCGCCGGGCCCGCGGAACCCGACACGGTGATCCACTGGGCGCACACCTCGGAGATGGCCGACCTCTACCCGTACCTGCTGGGCGGCGAGCTGCTGCTGACGGCCGGGGTCCACGTGCCCTCGGCGGCCGTCCCCGGCGAAGGCGCTCCCGGCCCGGACGACTACTTCGACGGCTATGTCTCCCGGATCGTCGCGGCGGGCGGCGCGGCCCTCGGGTTCGGTCTCGCGCCGGTCCACGACACGGTCCCGCCCGCCCTCGTCGCGGCCTGCGACACCCACGGGCTGCCCCTGCTGGAGGTCCCGCCCCGGACGACGTTCTCCGGGGTCGCCCGCGCGGTGTGGCAGCTCATGGCCCAGGCCCGGCTGGCCGAGCTGCGCCGGGTGACGGAGGCCCAGCAGAGCCTGGCGGCCGCCGCCGCCCGACCCGATCCGGTGCCGGCGGTCCTGCGGCAGCTCGCCCGGCGGGTGAACGGCTGGGCGGCGCTGTACGGCCCGGAGGGCACGGAGCTGGCCCACGCCGGAACCGTCCCGCCGGCCCACCCGCCGGAGCCGCCCCGCCCCGGCCCGGCACCCGAGGACGTGCTCGGCGAGCTCGCCGGGGTCGTGCGGCCCCGTGAGTCCCAGGGGCCCGCCCCGTCCTCGGCCACCGACACCGTGGGCGGTGTCCACCTCACGGCCTACGCCCTCGGCAGCGGCCAGGGCTTCGTCCTCGGCGTCGCCGCACCGCGCCGCGACCCCGGCGACCACACGATCGCCTCCGTCGCCTCCGTACTGCTCTCCCTGCTCACCGGGGAGCACCAGAGCGCGAGCGAGGCCGGACGGTCGGCGGCCCTGGTGCGGCTGCTGCTCGGGGCGGCGCCCGAGGCGGTGGCGCCGCTGCTCGGCGGAGAGCGGTGGGTGGTCGTGCACGCGCGCCCCGCCGGGGACGGCCCCGCGCCGGACACCGTCGCGGCGTCCGCGCTCGCGGCCGCGCTGGGCTCCGCGCTGGTGGACGTGGGCGGCGACGTCGTCCGCGTCCTCGTCCCCGGCGATCGCGCGCCCGCCGCGCAGCCGGGCTGGGTCTGCGGGGTCAGCGCTCCCGCGGGCCCGCACGGGTGGGCGGCCGCCGACACCCAGGCGGCCCGCGCGCTGGCCCGGGCCCGCGCCACCCGGGCGGCCCTGGTTCGGCACGGCCACCGTCCCGCGCTCGCCGACCTCGTCCCCCCGGCGGACGCCGAGGCCCACGCCCAGGCCCTCCTCGCTCCCGTCGCCGGAACTCCGGCCCTGACCGAGACCCTGCGCACCTGGCTCTCCCTGCACGGTAGTTGGGACCGCACGGCGGTCGCCCTGTCCGTCCACCGCAACACCGTCCGCCAACGCGTCGCCCGCTGCGCCGCGTTGCTGGACACGGACCTCGACGACCCGGACGTACGCATGGAGTTGTGGTTCGCGCTCCGGGAGGAGGAGACGCGGGGTACCGGGAACGGGGCGGCCGTCCGTACACCCGAGTGACGCACGTCCCAGCGAACGGGACGGCCGCGCCGGGGGGCCGAGCGCACCGGCACAATGGTGCTATGCCGATACCCGGGACGCCCAGCCGCGCCGAACTCGTCGACCATCTCGTGAAGACCCGTATCGCGGGCGATGTCGCCACCCCCCGCGAGAACAACCTCTCCCACTACCGCAAGCTGGCGAACGGCGAGCGCAACTGGTGGCTCGGTCTGGAACTCGGCGACCGCTGGACCGACGAGCAGGACGTGCTCGCGGTGATGGCGGAGCGGGTCGGCGTCAACGACGACCCGGAGCACCGCTACGGCCAGGACACCATCGACCCCGAGCTGACCGTGGACGCGCTGGACCGTCTCGCGGGCCGGCTGCGCAAGGCGGCCGAGGACCGGCAGCGGGTGCTGTTCGCGACCGGTCACCCGGGCGGGCTGCTGGACGTGCACCGGGCCACGGCCGCCGCCCTGCGCGCGGCCGGCTGCGAGATCGTGGTGATCCCGGACGGGCTCCAGACGGACGAGGGGTACGTCATGCAGTTCGCGGACGTGGCCGTGCTGGAGCACGGCGCCACGCTGTGGCACACGCACTCGGGCGAGCCGATGCGGGCGATCCTCACCGCGCTGGAGCGGGAGGGCCGCCCGCTGCCCGACCTGGTCGTGGCCGACCACGGCTGGGCCGGCTACGCGGGTCAGCACGGGGTGGACTCCGTGGGCTACGCCGACTGCAACGACCCGGCGCTCTTCCTCGCCGAGTCGGAGGGCACGCTCCAGGTCGCGGTCCCGCTCGACGACCACGTCCTCAGCCCGCGCCACTACGACCCGATGACGGCGTACCTGCTGAACGAGGCCGGCCTGGTCTGAGCCCCGGCCTCCTCGGCGACTCGGCCCCTCCGGCGTTCGAGGAGCGGGTCCGGGCGGAGCCCCGGGGGTGCCGGGGAGGGGGGCGGAGGGGGCGGGACGCGCTGGTGCCCCGCCCGTGGAGGCGGAGGGCAGCGCGGCGGAGGGCAAGCGCGGCAGCGGGAAGCGCGGCGGCGGGAAGCGCGGCGGCGGGAAGACGACCGGGC
Organism: Streptomyces sp. NPDC096324; assembly: GCF_044763015.1. Classification (NCBI taxonomy): domain Bacteria; kingdom Bacillati; phylum Actinomycetota; class Actinomycetes; order Kitasatosporales; family Streptomycetaceae; genus Streptomyces; species Streptomyces sp. NPDC096324. The sequence continues at coordinate 286,668 of NZ_JBIWFK010000003.1, read as the reverse complement.
CGGGACGCGCCCCGGTGCGGGCGGCTCCCGGACGGCGCCCACCGGCCCGCGCCGTCGCACCTCGGCCGCCGGTCGGGCGTCCCGTTCACGGCGGGGTTCAGCCCCTCTGACCGCCGCTGGGCACAGCCCGGGGTCGGGTCCAGACACACCCTGCTCACCTCACGGCCAGGGGTTCAGCCCCTCGAACCGCCGCTGGGCATAGCCCTGGATCGGGTCCAGAAACCCTGCTCACCTCACGGCCAGGGGTTCAGCCCCTCTGACCGCCGCTGGGCGTAGCCCGGGGTCGGGTCCAGATACACCCTGCTCACCACGGGGAACACCGACCGGATCCGGTCCTCGGCCTGTTCGCAGGCCCACTCGATCTGGGCCGCGGTCGACGCGTCCCGGAAGTCGACCTTGGCGGCGACGAGCGCCTCGCGCGGCCCCTGCACGAGCGTGATCAGCTCCAGTACGGCCTCCACGTGCTCCATCTCCAGCAGCTCCGCCCTGATCCGCACCCGCACGGGCTTCGGCAGCGGCCGTCCGATCAGCAGCTCCGCGTTGGAACGGCCCAGCACCCAGGCGACGTAGAGCAGCAGGAGCCCGATGAGCAGCGAGGCGATGCCGTCCCAGACGCCCGATCCGGTGAGCTGGCCGCCGAGCAGGCCGCCCGCGGCGAGCACCAGGCCGACGAGCGCGGCCGAGTCCTCCATGACGACGGCCTTCACGGCGGTGTCGGGGGTGCGCCGGAGGTAGGTCCGGAAGGGTGCGTCCAGCCGGGCGGCCTCGCCGCGCGCCTGCCGCAGTCCCGTCCGCAGGGAGAAGCCCTCCAGGAGGAAGGCGACGGCCAGCACGATGTACGAGACGAGCGGGTCGCCGAGCTCCTCGCCCGCGACCAGGGTGTGGATGCCGTCGTAGATCGAGAAGACCGCTCCGCCGACGAAGGTGGCGACGGCGGCGAGCAGCGCCCAGATGTAGCGCTCGGGGCCGTAGCCGAGGGGGTGGTCCTCGTCGGCCGGTTTCTCGCTGCGTTTGAGTGCCGTGAGCAGCAGCAGCTCCGTGACGGTGTCGGCGACGGAGTGGGCGGCCTCCGACAGCATCGCGCTGGAGCCGCTGATGACACCCGCGACCGCCTTGGCGAGGGCGATCCCGAGGTTGGCGGCCGCGGCGACGATCACCGTGGAGACGCTCTCGCCGCCGCCGGTGTCCTGCGGTGTGTCGGTCATGCCCCACTTCTACCCGCGAACGCCTACCGGGGGACGCGGACCACGCCCTCCTGGATCACCGAGATGGCCAGCCGGCCGTCCTGGGTGTAGATCCGGGCCTGGCCCAGGCCCCGGCCGCCGGACGCGGACGGTGACTCCTGGTCGTACAGCAGCCACTCGTCGGCGCGGAACGGGCGGTGGAACCACATCGCGTGGTCGAGCGAGGCGCCGACGACGTCGCCGGTCACCCAGCCGCCGCGCCCGTGGGCGAGCAGGATGGAGTCGAGCAGCGTCATGTCCGAGACGTAGGTGGCGAGCACGACGTGGAGCAGCGGGTCGTCCGCGAGCTTGCCGTTGGTGCGGAACCACACCTGGGAGCGCGGTTCACGGGCCTCGCCGACGGTGCCGTACGGCGGCGCGTCGACATAGCGCAGGTCGACGGACTCGCGGGCCTCCAGGATGCGCTCCACGACCTCGGGGTCGGTGAAGACGTCGGCGTACAGCGGGAGCAGTTCGGCGGCCGTGGGCAGCGTCTCCGGGTCCGGGGCGGGCGGCATCGGGGCCTGGTGCTCCATGCCCTCCTCGTACGTCTGGAAGGACGCGGAGAGGTGGAAGATCGGCTGTCCGTGCTGGACCGCGACCACCCTGCGGGTGGTGAAGGAGCGTCCGTCGCGGATGCGGTCCACGGAGTACACGATGGGTGCGCCGGGGTCGCCGATCCGCAGGAAGTACGCGTGCAGGGAGTGGGCGAGCCGGTCCTCGGGGACCGTGCGCCCGGCGGCCACGAGGGCCTGCGCCGCCACCTGTCCGCCGAAGACCCGTGGGACGACGGCGGACCGGGAACGGCCGCGGAAGATGTTCTCCTCGATCCGCTCGAGATCGAGCAGATCGAGGAGATCCTGAAGTGCCTCGCTCATAAGGCAGTTGTACCGCGCAGTCTTTTCTCGGACCTTACAGGCCCATGTCCTTGGCGATGATCGTCTTCATGATCTCGCTGGTGCCGCCGTAGATGCGGTTGACCCGGTTGTCCGCGTACAGGCGGGCGATCGGGTACTCGTTCATGAAGCCGTAGCCGCCGTGGAGCTGGAGGCAGCGGTCGATGACGCGGTGCGCGACCTCGGTGCAGAACAGCTTGGCGCTGGCGGCCTCGGCCGGGGTCAGCTCACCGGCGTCGAGGGCCTCCAGGGCGCGGTCGGCGACGGCCTCGGCCGCGTCCACCTCGGCCTGGCAGGCGGCCAGCTCGAACTTGGTGTTCTGGAACGAGGCGACCGACTTGCCGAAGACGGTGCGCTCCTGGACGTACTCCTTGGCGAACCGGACGGCGGCCTTGGCCTGCGCGTAGGCGCCGAAGGCGATGCCCCAGCGCTCGGAGGCGAGGTTGTGGCCGAGGTAGTAGAAGCCCTTGTTCTCCTCGCCGAGCAGGTCCTCGACGGGCACCTTCACGTCGACGAACGCCAGCTCGGCGGTGTCGGAGGTCTTCAGGCCGAGCTTGTCGAGCTTGCGGCCGATGGAGTAGCCCTCGGACTTGGTGTCCACGGCGAACAGGGAGATGCCGAAGCGGCGGTCGTCCGCGGTGGGCGCGGAGGTGCGGGCGCAGACGATCACGCGGTCGGCGTGGACGCCACCGGTGATGAAGGTCTTGGAGCCGTTGAGGACGTAGTGCGTGCCGTCCTCGGAGAGCTTGGCGGTGGTCTTCATGCCCGCGAGGTCGGAGCCGGTGCCCGGCTCGGTCATCGCGAGGGCCCACATCTCCTCGGCGCTGACGAACTTCGGCAGGAAGCGCTTCTTCTGCTCGTCGCTGGCGAGCATCTTGATGTAGGGCAGGCCGAGCAGCACGTGCACACCGGAGCCGCCGAACTGGACACCGGCGCGCGCGGTCTCCTCGTACATCACGGCTTCGAACTTGTACGAGTCGATGCCGGCGCCGCCGAACTCCTCGTCCACGCGGATGCCGAAGACGCCGAGCTCGGCGAGCTTGTAGTAGAAGTCGCGCGGCGCCTGGCCGGCGGCGAACCACTCGTCGTAGACCGGGACGACCTCGGCCTCGATGAAGGCGCGCAGGGTCTCCCGGAACGCCTCGTGGTCCTCGTTGAACACAGTACGGCGCACCGCCGCCACCTCCGCCTGGATACCTGGTGTTATGTCTAAGCGCTTGCTCAGATATGAGGTTACCCGCCGGTCACGAGCGCCGTCCAGGGGTCACCCCCCGAGACGCTCGTCACGCACCGGGAGCCACAGCGGCCGCTCCGAACGCCCCCCGCGCCATCCGGTGCAGCAGTTCGGCCGTGCCGGCGCGCCCGGGGAGCGCGCCCGGCCGCCCCAGGTGCGGGGTCGAGTTCAGCAGGCCGAAGACCGAGTGCACGGCGGAGCGCGCGGCGGGCTCCACCAGATCCGGGTACACCTCACGCACCACCTCCACCCACAGCTCGACGTACTGGCGCTGGAGCTGGCGCACGAGCTTGCGGTCGCTGTCCCGCAGGCGGTCCAGCTCACGGTCGTGCAGGGTGATCAGGGGACGGTCGTCGAGCGCGAAGTCGATGTGCCCCTCGATGAGCGAGTCGAGGAGCCCTTCGGCACCCCTCTCGACACCTCCCCCGGAGCCCGCCCGGGCCTCCGCCACCCTGCGCCGGCCGCCCGTGAGCAGTTGCCCGCTGATCCCCACCAGCAGCTCGGCGAGCATCGCGTCCTTGCCGGCGAAGTGCCGGTAGAGACCGGGGCCGCTGATGCCGACCGCCGCTCCTATCTCGTCCACTCCCACGCCATGGAAACCACGTTCGGCGAACAGCCGCGCGGCCTCCCTCAGGATCTGCTCGCGCCGGGTGGGGGCGTCGGTTCTGGTGGCCATGAAAACAATTCTAGACACCGGCGTTAGCGGTCGTTAACCTGAAGGAAGTTGCGTTAACGCTCATTAACTGGTCGACCACTGGTGAGGGGACCGCAGGATGCAAGAGGCACCGGAGCTGACGAGCGCGGCCGATCCCGCGTCGGAGGCCTGGAGGGCCAACGAGGCGGCACACCGCGCGCTCGGCGAGGAGCTGCGCCGCAAGCTGGCCGCGGCGCGGCTCGGCGGCGGTGAGAAGGCACGGGCGCGGCACACCGCGCGCGGCAAGCTGCTGCCCCGCGACCGCGTGGACGCCCTGCTCGACCCCGGCTCCCCGTTCCTGGAACTGGCGCCGCTCGCCGCCGACGGGATGTACGACGGCGCGGCCCCGGCCGCCGGTGTCATCGCCGGGATCGGCCGGGTGAGCGGGCGCGCGTGCGTGATCGTCGCCAACGACGCCACCGTCAAGGGCGGCACGTACTACCCGATGACGGTGAAGAAGCACCTGCGCGCCCAGGAGGTCGCGCTGGAGAACCGTCTGCCCTGCGTGTATCTCGTCGACTCCGGAGGCGCCTTCCTGCCCATGCAGGACGAGGTGTTCCCCGACCGCGAGCACTTCGGACGGATCTTCTACAACCAGGCGCGGATGTCCGGCGCCGGGATCCCGCAGATCGCGGCCGTCCTCGGCTCCTGCACGGCCGGCGGCGCGTACGTGCCCGCGATGAGCGACGAGGCCGTGATCGTCCGCAACCAGGGGACGATCTTCCTGGGCGGGCCGCCCCTGGTGAAGGCCGCCACCGGTGAGGTGGTGACCGCCGAGGAGCTGGGCGGCGGCGAGGTCCACTCCCGGACCTCCGGCGTCACCGACCACCTCGCCGAGGACGACGCGCACGCGCTGCGGATCGTGCGCACCATCGTCTCCACGCTCCCCCCGCGTGGGGAGCTGCCCTGGGAGGTCACCGCGTCGGCCGAGCCCAAGGTCGACCCGTACGGGCTGTACGGCGCGGTGCCGGTCGACTCCCGTACCCCCTACGACGTGCGCGAGGTCATCGCGCGCGTGGTCGACGGTTCCCGCTTCGCCGAGTTCAAGGCCGAGTTCGGGCAGACGCTGGTCACCGGCTTCGCGCGGATCCACGGCCACCCGGTCGGCATCGTCGCCAACAACGGCATCCTGTTCTCGGAGTCGGCCCAGAAGGGCGCCCACTTCATCGAACTGTGCGACCAGCGCGGCATCCCGCTGGTGTTCCTTCAGAACATCTCCGGCTTCATGGTCGGCCGCCAGTACGAGGCGGGCGGCATCGCCAAGCACGGCGCGAAGATGGTCACGGCCGTCGCCTGCGCCCGCGTGCCCAAGCTGACCGTCGTGATCGGCGGTTCGTACGGCGCGGGCAACTACTCGATGTGCGGCCGGGCGTATTCGCCGCGCTTCCTGTGGATGTGGCCGGGCGCCAAGATCTCCGTGATGGGCGGCGAGCAGGCCGCCTCCGTCCTCGCGACCGTCAAGCGCGACCAGATCGAGGCGCGCGGCGAGTCCTGGCCGCCCGCGGACGAGGAGGACTTCAAGGACCCGATCCGCCGCCAGTACGAGCAGCAGGGCAGCGCCTACTACGCGAGCGCCCGGCTGTGGGACGACGGTGTGATCGACCCGATGGAGACCCGGCAGGTCCTCGGACTCGCCTTGACCGCCTGCGCCAACGCGCCCCTGGGTGACCCCCAGTTCGGCGTCTTCCGGATGTGAGGGGACCCATGTTCGACACAGTGCTCGTGGCCAACCGGGGTGAGATCGCCGTACGCGTCATCCGCACCCTGCGCGCGCTCGGCGTGCGCTCGGTGGCCGTCTTCTCGGACGCGGACGCCGACGCCCGGCACGTCCGGGAGGCCGACACGGCCGTACGGATCGGACCGGCGCCCGCGTCGGAGAGCTATCTGTCGGTGGAGCGACTGCTGGAGGCGGCGGCCCGCACCGGCGCCCAGGCGGTGCACCCGGGGTACGGCTTTCTCGCCGAGAACGCCGCCTTCGCGCGGGCCTGCGCGGAGGCCGGGCTGGTCTTCATCGGCCCGTCCGCCGAGGCGATCTCCCTGATGGGCGACAAGATCCGCGCCAAGGAGACGGTGAAGGCGGCCGGCGTCCCGGTCGTACCCGGCTCCTCGGGCAGCGGTCTGACGGACGCGGAGCTGATCGCGGCCGCCCGCGAGATCGGCGTCCCGGTGCTCCTGAAGCCGAGCGCGGGCGGCGGCGGCAAGGGCATGCGCCTGGTGCGCGACACCGGGGTCCTGGCCGACGAGATCGCCGCCGCACGGCGCGAGGCGCGCGCCTCCTTCGGCGACGACACGCTCCTCGTCGAGCGCTGGGTCGACCGGCCCCGGCACATCGAGATCCAGGTCCTGGCGGACGGCCACGGCAACGTCGTGCACCTGGGCGAGCGCGAGTGCTCCCTCCAGCGCCGTCACCAGAAGATCATCGAGGAGGCGCCCAGCGTGCTCCTCGACGACGCCACGCGCGCCGCGATGGGAGAGGCGGCCGTCCAGGCGGCCCGCTCCTGCGGCTACCGGGGCGCGGGCACGGTGGAGTTCATCGTCCCCGGCGGCGACCCGTCCTCGTACTACTTCATGGAGATGAACACCCGCCTCCAGGTGGAGCACCCGGTCACCGAGCTGATCACCGGCCTCGACCTCGTCGAGTGGCAGCTTCGGGTCGCCGCCGGCGAGCACCTGCCGTACGAGCAGCGGGACATCACCCTCACCGGGCACGCGGTGGAGGCCCGGATCTGCGCCGAGGACCCGGCGCGCGGCTTCCTCCCCTCCGGGGGCACGGTGCTCGCGCTGCACGAACCTCAGGGCGACGGCGTGCGCACGGACTCGGGCCTGACGGAGGGCACCGAGGTCGGCAGCCTCTACGACCCGATGCTCTCCAAGGTCATCGCGTACGGCCCCGACCGCCCGACCGCGCTGCGCAGGCTCCGGGCGGCCCTCGCCGAGACGGTCACGCTCGGGGTCCAGACGAACGCGGGCTTCCTGCGCCGGCTGCTGGCCCACCCGGACGTGGTGGCCGGCGACCTGGACACCGGTCTGGTCGAGCGGGAGGCCGACGGCCTGGTGTCGTCCGAGGTGCCCGAGGAGGTGTACGAGGCGGCCGCGGCGGTCCGGCTCGCCGCTCTGGCCCCGTCGGGCGAGGGCTGGACCGACCCGTTCTCGGTGCCGAGCGGCTGGCGGCTCGGCGGCACCCCGAAGCCGGTCGGCTTCTCCCTGCGGGTCCTCGACCCGGTGGAGTACACCCCGCGCGGCACCCACACGGTCACCGCCGACCGCGTCGCGGTGACCCTCGACGGGGTGCGGCACACCTTCCACCGCGCCGCCGACTGGATCGGCCGCGACGGCGACGCCTGGCACGTGCGCGACCACGACCCGGTGGCCGCGTCGCTCACCGGCTCCGCGCACGCGGGCGCCGACTCGCTGACCGCCCCCATGCCCGGCACGGTGACCGTCGTGAAGGTCGCCGTCGGCGACGAGGTGGCCGCCGGGCAGAGCCTGCTGGTGGTCGAGGCGATGAAGATGGAGCACGTCATCTCCGCGCCGCACGCCGGGACGGTCAGCGAACTGGACGTCACCCCCGGCACGACGGTCGCCATGGACCAGGTCCTGGCCGTCATCACTCCCGCGGAGGAGACGGCGTGAACACCTCCGAACTCGGCCTGCCGATGGCCGTACCGACCCAGGACCTGCCCGCCCGGGTGCGGATCTACGAGGTCGGCGCGCGCGACGGGCTCCAGAACGAGAAGGCGACCGTACCGACCGAGGTGAAGGCGGAGTTCATCCGCCGCCTCGCGGACGCGGGCCTGACCACGATCGAGGCGACCAGCTTCGTCCACCCCAAGTGGGTTCCCCAACTGGCCGACGCGGAACAGCTGTTCCCCCAGGTCGCCGACCTGCCGGTGGCGCTCCCGGTGCTGGTGCCGAACGAGCGCGGGCTGGAGCGGGCGCTGGCGCTCGGCGCCCGGCACGTGGCCGTCTTCGCCAGCGCGACGGAGTCCTTCGCGAAGGCCAACCTCAACCGGACGGTCGACGAGGCGCTCGCCATGTTCGAGCCGGTGGTGAACCGCGCCAAGGAGGCGCGGCTCTCCGTCCGCGGCTATGTCTCGATGTGTTTCGGCGACCCGTGGGAGGGGCCCGTCCCGGTCCACCAGGTCGTCCGCGTCTGCAAGGCGCTGCGGGACATGGGCTGTGACGAGCTGAGCCTCGGCGACACGATCGGCGTGGCGACACCGGGCCATGTGCAGGCCCTGCTCGCCGAACTGAACGAGGAGGGCGTGCCCACCAGCGCGCTCGGCGTGCACTTCCACGACACGTACGGCCAGGCGCTGTCCAACACCCTGGCCGCCCTCCAGCACGGCGTCGCCACCGTCGACGCCTCCGCGGGCGGCCTCGGCGGCTGCCCGTACGCGAAGTCGGCGACGGGCAACCTCGCCACGGAAGACCTCGTATGGATGCTCCAGGGCCTCGGTATCGACACCGGGGTCGACCTCGGCCGCCTCACCGCCACAAGCGTGTGGATGGCCGGACAACTGGGCCGACCCAGCCCGTCCCGCACCGTCAAAGCCATCGGTCAAACGACGCAGTCCCACCAGGAGTGAACACGATGTCCCTGGACCACCGCCTCTCCCCCGAGCTCGAAGAACTCCGCCGCACGGTCGAGGAGTTCGCGCACGACGTCGTGGCGCCGAAGATCGGCGACTTCTACGAGCGGCACGAGTTCCCGTACGAGATCGTGCGGGAGATGGGCCGCATGGGCCTGTTCGGGCTGCCGTTCCCCGAGGAGTACGGCGGCATGGGCGGCGACTACCTCGCCCTCGGCATCGTCCTGGAGGAACTGGCCCGGGTCGACTCCTCCGTGGCCATCACCCTGGAGGCGGGCGTCTCGCTGGGCGCCATGCCGATCCACCTGTTCGGCACCGAGGAGCAGAAGCGGGAGTGGCTCCCGCGGCTGTGCTCCGGCGAGATCCTGGGCGCGTTCGGCCTGACCGAGCCGGACGGCGGCTCGGACGCGGGCGCGACCCGTACGACGGCCCGGCTCGACCCCGAGACGAACGAATGGGTCATCAACGGCAGCAAGTGCTTCATCACCAACTCGGGCACGGACATCACGGGCCTGGTGACGGTCACCGCGGTCACCGGCCGCAAGCCCGACGGCAAGCCGCTGATCTCCGCGATCATCGTCCCCTCCGGCACCCCCGGCTTCACGGTCGCCGCCCCGTACTCGAAGGTCGGCTGGAACGCCTCCGACACCCGTGAGCTGTCCTTCTCGGACGTGCGTGTCCCGGCGGCCAACCTGCTCGGCGAGGAGGGCCGCGGCTACGCGCAGTTCCTGCGCATCCTGGACGAGGGCCGCATCGCCATCGCGGCGCTGGCCACGGGTCTCGCCCAGGGCTGTGTCGACGAGTCCGTCAAGTACGCCAAGGAGCGGCACGCGTTCGGGCGCCCGATCGGTGCCAACCAGGCGATCCAGTTCAAGATCGCCGACATGGAGATGAAGGCGCACATGGCCCGCGTCGGCTGGCGTGACGCCGCGTCCCGTCTGGTCGCGGGCGAGCCCTTCAAGAAGGAGGCGGCGGTCGCCAAGCTGTACTCCTCCACGATCGCCGTCGACAACGCCCGTGACGCCACCCAGGTCCACGGCGGCTACGGCTTCATGAACGAGTACCCGGTCGCCCGTATGTGGCGCGACTCCAAGATCCTGGAGATCGGCGAGGGCACGAGCGAGGTACAGCGCATGCTGATCGCCCGGGAACTGGGCCTCACGGGCTGAGACCCGCGCACGACCGACACACCGCGGCCACCGACGGGCACCCGCCCGCCGGTGGCCGCGGTGCGTCGGTGGCCATCTCCCGCCGGTGGCCGCGGCATCGGTGGCCTGGGCGCGCGCGTGGCCGCCGCACGTCGGTGACCTGCTCCCGCCGGTGGCCGCTGCACGTCGGTGGCCTGAACGCGCCGGTGGCCGCGGTGTGTCGGACGGGTCGTCGACCGCGGACTCGATCAAGGTGCCCCAGCCGCTGGACATCAGCTGAGGTTAGGCTAACCTACCTTCGAACTGATCCGGTGGATCTTCTCCACCCCATGTCGAAAGCGGCCACACTCATGTCCAACGCCCGTGCCACTCAGCTCTCCCGTCGCGGCATCCTCGCCGCGGGCGGCGCCCTCGGCCTCGGCGCCGTCCTCGCCGCCTGCGGTGACGACGACGCCGCGAAAAGCGCTGGCTCGGACGCGACCAAGGCCGCGGCGAAGGCCGGCCCCTGGACGTTCAAGGACGACCGCGGCACGACCGTGAAGCTGGACAGGACCCCGGCGAACATCGTCGCCTTCACCGGTGTCGCCGCCGCCCTGTTCGACTACGGCGTCGAGGTCAAGGGCGTGTTCGGCCCGACCACGACCAAGGACGGCAAGGCCGACGTCCAGGCCGGCGACATGGACGTCACCAAGCTGACGGTCCTCGGCAACGAGTGGGGCCAGTTCAACATCGAGAAGTACGCGGGCCTCGCCCCCGACGTGCTGATCTCCACGACGTTCGACTCCGCGGGCACCCTCTGGTACGTCCCCGAGGAGTCCAAGGACAAGATCCTCAAGCTCGCGCCGAGCGTCGCCGTCTCCGTCTACGACCGCCAGATGCCCCAGTCCCTGGAGCGCATGTACGCGCTGGCCGAGTCCCTGGGCGCCGACGTGAAGTCGGCGAAGATCGTCGAGGCGAAGAAGAAGTTCGAGGCCGCCGCCGAGCGGCTGCGCAAGGCCGCCAAGGCGCGCCCGGAGATCAAGGTGCTGGCCGGTTCCGCGAGCCAGGACATCTTCTACGTGTCCGGCTCCAACCTCTCCATCGACCTGGAGTACTTCAAGGCCCTCGGCGTGAACATCGTCGAGCCCTCCGCCAAGGCCCTCAAGGCCAGCGGCGGCTGGTTCGAGAACCTGAGCTGGGAGAACGTCGACCAGTACCCGGCCGACATCATCATCATGGACGACCGCAGCGCGACCATCCAGCCGGCCGACATCACCGAGGCCACCTGGAAGAAGCTGCCCGCCGTCAAGGCCGGCCAGGTCATCGCCCGGACGCCCGAGGCGATCCTGTCGTACGACAAGTGCACCCCGACCCTCGAGCGCCTCGCCGAGGCCATCGAGAACGCCAAGAAGGTCGCCTGACACCCTCCGCGGTGACCCCCTGACGATCACTCAGGAGCACGCATGACGACGGCCGTAGCCGCCCCGTTCCGTTTCTTCACCCTCCGGGTCGTACGGGCGAGGCGGCTCGGCCCGTCTCTGGTCCGGGTGACCTTCGGCGGACCCGACCTGCGGGACTTCCACTCCGACGGACGTGACCAGTCCCTGTCCCTGTTCCTCCCGCACCCCGGCCAGAGCGAGCCCGCCGTCCCCGTCGAACTCGGCGACGACTGGTGGCAGGGCTGGCGCGAACTGCCCGACGACGTGCGGGCGGTGATGCGCTCGTACACCCTGCGGGCGCTGCGCCGCGACCCCGACGAGATCGACATCGACTTCGCGCTGCACGGCCTGGAGCCGGGCGCACCCGCCCCCGCCGGGCCCGCCTCGCGCTGGGCGTCCGGCGCCGCGCCCGGCGACCGGGTGGTCCTGCTCGGCCCCGCCGTGGCGGACAACCGGGCCATCCGCTTCCGGCCGCCCGCGGACGCCGACCTCGTGGTCCTGTGGGGCGACGAGACGGCCCTTCCCGCGGTCTCCGCCATCCTCGAATCGCTCCCGGCCGGACTGCGGGTGCGGGCCTGGCTGGAGGTCCCGCACGCCGGTGACATCCAGGACCTGGCCACCCCGGCCGACGCCGAGATCACCTGGCTGGTCGGGGACGACCACACCGCCGGGGAGCGCCCCCTGGCGCTCGACGCCCTGCGGTCGGCCCACCTCCCGCCCGCCGAGGCCCCCTACGCCTGGATCGCGGGCGAGTCCGGGTGCGTGCGGGAGCTGCGCCGCCATCTGGTGCGCGAGCGCGGTATCGACCGCCGGCGGGTCACCTTCGTCGGGTACTGGCGGCAGGGTCTGACCGAGGAACAACTGCGGGAGCGGGGAGAGTAGTTCGGCTCCCCCGGGGCCATCCGCGGCCCGGAAGGAGGCGTACGTCACGTAGGACGGGCCAGGGCGAGGAAGCGTGATCGACTTAGGTTAGGCTAACCTAAGTCGAACGTCGCGACCTCGCCCTTTCCCGTGTCCCGCTCGGACTGTCTCCCCGCACGGAGGACCCCCACATGCGCTCGCACCTGCTCAACGACACCACCGCGGACCGGTACCGCCGCTCCGTGACCGAAGGGGTCGAGCGGGTGGCCGCCAAACTCGCCGCCACCGACCGCCCGTTCACGGGTGTCACGGTCGACGAACTCGCCCCCCGCATCGAGCGCATCGACCTCGACAAGCCGCTGCACGACACCACGGCCGTCCTCGACGAGCTGGAAGAGGTCTACCTCCGGGACGCGGTCTACTTCCACCACCCGCGCTACCTCGCCCACCTCAACTGCCCGGTCGTCATCCCGGCCGTGCTCGGCGAGGCCGTCCTGTCCGCCGTCAACTCCTCGCTGGACACCTGGGACCAGTCCGCCGGCGGCACCCTCATCGAGCGCAGGCTCATCGACTGGACGAACGAGCGCATCGGTCTCGGCCCGGCCGCGGACGGGGTGTTCACCAGCGGCGGCAGCCAGTCCAACCTCCAGGCCCTGCTCCTGGCCCGCGAGGAGGCCAAGGCGGAGAACCTCGCCGATCTGCGGATCTTCGCCTCCGAGGTCAGCCACTTCAGCGTCAAGAAGTCGGCCAAACTCCTCGGCCTCGCCCCCGAGGCCGTCGTCTCGATCCCCGTCGACCACGACAAGCGCATGCAGACCGTCGCCCTCGCCCACGAGCTGGAGCGCTGCCGCCAGGACGGCCTCGTGCCCATGGCCGTCGTCGCCACCTCGGGCACCACCGACTTCGGCTCCATCGACCCGCTGCCCGAGATCGCTGAACTGTGCTCCCAGTTCGGCACCTGGATGCACGTGGACGCGGCCTACGGCTGCGGACTGCTCACCTCGCTGAAGCACCGGGACCGCATCGACGGCATCGAGCGGGCCGACTCCGTCACCGTCGACTACCACAAGTCCTTCTTCCAGCCGGTGAGTTCCTCGGCCGTGCTGGTCCGCGACGCCGCGACCCTGCGCCACGCGACCTACCACGCGGAGTACCTCAACCCGCGCCGCATGGTCGAGGAACGCATCCCCAACCAGGTCGACAAGTCCCTCCAGACCACCCGCCGCTTCGACGCGCTCAAGCTGTGGATGACGCTGCGCGTCATGGGCGCCGACGGCATCGGCGAACTCTTCGACGAGGTCTGCGACCTGGCGGCCGAGGGCTGGAAACTGCTCGCCGCCGATCCGCGCTTCGACGTCGTCGTGCGGCCTTCGCTGTCCACCCTCGTCTTCCGGTACATCCCGGCCGCCGTCACCGACCCGGCCGAGATCGACCGCGCCAACCTGTACGCCCGCAAGGCCCTGTTCGCGTCCGGCGACGCCGTCGTCGCGGGCACCAAGGTCGGCGGACGCCACTACCTGAAGTTCACCTTGCTCAACCCCGAGACCACACAGGACGACATCGCCGCCGTCCTCGACCTGATCGCCGGCCACGCCGAGCAGTACCTGGGAGAGTCCCTTGACCGCGCTTGCTGAATCCACGGACACCACCTACGACTTCGTGGGGATCGGGCTCGGGCCCTTCAACCTCGGCCTCGCCTGCCTCACCGAGCCGATCGCCGAACTCAACGGTGTCTTCCTGGAGTCGAAGCCCCACTTCGAGTGGCACTCCGGCATGTTCCTGGAGGGCGCGCACCTGCAGACCCCGTTCATGTCTGACCTGGTCACCCTCGCCGACCCGACCTCCCCGTACTCCTTCCTCAACTACCTGAAGGAATCGGGTCGTCTGTACGCGTTCTACATCCGGGAGAACTTCTACCCGCTGCGCGTCGAGTACGACGACTACTGCCGCTGGGCCGCGTCCAAGTTGGGCTGCGTCCGCTTCGGGACGACGGTCGCGGAGGTGACGTACGAGGACGAGGTGTACACCGTACGGACCGAGGCCGGCGAGCTGTTCCGCGCCCGGCACCTGGTCCTCGGCACCGGCACCTCGCCCCACGTCCCGGAGACCTGCGCGGACCTCGGCGGCGACTTCATCCACAACTCCCGCTACATGCAGCACAAGCGGGAGCTCCAGGCCAAGGACTCGATCACCCTGGTCGGCAGCGGCCAGTCCGCCGCCGAGATCTTCTACGACCTGCTCAGCGAGATCGACGTCCACGGCTACCGGCTGAACTGGGTCACCCGCTCGCCGCGCTTCTTCCCCCTCGAATACACCAAGCTGACCCTGGAGATGACCTCCCCGGAGTACATCGACTACTTCCACGCGCTGCCCGAGGCGACCCGCTACCGCCTCCAGTCGGAGCAGAAGGGTCTGTTCAAGGGCATCGACGGGGAGCTGATCGACGCGATCTTCGACCTGCTCTACCAGAAGAACCTCGGCGGCCCGGTTCCCGCCCGGCTGCTGACCAACTCCTCGCTGGAGAGCGCGCGCCACGACCGGGGCACGTACACCCTCGGGTTCCGCCAGCAGGAGCAGGGCAGGGACTACGAGCTGAGCTCGACGGGCCTGGTGCTGGCCACCGGCTACCGGTACGCGGAGCCCGCGTTCCTCGCACCGGTCAAGGACCGGCTCCGCTACGACACCCAGGGCAACTTCGACGTGGCCCGCAACTACGCCATCGACGTCACGGGCGGCGGGATCTTCCTGCAGAACGCGGGCGTCCACACCCACTCGATCACCTCACCGGACCTCGGCATGGGCCCGTACCGCAACGCGTCCATCATCCGCGAGCTGCTCGGCACCGAGTACTACCCGGTCGAAAAGGCCATCGCGTTCCAGGAGTTCTCCGTATGACCACCGCCACCGCCATCGGCACCTTCACCGTCCGCCCCCTCGACCCCGTCGAGGACGCGCCGGTGCTGCACCGGTGGGTGACCCACCCCAAGGCCGCCTTCTGGATGATGCAGGAGGCGAGACTGCACGACGTGGAGCGCGAGTACATGGCCATCGCGGCCAGTGACCACCACGACGCCTTCCTCGGTCTCCTGGACGGCGAGCCCGTCTTCCTCATGGAGCGCTACGACCCCCGCTACGTCGAGCTCGTCGGCCTGTACGAGCCGCGGCCGGGCGATGTCGGCATGCACTTCCTGGTCGCCCCGAGCGACACCCCCGTCCACGGCTTCACCCGGGCCGTGATCACCTCGGTGATGGAGCACCTGTTCGCCGACCCGGCGACCGAGCGCGTCGTCGTCGAGCCCGACGTGGCCAACACGGCCGTGCACGCCCTCAACGAGGCCGTCGGCTTCGTGCCCGTCGAAGAGATCCAGAAGCCGGAGAAGAAGGCGCTGCTGAGCTTCTGCACCCGGGAGCAGTTCGCCAAGGCGGTGGCCGCGTGAGCCCCGCCGAGAGTGTCGCCCACCTCTCCCCCGAGCGCTGGGCCGACGCCAACCGCCTCCTTCTGCGCAAGGCGCTCGCCGAGTTCGCCCACGAGCGGCTGATCACCCCGCGCAGCCTGCCGGACGGCCGCTACGAGGTCCTCGGCGACGACGGGCTCACGAGCTACCGGTTCACCGCGACCCGGCGCCTGCTCGACCACTGGCAGGTGGCCGCCGAGTCCATCACCCGGCACCGCGACGGTGCCGAACTCCCGCTGTCGGCGCTGGACTTCTTCATCGAGCTGAAGACGTCGCTCGGTCTGAGCGACCAGATCCTGCCGGTCTACCTGGAGGAGATCTCCTCCACCCTCGCGGGCACCTGCTACAAGCTCACCAAGCCGCGCGTCCCGGTCCGCGAGCTGGCCGGCGCCGGCTTCCAGGCCATCGAGACCGGCATGACCGAGGGGCACCCCTGCTTCGTCGCCAACAACGGGCGGCTCGGTTTCGGTGTGCACGACTACCTCGCCTACGCTCCCGAGACCGCGAACCCGGTGCGGCTGGTGTGGCTGGCGGCGCACCGCTCACGGGCCGCCTTCACGGCGGGCGTCGGCATCGAGTACGAGTCCTTCGTGCGTGACGAGCTGGGCGCGGAGACGGTCGAGCGGTTCGACGGGATCCTGCGCGAGCGGGGGCTCGACCCCGAGGAGTACCTCCTCATACCCGTCCACCCCTGGCAGTGGTGGAACAAGCTGTCCGTGACGTTCGCGGCCGAGGTGGCCCAGCGGCGCCTGGTCTGTCTCGGCGAGGGCGACGACGAGTACCTGGCCCAGCAGTCCATCCGGACGTTCTTCAACACCAGCAGCCCGCACAAGCACTACGTGAAGACGGCGCTGAGCGTTCTGAACATGGGCTTCATGCGGGGTCTGTCCGCCGCCTACATGGAGGCGACCCCGGCCATCAACGACTGGCTGGCCCAGCTCGTCGAGAACGACCCGGTGCTGAAGTCGACGGGTCTGTCGATCATCCGCGAGCGGGCGGCCGTCGGCTACCGGCATCTGGAGTACGAGGCGGCCACCGACCGGTACTCCCCGTACCGCAAGATGCTCGCCGCGCTGTGGCGCGAGAGCCCGGTCCCCTCGCTCCAGGACGGCGAGTCCCTGGCGACGATGGCGTCCCTCGTCCATGTCGACCACGAGGGCGCCTCGTTCGCGGCCGCCTTGATCGAGCGGTCGGGTCTGACGCCGGTGGAGTGGCTGCGCGGCTATCTGCGCGCCTACCTCACCCCGCTCCTGCACAGCTTCTACGCGTACGACCTGGTCTACATGCCGCACGGCGAGAACGTCATCCTCGTCCTGGAGGACGGGGCGGTGCGACGGGCGGTCTACAAGGACATCGCCGAGGAGATCGTGGTCATGGACCCGCAGGCGGTGCTGCCGCCCGCGGTGGAGCGGATCCGCGTCGACGTCCCCGAGGACACGAAGCTGCTGTCCATCTTCACGGACGTGTTCGACTGCTTCTTCCGCTTCCTGGCCGCCCAGCTCGCGGAGGAGGGAGTCCTCTCCGAGGAGGACTTCTGGCGGACGGTCGCCGAGTCGGTGCGCGCGTACCAGGAGGCGACGCCCGAACTCGAGGACAAGTTCCGGCAGTACGACCTGTTCGCGCCCGAGTTCGCGCTGTCCTGCCTCAACCGGCTCCAGTTGCGCGACAACCGGCAGATGGTCGACCTGGCGGATCCGTCGAGCGCGCTGCAACTGATCGGCACCCTGAAGAACCCGATCGCCGGGTTCTGAGCACCGGGCTCCTGACGCGTTCCAGGAGCCCTGAGACGGGCGGGCGCCCCGGAGACGGTCCTCCGGGGCGCCCGTCGCTTTCCGCCTAGCGCGCGGGCCAGGGGACCTGGGGCGAGCGGTAGTACGCGATGCCGAGGGCGTCCCAGCGGGGCGCCTGGGCGGCGAGGCGCACCTTGTAGGTGTCCCAGTCGTGCGTGGAGGCGGGGGACCAGCCGAGCTCGGCGGCGCCGGGCAGCCTCGGGAAGGCCATGACGTCGATGTCCGCGGAGTTCTGGATCGTCTCCGTCCACAGCGGCGCCTCGACGCCCTTGACGGCCGAGGCGGGCACACCGGGCAGGTAGCTCCCCGGGTCCCAGTCGTAGGCGCGCCGCACCTCCACCAGACCGGCCCAGTCCTGGCCGAGCGGGGTGTCGGCGGTGTACTTCATGTCGAGGTAGAGCCGGTCCGCGGGCGACAGCACGAGCCCGGTCCCGTTCCGCGCGGCGGCGGCGACCTGCGCCTTCTCCTCGGCACTGGTGTCGTCGAGCCCCCAGTACTGGGCGAGGGCGCCCTTCGCCGGGGTGGCCCCGGTGAGCTGGTGCCAGCCCATCACCTTCTTGCCGTACTTGGTGACGAGGGGCTGCACCTTGTCCATGAAGGTCACGTAGTCGGCGTGGCTGGTGGAGTGCGCCTCGTCGCCGCCGATGTGGAGGTATCCGCCGGGGGTGAGCGCGGCCAGCTCCCGGATCACGTCGTCGACGAAGGAGTACGTCACCGGCTTGCCCACGCACAGCGAGCTGAAGCCGACGTCGGTGCCGGTGTAGAGGTCCGGCGCGACCCCGTCGCAGTTCAGTTCCGCGTACGAGGCGAGGGCGGCGTTGGTGTGTCCGGGCATGTCGATCTCCGGGACGACCTCCAGAAAGCGCGAGGAGGCGTACCGGACGATCTCGCGGTAGTCGGCCTTGGTGTAGAAGCCGCCCTGTCCGCCGCCGACCTGGGTGGAGCCGCCGTGGGCCGCGAGCCGGGGCCAGGAGTCGACGGCGATGCGCCAGCCCTGGTCGTCGCTCAGGTGCAGATGCAGCTTGTTGACCTTGTACAGGGCCAGTTCGTCGATGTACCGCTCGACCTGGGCGACGGTGAAGAAGTGCCGGGAGACGTCGAGCATGGCTCCGCGGTAGGCGTAGCGGGGGCTGTCCTTGATGGTTCCGCCGGCGATCAGCCAGGGGCCGCGCTGGACGGAGTGCTTCTCGACGGCGGCGGGCAGGAGCTGACGCAGGGTCTGGACGCCGTGGAAGAGGCCCGCGGGCTCGCCGGCCGTGATCGTGACGCCAGAGGTCCCGCTGTCGAGCCGGTAGCCCTCGGCGCCGAGGCCCTTGCCGCCGAGCCGGAGCCGGATCGCTCCGGAACCGTGCGAGGCGACCGGCAGCCGGTATCCGGTGGAGGGCCGCAGGATGTCCGCGAGGTACTCGCCGACGGCGCGGACCGCGCGCGAGTCGTCGACACGGATGCGGGTGTCACCGGTGATGCGGTACGGGGCTCCGCCCGGTTCGACGGAGGCGGGGGCCGGGACGACGCGGCCCGGTGGGGTGGCGGTGGCCCGGGTGTGCGGTGCCGCGCCCACGAGGGAGAAGCCGGCCGCCGCCACGAGCAGCAGCGTACCGAGAAGGCGGGGCGTTCTGTGGTGCTGTCTCACATGCGCTCCCTTCGGTGCCCGGCGAGGGCTCTCCCGGCCCGTCCTCGGCCGCTTTCCCCGCCGTGCCCTTCGTTGTGGTCGAAACCTCGAATTGGTCGAGACCACTCTGCCTCAGTCGCGGTGGAACAATCCTCCTCATGGCGGAAATCATCCAGCGGGACGGCACGTGGATCTTCGACGGCGACACGCTGCGGCTGACCCCGGGACGGGACAAGAACGTCGGCCTGCTGCGCCGGACGCTGGGTGAACTCACCGTGCCACTGGGCGCGTTGGCGGGCGTCTCGCTGGAGCAGGGCAGGAAGGCAGGGCGGCTCAGGCTCCGGCTGCGCGACGGCGCCGACCCGCTGCTCCAGGCGACGGGCGGCAAGCTCGCGGAGCCGAACGACCCGTATCAGCTCACGGTGGAGGCCGACCGGTTCGGCGTCGCCGAGTACTTCGTGGACGAGGTGCGGGGCGCGCTGCTCCTCGACCAGGTCCCCACGGGCCCGGTCGACGGCTATCTGCTGCCCGGCCCGGCGGTGCCGCTGTCCGCGTCCGCGGGGGACGGCACGGCGAGCTTCGACGGCGAGCGCGTACGTCTGGAGTGGAACTGGAAGACGGAGGACGCGAAGTCCGCGGCGGGTGCCCGGACGCTGGCGCTCGTGGACATAACGGCCGTCGAGTGGCGGCCCGCGGCCGGGCTGGAGAACGGCTGTCTGCGTTTCACCGTCCGCGGCTCCGGGACCAAGGCGCCGCCGAAGTACGACCCCGACTCCGTGGAGCTGTGGGGCTTCAAGCGGGACCCGCTGATGGCGCTGGTCGCGGCGGCCGTGCAGGTGCGGCTCCCGCATCCGGCGGCGGCGGTGGAGGACCGGCCGGGCGGGGAGCCCGGCGGGGAGGCGGCCGCGGGACCGGAGCCCGGGGCCGACCACGACGCCCTCCTGCGCAGGCTCCGCGAACTGGGCGAGCTGCGCAGGGAGGGCGTCCTGACGGACGAGGAGTTCGCCCTGGCCAAGCAGGCGGTCCTCAAGCGCCTGTAGGAACGGGCGGGCGAGGACCGCCGCGCGGGGGCCGGCCGCCGGTCAGGGAGGCGGTACGCCCCGCCTTCCGGGCGTACCTGGTGCCGGTGGACCGGTGGTACCCCGCGTGGCCGGGTACGGGGCCCTGGGGGCTACTTGGCCCGGCGCGCGATCGTGAAGTGGTCGACCTCCGCGCCGGTCTCGGCGATGCCGCGGACCTTCAGGGTGGCCAGGTGCCCCTTCGCGGCCGGCTGGACGTCGACGCGCAGGAACGAGTAGTTGAGGTAGCGCACGCGCGACCAGGTGACCGTCTCGTTCTGCTTGCCGTCCTTGAGGTTGACGAACGAGGCGACGGACTCGACCTCGTTCTCCTTGCCCTCGTAGGACTCGGGGGCGGTGAACGCGTACAGGCTGCGGCCGGCCGCGCCCGCCGTCACGTACACGACACCCTCGGTCTCGGTGTACGCCGTGCCGCCGATCGGCAGCTTCTTGGTGACCGCGTTGCCCTTGATGACGTCCGTGCGCTCGTACTGGTGGTTGTGGCCGTTGATCACCAGGTCGACGGTGTACTTCTCGAAGAGCGGCACCCACTCCTGTCGCACGCCCCCCTCCGAGGCGTGCGCCGTGGAGGTGCAGTACGCGCAGTGGTGGAAGAAGATCACGACGAAGTCGATGTCCTTCGAGGCGCGGTACTTCTTGAGCTGCGCCTCCAGCCACTTGGTCTGGGTGCCGCCGGAGATGCCGAGGTTGGCCGGGATCTCGAAGGAGATGTCGTTGGCGTCGAGCGAGATGATCGCCGTGTTGCCGTGGACGAAGGAGTAGACGCCCGGCAGGTTGGCCTTGTCGGGTCCGTTGTCCGGAAGCGTCCAGCGGGCCTCCTCGCCGCCGTAGCCGTTGGGCGAGTACCACGCCTCCATGTCGTGGTTGCCGTAGGCCGGCATCCACGGCACCTGCTTGGCGACCGTCTCGGTCTGGGCGAGGAACTGGTCCCAGATGCGCGAGTCGAAGCCGGTGTCGGCGGTCTTGCCCTGGCCCGCCGGGTCCGCGTACGCGATGTCGCCGGCGTGCAGGTGGAAGGCGGGGTTCTGGGCGAGGAGCAGGGCGTCGTTGGCGAGGCCGTGGTAGCCGACGCCCTCGTCGCCGAAGGCGGTGAAGGTGAAGGGCTCGGCGCGGTCGGGCGCGGTGGTGAAGGTGCCGAGCGTGCCGAGGAGGTGCGGCTGGGCCGGGTCGAAGCCCGCGTGGCCGACGCCGTAGTAGTAGGTCCTGCCGGGGCGCAGGTGGGTGAGCTTGGCGTGCAGGTAGTACTGGGTGTGGTCGCCGCTCGCGCCCACGCCGGCCGGGGTGTAGAGGGTGCGCACCTCGGCCTCGATCTTGCGCGAGAGGTCCCAGGGGTGGGCGCCGACGCGGATGTAGGGCTTGCTGACCGCGGTCGGCACCTGCCAGGAGACGGTCATCTCGGTGCGCGGGTCGTTGCCGAAGGCGAGGTGGCGGCCGAAGGGGGCGACGAGCGCGCCGTCGACCTTGTCCGTGGAGGCGGGGGCGGCCGTCCGCCCCGCCGGGACGGCGGCCTGTGCGGCGCCGGGCACGAAGGCCCCGCCCGCGACGGCGCCGATGGTCACGGCGCCGCCTCTGATCATGTTGCGCCGGGAGAACTTGGCGCGAAGGTACTCGTGCTGCTCGGCCATGGTCATCTTCTCGGCGAGCTGCTCGGGTACGCCCATGCGTGGAGTGTCCATGGCTCCAGAAGTTGCTCCGGGCAATCGACGGGCCGCAGGACGCCGGATGGACAGCCCGCAAACAGCACACCATGAGAGATTCAACAAGCACTTGCCCGATATCGGGCAAGATTCTTGCGAATCGTCTTCCGGTACCCCAGGATCAACGGGTGCACGACGAACTCGTTGATCATTTGACGCGGTCGACCCCCCTGAACCGGGGTGAGGCGCTGCGGGTGATCCAGGACGTTCTCGCCTATTTCGACGAGACGGCCCAGGAGTTCGTCCGCCGCCGCCACCGCGAGCTCCAGGCCCAGGGCCTGGTGAACGAGTCGATCTTCGAACGGATCGAGGCGGACCTGAAATATCGCGCGGTCGCGCCGCCCGAGCTCACGCTCAGGCAACTGCGCCGCATCGTTTACGGCTGAGGGATTTTACGTATATGTGCGGAATCGTCGGATACATCGGCAGGCGTGATGTGACCCCGCTGCTCCTCGAAGGCCTTCAGCGCCTGGAGTACCGCGGCTACGACTCGGCGGGCATAGTCGTGACCTCCCCGAAGTCGGCCGGCCTGAAGATGGTCAAGGCGAAGGGCCGCGTCCGCGACCTGGAGGCGAAGGTTCCCAAGCGCTTCGCCGGCACCACCGGCATCGCCCACACCCGCTGGGCCACGCACGGCGCCCCCTCCGACGAGAACGCGCACCCCCACATGTCCGGCGACAACAAGGTCGCGGTCGTCCACAACGGCATCATCGACAACGCCTCCGACCTGCGGAAGAAGCTCGAGGCCGACGGCGTCGAGTTCCTCTCCGAGACGGACACCGAGGTGCTCACCCACCTGGTCGCCCGCTCCCAGCAGGAGAAGCTCGAGGACAAGGTCCGCGAGGCGCTGCGGGTCATAGAGGGCACCTACGGCATCGCGGTGATGCACGCCGACTTCCCCGACCGCATCGTGGTGGCCCGAAACGGCTCCCCCGTCGTGCTCGGCATCGGCGAGAAGGAGATGTTCGTCGCCTCGGACATCGCCGCCCTGGTCACCCACACCCGCCAGATAGTCACGCTGGACGACGGCGAGATGGCCACGCTCAAGGCCGACGACTTCCGGACGTACACCACCGAGGGCACCCGGACGACCTCCGAGCCGACCACCGTCGAGTGGGAGGCCGCCTCGTACGACATGGGCGGCCACGACACGTACATGCACAAGGAGATCCACGAGCAGGTCGAGGCCGTGGACCGCGTGCTGCGCGGCCGGATCGACGACCGGTTCTCGACGGTCCACCTCGGCGGCCTGAACCTGGACGCCCGCGACGCGCGCGCCGTGCGCCGCGTGAAGATCCTCGGCTGCGGCACCTCGTACCACGCGGGCATGATCGGCGCCCAGATGATCGAGGAGCTGGCCCGTATCCCCGCGGACGCCGAGCCGGCCTCCGAGTTCCGCTACCGCAACGCGGTCGTCGACCCCGACACCCTCTACATCGCGGTCTCCCAGTCCGGTGAGACCTACGACGTCCTCGCCGCCGTGCAGGAGCTGAAGCGCAAGGGCGCCCGGGTCCTCGGCGTCGTCAACGTCGTCGGCTCGGCGATCGCCCGCGAGGCGGACGGCGGCATGTACGTGCACGCCGGCCCCGAGGTCTGCGTCGTCTCGACGAAGTGCTTCACCAACACCACCGTCGCCTTCGCGCTGCTCGCCCTGCACCTCGGCCGCACCCGCGACCTCTCGGTCCGCGACGGCAAGCGGATCATCGAGGGCCTGCGCAAGCTCCCCGCCCAGATCGCCGAGATCCTGGAGCAGGAGGACGAGATCAAGAAGCTGGCCGAGCAGTACGCCGAGGCCCGCTCGATGCTCTTCATCGGCCGCGTCCGGGGCTACCCCGTGGCCCGTGAGGCCTCCCTGAAGCTCAAGGAGGTCTCGTACATCCACGCCGAGGCGTACCCGGCCTCCGAGCTCAAGCACGGTCCGCTGGCGCTCATCGAGCCGGCGCTCCCCACGGTCGCGATCGTTCCCGACGACGACCTGCTGGAGAAGAACCGCGCCGCCCTGGAGGAGATCAAGGCCCGCAGCGGCCAGATCCTCGCGGTCGCGCACCAGCACCAGGAGAAGGCCGACCAGACGATCGTCGTCCCGAAGAACGAGGACGAGCTCGACCCGATCCTGATGGGCATCCCGCTCCAGCTCCTCGCCTACCACACGGCGCTGGCGCTCGGCCGGGACATCGACAAGCCGCGAAACCTCGCCAAGTCCGTCACCGTCGAGTAGTCACCACCGGGCGGACCACCGGCCGTTGGTCCGCCCGCCCCTTCCCCGCCGGGCAAGTCCCCTGCCGGCGACCGGACATGGACGATCCCCGTGCGCACCACCCGCGCACGGGGATCGTTCTTCAAGGGCCGGAGCCGCCCAATACCCCGGCCCGCGCCGAGGTCAGCCGGTGGCCGTCACCCCCCGGCCGGCGGCGCGTCGCGGAAGTGCGGTGGGCCAGTGGGCGAGAGCGGCGGTCGCCGCGTACCAGGCGACCGCGCCGGCCGCGACGGCGAACCAGCCGCCGGCCTTGCCCAGAGCGCCGCTGTCCGCGAAGCGGCCGACGGCGAGAAGCAGCAGCGAGACGAAGAACAGTCCGTAGGCGCCCTGGCCGAGGGTGTCCCCGCCCGCGAGGGCGAGCGAGAGCACGACGAGCGCGAAGAGCAGCAGGAAGAGTCCCGCCGCGTTGTCGGAGACCTGGCCGCCGGCCGAGACGGCCCAGGTGAACCAGAGGGCGCCGATTCCCGTGAAGGCCGTGCCGTTGGCCGTGTCACGGTCGCGGAGAGCGAGCAGACCGGCGACGAACAGCGCGACCCCGCCTACGTAGTGGGCCAGTGACACGGCGTCGGCCGCCGTCACTCCGTCGATCAAGTCGGTGTACCCGAGGCCGAAGGCCAGCAGGGTCACACCGAGCGCGAGTCTTCCGACGATGGTGGTGGTGCTTCCCGCAGAGACGTCGTTGTCCACGGCGGGCTCCCTTCATGCCTGTGCAGTTGTGCTGCGCCGTACCGGTCGCCGCGTCGGACCGGCGTCCCGTATATGCCCTTCACAAAGGCACAAACACCTCTACGCGCCAGTAGGTTCACTCACCGCACGGAGAACACCGGCGACCCGCGTCGCGGGCGGGCGGGGCGTCAGGGAATGACGATGACAGGGCGCTTGGCGCGCTTGGCGAGGCGTCCGGCGACCGAGCCGAAGATGCGCCCGACGATGCCGTGCGTGGAGCCCACGACTATCGCGTCCGCCTCGTACTCCCGCCCCACTTCCTCGAGTTCGTGGCAGATGTCGCCGCCGCGCTCGACCAGGATCCAGGGCACCTCGGAGAGGTATTCGGCGCAGGCGAGTTCGAGCCCCAGCACCTCGGTGCGGTGGTCGGGGACGTCGACGAAGACCGGCGGTTCGCAGCCCGCCCACACCGTGGTGGGCAGCCGGTTGGCCACATGGACGATGATCAGGCCCGAGCCGGCGCGGTGCGCCATCCCGATCGCGTAGGCGAGGGCACGCTCGCTGGACGTCGAACCGTCGAAACCGACGACGACGCCGTGCTTGAAAGCGGGATCGCAGGACTGGCGGGGTTCTTCCGCCGCCAGGGGCTCGGCCGCCGTGGGATCGGCGAGCGGGCGCTTGCGGTCCGCGGGATCGAAGAATTCGTGACCGGCCATGGGTGTCTCGGCGTTTGGATCCTCGTGGTGGGGACGACAACGAACGGCAGAGCTGTGTCTGGGAAACATCTTCCCAACCCCATACCCCCAAGGGTACGGCGGCACGCCTCCTCTGCCCAGATCCCGCGCGCCTTACGCGGCATTCCAGGGAGCATGCACGAGAGGGTGCCCGTAACGCAATGGTTGCTGCCCCGTACAGGCGGTTTGCGCAGGGCTCCCCGTGAATTTGCACCGGCGCCCGGGAACGGGGAACTCCGCCGCCCGGCGGGACCGGGCGGCCCCCTTCCGGGCACACGCCCCACCCGCCGGGCAGTGACCGGCGGGTCGAACACGCGTTGAACCGGTCGCGGCCGCCGCCGCCGAGGCACGCCATGGAGATCACACGCCGTGGGGAGCACGGAGAACACCGGAGCACCAGGGAGCAGCACGTGTCCGGACCCGACGCCGCCCCCCGTTCCCCCGCACCCTCGGCACCCCCCGCCCCAGGGGTCCGCCCCGCCCCCTCCCCGTCACCCTCGCCGCCCCCCGGATCCCGTTCGGGATCACGCCCCGGATCGCGATCGGGAACACGCTCCGGTCCGCGCCCCCCGGCGCCCGGCGCGGTGGACGCCGTGAGCGACGTGGTCCGCTGGGCGGCCTTCGCCTGCGTCGTGGTCCCGGCGGTCCTCCTCTGGTGCGGCAGCTCACTCGCCGGAGCGGCCGGTACGGCTCTCGGTCTCGCCGCCGTGACGGGGGCCTGTGTGATCCTGCTGCGTCAGTCCGAGCGGGGGGCGGCACCGCCGGCCGGCGAGCGGCGCGGCACG
Source organism: Streptomyces sp. NPDC096324 (assembly GCF_044763015.1). Lineage (NCBI taxonomy): Bacteria > Bacillati > Actinomycetota > Actinomycetes > Kitasatosporales > Streptomycetaceae > Streptomyces > Streptomyces sp. NPDC096324. The sequence goes on along the minus strand of NZ_JBIWFK010000003.1, from coordinate 260,527 downwards.
GCTCCCTCACGCGCACGCCGGCCTGCCCCGCACCGGCGCGGACGGCACGGGAGGGGCGGTCCGGGCGGCACGCGGAGCGCGGGGGTCAGGGGACGCGGGAACGGGTCGGGGGCGCGGATCGGCCCACGGGGCGGGAACGGCACGGGAGTTCACCGAGGCGCTCGTCACACCAGGGGAGGCAAGCCGGTCGACTGACCGGTTTGCGCGTACACCTACGCTTCTTTTCAGCCAACTTCCGGTAGTGGCTCATCCCTTGCTCGAACGACCCCCCAACCCCCGTTCGACCTGCACCTAAAGGGGTACGGAGGGCTCGCGCACCCTACGTGGATTGGCCACTGCCACGAGGCGCACTTCCCTGCGGCGCCCACGAGTGCAACGCTTCGTGATCGAATGCTTCACGCCAAGTTGCCATGTCGACATTCTACGGAGTAGCGAACTGGTCACCTTGGCTCAACGGGACACAGTAGATTCGATCTTGTCTTACGGCGGGGGACTCGTGCAGGACCGAGGGGAAACGTGCAGGAGCGACACAACCGAGGAGCCGCGACCACCGAGGGGGGCTTAGCAGGATGAGCCACGACTCCACTGCCGCGCCGGAATCCGCGGCCCGGAAACTGTCCGGGCGACGCCGCAAGGAGATCGTCGCGGTGCTGCTGTTCAGCGGCGGCCCCATTTTCGAGAGTTCCATTCCGCTGTCGGTGTTCGGGATTGACCGCCAGGACGCCGGCGTGCCGCGCTACCGCCTTTTGGTGTGTGCCGGCGAGGAAGGCCCGCTGCGGACCACAGGGGGCCTGGAACTCACCGCACCACATGGCCTGGAAGCGATCTCCAGGGCCGGCACGGTCGTCGTGCCCGCCTGGCGGTCGATCACCTCGCCACCACCGGAGGAGGCGCTCGACGCACTGCGCCGCGCCCATGAGGAAGGCGCCCGCATAGTCGGGCTGTGCACCGGCGCCTTCGTGCTCGCCGCGGCCGGTTTGCTGGACGGCCGTCCGGCGACCACCCACTGGATGTACGCGCCGACGCTGGCCAAGCGCTATCCGTCGGTGCACGTCGACCCCCGCGAGCTCTTCGTGGACGACGGCGACGTGCTGACCTCCGCGGGTACGGCGGCCGGAATCGATCTCTGTCTCCACATCGTGCGGACGGACCACGGCAACGAGGCGGCCGGCGCGCTCGCCCGTCGTCTGGTGGTCCCGCCGCGGCGCAGCGGAGGCCAGGAGCGCTATCTCGACCGGTCACTGCCGGAGGAGATCGGCGCCGACCCCCTCGCGGAGGTCGTCGCCTGGGCGCTGGAGCATCTCCACGAGCAGTTCGACGTCGAGACGCTGGCGGCTCGCGCCTACATGAGCCGCCGCACCTTCGACCGCCGGTTCCGCTCGCTCACCGGAAGCGCTCCCCTGCAGTGGCTGATCACTCAGCGCGTCCTGCAGGCGCAGCGTCTCCTGGAGACGTCCGACTACTCGGTGGACGAGGTCGCGGGCCGCTGCGGCTTCCGTTCGCCGGTGGCGCTGCGGGGTCACTTCCGGCGGCAGCTCGGCTCGTCGCCGGCCGCGTACCGGGCGGCGTACCGCGCCCGCAGGCCCCAGGCCGACCGGGTCACGGATCCGGACGGGCCGACGGGTCCGGTCGGACCGCCGCCGTCACTGCACCAGGAGCACTCGGGCCCGGTCCCGATGCAGACCCGCCGCACCGCGGCGGCCGGCCTGGGCGCGGCGGCCTCGCTCTCCGCGGAGGCGATGCGGGAACGGGCGGAGCTGTACGCGACGGGCAGGCCGAGCCTGCCGGGACAGCGCAGCGCGCCGTAGTCGGACGTCGGCGGACGCGCGGGGCCCGCACCTTCGGGTGCGGGCCCCTTCGCATGAGGCCGGGGCGCGATCCGCCGCCCCGGCGGGACGCACGGGCGGGATAACCGGAGGGGGCGGGCCGTAGGGTGAGACACATGAACGATCGCATGGTGTGGATCGACTGCGAGATGACCGGACTCTCGCTGTCGGATGACGCGCTCATCGAGGTGGCCGCGCTGGTCACCGACTCTGAGCTGAACGTGCTCGGTGAAGGGGTGGACATCGTGATCCGCCCGCCGGACGCGGCCCTGGAGACGATGCCGGACGTGGTGCGCCAGATGCACACGGCCTCCGGCCTGCTGGAGGAGCTCGCCGGGGGGACGACCCTGGCGGACGCCGAGGAGCAGGTCCTCTCCTACGTACGTGAGCACGTCAAGGAGCCGGGCAAGGCCCCGCTCTGCGGGAACTCCGTCGGGACGGACCGCGGTTTCCTGCTGCGGGACATGGCCACGCTGGAGAGCTATCTCCACTACCGCATCGTGGACGTCTCCTCGGTCAAGGAGCTGGCCCGCCGCTGGTACCCGCGGGCGTACTTCAACAGCCCGGAGAAGAACGGCAACCACCGCGCCCTGGCCGACATCCGCGAGTCCATCGCCGAGCTCCGCTACTACCGCGAGGCGATCTTCGTCCCGCAGCCCGGCCCCGACTCGGACACGGCCCGCACCATCGCGGCCAAGCACGTCCTGCCCGTCGAATAGGCCTTTGACGGGGCCCTGCTGGGCCCCGGAAAAAGGTGTGCGCGAGCACCCCTCAGAACCCTGTACACTTTTTCTCGGCCGGTCAGGGAAACCAAGAAGACCGGACATGGTGGGTGTAGCTCAGTTGGTAGAGCACCTGGTTGTGGTCCAGGTGGCCGCGGGTTCAAGTCCCGTCACTCACCCTGAGTAGTCAGCCGGTGACCTTGTGAAAAGGTCACCGGCTGATTGCGTTCCCGGCCCCGGCGGCCCGTACGCTCCCCTTCGTGCCCCACCCCACGGAACCTTTCGCCACCACGGAACCCTTCGCCACCGCCCGGCTCGATCTCCTGCCGTTGCGGGCCGAGCACGCCGAGGAGATGGCCGCGGTGCTGTCCGATCCGGCGCTGCACGCGTTCATCGGCGGGGAGCCGGACACTCCGGGGGCGCTGCGGGCCCGGTACGAGCGCCTCGTCGCGGGTTCGCCCGATCCCGGCGTCCTCTGGTGCAACTGGGTGCTGCGGGAGCGAGAGCCGGGGCGCCTGGTGGGGACGGTCCAGGCGACCGTCTCGGACGGGACCGCGGAGGTCGCCTGGGTCGTGGGCACGCCCTGGCAGGGGCGGGGGTACGCGGTGGAGGCGGCGAGGGCGCTGGTCCCGTACGTGGTCCGGACGTTCCCCGTCCACACGGTCGTGGCCCATGTCCACCCCGCCCACCACGCGTCGGCGGCCGTCGCCGCGGCGGCGGGACTCACCGCGACGGACGAACTCCACGACGGCGAGATCCGCTGGGAGTTCTCGGCACCGCGGTGACGCGTCCCGCCCCGCCGCGCGACCGTCTCAGGACGAGGCCCGCACCACCAGTTCCGCGGGCAGAACGAGCTGACGCTTCTCCAGTCCGCGGGAGGCCGTCGGGCGGCGGTCCGCGATCTCGCCGAGGAGGAGGTCGATCATGGCCCGGCCCATCTCCTCGATGGGCTGGCGGACGCTGGTCAGGGGCGGATCCATGTGACGGGCTATGGCGGAGTCGTCGTAGCCGATGAGCGCCACGTCGTCCGGGATGCGCCGGCCGCTCTCGCGCAGCACCTGGCGGGCGCCCGCCGCCATGACGTCGGACCCGGCGAACACCGCGTCGAGATCCGGGAAGCGCTCGAGGAGCAGGGTCATGGCACGGCGGCCGCCCTCCTCGGTGAAGTCACCGGGGACGATCAGCCGCTCGTCCACCTCACGGCCCGCGTCCCGCAGACCCTGGCGGTAGCCGTCGACGCGCCGCTGGGCGCCGTAGACGTCCATGCGGCCGGCGAGGTGGCCGATCCTGCCGCGCCCCCGGGAGACGAGATGCTCCACGGCCGCGCGCCCGCCGCCGTAGTTGTCGGAGTCCACCGACGGAAGCGTCTCCTCCGCCGAGCGCCGGCCGCTGATCACGGCCGGGATCTCGAGCTGGGAGAGCAGATCGGGCAGCGGATCGTCGGCGTGCACCGAGACCAGCAGGACGCCGTCCACGCGGTGGGCCGCCAGATACTGCGCCAGGCGCTCCCGCTCCCGGTCGCTGCCCGCGAATATCAGCAGCAACTGCATCTCGGTCTCGGAGAGTTCGGCACCGACACCGCGCAGCATGTCCGAGAAGTACGGTTCCGCGAAGAAGCGCGTCTCCGGCTCGGGGACGACCAGGGCGATCGCGTCCGTGCGGTTGGCCGCGAGGGCGCGCGCCGCCGTGTTCGGGACATAGCCGAGCTCGGCCACCGCCGCCTCGACCGCGGCCCGGGTCGCGTCGCTGACCCGCGGGGAACCGTTGATCACCCGGGAGACCGTGCCACGGCCCACTCCCGCGCGCGCGGCCACCTCTTCGAGGGTCGGCCGCCCGCCACTGCGGCCCCGCGCTCCGTGGACTGCCATGGCCTCCGCCTCCCGTCGACACCAACCTGGCCTGGAATGTAACAGCCCCGTCCGGCGGGACCCGCGTCGCTGGGCCCCGGTCCGGGAGGCGTCACCTCACGGACGGCCGCCCCGAAAGTGCCGGACGGGCCATGAGACGCTTCCGGCCAGGTGGCGGAATGACATCTTCAGCTAACAGGCCGATAACTGAAGGCATCTCTCCGCTCCCTCACCCTTGACACCCCCGCCGGAACCGACGACTCTTCAACACATCACCTGTGGGAGCGCTCCCACAGTACCTGACACATACACATCCCGCACGTTCCCCGCCCGAGCCGCAGCGAGAAACAACGGGCGCCACCAATGCAGTTGGCCGGGGGGTCGGCACGTCAGGCAACAGGAGGACGCAATGCGCACGAGTACCCGCCGGTCCCGCAGACTGGGGGCCATAGCGGTCGTCGCCGCGCTGGCTACGGGACTGCTGGCCGGCTGTTCGAGCGACCCGGACAACGGTTCGTCGGACAACGGCGGTGGAAGCGGCAAGGGCAAGACGACCCTGACCGTAGGCACCTTCGGCGTCTTCGGTTACAAGCAGGCCGGCCTCTACGACGAGTACACGAAGCTGCACCCGACCATCTCCATCAAGGAGAACGTCACCACCCGTACCGACGTCTACTGGCCCAAGACGCTCACGCGTCTGCAGGCCGGCTCCGGCACCGACGACATCCAGGCGATCGAGGTCGGCAACATCACCGAGGCCGTCCAGACCCAGGCCGACAAGTTCGTCGACCTCGGCAAGGAGGTCGACAAGTCGCAGTTCCTCGACTGGAAGGTGTCCCAGGCCACCACCAAGGACGGCAAGACGATCGCGCTCGGCACCGACATCGGCCCGATGGCGATCTGCTACCGCAAGGACCTCTTCGAGAAGGCCGGTCTGGAGACGGACCGCGTCAAGCTCGCCGAGCAGTGGAAGGGCGACTGGGCCAAGTACGTCGCGGTCGGCAAGGACTACATGAAGAAGGCGCCCAGCGGCACCAAGTTCGTGGACTCCGCCTCCTCGGTGTACAACGCGGCGCTCGGCGGCGAGAGCGAGCGGTACTACGACAAGGACGGCAACGTCATCTGGGACAAGTCCAAGGGCGTGAAGAAGTCCTGGAGCGCCGCCATGTCGGTGGCGACCAGCAACATGTCGGCCAAGCTGAAGCAGTTCGACCCGACGTGGGACCAGGGCTTCGCCAAGGGCTCGTTCGCGACCGTGGCCTGCCCCGCCTGGATGATGGGCTACATCCAGGAGAAGTCCGGTGACTCGGGCAAGGGCAAGTGGGACGTGGCGGCAGCGCCGACCGCGGCCAACTGGGGCGGTTCGTTCATCGGCGTGCCGACGGCGGGCAAGCACCAGAAGGAGGCCATCGCGCTGGCGAAGTGGCTGACCGCCCCCGAGCAGCAGGCGAAGGTCTTCGCCAAGCAGGCGAGCTTCCCGTCGACCCCGTCGGCCTACGCGACCCTCAAGCCGGCCGCCGCCACCACGGAGTACTTCTCCAACGCTCCGATCACGCAGATCTTCGGCGACTCGGCGAAGACCATCCCGGTCCAGTACTTCGGCACCAAGGACCAGCCGATCAGCACCGCGATCACCGACGTCGGCATCCTCCAGGTGGAGCAGAAGGGCAAGACCCCCGACCAGGGCTGGAACGCGGCAAAGGCTGAGATCAAGGACGTGCTCGGCCAGTGACCAGCTCCAAGCAGGCTCTCGCGCACCCCGCGACGAGCGCCGACGCCGCGCCCGGCTCTCAGCCGGGCGCGGCCCGGGGCGCTCAGGGTCGCGGTAAGCCGCCGCAGGACCCGGGTTCCTGGCGCAGCCGGCTGTACCGCTGGGACATGAAGGCGTCGCCGTACGCATTCATCGCCCCCTTCTTCATCATCTTCGGAGCCTTCGGGCTCGTACCGCTGCTCTACACGGCGTGGTACTCGCTGCACAATGTGCAGCTCTCCGGGCTCGACCACCAGACCTGGGCCGGTCTGGACAACTACAAGAACCTGCTGTCCTCGGAGTTCTTCTGGAACGCCCTGGGAAACACCTTCACCATCGGCGTGATCTCCACGGTGCCGCAGCTCATCATGGCGCTCGGGATCGCCCACATGCTCAACTACCGGCTCCGCGGCTCGACCGTGTGGCGGGTCGTCATGCTCACCCCGTACGCCACCTCGGTGGCGGCGGCGACGCTGGTCTTCACGCTGCTGTACTCGTGGGACGGCGGCATGATCAACTGGCTGCTGCACTTCGTCGGGGTGGACCCGATCAACTGGCGCGAGTCCGACTGGGGCGGCCAGTTCGCCGTCTCCTCGATCGTGATCTGGCGCTGGACCGGCTACAACGCGCTGATCTATCTCGCGGCGATGCAGGCGATCCCCGCGGACCTGTACGAGTCGGCCTCCCTCGACGGCGCCGGCCGCTGGCAGCAGTTCCGTCATGTGACGATCCCCATGCTGCGGCCGACGATCCTGTTCACGGTCGTCGTGTCCACGATCGGCGCGACCCAGCTCTTCGGTGAACCGCTCCTGTTCGGCGGGGTCAGCGGCTCGAAGGGCGGCTCGGCGCACCAATACCAGACGCTCGGCCTGTACATGTACGACCAGGGCTGGGGCATCGGCAACCTCGGCAAGGCGTCGGCGATCGCATGGACGATGTTCCTGATCCTGCTGATCATCGCCGCGATCAACCTGCTGATCACCCGACGGCTGAGGAAATCCCAATGACCACGACTGAACTGACCGCCTCCCCGGCAGACGCGAGGCCGGCCCCGGACAAGCGCGAGCCCGGACGCCGCCGGGTGCTCGGCGCGGGCAAGCAGCTCCACGCCGGTCCGGTCACCTATGTCGTCCTGGCCGTGTTCGCGCTGGTCTCCCTCGCACCGCTGGTCTGGACGGCCATCGCGGCCTCGCGCAACAACACGCGGCTGGCGCAGAATCCGCCGCCGCTGTGGTTCGGCGGGAACCTGTTCAAGAACCTGGAGGCCGCCTGGGAACAGGCCGGGCTCGGCACCGCGATGATCAACTCCACGATCGTCGCCGGCACCGTCACCATCGGTACGGTCGTGTTCTCCACCCTCGCCGGGTTCGCCTTCGCCAAGCTGAAGTTCAAGTTCTCCGGACTCCTGCTGCTGCTGACCATCGGCACGATGATGATCCCGCCGCAGCTCGCCGTCGTGCCGCTGTACCTGTGGATGAGCAACCTGGGCTGGTCCAACCAGCTCCAGACGGTCATCCTGCCCACCCTGGTGAGCGCCTTCGGTACGTTCTTCATGCGCCAGTACCTGCTGCAGGCTCTGCCCTCCGAACTCATCGAGGCGGCGCGGGTGGACGGCGCGAACAGTCTGCGCGTGGTGTGGCACGTCGTCTTCCCCGCGGCGCGCCCGGCGATGGCGGTGCTCGGCCTGCTGACGTTCGTGATGTCCTGGAACGACTTCCTGTGGCCGATCATCGCCCTGAACCAGCAGGAGCCGACGGTCCAGGTCGCCCTCAACGCGCTGGGCACCGGCTACATCCCCGACCAGGCCGTCATCATGGCGGGCGCGCTGCTCGGCACCCTGCCGCTGCTCATCGCCTTCCTCCTGTTCGGCAAGCAGATCGTGGGCGGGATCATGCAGGGCGCGATCAAGGGCTGAACGCCTCTTCGGGGGCCGGGTCACCGCCGCCTCGGCCCCTCCGCCCCGCCTTCACCTTCCCCCCTCCAACTCGTCGGTCTTGACGACCCCCTTGGGAGCGCTTCCATGCCTGAGTCCGCAACACCCGTGACGTTTCCTCCGGCCTTCCTCTGGGGTGCGGCGACCTCCGCCTACCAGATCGAGGGCGCGGTACGGGAAGACGGCCGAACGCCGTCGATCTGGGACACCTTCAGCCATACACCTGGCAAGACGGCAGGCGGCGAGCACGGTGACATCGCTGTCGACCACTACCACCGCTACCGCGACGACGTGGCCCTGATGGCGGACCTGGGCCTCGGCGCGTACCGCTTCTCCGTCTCCTGGTCGCGGGTGCAGCCCACCGGCCGGGGGCCCGCCGTCCAGCGCGGCCTGGACTTCTACCGGCGTCTGGTCGACGAGCTGCTGGCGAAGGGCATCAAGCCGGCGATCACCCTCTACCACTGGGACCTGCCGCAGGAGCTGGAGGACACCGGCGGCTGGCCCGAACGCGAGACGGCGCTGCGTTTCGCGGAGTACGCGCAGATCGTGGGCGAGGCGCTGGGCGACCGTGTCGAGCAGTGGATCACGCTGAACGAGCCCTGGTGCAGCGCCTTCCTGGGCTACGGCTCGGGTGTGCACGCGCCCGGCCGGACGGACCCGGCGGCGGCGCTGCGCGCGGCCCACCATCTGAACCTCGCGCACGGGCTCGGCACTTCGGCGCTGCGTTCCGTGATGCCGGCCCGCAACACGGTCGCGGTGAGCCTCAACTCCTGCCCGATCCGGCCGCTTTCGCAGGACCCGGCGGACCTGGCCGCGGTCCAGCGCATCGACGACCTGGCCAACGGCGTCTTCCACGGCCCGATGCTGCACGGCGCCTACCCGCAGACGCTGTTCACGGCGACCCGGTCGATCACCGACTGGTCGTACGTCCAGGACGGCGACCTCGCGCTGATCCACCAGCCGCTGGACGCGCTCGGCCTCAACTACTACACGCCGACGCTGGTCTCGGCCGCCGAGGCCGTCTCGGACGGTCCGCGCGCGGACGGCCACGGCTCCAGCGCGCACTCCCCCTGGCCGGGCGCGGACGATGTCGCGTTCCACCAGACGCCGGGCGAGCGCACGGAGATGGGCTGGACGATCGAGCCGCAGGGACTGCACGAGCTGATCATGCGGTACACCCGTGAGGCGCCGGGCCTGCCCCTGTACATCACGGAGAACGGCGCGGCCTACGACGACAAGCCGGACCCGGACGGCCGCGTCCACGACCCCGAGCGCGTCGCCTACCTGCACGGCCACCTGTCCGCCGTGCACCGCGCGATCGAGGACGGGGCGGACGTCCGCGGCTACTACCTGTGGTCCCTGCTGGACAACTTCGAGTGGGCCTACGGCTACGAGAAGCGCTTCGGAGCGGTCTACGTCGACTACGCGACCCAGAAGCGCACCCCGAAGTCGAGCGCCCACTGGTACAGCCAGGCGGCCCGCACGGGAACGCTGGCACCGGTGGCGCCCGCCGAGTAGGCCGGCGCCCGCAGACACGGGGGAAAGGGGCGCGGCACCCGAGGGGGGTGCCGCGCCCCGCCCCGTTGGACGGTGGAAGGCCCGGCGGGAAGCCGGTGGGAAGCCTGGCGGAAGAGCGAGAGGCGGGGGCCGTCTCCGGAAGTCACCGGACACGGCCCCCGCCTTTCACGTCCTGCTACGACGCCCCGGCCGGGTGGGGGGTGGAGAGGTCCGGCCGGGGCGCGCAACCCCCGTTCTCGCGATGGCTACTTGAGAGCGGCGAACGCCTTGGAGAAGGCGCCGTCGCCCTGGACGATGGAGCTGCAGACCGCGTCCGCGGTGTTCTTGGCACCGCCGGCGCACTGCTTGTCACGGGTGGCGGACCACATCGAGAGCCAGCCGATGCCCTTGGACTTCGCGAAGGCCACGAGCTGCGAGGCGTCGTCGACCTTGAAGATCTCCGAGGACACGTCGTTGACGCCGATCATCGGGGTGATGGCGACCGTCTTCCAGGCGGTGCTGTCGGAGAGGCCGAGGACGCTCTTGATCTGCGCCTGGGTGGCCGTGGCGGCCTGCTCGGCGAGGTCGCCCATGTCACCGCTGAAGGCCGGGCCGTAGTCCATCGCCATGATGTTCACGGCGCTGATCCGCACGCCGTTGGACTTGGCGTCGGCGAGCAGGTTGACGCCGTCCTGGGTGAGGCCCTGGGGCAGGACCGGCAGGGTGAAGGAGACGTCCAGGTCCGGGTGCTGCTGCTGCAGCTTGGCGATGGCCTTCGCGCGCTTGGTGTTCGCGGCCGTGTTGGGCAGCGCCCCGCCCTCGATGTCGAAGTCGACCTTCGTCAGCTTGTAGGCGTCCACGGCCTTGCCGTACGCCGCCGCGAGCGTGTCGGCCGAGGAGCAGCCGGTGGCCAGCTCCGAGCCGGAGGCTCCGCCGAAGGAGACCCGGACGTCACCGCCCTTGGCGCGCAGCGCGCCGATCTGCGCGGCCACCCCGTCACTGGCGAGGTCGCTCACGCCGCCCCACTTCGGCGTGCAGCCGCCGCCGTCGGTGATGAACGCGAGGTTGTAGTTCTTCACGCCGGTGGAGTCGACCGCCTTCAGCAGGTCGAAGGCCGGGTACAGGGAGGTGTCGACGTAGGGCGCGAAGCCGGCGGTCGTCGTGTTGCCGCTGCCCGAGGTCTGCGTGGGGGACGGGGTGGCCGTGGCGGTGGCGGTGGCCGTCGGCTTGGGGGTCGCGCTCTGTGTCGCGCTCGCGGTCGGGGTGGGCGTGGCCGTGGGGGTCGCGGTCTGCGTCGGACGGCCGCTCGGCTCGGGTGTCGCCCCGTCCACCGAGCACTTGGTGCCGTCGATGACACAGCCCGTCGGGTTCGCGGTGCCGTTCACGACGAAGCCGACGGTGACGGACTCGCCGGCCGCCAGACCGTCCTTGTCCCAGGCCGGCGGCGTCACGGTGACGTGCTGTCCGCTCACCGCCGAGGTGGCGTCCCACAGCGAGCTGAGCTTGGAGCCCGAGGGCAGGTCGAACTCCAGCTTCCAGTCGGGCTTGCGCTGGCCGGTGTCGTTCGAGACGACGTACTGCGCGGTGTAGCCCGTGGACCACTCGCTGGTCCTCGTGTACGCGGCGCCGACGCTGGAGGCGTTCGCGACGCCGGTGAACAGGAAGGCGCCGCCGCCGACCACGGCCGCCGCGACGATGCCGCCTATCGCCTTGTTCCTGCCACTGACCTTGCGCCGGTGCGTGCTGCTCATCGCGTGTGCCTGCCTTCGCGGATTTTCACGGGGGGGTTCGCTGGGGTCGTCCCAGGGGGTGCGGGCATCACGCTAGCGATCCGGAATCGGTCAAACCGCGTGATACGGACGGCGGTTGAGGATCTTAGGGTCCGCTTAAGGAAGCCATCGGGAGACGTTAAAGGTCGAGACCAATGTGGGCGGTTTGCCGTATGCCGCTGCCACGCGGGGCGCATGCGGCGGACACGACCGACGCCGACCGCGAGCGGGCCCGGCGGGGGCGCGAACGTTCGACGCGGGCCTGGGTCGGCACGGGCGGGCTCGGAAGGGAACGGGCTGGCTCGGCTCGGGGCGGGCTCAGCTCGGGCCTGGTGTGTCGGCCGGCCGGCTCAGCGTGCGGCTGCGTTGCGTTTGCGGCGGCGTACCGTGCCGCGGTGGCCGGTGCGGAGGGGGGCTCTGCCGTCGAGCTGGATCCAGATGCGGACCTCGGTTCCGCCGAGCACGGAGGAGCCGATCCGTACGTCCCCGCCCGTCGACTCCGCGAGCCGTCGCACGATGTCGAGGCCGAGGCCCGTCGACCCGTCGTTGCCCGAACCCCGGCCGCGGGCCATCGCCGCCTCCGGGTCCAGGATTCCGGCGCCCGCGTCCGACACCAGCACGATCACGGCGTCCTCGGCGTTGTGCACGTCGACCGCGAAGGCCGTGCCCTCGGGGGTGTGGCGGAAGACGTTGCCGAGGAGCGCGTCGAGCGCGGCGGCGAGGTCGGCGCGGGCCACGGGTATGCGGCACGGCCGGTCCACACCGGCCACCCGCACCTTGCGCCCCTCGTCCTCGGCGAGCGCCGACCAGAAGTCCATGCGCTCACGGACGACTTCGGAGGCGTCGCACCCGGCTCCGGCACCGATCGCCGCGGTCTGCGGCTTGGCCTCCCGGGCCGTCCTGATGATCGTGTCGACCTCGCGTTCGAGCTGTTCGACGGCGGCCCGGGTCTGCTCGACGGCGGGCCCGTCGCCGAGCGAGGCGGCGTTGAGGCGGAGCACGGTCAGCGGTGTCCGCAGGCGGTGCGAGAGGTCGGCGGCGAGTTCCCGCTCGTTGGCGAGCAGTTGGACGACCTGATCGGCCATGGAGTTGAACGCGACGGCGGCCTGCCGCAGTTCGGTCGGCCCTTCCTCGGGCACGCGGGAGCCCAGCTTCCCCTCGCCCAGTTCGTGCGCGCTCTCGGCGAGGCGCTGCGCGGGCTGCACCATCCGCACGCCCAGCCGGTCGGCGACCGCGACGGAGCCGATGATCAGGGCGACACCGACCGCGGCGAGGACCGCCCAGGCCGTGCCGACGCCGTTGCTGACCTCGGCCTCGGGGACGTACACCTCGATGACCGCGATCTTGCCGGAGCTGAGTGCGACGGGCTGGAGCAGCGCGGAGCCGCCGGGCACCTCCGCGGTGGAGGCCCGGCCCAGCCGCCGGGTCATGGCGATGTCCTTGCCGACGGCGCGCTGTTCGCCGATCTCGACGGTCGGCTTCCCGTCGGCGGCGGGGATGTGCACGGCCATCTGCGCGTCCGAGCCGGCCGAGGCGACGACGCGCTCCAGCTCGTCCCGGTCGGTGGTGATGGAGAGCGCGGGCGCGATGGCCGCGGCCTGCCGCTCGGCGTTCGAGAACGCCCGGTCGCGCGCCATCTCCTTGATCACCAGGCCGAGCGGGACCGCGAAGGCGACGACGACCATCGTCGTCACCGCCACGCACACCTTGACGAGTGCCCACCTCACAGCGGCCGCTCCGCTCTCGGCGGCTCCAGCTTCACGCCGACGCCCCGCAGGGTGTGCAGATAGCGCGGGCGTGCCGCCGTCTCCCCCAGCTTCCGGCGCAGCCACGAGAGATGGACGTCTATGGTCTGGTCGTCGCCGTAGGCCTGCTGCCACACCTCGGCGAGCAGTTCCTTGCGCGGCACGACCACACCGGGGCGCCCGGCCAGGAAGGCGAGCAGGTCGAACTCGCGCCGGGTGAGGTCGAGTCGTACGCCGTCCAGTTCCGCCTGGCGGCGCAGCGGGTCGATGGCGAGCCCGCCGACGCGGATGACCGTCGACACGGGGGCCTCGCCCACGGTGGTGCGCGAACGGCGCAGCACCGCCGCCATGCGCGCGGACAGGTGCTCGACCGAGAACGGCTTGGTCAGATAGTCGTCCGCCCCGGCGTTGAGCAGGCGGACGATCTCCGTCTCGTCGTCCCGCGCGGTGGCGATGATCACCGGGACGTCGGTGATCCCGCGCAGCATCTTCAGTGCCTCGGACCCGTCCAGATCGGGCAGTCCGAGGTCGAGGATCACGACGTCGAAGGGGAAATGGGCGACCTCGCGCAGCGCCTCCAGGGCGGTGCCGACGCTGCGCACGATGTGCGCGGCCTCGGTCAGATGCCGGATGAGCGCCGAGCGTACGAACTGGTCGTCCTCGACGACGAGCACACTTGCCATGGGCGGCACCGTACGCCATCCGGGGGCGGCCGTCCGGGCCTGTGGACAACGCCCGCCAGGCACTTGTGGACAATCCCGGCCCGCTCCCCCCGGGGACATTCCGGATCCTTCCGGGGCCGTGAGACACCCGTGGTGCTCGTGGTGCAGTATGGCCGCGATGCGCAGAGGACTCGTACACGTACTCGCGTGGTCGCTCGCCACGGGCGCGGCGGTCACGCTGTCCTGGTGGGGTGTCCACACCGTCATGACGGGCACGGCCTACGACCCGCCGCGCGCCCTGCCCATCACGGTGGCGGGCGCGACGGCCGAGAAGACGAGACCCCTGGCGTCCTCGACCCGGCGGGCCGAGCCGTCGAAGAGCGCCGCGAACACGCCGTCCGCGACCCCGAAGCCGAGCGCGACGCCCTCGAAGTCCGCCTCTGCGGGCGGCGGTCCCTCATCGTCGCCGTCGGTCCCGGCCGCGTCCCCGTCCTCCTCCGGGCAGGTCAAGAGCTACGACTCCGACGGCGGCCGGGTGGTCTTCGACATCACCGCCACGTACGGGACGCTGGTGTCCGCGACGCCGAACACCGGCTGGTCGATGCAGGTGTGGAAGACCGAGACGTGGATCCGCGTGGAGTTCTCCTCGGGCGCCGACCGGGTGTCGGTGTTCTGCGACTGGCACGACGGTCCCCCGCACGTGGACATCGGGACGTACTGAACCGGCCTCCGCCGCGCAGCGGACTCCGCCGCGAACGGGCTTACGTGCGCTGAGCCTTGCTGACGAAGGGCGCCCCGCCGACGCCGTGCCCCCCACGCCGGGTCAGCGGAACACGGAAGGCGGCGGCGCGGGTGACGCGACCGCCACCGCGTCCGTGACCGGTGCCGCGCCCCCAGTGAAGTCCAGGAGTTCCCTGCCGTGTTCGACCCGGGCGGGATGCGGGTCGGAGGCGGCGCGCCGGGTCAGCTCCGCGATGGGCAGGGGCCGGCCGGAGGCGACGAGGACGGCGTTGCCGAAGCGTTTGCCGCGCAGCACCGTCGGGTCGGCGACCAGGGCGAGTTCGGGGAACACGGAGGCGACGGTGGCGATCTGCCCGCGGAGGTGGGCGAGCGGGGGCCCGTCGGCGAGGTTCGCGGCGTAGACCCCGGAGTCCTTCACGGTCCGGCGGACCTCCGTGACGAACTCGGCGGACGTCAGATGGGCCGGTGTGCGCGCGCCGCTGAAGACGTCGGCGATGACCAGGTCCGCCCAGCCGTCGGGGACCTTGGCGAGACCTTCCCGCGCGTCCACGGACCGCACCCTGATCCGGGCGTTCGGGTCCAGCGGCAGTTCGCGGCGCACCAGTTGGACGAGGGCCGCGTCGCGTTCGACGACCTGCTGGGTGGAGCGGGGACGGGTGGCGGCGGTGTAGCGGGCCAGGCTGAGGGCGCCGCCGCCGAGGTGGACGACCTGCACGGGTCTGCCGGGCGGGGCGACGAGGTCGATGACATGGCCGAGCCGGCGCTGGTACTCGAAGCTCAGGAACGAGGGGTCGTCCAGGTCGACGTGGGACTGCGGAGCGCCGTCGATGAGCAGGGTCCAGGCGCGCGCCCGGTCCCGGTCGGGCAGCAGCTCGGCGAGCCCCCCGTCCACGGCTTCGACGACGGCCTCGGCGGCGCCCTGCCCGCGCCGTCCGCCCCGCCCGGTGTCGCGGCCGTCGTCCGCCCGCTGTTTCCTCGCCCTTGCCATCTGGCCATTATCGGGGCGCGGGGGCGGGTCGGCTCAGCGGCCGGTCTCCGGGCCGCTCACCGGCAGCCGTCCGCCGCCTCGATCAGCCGGGCGGCCTCGCCCAGCGCGGCCCGCAGCACGGCCGGATCGGTCGCGAGGTCCGCCTCACCGGGCGGGAGCAGCCAGTCCGATCCCTCGACCGGGGGCTCGGGGGCCGCTCTCAGGCCGCGGCCGTTGGTCTGCGTACAGGTGCTGCCGGGCACGTCCCAGGCGTCGGCGGTGCCGGGCGGCACCAGGAAGCCGAGGGTGTCGCAGCCGTCGTCGTGCAGGACGGGCCCCACGAGGTCGGCCGCGCCGCGGCGCAGGATGTCGACCGCCTCCAGCCCCTGGCGGGCCGGGACGGTCACCAGGTCGCATTCTGCGGCCGGCCGCTGCGGTACGCCGCACTCCGGGGACGGCCCGTGCTGCGCGGTCGACGGCGGCGTACGGAAATCGGTGCTCTGCGTGATCTGCATCCCGGCCTCCAACGGAACCCCTCCTCATGACGAGTGGGTCGGGAGTTCGGGCGGCTCCCGGTCCACCCGGTTCAACGCGCCAGGACGTCAACGGCTACGGCGAAACTCCGCCACAAAGGATGGCAGTTCATGGCAGATCGTGGATGAGATATCCGGTTTGTAGCCAAACCCAGCGTGGCGGCGTTGTCACAACAGGTACGTTCTTGCCCCGCCGGAACCAGGGCACCTACTGGGTACAACCAGGTCAACTCAGCCACGGATCCGGCGTGGTTCGACGGTTCGCAAGAGAGGGCCCGGCCATGGCGTCGTCATCGGTGACCTCGTCCCCGTCCCCCCGGCCGGCACGGCCGAATCTCGCCTTCCGGCGGTTGCGCGGTCAGCGCTCCCCGGGCGAGTTCGCCGCGCTGGTACGGAGGGCCGCACGCGAGATCGGCGAGCGGGTGAGCTGCGACGCGCGCTACATCGGGCGCGTCGAGGCGGGCGAGATCCGCTGTCCCAACTACGCGTACGAGCGGGTGTTCCTGCACATGTTTCCCGGCCGCACGCTGACGGATCTCGGTTTCACGCCCCGCTCATGGGTACGCGGACGCGGGGCGCGCGACACGGGGGAGCCACCCCTCGCGCACTCCACGAACCCTCCACATGCCCCCTATGAGACGGACGGGGCGCACGAGACGTATGAGATGCCGGGTCAGCTCCGCGTCCCGGCCCCGTACGGCCCGCACACCGCGCACCACACGGACAGCCCGCACGATCCGCACCGCCCGCACGATCCGTACGACCCGCACCCCTGGTGGGATCCGTACGGCCCGTACGAGAAACGCGATCAGAACCACGAGGAGAGCGACGTGCAGCGTCGCGCATTCATGACCGGAGGCACCGCCACCGTGGCGGCGGCCTCACTGGGACCCTTCGGCGGCAGCGCCGCGGCCGCCGAACGACACGTCCACCGGGCCGGTACGTCCGAGGCGGGCGCCCTCGAAGAGGCCGTCCGCCGGATCCGGCTGCTCGACGACAGACACGGGGCCGACGGGCTCTACCGACGCGCGGCGGTCCCCCTGCGCACCGCGTACGAGCTGCTCGACGCCGGCACCACCCGGCAGACGACCGCCGACCGGCTGTACTCCGGAGCCGGCGAGCTGGCCATCTCGGTGGGCTGGCTGGCACACGACTCCGGGCGCTTCGACGACGCCCGCTCCCACTACGCGGAAGCCCTCGCCACCGCCCGGATGGCGGGCGACGCGGGCCTGGAGGCCCACGCCTTCTGCAACACCGCGTTCCTCGCCCGCGACGCGGGGCGCCCGCGCGAGGCCGTGCGCGCGGCCCAGGCCGCCCAGCGCGCCGCACGCCCCCTGGGCTCCTCCCGGCTGCTCTCCCTGCTCGCCCTGCGCGAGGCGGGCGGCTGGGCCGGACTCGTCGACCGCCGGGGATGCGAACAGGCGATGGCCCGCGCGCAGGCCCTCTACGAACGCGGTCCCGCGGAGACCGACCCCGAGTGGATGACCTTCTACGGGGAGGCCGAGCTGGAAGGCCTGGAGGCGCAGTGCTGGTCGACGCTGGGCGACTGGCCCCGGGCCGCCCGCCACGCACGCCGCGCCGCGCACCTCCAGGACCCGCACTTCACCCGCAACATCGCCCTCTACACCGCGGAACTCGCCGACGACCTCGCCCGCGGCGGCCGTCCCGACGAAGCCGCCCTGGCCGGTCTGCGCGTCCTGGACCTGCTCAACGAGGTCCAGTCCTCCCGCATCCAGACCATGCTGGCGGCGACGGCCCGCGTGCTGCTCCCGCACCGCAGGGCCTCGGGCGTCTCGGCGTTCCTCGACCGCCACGCGAGCCTGCCCCGCACGGCGTGAGAGCCACCGGGGGCGCCGGTCAGACGCTCAGGTGCCCGCAGTCGTTCCACACCTCGATCGCGGGCTCCCCGTAGGCCCAGCCGAGCACCGACAACGAGGTGGGGTTGAGGCGTATACGGGCCGCGAAGTCCAGCGGCAGGCCCAGCCAGCGGGCGCCTATGGACCGCAGGATGTGGCCGTGGGCGAAGATCAGCACATCGCGGTCCGCGGAGCGGGCCCACGCGACGACCTCGTCCGCGCGCGCGGTGACCTGCTCCAGGGTCTCCCCCTCGGGGACACCGTCGCGCCAGATGAACCAGCCGGGGCGGACGTCCTGGATCTCGGCCGGGGTCATGCCCTCGTAGGCGCCGTAGTCCCACTCCAGGAGCGCGTCCCAGGTCGTCGCCCGCTCCCCGAAGCCGGCCAGTTCGCACGTCTCGCTCGCGCGCGAGAGCGGGCTGGTGCGCACCTCGGCGGCGGGCAGCGAGTCCAGCGGCGACCGGTGCAGCCGCTCGCCCAGCAGCTTGGCTCCGCGCCGCCCCTCTTCCAGGAGCGGGATGTCGGTCCTGCCGGTGTGCTTTCCGGACAGTGACCATGCGGTCTGTCCGTGCCGGGCCAGCAGGATGCGCGGTGCCATGACGAGGAGCCTTCCGGGACGGGCGGCACGAATGAGGCGCTGCTCACCCGTGGACGACTGAGGAGTGGGTCACTCCATCATCGCGCACCGCCGCTCCGGGCAACCCGGGGGGCGATCTCCGCGTCTTTGACATCCGGGGCGCCCCTTCGGGGCATTCGCGCACACCGTAAAATCCCCGGGTGGCCACCGACCGCCGGTCACCACGGGCAGATGGACACGAGCAGATGGGGGAGGGCGATCGGATGCCGCAGACCGATACACCGCGTACCGGAGCGGCACCGCGCGTCCGGTCGGGCCGGTGGGCCGAACTGCGCGCGTCCGCCGCGTCGCAGGTGCGTCTGCGCTGGTGGACCGAGGTCCCGCTGATCGTGCTCGTGTACCTGGCGTACACCGCGGGCCGGCTGCTCGCCCGGGGCGACGCCGCCTCCGGCGCCATAGACCACGGCCTGGAGATCCTGCGCGTCGAGAAGGCCCTCCACCTCAACGCCGAACATCCGCTGAACCGGCTGTTCACGCGGGAGGCCTGGCTCGGCGTGCCCGCCGACTTCTGGTACGCCTCGCTGCACTACCTGGTGACGCCGGCGATCCTGATATGGCTGTTCCGCTCCCGGTCCGTGCGCTACCGCGCGGCCCGCACCTGGCTCTGGACCTCCACGTTCCTCGGCCTGATCGGCTTCACGCTGCTGCCGACCTGCCCGCCCCGGCTGCTGTCGCCCGAGCACGGCTTCGTCGACACGATGGCCCAGTACAGCGGCTACGGCTGGTGGGGCGGCGAGGCGAGCGCGCCGCGCGGCATGGGCGGGATGACGAACCAGTACGCGGCGATGCCGAGCCTGCACGTGGGCTGGGCGCTGTGGTGCGGAGTGATGCTGTGGCGCCACGGCCGTACGCCCGCCGCCAAGGCCGCCGCCGTCGTCTATCCGCTGTTCACCACGATCGTCGTGATGGGCACGGCCAACCACTACTTCCTGGACGCCGTCGCGGGCGTCGCGGTGATGGGCGCGGGTCTGCTGCTGACCCCGTTCGTCATGCGGGCGGCGGATCGTGTGCGGACGCTGCTGAAGGCCGTCGTCCCGTGGGGCGGGGGGGCCTCGGGGGGCGAGGGTTCCGCGATTGTCAGTGCGGGGTGCCAGACTTCCACGGGTGAACGAATTCCCCGACAGCGCGAGTCCCGACCCGGGCCGGGAGCCGAGCCGGATTCCGCCGCCACGGACGCGGGCGACAGCGCTGCGACAGCAGCTCGCTGAGCTGCGCGGTCCCGACATCGCGCCGAAGGCGCTGGACGCGCGCGCCCTCGCGGCGCTCGCCGCCAACCCCGGGTGCGACCGGCGCGCCCTGCTGGACGGCGTGGGTGTGGACAAGGCGAAGCTGGCCGGTGCGCTCGGCGCGCCGTCGGCGTTCGGGATGTCGCAGTTCGCCTTCATGCGGGGCAACGCGTTCGAGGCACGGGTCAAGGCCGACGGCGGTGCCGAACTGCTGCGGCTGGTGCACGAGAGGCTGGACCCGGGCGCCGAGCCGCCCGGCGCCGGTGCCGTGCCCGACCTGAGCGCGATCGGTCCCGAGGGGCGCACGGCCCGTACGGAACTGGCGCTGCGCGAGGCCTCCGGGGCCGGTGTCTGGACACTGCTCGACCACCCGATGCTCGCCCTGGACGTCGCGGGCTCCCCGGCCTTCCTGGAGCCGGACGCGGTGGTCGTGCATCCGGACGGGGACTGGACGGTCGTCGAGATCAAGTCGTTCCCGATGCTCGACGGCTCGGCCGACCCGGCCAAGGTGGGCGCCGCCGCCCGGCAGTCCGCGGTGTACGTCCTGGCCCTGGAGGAGGTCGCGGCCCGCCTCGATCCCGCCCCCGAGGTCCACCACCGTGTCCTGCTGGTCTGCCCGAAGGACTTCTCCAACCTCCCGGCCGCCTCGGCCGTCGACGTGCGCAAGCAGCGCGCGGTCACCCGCCGCCAGCTCGCCCGGCTCACCCGCGTCGAGGACATCGCGGCCGCCCTCCCCGCAGGCACCTGCTTCTCCCCCGGCCTTCCCGCCGAGGAACTGATCACGGCCGTCGAGGCGGTTCCCGCGACCTACGCGCCCGAGTGCCTGTCCGCCTGTGAACTGGCCTTCCACTGCCGGGCCCGTTCGCGTGCCGAGGGCGCGGTGACCTCGCTCGGCCGCTCGCTGCGCGCGGAGCTGGGCGGTCTGACGACCGTCCCCGACGTCCTGGCCGCGGCGCGCGGGAAGGCGGGCGATCCCGGGGATCCCGCCGTCGCGGCCCTCAGGCGAGCCGCGCTGCTGCGCGCGGAGGCCCTGGGCGGCACGGCCCCGGAGGCCGGCACCCGAGCGGCGGAGGCCCGCGTACCGGCCGCGGCGGCGGCACGGACCGGTGTGCCGCACGACCTCGCGGGAGACCGGAAGGGATCGGCCGGCGACCTCGCCGCGTCACCCATCGTGCCCGCACCCGGCTCCCCGGTCCCGGAGACCGGCGCTTCCGGGGCCGACGCACACGAAACGCCGGTGCCCACCGGTGCGGGCGCACCCGAAGCCGCCGCCCCCGGCGTCGCCGACGGCCGGGAGGCGGGCGTATGTCGCTGATCACCGCCCTCGCGCGGCTGGAGGCCGTCGAGAGCGGCCGGGCGCAGCCCGCCGCCACCGCGCTCCACCGCCATCTCGCCGAACGGCCCCTGGTGTTCGTGCCGCTCACCACCGCGGGCGAGGCGGGAGCCCCGCTCGGCGCTCTCGTCGGCACGGACCGGGACGCGCCCCGGCTGCTGGTCGTACCGCAGCCCCGCGACCGCGACCTGCGCTTCGCCTTCCTCGCCGAACTGGCGGACGTCGTCCTGCCCTACATCGACACCTTCGCGGACGTGGTCGAGGCGGCCGAGCGCAGCGAGCCCGACCCGGAGACCGGCAAGCGCGTCAAGGTCGAGGTCGAGCTGTGCGCGGACGCGCCGCAGATCGTCGTGCCGGGCCGGGCCGGCATCGAGCTCGTCCGTCTCCTCGGGCGCTCCACCCGCTTTCGCCGCACCGCCGAGCAGGATCCCGAGACCCCGCATCCGGCGCCTCCCCGGGTGCCGTTGTTCGGCCGCTGGCTGACCCACTTCGGGGAGCGCGCCCGGGTGCCGGGCTCCGCCCTGCTCCTGGCCCTCACCGACGTGCTGTCCCGGCACTGGGCCACGGGGCAGAGCAGCCTGGAGGACCAGCATCTCGGCGCGCTGCTCGCCTGGCTCGACCCGCCGCACGGCGAGGAGGGCGCCGAGGCGGCGGTGCGGGCCGAGCTCCAGCGCGACGCGCGCGGTCAGCTCGTGTGCCCGCCCGCCGGACCGGCCACCGACCCCGCCTTCGACAACGAGCTGCTGGCCCCCGCGATCGAACGCTACGACCGCGCGCGGACGGCGCTGGCCGCCGCCGAGGACGGCGTCGAGGCGGACGACCGGCTCGGTGAACTCACCGCGGCGGAGCGGACGATCCGTGAACTGGTCGAGAGCGTCACCCGCCCCACCTGGGACGCGGTCTGGCGGGGCCTCGACCTGCTGCGGACGCTGCCGGAAGGGGCGCACGCCGCCGACCGGTGGACCCGCGACCGCTGGTCGTTCACCGGGCACCGCGACCGGGTCGTGGCGGGCGAGCCGCCGCAGCCGCGCCACGACGACGCGGTCACCGCCGCGAACAAGCTGGCCACGCGCGAGCGGGAGCAGGCCCGGCTTGAGGCGCAGGAGGCCCTCGACGACCCGCTGGTCATGGCGGGCCGGCGGCTCGCCGGGGAGGCATTCGCCGGAGAGGTCACCGAGGTGGTGATGGCGTACGGCGAGGGCAAGCGGCCGAGCCCCCGCCCGCTGGTGACCGTCCGCACGGACGACCGCCCGCACCTGGGGGAACGCGCCAGGGTGTACCGCTCGCTGGGCGGGAGGCCGCAGGCCGCGGAGTTCGTGGGGTACGACGACGAGGGCGCGTCCCTGGTGCTGCGGATCGTCGACAAGATGGGGCGCGGCAAGGAGCCCGAGGCCGGGTCCGTGCCGGAGAAGGGGGACGTCGTCTGCTTCACCCTCTTCGAGCACGAGCAGCGCGGCGGCGCCAAGCTGCCCGACCCGGAGGAGACGCCGTGGACGCACGGAGGGCCGCCCGGTGAGACCGGCGCCCCGCCGCTGCCGGACCCGGTGACCGAGGAGGACATCCTGTGACCGCCGTGTTCGACCCGGGTGCCGAGGCCGCCCGCGCCACCGACGCGATCCTGCGCGACACCCTGCACGGCAGCGACCGGGGTGTCGTGGTCGACTCCCCGCCGGGCGCCGGCAAGTCGACCCTCGTCGTCCGGGCCGCCCTCGAACTCGCGGCGGCGGGGCGCCCGTTGATGGTCGTCGCGCAGACGAACGCGCAGGTCGACGACCTGGTGATGCGGCTCGCGGAGAAGGAGCCGGACCTGCCCGTGGGCCGGCTGCACAGCAGCGACTCCGATCCGTACGACAAGGCCCTCGACGGCCTCGACCAGGTCCGCAAGTCCACGAAGGCGGCGGACCTCGCGGGCCTGGACGTCGTCGTCTCGACTGCGGCGAAGTGGGCCCACGTCAAGGGTGTCGAGCCCTGGCGGCACGCGATCGTCGACGAGGCGTACCAGATGCGCTCGGACGCGCTCCTCGCGGTCGCCGGGCTCTTCGAGCGGGCGCTGTTCGTGGGCGACCCCGGCCAGTTGGACCCGTTCTCGATCGTCGGCGCGGAGCAGTGGGCGGGACTGTCTTACGACCCGTCCGCGTCCGCGGTGTCCACGCTGCTCGCGCACAATCCGCGGTTGCCGCAGCACCGGCTGCCGGTGTCCTGGCGGCTGCCCGCGTCGGCCGCGCCCCTGGTCTCGGCCGCCTTCTACCCGTACACGCCGTTCCGCAGCGGCACCGGTCACGGCGACCGGCGGCTGAACTTCGGTGTCCCGTCGGACGGTTCGGGCACCGACCGGGTCATCGACGAGGCGGCGGAGTCCGGTTGGGGTCTGCTGGAGCTGCCGGCCCGGCACACTCCGCGCACGGACCCGGAGGCGGTGCGCGCGGTGGCCGGGGTCGTGCGGCGGCTGCTCGACCGGGGCGGCGCGGCCACGTCGGAGCGGGCGGAGCAGCCGGTGCCGCTGACGGCCGAGCGGATCGCGGTCGGCACGGCGCACCGCGACCAGGCCGCGGCCGTACGGGCGGCGCTGGCGGGTCTCGGCGTCACGGACGTCACCGTGGACACGGCGAACCGGCTCCAGGGACGGGAGTTCGATGTCACGGTCGTCCTGCACCCGCTGTCGGGGCGGCCCGACGCCACGGCCTTCCATCTGGAGACCGGACGTCTGTGCGTCCTCGCTTCCCGGCACCGGCACGCGTGCATCGTGATCTGCCGGGAAGGAATCACGGAGTTGCTGGACGACCACCCGTCGACCGAACCCGTACAGCTGGGGGTGACCGTGAAGTTTCCGGATGGCTGGGAGGCCAATCATTCGGTGCTGTCACACCTGGCGGAACACCGGGTGGCCTGGCGGTCCTGAGGTCGGGCCCACTTGCGCGGGCGCGAGACAATGGACGGTGGCCCTTTGCCGAGAGGGGCCCCGAACCGCATGAGGAGGAGAAGACATGGCGGAGCCCACGCCGCGTCGGAACGAACCGCGGCTACGCCCCGCGCCCCTGCTCTTCGAGCCCGCGGAAGCCGCCGGGGACCCGGAGCATTTCTTCGATCTGGAGTCGATCGACGACCCGCGCGCACTGCTCGACCGGTCCACGGAGCTGGCGCACGCGTTTCGTGCCGCCGCCGACCGGGCCGTCGAGTTCCAGGCCATCGCCGCCGCGCAGCTCGCCGATCCGCGTCGTTTCGACCGGCTGACCACCGCCTCGATCGCCGAGCGCGCCGAGTGGACCGAGGACTACGCGAAGAAGATGGTCGAGTTCGGCCAGGGCCTGCTGCGGGGCACGGAGGGCAACGGACACGGTCACGGGGTGACCGACCCGCTCTGACACGCCCGTCCGGGACGGGCGCCGTCGGAGGTCCCGGTCCGGACCGGGACCTCCGGGCGCCCCGTTCCCACCCCGTTTTCACCCGGTCCTGGCATATGCCAGCCGGGCAAGATACTCCACCTCGGCCCCTCCTGTCCCGGTTTCGGGCAACCGTCCGGGGCCGGGCGCTCACCGCCGGTAGATGTATGCGGCATGAGCAGCACACGGAACGCGCCGAGCAGCACCCCGCACGGCCCCGGGGCGAGGTCGTCCGAACGGCTGGACGTCTCCGGTGTCACGGCCGAGGGAGCCGCCTGGCTCGCCTCGGCGGGAACGTATCCGCGCAGCACACTCGCCCTGTGGCGCGAGCGGCCCGACGCTCCGGTCGTCCTGCTCTGCGGCGGCGCGTTCGACGTCGTCAGCGCCTCGGCCCTCTTCGGGCGGCGGATGCTCGACCGGCTCTGGGAGGAGGGGCCGGGCTCGGGCCCGGTGGCGGCCCACCGCGGTCGGATCCTGCTGTTCGCCGCGCCCGGCACCGCCCAGCGTCTCCCCTCGCTCATGGAGTGGGAGGAATGGGGCACGGAACCGGGCGGCCGGTCGGGGCGGTGCCGGGAGGTTCCGCCGCTGCTCTGCCACGGCAGGGGGGACGCGGTGACCGTGCCCCCGCCGCGTCCCGGGGGCGGCGCGCCGGAAACCGTACGGACCGATTCCCGCTGGCTGGTCGCCCCCGACACACGGCAGCCCTGGCTCCCCGGCCCCGAGATCCTGCTCTGGGCGGCCGTACG
Organism: Streptomyces sp. NPDC096324; assembly: GCF_044763015.1. Classification (NCBI taxonomy): domain Bacteria; kingdom Bacillati; phylum Actinomycetota; class Actinomycetes; order Kitasatosporales; family Streptomycetaceae; genus Streptomyces; species Streptomyces sp. NPDC096324. Next base: position 235,357 of record NZ_JBIWFK010000003.1, on the reverse strand, counting down.
GGCGACCCGCGCGGCGGCGGCGGCGGCGGTACGGATATCGATTTTTCCTCCCGCCGATCAGGATGCTAAGGTCTACGACGTCAGCAGGCGCCGCTAGCTCAGTTGGTTAGAGCAGCTGACTCTTAATCAGCGGGTCCGGGGTTCGAGTCCCTGGCGGCGCACGCCAACGAGAGCGGGATGATTCGCGGAAACGCGAGCATGCCGCTCTCGTCGTTTCCGCCCGCGCGGGGCCGCTCAGCCCGTCGTGATCCGCACCGTCCAGGACCCCGAGGCGGTCCGGTCCTCCACCTGGACCCGGACGTCCGCGCCCGGCACGGCGAAGCTCTCCCCGAGGCGCACCGGGGCGTCCGCGAGCGGCGGGTACACCGAGTCCTCCCAGCAGGACTCGGAGCGGGGGTGGGCGTCGAGGACCTGGATGGGGCCGCTGCCCGACTCGGTCCGGCTGCGGACCCGGTAGACCAGGACGCCCCGCTCGCACGCCGAGCTGTCGTTGCCCGCCGGTCCGCGGGCCTCCAGGGCGATGGCGCTGTCCGGGCCCGTCGGGACCACCGCCAGCTTGGTGCCCGAGCCGACGCCGAAGGTCTGCGAACCGGGCGGTGCCGCCACGCCCACCGCGATCGGGGACGTGCCCGGCGCGCCGGAACCGCGCGAGGACGTCCGCGCCGCGCCCGGGGGCACCCGCGGCCCCTGCCAGGCCCCCTTCACTCCGGCAGCCCCCTCCGTCCCGGCCACCTCTGCTGTCCCCGCCGCCTCGGCAGCCTCCTCCGTTCCGGTCGCCTTGGTGGCTCCGTTCGCCCCGGCCGTCCTGGTGGCCCCGCTCGTCCCGGCCGCCGTGGTGGCCCCGCTCAACTCGGTCGCCCCTCCCATCGCCGCCATCCCTCCCGTGCCGTCCGCCACGGCCGGTCCACCCGTCGTCGACGCGCCCGGGCGGGAGGCCGGCACCCCGGCGCCGACCACTCCCCCGGCGCCGGCGCCGGCCGAACCCACCGCGGAGCGCGTGGGCCCGGTCTCCAGCGGCTCCAGCGTCAGCCGCGTGGTGCCCGAGCCCAGTACGCACGCCACCTGGCGCGGTTCCAGCCACCCCAGCCGCCACTTGTGCCAGCCGAAGAGGTCGGGGGCGAGGCCGAACTGGCTGCCCATGAGGTCCCAGTCGCCCACGTAGGTGTCCCAGTCGCCCTTGCCGTCGGCGGGGCGGTGGTAGAGGTCGGGCAGGTCGAAGACGTGGCCGGTCTCGTGCGCGAGGACGAGGCGGTCCGGCGGATGCTTCTCGAAGACCGTGACGACGCGCCGGATGTCCTTGCCGTCCGCGCGCAGGGGCGTGTCCAGGTTGACGACCTTCGTGGCGTCCGAGTCGACGCCCGGAGCGTCCGGGTCCGCCACGAAGTAGACGACGTCGTAACGGGAGAAGTCGACCTTCGGGTCGGCCACGGCGAGAGCGTCGCGCAGATAGGCGGCACGGTCGCCGGCGTTCCAGTCGCGCTGTATGGCGTACGAGGTGGAGGCGTGCGGCATCCGGATCCAGGCACGCTGGGGGTGCGGCCGGACCGTGAACTTTCCGTACGAGGCCTGCTCGAAGAAGCGGCTGGTGGCCGGGAAGTAGTCGCCCGTCAGCTCGGCGGGCGTGGTGCGCGGGGTGGAGTCCGGGAACGACAGGAAGACCATCACGGCGTCGAGGGGGCGGGTGGGACGCACGTACGCGCTGTTCCAGGTGTCGGCGCCCTCCGAGTGGTGCGCCGCGGTCCGCGTCAGGGCGCAGGGCGACGCGAGGGGTTCGGCGAGCGCGTGGCCCGGACCCAGGGAGGTCGCGGCGAGCGCGGTCATCGAGGTGAACATGGCCGCGGTGCTGCGCCAGCGGAGCGCCCCGTCGCGGGCGAGACCGCGACGGGCCCCGCGAGCGAGAACCCTCAGGGGGAGCGGACGCGGCACGTCGACCTCCGGATGCGGTTTCGGGACACCGCCTCCAGCCTGATCGCATTTGTACTACTTCGCCCTGTTTGTCTGCACCGGAAGGGTGAGGCGACGAGCCGACCGACACCCCCGGACATGCACGGAACGTCACATGCGGCGGACAGGAGAAGGAACCCGTCCGGATAACAGGCAGAAACGATCTGTCAGAACAGGTGGTTGTTCCTGGACACTGGACAGTGGCCGCACCGTTTCGGGGGCAGCCTCTATGATCGGCACACTTTCCTGCACGGACACGGCTTGCGCGGCCGCCCATCACCGGCCGACCGCCCCGAGAGACCCATACGAAGAACGAGTGCACTGCGGGAGCGAACGGTGAGCGGAACGTCCGAAGGGCCGGCGCCCGCGGGGGACCTCGTCCGGCCGGCCGTCACAGAACGTCACGTAAGCGCGCCTTCTCGTACGTCCGCCGGGACCTCTCCCGGCCCACTCGTCCCCTCCGTACCGTCCGTGACGCCAGGGCCGCCCTCCAGGACGCCCGCGCCACCGGTGGTTCCCGACGGAACGTCACTCCGCACCTTCCACGCGGCGTTCGCCACCGCTCCTCTCGCGATGGCGGTCGTCGACCGCGAAGGTCTCGTCGTCGCCGCCAACGAGGCACTGGGCACGCTGCTCGGCGCCGGGACGCGGCCGCTGGCCGGGCGGGCCGCCGCCGACCTGGTGGACCTCGCCTCCGACGCCCGCACCTGGCACGCGTACCGCGAGATGCTGGGCGGCAGCCGGGCCCGGCTGCGCTGCACCCGCCGGCTCAAGCACCCGGACGGCCATGTGATCTGGGCGCAGGTCACGATCGCGCCGCTGCCCCCGCAGGAACGGGCCGTCCTGATCTCGGTCACCGACATCGGCGCGCGGCGTGAACTCCAGGCACGGCTGCGGCACTTGCAGATGCACGACCCGGTGACCCGGCTGCCCAACCGCACCCTGTTCTTCGAGCGCCTGTCGGCGGCGCTGGAGGCCGAGGCGTACGAGGAGTGCGGAACCGGCCGGATCGGGCTCTGCTATCTGGACCTGGACGGGTTCAAGGCGGTCAACGACACCCTCGGCCACCGGGTCGGGGACCGGCTGCTCGCGGCGGTCGCGGAGCGGCTGACCCGCTGCGCCGAGGCGGCCGGCCTCACGCGGGCGGCCGCTCCCCTGGTCGCGCGGCTGGGCGGGGACGAGTTCGCCCTGCTCGTCGAGGACTCCACGGGCACCGACCAGTTGGCGGATCTCGCCGAGTCCGTGCTGAAGGCGCTCCAGGCGCCGTTCGACCTGTCGGGGCAGCGGCTGTCCCTGTCGGCGTCCATCGGGGTCGTCGAGCGGCGCGCCACCGGCACCACCGCGACCGGTCTGATGCAGGCCGCGGACACCACGCTGTACTGGGCGAAGGCGGACGGCAAGGGCCGCTGGACGCTCTTCGACCCGGAGCGCAACGCGCACCGCATGACCCGCCAGGCCCTGTCCTCCACCCTGCGCTCGGCCGTCGAGCGGGGTGAATTCACCCTGGAGTACCAGCCGTTGGTGGGCATGGAGGACGGCGGGGTGCACGGCGTCGAGGCGCTCGTCCGCTGGAACCACCCGCGGTTCGGGACGCTCACACCGAACCGGTTCATCGGACTCGCCGAGGAGAACGGCTCGATCGTCCAGCTCGGCCGCTGGGTACTGGCCACCGCCTGCCGCCAGGCGCGCCGTTGGCAGCTCGACCGTCCGGACGCGCCGCCGATCTTCGTCAGTGTGAACGTCGCCGTGCGCCAGGTCTGGGACTCCGACCTGGTGGCGGACGTGGCGAAGATCCTCGCGGAGACCGGACTGGCCCCGCATCTGCTGCAGTTGGAGCTGACGGAGTCGGCGGTCATGGGCTCGGCGGGCCGTCCGCTCCAGGCATTGCAGGCCCTCAGCGACATGGGCGTCCGCATCGCCATCGACGACTTCGGCACCGGCTACTCGAACCTCGCCTACCTGAGCAGGCTCCCGGTGTCCGTGCTGAAGCTGGACGGCTCCTTCGTCCGCGGCTTCCAGTACGAGAACGCCGACGGTTCCTCCGCCCACCCGAACCCGGCCGACGAGGTCATCGTCGAGGCGCTCATCCAGCTCGCCCACCGGCTCGGCCTGACGGTCACCGCCGAGTGCGTGGAGACCGCCTCGCAGGCGTCACGGCTGCGCGGCATCGGCTGCGACACCGGCCAGGGGTGGCTTTACTCCCGGCCGGTGGCGCCGGAACGCATCTCCGCGCTCCTGATGTCGGCGAACCGTCCTCAGGCCTCGGCGGCCGGCTCCCCAGGCAACCCGTAGGCGTCCGCGATCAGTTCGTACGAGCGCAGCCGTACGTCGCCGCTGTGGGCGTTGCCCGTGATCATCAACTCGTCGGCGCCGGTGCGCTTCTGGAGGTCGTCGAGGCCGGCGCGCACCTCGTCGGCGGTGCCGTGGATGACGTTGGCGTTCCAGGAGCCGATGAACTCCCGCTCCATCGGGCTGAATTCGTACGCCTCGGCCTCCTCCGGGGTGGGCACGAGTCCGGGACGCCCGGTGCGCAGGCGGACCATGCTCAGGGCGGCCGCCAGGACCTGACGGCGGGCCTCCTTCTCCTCGTCGGCGGCGAGGGCGGAGACGCCGATGAGGGCGTACGGGGCGTCGAGGACCGCGCTCGGCCGGAAGGACTCGCGGTAGAGGTCGAGGGCCGGGATCGTGTTCTGCGCCGAGAAGTGGTGCGCGAAGGCGAAGGGGAGGCCGAGGGCACCGGCGAGGCGGGCGCTGAAGCCGGAGGAACCGAGCAGCCAGACCGGGGGCCGGTGCGGGGACTGGACGCCGCCCGGCGAGGTCGCCTGGACGGGGCCGGGAACGGCGTGGATCCGGGTGTAGGGGTGGCCGTCGGGGAAGTCGTCGTCCAGGAAACGGACGAGTTCCGCGAGCTGTTCGGGGAAGTCGTCGGCGCCCTCGGCGGGCCGCTGGGTGCGGCGCAGCGCGGCGGCCGTGGCGCCGTCCGTGCCCGGGGCCCGGCCGAGGCCCAGGTCGACGCGGTGCGGGGCCATCGCCTCCAGGGTGCCGAACTGCTCCGCGATGACCAGCGGGGCGTGGTTGGGGAGCATCACTCCGCCGGAGCCCAGCCGGATGCGGTGGGTGTGGGCGGCGAGGTGGGCGAGGATCACCGCGGGCGAGGAGCTGGCCACTCCGGGCATCGAGTGGTGTTCGGCCACCCAGTAGCGGTGGAAGCCGCGGTTCTCCGCGAGGCGGGCGATCTCGACGCTGGTGCGGAGGGCGTCGGTCGCGGTGCGGCCCGCGCCCACCGTGACCAGGTCCAGTACGGACAGGGGTACGGGGGCGGTGCCCTGTGCTGTGCCGCGGATCTCGTCCGTCTCGGGCGTCTCGTCCACCGGGGTGCCTCCTGTTTTCGCGTACGTCGTCTCCTCGCGTTGCGAACAGGAGGGTGTCTCCGCTTATTCCCCGGGGGTGGGCCGGGGAGCTCCTCGGGGTGGGGCCGGGGGGCTTGTTTCGCCCCCTCCGCCCCTACCCGTCCCGTACCCGGGGCTCCGCCCCGGACCCCGCTCCTCAAACGCCGGAGGGGCTGAAACCGCGGAGCCGGGGTTCAGGCCTGGACGATGGGTTCTCGGGTGAAGAGGGTGCCCAGGTCCGGGGCGTTCACCCTGCGGTCCGTCAGGCGCAGGGCCTCCCAGACCGTGACCTGGGCCGCGGTGAGGACCGGTTTGGCGAGGTCCTTCTCCAGGGCCGTGAGGTGGGAGGCGGTGTGCAGGGCCGTGTCGGGGAGGAGGATCGCGTCGGCGTCCGGACGGTCGGACTCCCGGGCCAGCGCGAGGACCCGGTCGTAGTCCCAGCCGGCGAGCTCGGCCGGGGTAACGGCACCGGAGCCGCGCACCGCGGCCACCTCCGTTCCGGTCTCCGTCAGGAACCGCGCGAAGAGCGCTGCCACGTCCTCGGGACAGGCCGCCCCGATCGCGACCCGGTCCGCGCCGATCTCCCGCGCCGCGTGCGCGAAGGCGAAGGACGTCGAGGACGCGGGCAGTCCGGCCGCCATGGCGAGGCCGCGGACCTGCTCGTGGGCGCCCTGCACCCCGTACACGAAACTGCCGCTCGCGCTCGCCCAGACCACGGCCTCCGCGCCGGACAGGCGCAGCTCCTCGACGCCCGCCGTGAGGCGCCGTGCCGAGCCCATGTCGAGGAGCGCGTCCACGTGGTGCGGGTCCTCGTCCATGTCCGTGTGCACGACGGCCAGGCGGATGTCACTGCCGAGAAGCTGCTCGATGCGCGGGTAGTCGTCCTCGGCCGAGTGGCCGGGGTGGAGGAATCCGAGTGCGGTCATGCCCAACCTTCCTGTTCATCGGGAAGTACGGTCCCCGCCGGGCGGCCCGGTCAATCAGCCGTCCGCCGGGGGCCACCGCCCGGGTACCCAGTTGGCGCAGCACCGACCGTTTCTCCACCTGGTTGGCCGAGATCACCGGTCCCCAGGGTTCTCCTCCGACCGGGGGACGGCGTCGTACGCCGGTGTTGACGGCCGCGGGTTCGGGTGCGAGCGTGGTCGATCCCCTTGCGAAAGGGTTTCCCCTGATGAACGCCCGTACGTCCCCCGGTGCGCCCCGCCCGTCGGCCCCGGCCACCCTGCTCGTCCTGGACGCCGACCCGCTCCCCCGGCTGGGCCGGCTCACCGGCCGGGTACGGATCGAGCACGCCGACGAGTCCACGCTCGCGGAGAAGCTCCCGGACGCGGACGTGCTCCTCGTGTGGGACTTCGCCTCGCGGGCCGTACGCCGTGCCTGGCCGGGCGAGGGGCCGCGGCCGGGCTGGGTGCACACGGCGAGCGCGGGCGTGGACCATCTGATGTGTCCCGAGCTCGCCGCCTCCGACACGGTGGTGACCAACGCGCGCGGCATCTTCGACCGGCCGATCGCCGAGTACGTGGCCGCTCTGGTCCTCGCCATGGCGAAGGACCTGCCGCGGACCTGGGACCTCCAGCGCCGGCACGAATGGCGGCACCGGGAGTCGCAGCGGGTGGCCGGGACCCGAGCCTGCGTGGTGGGGTCGGGGCCGATCGGGCGGGCGATCGTGCGCACACTCAAGGCGCTCGGTGTCACCACGGCGCTGGTGGGACGCGTCCCGCGCACCGGGATCCACGGGCCCGGGGAGCTGGACCGGCTGATGGCGCGCGCCGACTGGGTGGTGTCCGCGGCGCCGCTCACCGCGGAGACCCACGGCATGTTCGACGCCCGGCGCTTCGGGATGATGCAGCCCTCGGCCCGCTTCATCAATGTCGGGCGCGGTCGGCTCGTCGTCGAGGAGGCGCTCGCCGAGGCACTGTCGAAGCGGTGGATCGCGGGCGCGGCCCTCGATGTCTTCCAGCACGAACCGCTCGGCCACGACAGCCCGTTGTGGGACGTCCCGGGTCTTATCGTGTCGCCGCACATGAGCGGGGACACGGTCGGCTGGCGGGACGAACTGGGTGAGCAGTTCGTGGAGTTGTACGAGCGCTGGGCCGCGGGCAAGCCGCTGGCGAACGTCGTCGACAAGCAGCGCGGGTACGTGCCGGGACACTGAACCGCCCGGGAGGGGCCCAGGTCGTGTCCGTGAAGTCTCGGCCCGCCCGGCGCCGTCCGACACGCACTCTCGCCGCGAGGGCCGGTCCGGGACCGGCCGGGCCGAGGCCGTACAACTCCTCGGCCGCGGGCGCAAGGACGAATCCGGCCCGCATACATCGCATGGTCCCGGGTAGCCGCGCGGCCATGGCTCCACCACTTGGGAAAACATGTGCGAACGCAACGGGACACGACAGACCGCCGTCCGGGACGACCCGCCGGTCGCTGCTCGCGGGCGTGGCGGCGCTCGGGGCGCTCGGCGCCGCCGGCTGCAGTCGTGTAGCCACGGCGGCGTCGACGGACGGCGGTGATCTGCTCGACCGGCTGAGGGCGCAGGGCGTCGTCCGGCTCGGCATCGCGGGCGAGATCCCCTTCGGCTACATCGACCGGGACGGCCGACTCACCGGAGAGGCGCCGGAACTCGCCAAGGCCGTGTTCAAGCGGCTGGGGGTCGACCGCGTCCAGCCGGTGCCGACCGAGTTCGGTTCCCTCATACCCGGGCTCAACTCGCAGCAGTTCGACGTCGTCTCCGCCGGGATGTACATCAACGCCGAGCGCTGCGAGCAGGTCGTCTTCGCCGACCCGGACTATCAGATGCTCGACGCTTTCATCGTGCGCAAGGGCAACCCGAAGGGGCTGCGCGACTACCGGGACGTCGTGGCGAAGAAGGCCACCTTCGCGACCGGGACCGGCTACGCGGAGATCCAGTACGCCGTCGAGGCCGGGTACGAGGAGAGCGACATCCTGATCGTGCCCGATCAGGTGGCCGGGCTGAACGCGGTCGAGGCGGGGCGCGCCGACGTCTTCGCGGGGACCGCGCTGACCGTCCACGAAGTGGTGAAGCGGTCCGGCAAGGCCGAGAGCACCAAGCCCTTCGCACCGCTGGTCAAGGGCAAGCCGCACGTCGACGGCGGCGGTTTCGCGTTCCGTTCGCAGGAGACGCGGCTGCGGGACGCCTTCAACGTCGAACTGCGGAAGATGAAGGAGAGCGGCGAACTCTTCCGCATCCTGCGGCCGTTCGGCTTCACCCGGGCCGAGATGACCGACATGACCGCGAAGGAGCTGTGCCGCGGATGACATCGGGACTCTGGAATCTCGTCCTCGAAGGGATCTGGGTCACCCTCCAACTGCTGTTCCTCAGCGCACTGTTGGCCGGAGCCATGTCCTTCCTGGCAGGAATCGCCCGCACCTCGCGGTCGTGGATCGTCCGCTTCCTCGCGGGCCTCTACACCGAGGTGTTCCGCGGTACGTCCGCGCTCATCATGATCTTCTGGGTGTACTTCGTGCTGCCCCTCGCCTTCGGCTGGCAGCTCGTCCCGCTGTGGGCGGGCACGCTGGCGCTCGGGCTGACGTACGGGGCGTACGGATCGGAGATCGTGCGCGGCGCCCTGACCGCGGTCGACCCGGCGCAGCGCGAGGGCGGGATCGCGCTCAGCTTCACGCCCTGGCAGCGGATGCGGCTGATCCTGCTTCCCCAGGCGGTGCCGGAGATGATCCCGCCCTTCTCCAACCTGCTGGTCGAGCTGCTCAAGGGCACGGCGCTCGTCTCCGTGATGGGCATGGGCGATCTGACCTTCAGCGCCAACCTGGTGCGGCTCGCCCTCCAGCAGAGCGCGGAGGTCTACACGTACGTCCTGCTCATCTACTTCGTCATCGCCTTCCTGCTCACCCGGCTGATGCGCGGCCTGGAGAAGCGGCTCAAGGCCGGGGTCGGCAGGACGTCGGACGGCATGCCGGCCCGCGAGGCGAAGCGGACGGCGACGGCCGGCGCGGGCGCCGGCGCGGCCGCGGGCGGAGCTGCCTCATGAACGGCACACCCTGCAGGGAGACGACGATCGGTGGTGCCTCGTGACCTGGGACTGGAACGCCGTCGGCGACTTCATGCCGCACTTCTGGGACGGTCTGCTGATCACGCTTCAGGCGCTGGCCCTCGGCTCGGTGATCTCGTTCGCCCTCGGCCTGGTGTGGGCGCTGCTGATGCGGACGCCGACGCGCTGGGTGCGCTGGCCGGTCGGGGCGGCCACCGAGTTCGTGCGCGACACCCCGCTGCTGGTGCAGCTCTTCTTCCTCTTCTACGTGCTGCCCGAGTGGGACATCACGTTCTCCGCGCTGACCACCGGTGTCATCGCGATCGGGCTGCACTACTCGACGTACACGATGCAGGTCTACCGGGCCGGTATCGAGGGCGTGCCCGCCGGCCAGTGGGAGGCGGCCACGGCGCTCGGCCTGCCCGCGCGGCGCACCTGGACGGCGGTGATCCTGCCGCAGGCGGTCCGCCGTGTGGTGCCGGCGCTCGGCAACTACGTCATCGCGATGCTCAAGGACACCCCGCTGCTGATGACGATCACCGTGCTGGAGATGCTCGGCGAGGCGCGACTGTACTCGCAGCAGCACTTCCAGTTCACGGAGCCGCTCACGGTCATCGGTGTGGCCTTCATCCTCATTTCCTACCCGGCTTCCCTGCTGCTGCGAGCCCTGGAGCGACGCCTTGTCCGCTGACACGAACACCGCAACCAGCCCTCTGGACGACCTCGCCAATCCCCCGGTGGACGGCAGCGAGCTGATCCGCTTCGACAAGGTCACCAAGCGCTTCGGGGACACCACCGTCCTCGACGACCTCGACTTCCGCGTCGACTCCGGCAAGCACGTCACGCTGATCGGCCCGTCCGGTTCCGGCAAGACGACGATCCTGCGGCTGCTGATGACACTGACCAGGCCGGACGAGGGCACGATCACGGTCGCCGGGGACCGGCTCTTCCCCGCCGAGGGGAAGCAGGTCCGCGAGGTCCGCAAGAAGATCGGGATGGTCTTCCAGCAGTTCAACCTGTTCCCGAACATGAGCGTGCTCAGAAACGTCACCGAGGCGCCCGTGACCGTCCTCGGCCTGTCCCGTGACGAGGCCGAGGAACGGGCCCGCGGACTGCTGGACCTGGTCGGTCTCGCGGACAAGTGCGACGCGCGGCCGGGCCGGCTGTCCGGCGGCCAGCAGCAGCGCGTGGCCATCGCCCGCGCGCTGGCGATGCGCCCGCAGGTGCTGCTCCTGGACGAGGTGACGTCCGCGCTCGACCCGGAACTGGTCGCGGGCGTCCTCGACGTCCTGAGAGACATCGCCCACACCACGGACATCACGATGCTCTGCGTGACCCACGAGATGAATTTCGCCAGGGACATCTCGGACCAGGTGCTGATGTTCGATTCTGGCCATGTCATCGAATCCGGCCCGCCGGAGAAGATCTTCAGCGACCCGGAGCACGAACGGACCAGGGAATTCCTCGGCGCGGTCCTCTGAGGTCAGGGAGCGAACGAGGGGCGGAGCGGGAGCGCGGCCGGCAAGGCACGAGGTCCCGCGCGTGGGGCATGCCCGAAGTGCCATGCCTTTGGCATATGCCAGGGTGATGCGCTCCTGCTGAGAGGCATGGAGCGCACCACCAATCTCGTCAACGGACCGCCACAGACGGCGCCTTGACCGTTATCGTGTAGTGAGCCCAGGTGTCCGGGCCGACGTCATTTTTGAGCCGGGCCATGAAGCGCAGGGGGAAACCGTGGCGCTGATGAACGAGCCGACCGCGCCGTACAACTCGGCCCAGGACGCCCTGCGCGTCCTGGAGACGCTGTCCCAGCACACCACCGGTGTCACCACGACCGAGCTCGCCCGCCGGGCCGGCCTCGGCGCCGACCGGCTGACCGCACTGCTGCGCATGCTGCGCAGGGAGGGCTACGTCGAGCAGGTCGCGGACGGCGCGTACGTCACCGGCGCCGCCCTCGGCCGCCTCGGTTCCGCCCACGGCCGCGAGCAGGCGCTGCGCGACACACTCCAGCGGACGATCGACCGGCTCCGCGACTCGGTCGGCGCCGCGATCTACATCAGCCGCTACATCGACGGCGAGGTGCACGTCACCCAGTACGCGGAGAGCCCGTCCACCCCCGCGGTCAACGAATGGGTCGACTTCCGCTCCTCCGCACACGCCAGCGCGGTCGGCAAGAGCCTTCTCGGCCAGCTCGACCACAACGGCCGCCGCGACCACCTCGCCCGCCACAAGATGGCCCGGCTCACCTCGCGGACCATCACCAGCGAGCGGCTCCTGCTGTCCCGTCTCGACTCCCAGCCGGCCACCGTGCCCGTGCTCGACCTCCAGGAGTACGCGATCGGCACGGTCTGCGCGGCCGTCCCGATCACCGCCGGCTCCTCCGTGGGCTGCCTCGCCCTCTCGCTCCCGGTCGAACACGCCCACCGGCTCCGCCGCGCCGCGGACACCCTGAACCGCGGGGCGACCCCGGTGCTGCTGTCCCTCGCGATCTGACCGCCGCCACCGCACCGGGCCCGCGCACAGCCCGTACGGGCCCGCACGAACGGCCCGCACGAGTGGTCGGCGCATGGTCCGCGCGGCTGGTCGGAAGCACCCGCGCGGACCAGGTAGTATTTCCTTCGTCGCCGACCGCGGAAGCGGAAGGCGAGAGTCATGCGCCGCTAGCTCAGTTGGTTAGAGCAGCTGACTCTTAATCAGCGGGTCCGGGGTTCGAGTCCCTGGCGGCGCACCTTGGTGAAGGCCCTCCACATCAGTGGGGGGCCTTCACGCATGTCCGGGAGCCTCAGGCGCCCGCGCTCATCCCCCGGACCGCCCCGCCGTGACGAACTCCGTCAGCACCCGCGCCAGCAGCTCCGGATCCCGTGCCCCGCACAGTTCGCGCGCCGAGTGCATCGACAGCCCGGCCACCCCCACGTCGACCGTCGTCACACCGAGACGGGCCCCGATGACCGGACCGATCGACGTCCCGCACGGCATCGCGTTGTTCGAGACGAACGGCTGATACGGCACCCCGGCCCGTTCGCAGGCCGCGGCGAAGGCGGCGACCCCGACACCGTCGCTGGCGTACCGCTGATTGACGTTGACCTTGATCACGGGACCGCCGTTGGGCAGCGGACGGTGGTCCGGGTCGTGCCGTTCGGCGTAGTTGGGGTGGACCGCGTGGGTCATGTCGGAGGAGACGCACAGGGCACCGGCGAGGGCACGGTCGAAGTCCTCCCGGCCGCCGCCCCGCGCGCTCACGGAACGGCCGAGCACCCGCTCCAGGAAGGGGCTCCCGGCTCCGGACTCCGATTCGTTGCCGACCTCCTCGTGGTCGAAGGCGGCGAGCACCGGTATGGAGGCGGGCGGCCGTTCCGAGCCGGCCGCCGCGACCAGGGCGGTGACACCCGCGTGCACCGAGATCTGGTTGTCGAGGCGCGGCGCGACGATGAACTCCTCGTCCGCGCCCAGATATCCGGGCCGCTGGATGTCGTGCAGCATGAGGTCCCAGCCGAGGACCTCCGAGGCGTCGGCGCCCGCCTCGTCCGCGACCCGTCCGAGCAGCGCGCCGGGCGCGGAGCCGCCGAGCCCCCACAGCGGGGTCATGTGCCGCTGCCGGTCCAGGGCGAGCCCCTCGTTCACCGTCCGGTCGAGGTGGATGGCGAGCTGCGGCACCCGCAGCAGCGGCTTGTCGACGCGGACCAGCCGGGTCGAACCGTCACGCAGGACCAGCCGCCCCGAGACGCCGAGGTCCCGGTCGAGCCAGGTGTTCAGCGGCACCGCGCCGTAGATCTCCACGCCGATCTGCCGCCACCCCGCCGAGCCGGTGTCCGGCACGGGCTTCACCCGCAGGTTCGGCGAGTCGGTGTGGGTGCCGACGATCCGGAACGGGGTGCCGGCGGGGGCGCCCGGCGGGACGTACCAGGCGACGAGTGCTCCCCCGCGTACGACATAGCGGCCTCCCTCGGCACCGGCCGTCCACTCGTCCCGCTCGCGCACCTCCGCGAAGCCCGCCTTCTCCAGGCGCTGCGCCGCGCTCGCCACCACGTGGTACGGCGAGGGGCTGGCTCTGACGAACCCGAGCAGGTCGTCGTTGTGTCCGCGGTCGAGCGGGTCATGCGTGGGGGACATGATGGCCTTTCGGGTGCCGTCGAGGGGGTGGGGGTGGGGGGCGTCGGACCGGCCGGTGGGGCACACGGGCCGGCTGGGGCGGCGGTCCTCCCGGGGGCGGCCTGGGGCACGCGGGCATGCCGTCTCCCCGGCCGGCTCCGGGCCTCGGCGACGGCGACATCACCGGAGGCACCGGCGCGGACGTGAGCCGGGGCGGCATCGCCCCGCGGCTGACGAGTCCGCGACCCGGATCAGGCAACGCAACGCCCTTCTTCCCTCGGCTCGGGCCCGTGGCGCACAGGCCCCTCGGCACACGTGCCCGGATATCCTCCCCGCGGAAGGCGGCCGGGATGCCTCGTGCCGCCACCGTTCACAAGACACCGCCGGGCGTCACCGGCCCTCGCGGACCGTCCGGGACGGACGCGGGACGGATGCCCCCCGGACCCCGGACCGTCCGGGACGAAGGTCGCCCCTCCCCCGGGCCGCCCCGGGACGAAGGTCACCGGCCCCGGACCTGTACGAGTACCGGGCCAGGGACGAGCGCCGCTCGTGTGCCGCTGGAGCGCCCGTCCCCGAGCCGTCCCGGCGGCTATCGCGTCAGCAGTTCCTCCCGGCCGTGCGCCCGGTACCGCGCCACCAGGCCGTCCACGTCCGCCGCCGTGAGTCTCCGGTACGCCGGCTCGCCCGGCGGCCGCCACCACACCGGGTCGGCACACCGGAAGCCCTCGCGCCGCAGGGCCACCCGGTGGATCTTGTTGGTGGCGGTGACGGGCATCCGCTCCACGATCCGCAGGAACCGGGGCGCCATCTTCGTGCCCAGATCCGGCTGGGCGAGCAGGAACGCGGCGAAGGGCGAGGGCCCGAAGCGGGCGCCCTCCTTCAGGGCCAGGGTCGCCATCACCTGGTCGCCCGCCACCGGATCCGGTACCGCGTACACCGCGACGGCGGCGGCGTCCTCGTACCGCGCGAGGATGTTCTCGATCATCGCGGCGGCGAGGTTCTCGCTGTCGACGCGCAGTCGGTCGTCGGCGCGTCCGGCGAAGTAGAGGAAGCCGTCGGCGTCGCGGTAGAAGAGGTCGCCGGTCCAGTACCAGCCCTCTCCCGCCCCACCGTTCCCCTCCCCCGGTCCGTGCGGCGCTCCCCGGCGCCGGGCCGCCTCGGCCTCGGGATTGCGCCAGTACCCCTCGAAGAGACTGGCGCCCCGGTTCACCAACTCCCCTATCGCGTCGCCTCCGTTGAGCAGACGCCCGTCCTCGGCGAAGACGGCCGGTGGGCACTCGCGCCGGGTGTCCGGGTCGATCACCGCGAGGTCGTCCGCCGGCGCCGCCCGGCCGATCGCCCCGGCCGGGGTGCCGGGCGTCCGCTGGACGGCGGCGCCACCCTCGGAGGACCCGTAGCCCTCCACGAGCCGGGCTCCGAAACGCTTCTCGAAGGCGGCCGCGTCGACCGCCCCGGCCTCCGTCCCGAATCCCAGGCGCAGCGGGTTGTCGCGGTCGTCGGGTCGGGCGGGCGTGGCCAGCAGGTACTGCACGGCACGGCCGACGTAGGTGAAGTACGTGGCCCCGCAGGCCCGTACGTCGGGCAGGAACCCGGAGGCCGAGAAGCGGCGCCGCAGCGCGATCCCCGCACCGGCCGCCAGCGCGGGGGCCCAGTCGGCGATCACGGCGTTGCCGTGGAACATCGGCATACAGATGTAGTGGGTGTCGTCCGCGCGCACCCCGAAGTGGCCGGCGAGCGAGTGACCGGCCGCCGCGATCCTGCCCTGGGTGCAGATCGCCGCCTTGGGCGCGCCGGTCGAGCCGGACGTGAAGAGCAGCAGGAAACGGCTGTCCGGGCTCGCCCCGCCCTCGTCCGGCTTCGCGCCCTCGTACGCCTTCAGGAGCTCGGCGTAGGCGTCCGTGTCGGTCACCAGGACCCGCACGTCCGGGAGTTGGAGTCCGTCGAGGAGCGGCAGGTGGGCCCGCTCGGTGACCAGCACACGGCACTCGGTGTGCAGGATGTCCCGGGCCAGTTCGGGTCCGCGCCGGGTCGGGTTGATCCCCGCGACGGCGGCACCGGCGAGAGCGGCCGCCCCCAGCCACAGGGGGTATTCGGGAGTGTTGTCGAGCAGCACCCCCACGTGCGGCTCCGCGCCGGACGGCAGCAGCTCGGCGAGCAGTGCCGCGCGGGCCGCCGCTCCCGCCGCGACCTGGTGATGGCTGACGACCCGGCCCTCGAACCACAGCCCCGGCCGGTGGTCGCCCCACCGCTCCCGCACGAGCTCCCCGATGGTGCGCCTGCTGGATGCCATGAGCCGTACCGTAATTGACGGTTCGTCAGATGAGGAGAGGCATGTGCACCCTCCGGCCCGCCCGGCGCCGGCCGACGCCGGTCCGCGACGGCCAGGCCCCGGTCCGCGCCCGCCGTCGGCGGGCGCGGAGCAGGCATCGCGACCGGTGCTAGATCCCGTCGAGGAACCCGTCCATGCTCGAGACCGTCTCGTGATAGGTGATCATGAAGCCGACGCAGAAGCTGACGATCAGACCGAAGAACACCAGCAGGCCGAGGGTGCCCGCGGCCGCACTGGCCGGGCTCGGCGGCTGCGCCGTGGCCTTCTCGGGGTGCGAGGCGGTGTAGTACACGGGGACGATGTCACCCTCGATGACCGTCGCGCGGCCGCGGGCCTCCTCGAAGCGGACCGCCCGGCCCTCACGCGTCGTGAACTCGTAGACGTGGTGCAGCGTCGTGGTGACGGAGGTGTCGTTGCCGCCCCCGCTCACGGTCGTGTACGAGCGCAGACAGCGCGCCTCCGCCGTCAGCCCGCTGGTCCAGGCGCTGCGCAGCTCCAGCGAGCGGCGCACGATCCTGGCAGCCGCGATCAGCACCACGACGATGATCAGGCTGGGTATGACGTAAAAGATCGCACTCATGACGGTCCCCCGGTGGTCGATGTGGTTCCCCGCACGCCGGCTTGGTCGAGTCGGCGTGCGGGGAACATACCCGCACCGGTGGCACCCGCGCCTCAAGGAGGGCTCAGAAATCGGGCCACCAAGGCCCCGGTGGTCAGAACGTGACGTCCGCGCAGGAGTAGAACGCGTTCGTCGTGTCGGCGACGGTCCACACCCCGAGGACGACGTGGTGTCCGGTCCTGCCGCTGGGCAGCGTGCCGGTGTGCGTGAGCGTGGACGGGGGGCGCTGTCCGTTGTAGGGGACCGTCAGGAACGGGGTGGTCTCCAGGTCCGCGCGGGTCAGCGCGTGGTTCTGGTTCCAGCCGGTCTTGGTGATGAAGTACTTGAAGTCGGTGGTCGCGTGCATCGCGGTGAACTGCCAGCGGAACGTGTAGGTCTGGCCGGCGGTGACCTTGGTCGTCGGCCAGGCCGTGCCCGCCGGAGTCTTCGGCTGGTCGAGCTGGCCGAAGTTGGTGTGGCCCGCGGAGCAGATCTGCCCGTCGGCCGGGCCCGCCGCCGGGAAGCCCTTGAGGCCCTCGACGCTCTGCGGCTCCCATTGGATGTCACCGCAGTTGGCCACGATGCCGCCGTTCGCGGCGCACATCTTCTGCCTGCTGAGGGGCTGGTCGGTGTAGCCGTGGGCGCTGGCTCCGCCGGTGGAGAGCACGAAGGTGCCCGCCGTCGCGAGGCCGAGCGCCGCCGCGTACATCTTGGCCTTCCGGCCGGTGCGGGGCCCGCCGGCGCGGAGGTGGTTCGTCCGTGTGCGCATGCTGCCGCTCCTGGAGGACGTGGGGGATGTTCCCGTGAGCTGTGCGCGCGATTTTCAGGTCTAGACCAAGTGTCAGATTATTGCGGGTAGTTGAACATGTCCATACCAATAGCGAACCTGTCCGCCCCGCCCGGCCGCCTACGAGGAGACCTCCCCGCGCCCCGTGCAGAACGCCACCGTCAAGTCCTTCACCAACGCCTTGCGTTCGTAGTCGTCCAGTTCGACCAGCCCGCGCAGGGTCAGCCGGGTCACCGTGTCCTCGACCGAGTCGACGACCGAGCCCAGCACGCTGTCGCGGTGCTGGGCGTCCAGGGCCGCGATCCGCCGGCGCTGCATCACCGCGGCGATCTCCGGCGCGTACTCGATCCGAGTCGGCTGCGCGGAGAACACCTCCAGGCCCACGGGAGCCGTGTCCGCGGCCACCATCCGGGTCAGCGCCTCGCCGACCGCGTCCGTGTTGCGCAGGGTCAGATCCCTGATCACGGCGGGCGGCAGCTCGGCCGGAAGCTGCGAGAGCACCCGCGACAGGGCCGCCTCCACACATTCGCGCAGATACGTCCGGTGGTCGTCGACCGCGAGCGTGGCCCGCGCGGTGTCCTTGACCCGCCACACGACGAGCACGACGACCCGCAACTCGATCCCGTTCGCGTCGACCACGGACATCGGCTCGCTGCGCCAGTGCCGCAGCCGTACGTCGACGCGGCGGCGCAGCACCAGCGGGTTGACCCACATCAGACCCGTGCGCCGGACCGTGCCGCGATAGCGCCCGAACAGGCCGAGCACCCAGGCCCGCCCGGCCCGGCCGCGGGCGAGGCCGCCGAAGCCGAACAGGGCGACCGCGCCCGCGCCGGCGTACGCGGCCCACTCCGCGGGCCCGAGTCCGGTGCCCGCGTGCCCGTGGACCTCCAGCGCCGCCAGCACGGAGGGCGGCAGGAGTCCCGCCCACCAGGTGGTGAGGGCGCATCCGGCCACACCACAGGCCCCGGCCAGCACACCCGCCGCGCCGGGCAGCACCCGCGCGGGCCGTTCGACCAGTTCGGGATCGGCCTCCGGCACCGGGCGCGGCGGGCGGCCGGGCGCGGGCCGACGGATTCTCGGCTGCTCCCCTGTGCCGCGCCGACGGCCCACGACGGCGGGCGCGAGCGGCACGGACACCGGGTCGGGGTCGTCGCGGAAGAGCAGGTGGACGGGGATCTCGGTGGTGACCTCGTTGTGGATGAGCCGGGCGGGCCGGTGACCACCGCCGCCCTCGGCCGCGGCGTCCGACCGATGACCACCCACCCCGGCCACCGCCTCGGCCCCGTCCCCGTTCCCGTTCCCGTCCACCGTCCCGGACCGGCGACCGTCACCGTCACCGTCCTCGGCCCCGGCCCCGGCCCCGGCGACCGTCTCGGACCGGCGACCGTCGCCGTCTCCGCCCCCGGCCTCCGACCGGTGACCACCTCCCCCGGCCGCCATGTCGGGCCGGGGTTCCGCCGGAGCCGCCCCCTCGAACTCCGGGGTGTCTGACGTCGTCGTACTCATAGCTGCCTCCATGCCTCCGCGCCTGGAAGTGTGTTCACGAGCCGTGCGGAACCCGGCCGCTCAGGAGAAGAGCCGCCGCCAGGTCTCCGGTCCCGGATAGCCGTCCGCCGCCCCGCCGCGCCAGCCCTGGGCCCGCTGGAACGCCTCGACGTTGCGCCGGTCCGCCTCGCCCCAGCGCGGCCCGGGACCGGACGTGTAGTACGTGCCGAACCCCTTCTTGACGAGCTGCCTTCCCAGCGCGGTCACCTGGGCGTCGTTCGCACCGGGCCGGAACACCGCGCGTCCCGGATAGCCGGGCACGGTGCCCGTGGAATCCGGTCCGGCCGTCACGGCGGGGATGTTCCTGCCCTTCCTGCCGACCAGGTACGACCAGGTCCTCGGTCCCGGCAGCCCGTCCGCGTCGGCACCCTTCCAGCCCTGCGCCCGCTGGAACGCCTGCGTGGCCCGCCGGTCCGCCGCCGACCAGCGCGGCCCCGGTCCCGTCGGGTAGAAGCGGCGCCCGCCCCGGTCCACCAGGAGCCGGCCGAGCTGCGTGACGTACGCGTTGTCCGCGCCGGTCCCGAAGTACGCGGCCCCCGGATAGCGGGTCGACGTGGACGGCGGCGGACCGCCCGCGCCCTCCGTGATCCCCCGGTAGCGATAGGGCACGTAGCGGTCCGAGTTCGTCCAGTACGCGTACGGGGTGGACTGCTTCCTGGCACGCGGCGGGGCCTGCTCGTAGGCGACGTACTGCGTGTGCGTGTAGTCCGTCCAGCCGCCGAAGATGACGACGTGCGAGCCCCTCTCGGGGTTGTCGGGGTTGTGGAAGAGCAGGATGTCGCCCGGCTGGAGCCGGTCCCGGGTGATCCGCACCCCGAAGCTGCCGAGGCTGCCGGTCCATTCGTTGCCCGCCAGGTTCCAGGCCATCGACACGAAGCCGGAGCAGTCCTGCCGGTATCCGTCCCGCCAGTAGTCGTCCATGCTGTACGGCACCTGCGCGTCGATCCAGGTCCTGGCCCGGCTGATGATCGCGGCCCGCGTGGTGGTGGGCCCCCGGACCGCCTTGCCCGGGTTGACGGGCAGCGCGGGCTTCCCCGCCGGGCCGTGCAGCGGCGCCCGGTGCCCCTGAGGGGTCTCGTCGTGCCCGTCGGCCGGGGGAAGACCGGGCCGGGCGGGCGCGTGCACGGCGGCGACCGCCGGCACCGTGCCGAGAACGGCTCCCGCGGAGACGGCCAGCGCGAGCGCCATGGGGGTGCGCGCCACCCCCGCGAGGCCGAGGACACGGGCGCGGGCCGCCGGATGGCCCAGCGGGCCGGACGGTCCGAGCCGCGAGGAAAGGGGCAGTACGCGCCGCCAGTGAACACATCCGGGGCAATCGCAGTCACTCGCGGGATCGACTTCCTCGAACACCGGAGTCTTCATGTGACGCCCCTCGCACTCCAGATTGAAATGTCGCAATTCTGCACATTCGTCAGTTTCTCAACTGGCATCCGGAGTCGCACGCTGACGGTCCGAATGATGTACGGGAACGCCCCGACCTGCCCCGCGGCCGCACACCCGGTCGGGAGCACCCTCGCGGGTCGGGTAGAGTTTTCCTGTCAGCAGGCGCCGCTAGCTCAGTTGGTTAGAGCAGCTGACTCTTAATCAGCGGGTCCGGGGTTCGAGTCCCTGGCGGCGCACCGACCGGAGGGCCTCCTCGTGATGAACGAGGGGGCCCTTCGTCATGCCCGGAGGCCGTCCGACCGGGGTGCTCGCCGACGGCGTCCACCGAAGCCGCCCCCGCTGCGGACTTGGCGTCAAACAGTCTAGGAACGGTGGCGCTCGTCCGTTCTAGGGTGGCCTCAGGTGGGCTCGGCATCAGGTCGGTCGCTCCGGCCCGACCGCGTCACTCCGGTGGGCGGGCCCCCGGACCTCCCGTGCCGACGCCGGGCTACTCCCGCAGCCCGTGCGCGTGCGGTCGAGGACCAGCCCGGTCGGCGGCTTCGGGGAACCGGCCGTCGACCGGGCCCGGTACCGCCCTGTCGCGGCCCCGGCCCTGCCCCGCCCGGCCGCCCAGCGCCCTCCGCCCTCCGCCCTCCGCCCTACAACCCGCTCCCCGTGAGATACGCCGAGACGACCACGTTCGCCGTGTAGCTGCCGTCGGCACGGTCGAAGGTCCCGCCGCAGGTGATCAGCCGCAGCTCGGCCCGCCCCGCCTCCCGTACCCCGTAGGCCTGTCGGGCGTCGAAGTGGTCGCGCGGCAGCACCTGGACGTCGTCCACGGTGAACTCGGCGACCGTCCCGTCGTCGCGCGTGATCCGGACGGTGTCGCCGGGCTTGACGGTGCTGAGCCGGTAGAAGACCGCGGGCCGGGTCTCGGTGTCGACGTGGCCGACCAGGAGCGCCGTCCCGGCGGCCCCCGGTCTCGCCCCCGCCGCGTACCAGCCGACGACACCCGGCTGGTCGAACGGCGGCGGATCGATGGCGCCCCGGCCGTCGAGCCCGCGGGCCACGACGGGGGCCTGCACCCCCATCGAGGGAATGTCGACGCGCTGCGGCCGGGCGCTGCCGAGAGGCTTGAGCGCGGGAGGCAGCCGCACCTCCGGCGGCCGGCCGACGGCCGCGATGTCCCCCGTCGTCGGTGCCGACGTCCCCAGCCGCACGTCCGTCACCTCGCGGCCCCACAGCCACAGCCCGAGCAGCAGGACCAGCCAGGCCACACCGGTCAGCAGACGTCCGGTGCCGGAGGAACGCTCCCGTTCGGCCATGTCAGTCGCGGCCGTCGTCGCCCCGGCGCGCGCTGCGGATCGCCACGGCGATCGCGGCCGCGCTCGCGAGGACCAGGCCGACCACGGCCTGCCGGGTGCCCGGTCCGGCCGCGTGAGCGTCGTCGTGCGCCGCGGCGAGCCGGGCGGTTCCGCCACCGCCCGCGTTCACGGCCGCGACCGGCGAGGCGGGCGGGACGGCGCTCGGGGAGGAGTCGGGTGCCGGGACGGTGAGGGTGCCCTTGACCCGGTCGCGATGGCCGTCGCAGTCGACCTGGATGCCGTAGCTGCCGGAGCGCAGCGCGGTGCGGACGCGGGTGTCACCGACGAGTCCCCCGCCGCCCCCGCCGGTCAGCCGGGCGTCCGAGACGAACGCGTCCGACACCGCGGTGCCCGTGCGCCCCGCGCAGCCCATGGCCCGCAGCCGGATGTCGCTGCCGGCGGCCGGGGAAGCCGGGTTCACCGACACTCCGGCCGGTCCCGCGTCGGCCGCGTACGCGGCGGGAGCGAACCCGGCCGCGACCACCGCCCCGGCGCAGAGAGTGAGACGCATTGAGCGCATCGTGAAACCTCCAGACAACTGGAGACTCCCCCTCCGGGCGGCGGCCCGCATCTTCAGCGGGCCGCCGCTGCTCCGTACGGGTCCCTGCGCGCCGCCAGGGGTTTGGAACCCGCCCGACGGCGCTCCGGAGGCCGGAACGCCCGCTCAGACGCGGTCGACGAGGTCCGCGATCGAGTCGACGATCTTCGACGGCCGGTACGGATAGCGCTCGATCTCCTCCGGCGTGGTCAGTCCGGTCAGCACGAGGAAGGTCTGCATCCCCGCCTCCAGACCGGCCAGCACGTCGGTGTCCATGCGGTCGCCGATCATCGCGCTGGACTCGGAGTGCGCGCCGATGGCGTTCAGGCCGGTCCGCATCATCAGCGGGTTGGGCTTGCCCGCGAAGTACGGCTGCTTGCCGGTGGCCTTGGTGATGAGCGCGGCGACCGCTCCGGTGGCCGGCAGCGGGCCCTCGGTGGACGGGCCGGTCTCGTCCGGGTTGGTCGCGATGAACCGGGCGCCGCCCTTGATCAGCCGGACCGCCTTGGTCATGGCCTCGAAGGAGTACGTACGGGTCTCGCCGAGGACCACGTAGTCCGGTTCATGGTCGGTCAGGACGTACCCGATGTCGTGCAGGGCGGTGGTCAGTCCCGCCTCGCCGATGACGTACGCCGTACCGCCGGGCCGCTGGTCGTCCAGGAACTTCGCGGTGGCGAGGGCGGAGGTCCAGATGTTCTCGACCGGCACGTCCAGGCCCATGCGGTTGAGCCTGGCGTGCAGGTCGCGCGCGGTGTAGATGGAGTTGTTCGTCAGGACCAGGAAGGGCTTCCCGGACTCCCGCAGTTTCTTGATGAAGGCGTCGGCGCCGGGAATGGGCACACCTTCGTGGATGAGGACACCGTCCATGTCGGTGAGCCACGAATCGATGGGCTTGCGCTCTGACATGTGCTGGGTCTCCTGCCGTCCTGGCGTACGTACGCACTCGATCCGCGGGCGCCGGAACGACACTGTGCCGACGCCCTCAGCCTAGTCAGGGCCCTGCGGTGCCGGTCCGGTCAGACCGGTTTCACCGACACTCCGTCGATCACCCAGTACCAGTTGTTGCCGCCGGTGTAGCGGAACCGCACGCGCGCGGTCGTCGCACCCGCCGGGACCTGGAGGGTCAGCCTCTCCACGCGGGAGGACGTGTCGGCGGTGTACGTCCTCACGGCGACCGGCGCGGCACCGTCGTAGGAGACGAGCACCTCGCCCTTCTGCGGGGACTCCTGGCGGTAGTAGGTGGTGTACGTGAGGGTGACGGCGGCGCCCCCGGTGACCGGGTACGCGGGACTGACGAGCGTGGAGTCGAACGTGCCCGAGAACGTCTTGTCCTGCCATTCGTCGCCGTCGGCCACGGCGAACACATTCCGCGCGCGGACGTTGCCCTCGCGATTCTGGTCGGCCTGCGCCTTCGTCCAGAACTCGTCCGTGGTGAAGGACCAGCCGCGCCACTCGGTGACGCCGCCCGTGCCCATCGCGGAGTTGTCGACCGACCAGCCGCTCGGCGGGGTGTGCGTGAAGCCGAGCACCGAGGCGCCGATGCCGGTCTCGTCGACGCGGGCGGTGAGCTGCGGGCGCAGCGTGTCGAAGTCGTCCGGGACGGGCTGTTGCACGGGCCGTCCGTCGAGGCCCCAGGCCGGGTCGATCGCCAGTCCCAGGTGGGCGAGGGCGGAGGCGGCGACGTCGGGCATCTTGACGTCGTGACGCACGGAACCGGCGGCCAGGGCCGGGCCGGTCGCGATCATGAACGTCTGCCGTTCGGGCGTGCTGGAGCCTCCGTGGCCGCCCGCGTCGGTGTGGCCGTGGTCGGCGGTGATCATGATCAGCCAGTCCTCGGAGCCGTACGTGGCACGGGCCTTGACCGCGGCGACCATCTGGCCGACCTGGGTGTCGACGCCGTGGATGGCGTCCAGGTACTGCTTGCTCGCGGCGCCGTAGCTGTGGCCCGCGTGGTCGACGTTGTCGAGCTGCACGAACACCGCGTCCGGGTTCGCGTCGCGCAACTGGGCCACGGCCCGGGAGGTGGTGCCGGTGTCGTACTCGGCGCTCGGGGTGGACACGCGGGTGTCGGCCTTCGAGGAGAAGACCGTGTCGGTCAGGGGCGCCCAGGAGGAGACGGCGTACGTCGACAGGGACGGCCGGGCGGTCTCGATCCGGGTGAGGAAGTCCGGGTACTGCGCGAACTTCTGGCCGGTGAAGGTGTTGTCCTTGACGTTGTGCTTGTCGGGCCAGACGCCGGTGATGATCGTGGACCAGCCGGGGCCGGAGAGGGTGGGCGCGAAGGGGTTGGCGTAGATGCTGCTGGGCGCGGTGAGGCCCGCGGCCATGAGGGCGTCGAGGTTGGGGGCGTCGGCGTCCTTGACGCGGTCCAGCAGGGTGCCGTCGAGGCCGATGACGAGGACCTTGGGAGTCCTGGCGGCGGCTCGGGCGACGGAGTCGAGGGGGCCGGCGGCGAGGGCGAGAACGGCCGCGGAGGCGAGCAGGGAGCGACGGGACATGCGTGACGACACGTGATCCTCCGAAAAGGGGGACGAGGGTGTGGAGCACGGATGGACAGCGGGGTGGCGCGATGCGCGGCGAGGTCCCCGGTGGTTCCAGGGGCGTCGCGGTCGGTCGGGTCGGCCGGTGGCCTCCCGGCCGAGGTGGTCCGGCCAACGGCTCTTCGGCCGGGGGTGGTTCAGCTCCCTGTGGCGGACTTCCAGTCCTCGACGTACGTGGTCAGGTTCTTGTCGATGTCGGACCAGTCCGGCTGGAAGACCTCGACGCCGTCCATGAGCTCGGTGAGCGCGATGGCGTTCGCGTCGGTCGCCTTGACGTCCTTGCGTGCGGAGAAGCCACCGCCGATCTCGCTGACCTGCCGCTGCGCGGCGGCGGACAGCATGAAGTCGAGGAGCTTCTCGCCGTTCGCGGAGTGCGGCGCCTTGGTGACGAGGCCCGCGGCGTAGGGGAGGGCGAAGGTGGTCGGCTTCCCGGCGGCGTCGGCGGCCTTGTCGGTGGCGCGCGGGAACCAGATGCCCAGGTTCGGCATGTCCTTGGACTGCGCGTGGTTCATCTGGACGTCTCCGTTGGCGACCAGCAGTTCGCCCTTGTCGACCTTGGGGGCGAGTTTGCCGGTGGACGCGGACGGGCCGACGTTGTTGGCCTGGAGCTTCTTCAGGTAGGCGAGCGCCGCGTCCTTGCCGCCGAAGTCGTGGATCGCCTTGATGAGCACGGCGGTTCCGTCTCCGGCGACGCCCGGGGTGGAGTACTGGAGCTTGTTCTTGTACGTCCCGTCCAGCAGCTCGTTCCAGGTGGTGGGCGCCTGCTTCAGCTCCTTCTTGTTGTAGACGAACCCGAAGTAGTTGTTGACGACGGACGTCCAGGTCGCGTCGGCGGCCTTGTCGGCCCCGTCGACCTGCTCGGAGCCCTTGGGGGCGTACTTCTGGAGCAGCCCCTTGCCGTCGGCCTGCTGGATGAACGGCGGGAGCGTGACCAGGACGTCGGCCTGCGGGTTCGTCTTCTCGCGGACGGCCCGCTGGACCATCTCGCCCGAGCCTCCCTCGACGTATTCGACCTTGATCCCGGTCTGCTTCTCGAAGTCCTCGAAGACTCTGTCGTACCAGCCGTCCCCGTTCTCGCCCTTGAGGCCGTCCGCGCTGTACACGGTGACGACATTGGCGTCGGAGGCCGCGGAGTCCCCGCCGCAGGCGGTGAGGGAGCCGGCGAGGGCGAGGGCGCCGATGACGGCGGCGAGCGGAGTGAGGTGCCGGGAGTGCGCGTGTGCGGGCATGGCGAGATGAACTCCTTGCGGTGTCGGGTTTCGAGGGTGGGACGGAACGGCGGGCGGATCAGCGGTAGGAGGCCCTGGTGCGGATCCGGGAGACGGCGGACAGGACGAGCACCGTCGCCGTCATGAGGACCACGGCGAGCGCGGACCCGGTGAAGAGGGCGCCGCGGTCGGTGGCCGCGTAGATCCGGACGGGGAGCGGGGTCCAGTCGGGCGGGTAGAGCATCATGGTGGCGCTCAACTCGCCCATGGACAGGGCGAAACAGAGGCCCGCGGCGGCGGTGAGCGAGGGCAGCAGCAGGGGCAGCCGCACCCGCCACAGCACGGTCGAGGGCCGGGCGCCGAGCGAGGCAGCGGCCTGTTCGTAGGCCGGGTCGAGACGGACGACGGCCGCCGACACCGACTGGTGGGCGAACGCCGTGACGAGAACGGCGTGCGCGAGGAGGACGATCCACCGGGTGCCGTTGAGCAAGACCGGCGGCTGGGAGAAGGCGACCAGGACCGCGAGCCCGACGACGACGGAGGGCACCGCGAGCGGCAGCATGAACAGCGTGTCGAGAACACGCCTGCCGCGCCGTCCCAGGGCGTGCCCGGCGAGCGCCGCCCAGGTGCCGACGAGCATCGCGAGCACACTCGCGGTGACCGCGGTGACCAGGCTGGTGGTGAGGGCGTGGAGGGACTCGCCCCGGGTGGCGGCAGCGTAGTGCCCCGTGGTGAGTCCGGAGGGGAGCGCGCCGGACCAGTTGGTGGCGAAGGACGCGGCGAGGACGACGAGCAGCGGCAGGGCGAACAGGGGCAGGAAGAGGACGAGGAAGAAGGCCCAGACGGCCCACTTGCCCTTGCGGCTATGCACCAGCACGGCGGCTCACCACCCGGTAGAGACCGTAGAGACCAACGGAGATCAGGACGTTGACGACGGCGACGACGCAGGCTCCGGGATAGTCCGACTCCAGGATCGCCTTGCTGTAGACGAGCATCGGCAGGGTCGTGACCCCCTTCGCCCCGGTGAACAGGACGATCCCGAACTCGTTCAGGCAGAGCACGAGGACGAGGCCGCCGCCGGCCGCGAGCGCGGGCAGCGCCTCGGGCAGGATCACCTGCCGTACGATCCGCGCGGGCCGCGCCCCGAGCGAGGACGCCGCCTCGAGCTGCCGGGTGTCGATCCCCGAGAAGGCGGCGAGCAGGGGCCGCACGACGAACGGGGTGAAGTAGGTGACCTCGGCGAGCAGCACCCCCCCGGGCGTGGTCAGGAACCGGAAGGGCCCCTCGGCGGCCCCGGTGGCGCCGGTCCAGAGCCCGTTGGCGATGCCGGTGGTCCCGTAGAGGAACAGCAGGGCGAGCGTGATCAGGAAGGACGGGAAGGACAGGAACACGTCGATGAACCGGGCGACCGCCTTCGCTCCGGGGAACGGCACGAAGGCGATGACCAGGGCGAGCGCGAACCCGAGGACCAGACAGCCGGCCGTGGCCCCCACCGCCAGCCACACGGTGGTCCCGAGGGCCTCCCGGAACGCGGTGGAGGCGAACACGTCACCGTAGGCCTGCGCGGAGGTCCCCCCGGTCTCGGGCCGGAACGACTGCCGGACGACGAGGGCGAGCGGGTAGAGGAAGACGAGGCCGAGGACGGCTACGGGCGGCAGGGCCCAGAGCGCGGCGGTGGGCCGGCGCCGGGTCCCTCCGTTCCCCTTCACCCGCTGTGGGCCGTCGTTCCGCGGGGCGACGGGAGTGTCCCCTGCCGGGGCGGAGCCGGGAGCCCGGGGGAGAGCGGGCGCGGCCGACGAGGGCGGGTCGCCCGTGATCACGGGCTCGCCCGGCCTACCCATCGGTCACCCCTGCGGCGAGCAGTACGGCGTCCTCCGGTGCGAAATGCAGGTCGACGAGGTCGCCCGGCGCGGGGGCGGCGCGCAGTTCCCGCAGATCGGCCATCACCCGGTGGCCGCCCACCTCGACGTGGAGGCGATGGGTCGCACCGCGCCACTGCACCTCGGCCAGACGCCCGTTGAGGACGTTGGGGCCGGCGCCGAGTCCGACGAGGTGCGGCCGTACGCACAGGGTGGCGCCGGCACCCTCGACGGCGTCCCCCGTCGCCACCTTCAACTCGGTCCCGGCGAAGGCGACTCCGTCCGCCACCACCCGCACCGGCAGCAGGTTCGCCTCGCCCACGAAAGCCGCGGTGAACTCGGTGCGTGGCGCCCGGTACAGCTCCCGCGGTGTGCCGACGTCCCGCAGCCGCGCCTTGTCCATGACGGCGATCCGATCGGCCAGCGTCAGCGCCTCGACCTGGTCGTGGGTGACGTAGAGGATCGACATGTCCGGCAACTCCCGGTGCAGCCTGGCGAGTTCGGTGAGCATTCCGGAGCGCAACCGGGCGTCGAGCGCGGACAGCGGCTCGTCGAGCAGGAGGACCCCCGGCCGGACGGCGAGCGCCCGCGCGATGGCGACGCGCTGCTGCTGCCCGCCGGACAGCTCGCGCGGATGGCGCCGGGCGTACGCGGACATCCCGGTCATCTCCAGTGTTTCGCCGACCCGTTCGCGGATCTCGCCCTTGGACACCCCGCGCGCCCTGAGACCGAAGGCGACGTTGTCCTCGACGCGCATGTGCGGGAAGAGCGCGTACTGCTGGACGACCATGCCGATCCCCCGCCGGTGCGGAGGCAGTCCGGTCACATCGCGGTCGCCGATGAACACGCGCCCGGCCGCGGGCCGTACGAAACCGGCGACGGCCCGCAGCGCGGTGGTCTTCCCCGAGCCCGACGGTCCGAGCAGGGCCATCACCTCGCCGGGTTCGACGGTCAGGTCGAGGGAGTCGAGAGCCGTGGTGCCGTCGTAGGCGACGGAGACCCGGTCGAAGCGGATGCCGCCGCTCATCGTCCGGCCCCGGCGGCGGTGTCGGCGAGGAGCGCCGGGAGTTCGGCGACCGAGCCGAGCACGTATCCGGCCCCGGCGCCGCGCAGCGCCTCCTCCTGGTGCGCCCCGGTGAGCACACCGGCCACGACACCCGCCCCGGCGCGTACACCGCTGAGCATGTCGTACGTGGTGTCGCCGACGACGGCGATCTCCCGGACCCCCTCCGCGGCCCCGGTGCGCAGGAAGGCCTCCAGGACCATGTCGGGGTACGGGCGTCCGCGGCCTCCGGCGTCCGCGGGGCACAGCGTGAGCGGCACCAGGTCGCTCCAGCCGAGGGCGTCGAGGATCGCGTCCTGGGTGACGCGGGCGAACCCGGTGGTCAGGGCGACGGTCCGGCCGCCGCCCTGGAGTTCCTCGATCGCCTCGCGGGCCCCGGCGACCGGCGCGATGTGCCCGTCGTCGACGAGTTCCCCGTACGCCTTCTCGAAGGCGGCGTTGGCGCGCCGGGCGAGGGCCTCCTCACCGAACAGGTGCCGGAACACGGAGATCTTGGACTCGCCCATGGTGGCCCGTACATGGTCGAGCTTCGCCGCGTGGTCGGCGGAACCGGGCTCGACGCCCAGTTCCGCGGCGGCCGCGGCGAAGGCCCGTTCCACGAGGCCGCCGTCGGCGACGGTGGTGCCGGCCATGTCGAGCACCACAAGTCGTATGTCGTTCAACTCGGTCACCATCCCAGCTCGTCGGCGGTGGTCTGCGCGATAGCGGGTGAGCAGGTCATGCCGCGCCCGCCGGGCCCGGTGACCAGCCACACCCCGTCCCGCACCTGCTGGCGGTGCACGACCCTGCTCGGGTCGGTGCACTGCGCGTACACCCCGGCCCAGCGGCGCCGGATCCTCGGCAGCGGGCGGCCGAGGAAGGATTCGACGACCTCGGCGAGGTGGTCGTAGGGGTCTTCGAGGGTGTCGAAGGCGAAGGGGTGCTCGTACTCGTGGGTGTCGCCGATGGTGAGCCCGCCGTCGGCGCGCTGCACCATGAGCAACTGCATCCGGTGTTCGGCGGCGGTCGGCGCCTGCGGCTGACGGGCGTTGAGCTCGTCCAGCGCCTCGCTCCGGTACGCGGGGTAGTAGCGGAAGCTGTCCGCGTCGGCGACGGAGGTGGTGAGCGGCTCGCCCAGCGGGTCGGTCTGCATCATCTGCAACCGGACGCGCCGCACGGGCAGGCCGGGGCCCGCCAGTTCGCGTACGAGGCCGCCGAGCCAGGCTCCCGTGCACAGCACGACGGCGTCGCCGGTGTGGATGTCCCCGTGGTCGTCGCGCACCGCGTTCTCGCCGATCACCTCGCGGACCTCGCGGCCCGGCCGGAAGGTGTAGTTCGGCGACTTCAGCAGTGCTTCCCGCAGGGCCAGTTGGGCGGTGCGGGGCTCGACGGCCGCGTCCCGCTCGCAGTACAGGGCCGCTTCGAAGGCGCCGCGCAGCGCGGGATTGACGGCTCGGGCCTGGTCCGCGGTGAGCAGTTCGTATCCCCGGGCGGCGGCGTCGTCGCGGGCCAGGGCGGCCTCGGCGACGGCGAGTTCGCGCGGGTTGCGCACGGGGGTCAGTGACCCGCACGCCCGGAAGCCGATACCGGGGACGCTCGCCCCGATCTCCTCCCACAACCGCCGCGCCCTGAGGGCGGTTTCCAGCTCCTCTCCTCCGGCGCGTCCACTGACCCAGATCTGTCCGAAGTTGCGCAGCGAGGCCCCGCGGGCCTCGGCCTCACGCTCGATCTGGACGACCTCGTGGCCGCGCTCCACCGCATGCCAGGCGTGCAGGGTTCCCACCACACCGGCTCCGACGACTATCACTCTCACGACGTCAACGCTCCTCGGGACGGGGGAATCGGGAGGGTCCGGCCGGCAACCGAATGATGAACTGCCCATCACGTTTGGGCTAGACCCGTTATCTTCACGTTACAAAAAGAGGGGGGCCGGAGCCCGCCTCACCGGCGAGGATCAGCCACCGAGACGGGCGGTGAAGGAGAACCGGTCCCCCCGGTAGAGCGTCCGCACCCGCTCCAGCGGCAGCCCCCGGGTGTCCCGCGAGATCCGGTGGATCAGCAGCATCGGCAGCGCGGGAGGCGTTCCGATGAGCAGCGCCTCGCGCGGAGTGGCCAGCACGGTCTCGATCCGCTCGTCGGCGTCGCCGAACGCGACACCGAGCCGGTCGTGGAGGTACGCGTAGAACGAGGAGTCGGGGTCGAAGTCGCGGTCGAGGTCCGGGACCCGGTCGACCGCGACGTAGGTGCTCTCCAGCCCGACCCGTTCGTCGTCCGCGAGCAGCACCCGCTCCATGTGCCAGACGGGCTCGCCGCGCCGGAGCCCCGCCTCGGCGGCGAGTGGTTCCGGACAGGGGAAGCGGTCGAGGGAGACGAGCGTTCGACCCGGGGTGCGTCCCTGCCGTCGTACGCCCTCGGTGTAGCTCGCCAGCGAGAGCGGCTGCTCCAGCTTGGGGCCGGCGACCACCGTGCCGCGGCCCTGCCGGCGCAGCTTCCCTTCGAGCAGCAGCTCACGGAGCGCCTGGCGCACCGTCTCGCGTGCGACCTCGTACGTCTCGGAGAGGTCGCGCTCGGTGGGCAGGAGCCCTCCTTCGCCCAGCTCCTCGACGAGCCGGGCGATGTGCGCCTTGACCGCGTAGTACTTGGGGATGCGGCCGTGCTCCGGAATACCGGAGCGGACGGGGGCGCCGGGGTCCTGGTCGTTCGGATAGTCCACGGAGACGATCGTCGCAGACGGCGCTCCCGGCACCGCTTCCAGGTGGCGGCGCCGGACACCGCCGCCGGGCGCGCCGGTTTCCGGGCGTCGGCGCCGGGCACCGCTCCAGCCGTCAGCGCCGACGCGGGCGCATCCACCGGACCAGGGCGAACAGTCCGGCGCCGAGGGAGACGAGGGCGAGGGCGAGGGCGGCCAGTGCCGGCCGGTTCGGCCCGCCGGGTCCCGTGCTGGCCAGCTCGTCGGCGGAGGGCGCCGTCGTACCGGTCCCGGCGGTGGTCCCGCCGCCCGTGTCCGTACGGGCCGCCGCACCGGGGTCCTCACTCGCGCCGGTGCCGGTACCGGTGCCGGCGCCGGTGTCACCGGTACCGTCCGGGTCCTCTCCCGTACCGGTCTCCTTGCCCGGCTCCGGCTCCCGGTCCTCGACGGCGCCCTCGATCCGGAAGCGGTAGGCGTTCGACTCCCCCACCCAGTCGCCGTCGTCGTCGTGCTTCTGCACCACGGCGGCGTTCGCGACGACGGCGTTCGGGGCGCTCGCGCCGGAGGACAGGGAGAGCCGCACCTTCACCGTGAGGGTGCGGCCGGGGGCGACGGTGAAGCCGGGGAACCCGTCGTCGAACGGTCCGACGTTCTCGTCCTCGTCGCTCCGCTCGAAGCGCACCGCGTGGGCCCGCTCCCCCTCGTAGAACTCCAGCCGCGCCTGCTCCGGCCGCAGCGTCCGCTTCTCGTCCACGAGGACGACGACCGGATGGATCGCGCCGCAGGGGTGCGCTGTCGTGTTGGTGAGGTCGATGTACCAGGTCCCGGAGCCGCCGCCGGCCTCGTAGGCGTCGGGGCCGCCGTGGATCCGGGTCTTGATCGGGAAGTCGTGGGTGTCGGACGAGACACAGTCCGGGCGGACGTCCAGCGCCTGCGCCGGGGCGGGCGTGAACGTCACGAACAGTGCGAGAGCGGTCGGGGCGAGGGCGGTCGGAGCGAGCGGATGGGAGGTACGCAGTCGCATGAGGAGCCTTTGGCCGATCGGGAAGGGGCGTGGATCGGGAGGGTCGAATGCGTCGGTTCGGTCACCGGCAATGGCCCCGTGACCCTGCCACGCCGCACCCCTTCCGCCGGACCGCCGAACGGGGAGCCACCCCCGTTCGGCCCCCGAAGTCCCCCCGTCCGGCGGCACCGCCCGCCGAAGGATCCCGGGTACGGGCCCGGCCGACCCGGGACCGGTTCGCCCGGCCCTTCGGGGACGACCCGCGCGACCGAGAGCCGGGGCCTGGCTCCTGCCGTCCGGATCATGCGGCGGTACGCGAGGGGGCCGGGGGGGCGACAAGGCACCGCACGTCCGCGCCACCTGATCCGCACGACAGACCCTGGGCGTGCTCCGCGGGCGCACCGGCCCGCTCGGCCTCCCTCCGCCCGCCCGGAGCGAAGGTCCACGGCCGAAGCACACGTCACGGACACGACGCCCCGCTCGCCCCCGGCCGGCGCACACGCTCACCGGCGGCGACCCGCTCAGCCCTCCCCGCGCCCGAACAGCGGGGCCAGGAGCAGTTGGGCCGCGCCCTCGGCCACTCCTCGCGCGCCGCCGGGGGCCGCCAGGACCGGCACCGCCGCGCCGCCTCCCTCACGCCGGGCCCGTTCCTCCAGTACGGCCCCGACGCCCTGGAGGAAGACCTCCTCGTGAGCCGCGACCGTGCGCCCGCCCAGCAGCACGAGGTCGATGTCGAGCAGGCCCACCAGGTTCGCCGCTCCGGCGCCGAGCACCCGGGCCGCCTCGGCCACGGTCCCCCGCCCGACCGCGTCCAGGCACAGCACCTCGATGCACCCGCGGTTCCCGCACTCGCACAGCGGCCCGTCGAGCTGGATGACCTGGTGTCCGAACTCCCCGGCCCCGGTACGGGCCCCCCGGTGCACGGCCCCGCCGATCACGAGGCCGGCACCCAGTCCCGTACCGAGATGGAGGTACGCGAACGATCCGCCGCCCGCGACGCCGGAGCCGGACCGGGCCCCGGTCCCCACCGCGACCCCGAGCGCCGCCGCGTTGGTGTCCTTGTCCACGACCACCGGCAGCCCGAGCCGCCCGGCCAGCGCGTCCCGCAGGGCGAACCCGTCCCACTCGGGGAATCCTGTCACCCGGTGCAGCACCCCCAGGGTGTGGTCGAGCGGCCCCGGCAGGGCGACCCCCACACCCAGCGGCGACACCTCGCCGAGCAGGGCCGAGACCTCACCGGCCGCCCCCTCGACCACCGCACGGGCCCCGGCCCCCAGATCCAGCGGGGCGCGCCGTTCGGCCACCACGGCCCCGGTGAGATCGCAGAGCACCGCGGTCAGCTCGTCCCGGTCCAGATGCAGCCCGACCGCGTGCCCCGCCTCGGGCACGAGCCGCAGCACCGTACGGGGTTTGCCGCCCGTGGAGGCGAGACGCCCCGCCTCCGTCGCGAGTCCGTCGGCCCGCAGCCGCGCGGTGATCTTGCTGACCGCCTGCGGGGTCAGCCCGGTCCGCTCGGCGAGTTCCAGACGGCTGATGCCGGAGGGCCCCGCCGTGCGCAGCAGATCGAGCACCAGCGCGGCGTTGTGACTGCGCAGAGCAGGGAGGTTCACCCCGACCGCCCCGGCGCCCGCGCCACCACCGCTGCCACCGCCACCCGGATTCCCGGGAACACCCTGGTTGGCGAAGACACCGGAGGCCCCGCCCCCGCCCTGGTCCGCGAAAACTCCGGGAGTCCGGGGTACACCTGGATTCCCGGGGCTCCCCTGCTTCCCGGCCCCACCCGCATTGGTCCTGTTCACATCACCCATTGTCCCCCGCGCTTGCACTTTGGCAACAGCGTTGCGAAAGTAGGACGCATGACAGGCATGACTGGTACAGGTACGCCCCTTCGCGTGGGTCTCGTCGGCTACGGCCTCGCGGGTTCCGTCTTCCACGCCCCGCTGATCGCCACGACCGAGGGGCTCGCCCTCGACACGGTCGTCACCTCGAACCCGGAGCGCCAGGCACAGGCCCGCGCCGAGTTCGGCGACGGGCTGCGCTTCGCCGCCACCCCCGACGACCTGCTGGCACGCGCCGACGAGCTCGACCTGGTCGTCATCGCGTCCCCGAACAAGACCCACGTCCCGATCGCGACCGCCGCCCTGAAGGCCGGCCTCCCCGTGGTCGTGGACAAGCCCATCGCCGGTACGGCGGCGGAGGCCCGCGAGCTGGCCGCCCTGGCCGACGAGCGCGGCCTGCTGCTCTCCGTCTTCCAGAACCGCCGCTGGGACAACGACTTCCTGACCCTGCGCAAGCTGTTCGCCGACGGCGAGCTGGGCGACATCTGGCGCTTCGAGTCGCGTTTCGAGCGCTGGCGCCCGCAGCCGAAGGGCGGCTGGCGCGAGTCCGGCGACCCGGCGGAGATCGGGGGTCTGCTCTACGACCTCGGCAGCCACCTCGTCGACCAGGCGCTCGTCCTCTTCGGCCCCGCCGCCTCGGTGTACGCGGAGTCGGACGTCCGCCGTCCGGGCGCGCTGACCGACGACGACACGTTCATCGCGATCACGCACGAGAACGGGGTCCGCTCCCACCTCTACGTCTCCGCGACGACCGCCCAGCTCGGCCCGCGCTTCCGCGTCCTCGGCTCGCAGGCGGGTTACGTCAAGTACGGCCTCGATCCGCAGGAGGCCGACCTGCGCGACGGCAAGCGCCCCGGCGCCGGTGCCGCGTGGGGCGTCGAGCCGGAGGCCCTGTGGGGCCGCGTCGGCTCCGGCGAGTCCCCGCTGACCGGGGGCGGACGTCCCGAGCCGACGGTCCCGGGCACGTACCCGGCGTACTACGCGGCCGTCGCCGCCGCCATCCGTGACGGCGCCCCGAACCCGGTCACCGCCCACGAGGCCGCCGCCGCCCTCGACGTCCTGGAGGCGGCCCGCCGCTCCGCCCGCGAGTCCGTGGTGGTGTCCCTGTGAACGCGCCCGTCGCACCGGAGATCGCCGACCTGGAGGAGCAGGAGCGCCGGCTGACGCTCCAGCGTTTCACCCACGACGACGCCTGGGCCCTCGGCACGCTCCTCGTCGAACTCGCCCGCGAGCGCGAGGCGCCGGTCGCCATCGACATCCGCCGCGGTGGCCAGCAGCTCTTCCACGCGGCGCTGCCGGGGTCCACTCCGGACAACGACGCCTGGATCGACCGCAAGCGCCGCGTCGTCGAGCGCTACGGGTGCTCCTCGCTGCTGGTCGGCTCGCGCTTCCGCGCCAAGGGCACGACGTTCGAGGACTCCTCGCGCCTGGACCCCGACACGTACGCGGCCCACGGCGGCGCGTTCCCGATCACCGTGACGGGAGCGGGCGTCATCGGCACCGTGGTCGTCTCGGGCCTCCCCCAGATCGAGGACCACAAGATGGTCGTAGAGGCCCTGGAAAAGTTCCTGACCGCGTAGCACCCCGGTTCCCCGCGCCTCCCCAGGGGCGCGGGGAAGCCCCGTAAGGGGCGCGGGGAACTGCGCGAGCAACCACGAAGCACCCGCAGAGAACAACGCGCAGCACAGCCCCATCAGGGGCGCGGGGAACTGCGCGGCCAACCACAACGCACCCGCACGCGAAAAGGCACCCGGGCCGAAGCGAACCCCACCCGGCGAACCCAGCGGAGCGCTTACGCGTCGGCGAGCGTCTGCCGCTGCCGCCCCAGCCCCGCGACCTCCAGCTCCACGACGTCCCCCGCCCGCAGATACGGCTTCGGCTCGGGCCGGCCGAGCGCCACCCCGGCGGGCGTACCGGTGTTGATGACATCCCCCGGGTACAGGGTCATGAACTGGCTCACGTACCGGACGACCTCCGCGACCGGAAAGATCTGCTCGGCCGTCGTACCGTCCTGTTTGAGCTCACCGTTCACCCAGAGCCTCAGCGACAGCGCCTGCGGGTCCGGGACCTCGTCCGCGGTCACCAGCCAGGGCCCCAGCGGGTTGAACGTCTCGCAGTTCTTGCCCTTGTCCCAGGTGCCACCGCGCTCGATCTGGAACGCGCGCTCGGAGACGTCGTGCGCCACCGCGTACCCGGCGACATGCGCGAGCGCCTGCTCCCCGGACTCCAGGTAGCGGGCGGTACGGCCGATGACGACGGCCAGCTCGACCTCCCAGTCCGTCTTCACCGATCCGCGCGGCACGAGCACCGTGTCG
The DNA here is from genome assembly GCF_044763015.1 of Streptomyces sp. NPDC096324. NCBI lineage: Bacteria > Bacillati > Actinomycetota > Actinomycetes > Kitasatosporales > Streptomycetaceae > Streptomyces > Streptomyces sp. NPDC096324. Next base: position 198,917 of record NZ_JBIWFK010000003.1, on the reverse strand, counting down.
TTCGGCCCGACGACGGTGTCCGCCGCCTTGAAGAAGATCACCGGCTCGGCGGGCGGCTCGGCCCCGGTCTCCCGGGCGTGGTCGTGGTAGTTCAGCCCGATGCACACGACCTTGCCGATCCGGGCCAGCGGGGGTCCCACGCGCAGTCCGTCCGCGTCCAGCGCGGGCAGCTCACCGGCCGCCGCAGCGGACCGGATCCGGTCGAGCGCCACGTCGTCGGCGAGCAGCGCCCCGTCGATGTCGGCGACAAGGCCCGACAGGTCGCGCAGGGTCCCCTCGGCGTCGAGGAGCGCGGGCCGCTCCGACCCGGACGTACCGACTCGCAGCAGCTTCATGGTCACCATCTCCCTCGGTCGCGGGCCGTCCGGCCGACGGGTGCGGCCGTCGGGGGGACCGTGCGATCCTCCAAGCTCACTGTCCAGTCCGCAAGACCCCGTTCACGGACCGGACCCGAGGCCGCGGTCGCGTCAGGCGAGAACCGCGGCCGCGGGCGCCGCCCCCGGCATGTCCCGGTAGAGGACCGCCCGCTCCACTGCGCTCCAGGTCGCGCTGGTCACGACGTACAGGGCGGCGGCCAGCGGCACCACTGCCACGGTGAACAGCGTGAAGAAGGACATGAACGGCATGATCTTGCCGACCGAGGCGAGCGCCGACGCGGCCGCCTGCTCGCTCTCGCTCCGGCCCTCGTTGTCGCCCTGGCCCGCCGGAGTCGCGGCGGCGGTCATCCGCTTCGTCCGTACGTAGTTGAACGCGGCCACGGCCGTGACGACGGCGAAGAGGCCCAGGTAGACGAGACCGGCCGGCCCGAAGAGTCCGCCGTCGCCGAGCGCGTCCGCCCACCGGCCCCCGAGCGGCGCGGCGAACAGCTTGTGCCCGAGCAGGGTGTTGGCCTCGCCGCCGATGGTCGAGCTGGAGAACAGGTGGTAGAGGAGGAAGAAGGCCGGCATCTGGAACAGGCTGGGCAGGCATCCGGAGAGCGGCGACACCTTCTCCTCGGCGTGCAGTTCCATCAGCGCCTTCTGGAACTTCTCGCGGTCCTTCCCGTGCTCCTTCTTCAGCTCGGCGATCCGCGGCTGGAGGGCCGCCCGCGCCCGCTGTCCGCGTGCCGAGGCCCGCGACAGGGGGTGCACGAGCAGGCGTACGAGCGCGGTGAACAGGACGATCGCCGCGGCGGCGGCCGAAGCGTGGAACAGCGGCTGGAGCAGATCGGCGAGGTGCTCGACCAGGTGCGCGAAAACGGACATGAACGTGGACATGCGGGAGCCCTCCGGGGGTCTCGTCGTGCCGGGAGTACGGATTGCGGCATGACGGCCCGCGCGGGTCACCCGTGACGGAGTACCACTCGGGGTGAGCCACCGGGAGTGGAGAGCCACCCCGGGCGGACATTCACCGGGGGTGGAGGAAGCGGGTGCCTACGCGGTCGCCGGGAGGGCGTGTCCGGGCGCCCTGGGGCGCGGCCGCCCGCTGGCGTCGGGATCCCGTTGCGGCAGGAAGGCCGTGCGGCGGTCGCGGTCGCGGATGGTCGTACGGACCCGGGTGGGCGGCACGACGGGCGCGCAGCGCGCCACGATGAGGGAACACGCGGCGAAGGCGGACCCGGCGGCGGCCGTCGCGGCGATCGCGACGGTGGCGGTGAGGGTGCCCGTGTCGAGCAGGGCGACCTCGAGGAGCAGGAGCAGCAGTACGGCGGCGGGACGGGCATCGGCCCAGGTCCGGATCATCGACCGCTCCTCCTCTCGTACGTGGTGCGCGTGTCTCTCCGTTCGTTATACAGGATGGTTCCGGACCGACCGCCCTGGATCGGCTGCGGCATCCGTCACGGGATCCGTCGCACGGCCGGTCCGTACGTACGGCCCGCGGCCGGTTCGCGCGTAGGGCGCACGGCCGGTACGCGCATAGGGCATGCCGTCAGTCCGCGCGTAGGCCCGTGCGGCCGGTCCGTGCGCAGGGCATGCCGTCGGTCCGTACGCGACAAGCGGTCGCCGCGTACGGATCAGGCGTCCGGTGCATCCGATGCGTCCGCTGTGGTCGATGCCTCCGCTGCGGCCGGTGCGGCCGGCTCGCCGGACACGGCCGCCGCCGGTTTCCGCGGGTCCGTGTCGATCGGCTCCAGCAGCCGCCTCGGCGCTACCAGGGCCCGACTGACCGGATCCGCCGGGTCCCGGTCGAGTCCGGGGCCCGGTGTCATCTCGACGTCCGGGACGGGCACGACCAGCGCACAGCGGGGGCATTCGCCGTACGGGCCCAGTTCCGTTCCGCAGGCGGCGTGCCGGAAGTAGCGCAGGCGGCTCTCGCCGAAGTGCTCGCGGCCCCACAGTCCGAGCGAGCGCAGGGTGGGCCACAGGGCGACACCGCGGTCGGTCAGGACGTACTCGTCACGCGGCGGCGACTCCTGATAGCGGCGCTTCTCGAGGATCCCCTCGGCGGTGAGCGCCTGAAGACGGGTCGCGAGCACGGCCCGCGGGATGCCGAGGTGCACCAGGAAGTCGTTGTAGCGCCGTACGCCGTAGAGGGCGTCGCGGATGACGAGGAGCGTCCAGCGCTCGCCGACGACCTCCAGCGCGCGGGCGATCGAGCACTCCTGCGTCGCGTAGTCCTTGCCCAGAGCCATGCCCCCACTGTAGCCACTTTCCGACTTGTTGGTTCATTGAGCGAACCTAGGTGTTACGGTCTACGCATACACAAGGTTCAATGACCGAACCGAAGGGTGTGGACAGGTTGGCCCGACCGGCCGTCCGACCCGCTGAACCGACCGACCCGACCCAGGGAAGTGAAGGCAGGCCATGACCCGGCTCGACCGGCCCGACACCAGCACGCAGCCCGCGCACGCCACCGGCGTCTCCCCGGCCCCTCCGGCCTCCCCGACTCCCCTTCCGGCCCCCTCGAAGGACAGCGCTCCGCGGGCCACCCCGACCCTCGCCCTCACCAGTGCCGCCACCGCCGTGGCCCTGATGACGTACACGGCCCCGATGGTCACGCTCCCCGACACCGCGGCCGCGCTGCACACCTCGGTCTCCGCCCAGGCCTGGCTGCTCAACGGCACCCCGCTGGGCCTGGCCGCGCTGCTCCTGGTCGCGGGCAGCCTCGCGGACGACTACGGCCGCCGCCGGATCTTCCTCGCCGGCACGGTCGCCCTCGGCCTCACCACCGCCCTGGGCGCGCTCGCGAACTCCACCTGGCTGTTCACCCTGGCCCGCATCGCGCAGGGAGCGGCGAGCGCGGCGATCCTCGCGAGCAGCCTCGGGCTGATCGTGCACGCCTTCCCGACCCCGCGCGGGCGGCTGCACGCGACGGGGGTGTGGGGCGCGTTCGTCAGCGGCGGCATCGCGGCGGGCCCGCTGCTCGCGGGGGCGATAGCCGGCTGGGACTGGCGGATGGCGTACGCCGTCCTCGGCGCCGCCGCTCTGGCCGTCGCCCTCCTCGGCACCCGCGCCCTGACCGAGTCCCGCGCACCGCGCGGCGGCCGGCCCGACCTCGCCGGGGCGCTGACCTTCGGCCTCGCGCTGGTGTCGCTGGTGGCGGCGCTGACGCTCGGCCGCGACGGCTGGCTGCGCGCCCCGGTCGGCCTGCTGCTGGCCGCGTTCCTCGTCCTGATGGCCGTGTTCGTCGCCGTCGAACGCCGCAGCGCCACGCCCATGATCGACCTGGGCCTCCTCCGGCACCGCCGATTCCTCGCCTCGTCGGCGGGCGGGCTCTTCATGGGCCTCGCGGTGATCGGCCTGTTCAGCTTCCTGCCGGCGCTGCTCCAGCGGACGCTCGGGATGTCCGCCATGGACACGGCGTGGCTGTTCCTGCTGTGGTCCGGGCTCTCGTTCACGGTCGCCCTCCAGGCCCGCCGTCTCGCCGGCCGGGTCTCGCACCGCCACCAGCTCGCCCTCGGCTTCGCGCTGCACGCGGCCGGCGTCCTGACGATGCTCGGTGCGATCGGCTCCGGTTCCTGGACCCACCTGCTGCCGGGCTTCGTGCTCTCCGGGGTGGGCAGCGGCCTGCTGAACGCCGCGCTGCCCCTGCTGGCCGTCGAGTCCGTGCCCGCGACCCGAGCGGCGATGGGCTCGGGCGCCCAGCAGACCTTCCGCTACATCGGCTCGTGCGCCGGGGTCGCCCTCACGATCGCCCTGGTCACCTCCACCGGTGGGCCGGCGCACGGAGCGGACATCGCGATCGCGGTGTCGGCGGGACTGGCCGCCGTGGCCGCGGCGAGCGTGCTGGCCCTGCGGGACCGGGCGTGAGCCCGGCGGAGCCCGCGCGCGGCTGTGACGGAACCCGGCGGAGCCCGACGCACGTGACCGGCGGAGCCGCCGATGCCCGTCAGCGGGGCCGCATGGAGGTGAGCTTCCCCCACACCGCCATGCGGTACCGGGAGGTGTACTCGGGGGTGCACGTGGTGAGCGTGATGTAGTACCCCGGCCGCGTGTACCCGTACGACGGCCGGACGGTGCTGCGCGGCACCGGGCGGATCACCCCGACGTCCCGCGCCGACGTCTGCGACAGCGTGCGGTCGACGGTGTACGTGTAGACGGCGGCCCTCGTCTCCACGGTGATCGTGTCACCGCGCCGGAGCCTCGGAAGGTACCGGAACGGCTCCCCGTGCGTGTTCCGGTGCCCGGCGAGCGCGAAGTTCCCGGCCTGGCCCGGCTGCTGGGTGCCCTTGTAGTGACCGACGTATCCCTTGTTCAGGACGTTCGCCTTGCTGACGCCCTCCGCGACCGGCACCCGCAGCGAGAGCCGCGGAATGCCGAGGACGGCGTAGGCCTGCGACCAACGGGGTTGCTTCCGATCGCCCCCACTGGATCCGGACGGAGAGTTCCGCCCCGCCGTCCGTCCGGTCCCGTCCTGCGCGTCCCCGCCGCTCCCGGCCACCGCACCGGCACCGGACTCCGCGCCACCACCGCTCCCGGAACTCCCGGTGGCCGGGGTCCCCCACTCCCGCTCCAGCGCCTGCACCTTGCGCTCGGCACCGTGCCGCGCCTGCCGGTTGGTCCACCACAGTTGGTGCGCCACCAGGAGGAGCAGCACCACTCCGACGGTGACGAGCACCTCGGCACCGCTCCAGACCGCTCGCCGGTACGCGGCCCGCCGTCGCCGCGTGCCGTGGTGCACGACCCCCGGAGCCCGCATCCGTACGCCCCCTTCGCCGGGCGCACGATAGGCGTCACCCCGCCAACTCTCCAGCCCCGCGCGGCTCCTGTCCGGCCAGGGCTTCCTCCACTGGTTTTAGAAAGGGCTGTCTCAACTCTCGACAACCTCAGGCGCCACACCCGATGCTTCCTGATGGCATCAGCGGGACGGCATCAGTGGGACGGGCAAGCGCCGGCGGGAACCAACCGGCGACCGAGTTCGAAGTCGAGTCGACAGCCATGGCCGACTCCGTCCGCGAAGGACGTGAGTCGCGCTGAGACGGACGGAGAAGCCAGCCATGATCCGACGCAGAACACTCCTGGGCGCCGCGGGCGGTGCGGTCCTCGGCGGCGCCCTGGCGACCGGTACGGCCCGCGCGGACGCGACGATCGCCGTGAACCCGGCGGCGACGTACGGGAAATGGGAGGGGTGGGGCACCTCACTGGCCTGGTGGGCGGGCGTCTTCGGCGCCCGCGACGACTTCGCCGACCTCTTCTTCACCACCAAGTCGACGACGTACAACGGCGCTTCGCGCCCGGGCCTCGGACTGACCATCGCCCGCTACAACCTGGGCGCGTGCAGCGCGAACAGTGTGGGCGGCGAGACCATGACCGCCTCCGCCGACATCCCCTCCTTCAAGCAGATCGAGGGCTACTGGCAGGACTGGAACAACGAGGACCCGACGTCCTCGGCCTGGAAATGGACGGCGGACGCCACCCAGCGCGCCGCCCTCACCAGGGCGACGGCGCGCGGGGCGACGAGTGAGCTGTTCGCCAACTCCCCGATGTGGTGGATGTGTCTGAACCACAACCCGTCGGGCGCGGCCGGGGGCGGCAACAACCTCCAGTCCTGGAACTACCGCCAGCACGCCTCCCACCTCGCGGCGGTCGCCCTCTACGCGAAGACGAACTGGGGGGTGAACTTCGCCACCGTGGAGGCGTTCAACGAGCCCTCCTCCAGTTGGTGGACGTCCACCGGCACCCAGGAGGGCTGCCACATGGACGCCTCCGTCCAGTCGGCCGTACTTCCCTACCTGCGCAGCGAGTTGGACAAGCGCGGCCTGACGGCCACCAGGATCTCCGCGTCCGACGAGACGAGCTACGACCTGGCCCGTACGACATGGAGCTCCTTCAGCTCGACGACCAAGGCCCTGGTCAACCGGGTCAACGTGCACGGCTACCAGGGTTCGGGGGGCCGCCGGGACCTTCTCTACACGGACGCCGTGACGTCGTCCGGCAAGGCGCTGTGGAACTCCGAGTACGGCGACGGGGACGGCACCGGCCTGACCCTGGCGAGCAACCTCCTCCTCGACTTCCGCTGGCTGCACCCGACCGCCTGGGTGTACTGGCAGGTGATGGACCCCACGGCCGGCTGGGGCATGATCAAGTACGACGCGGGCACGCTGACGGCCGGCGCGGTCGAGACGAAGCTGTATGTGATGGCCCAGTTCAGCCGCCACATCCGCCCCGGCATGACGATCGTGGACACGGGCGTGGACTACGCGGTGGCGGCCCACGACGCGGCGGCGAAGCGCCTGGTGATCGTCGCGGTGAACAAGGCCACGTCCGCCCAGACCCTGACCTTCGACCTCTCCCGCTTCACCACGGTCTCCGGCGGCACGGGCGGCCTGGTCCCCCGCTGGACCACCCTGACCTCCGGCACCGGCGACCTCTACACCGCCCACTCGGACACCTACCTGAACGGCAAGTCCGTGGCCCTCTCGTTCCCGGCCGGGTCGGTACAGACGTTGCAGGTGGACGGGGTGGCGGCGTGAGACGAAGCTGACCGACGCGTCGCCGGCGCGGTGACGGCGTTCGCGGCGACAGCGACGGTGGAGTCAGCGGCGCCGGCAACGGCCGACCGGCTCCCTCCTCCTCCCGCCCTCCCCTCTCCTCCACTCCCCAGCCGGGGATCTCACCCCAGCCGGGGATCCCGGAATATGCCGTCGGGGACTCCCGCGTCTCTGGCCTGCAGGTCTCTCTCCTTGGCGGCCCGGCGGCAGTACGGTGTCCCCCATGCGCCCCGACACGCCTGCCGAGAACGTCGACCACACCGCCGAAGCGGCTCGCCTGGAGCGGACCGCCGGCCTGTACCCGGAGGACGCCGAGCACCTGCTCCTGCAGGCCGCGGCCCACCTCGAACTGGCCGGCGACCGCCCCGGCGCCACCACCCTCTACGACCGCCTCCTCTCCTCGGACACTCCCGAGACGCCTCTGGAGAAGCCGTATCTGGTCCGCGCCCTCAAGGCGTCGAACCTGTGGGAGTACGACCACGAGGCCGAAGCCCGCGCGATCATCGACGGCGTCCGGGCGGCGGCCCCCCGCGACCCGGCCCCCTGGGTGATCGTCGCGGAGGCCCTGGAGTCGCACGACGAACTGGAGGCGGCACAGGACACCTTCACCGAGGGAACGACCCTGCTCCTGACGGACGTGGCGGAACCCCCCTACTCCACGCTCCCCCTCCTGTTCGGCCGTCACCGGGTGCGCCGCATGCTGGGCGCGGCGCACGACGAGTGGGACGCGCTGGCCGACACCCTGCACTCGTCCCCGATCTCCCTGGACGAGCTCCACGACCCGAAGCGGGTCTGGTCCCTCGGCTCGGACAACCCGGCGGAACTCCAGGCCGAGATCACCCGTCTCCAGGCCGAACTGGGCGCCTACCGCGAGGCCCTCTCACGCCCCTTCCCGGTGGCGGTCCTGCACTGGTCGGCCCCCGAACTCACGGAACTGACCACCGCGTACCCGGACCTCACCACCGAGTACCCGACGCACGACGAGCACCTCGCGACGATAGAGGCGTCCCTGCGCGAACTGGCCGTCTCCGGCACCCCGAACCTCGGCATCGTCACCGCCACGGTCCCCTCCTACGAGGCCTTCGCCGCCTCGGAAGCCTCGTCCCCCGCGGACACGACCCTGCTCCCCCAGTACGCGACGACGCTGGCAGCCCGGGGGTTGGCGGTCGCGTGGCCCCCGCAGCGGGGGGCTGGATGCTGGTGCGGGTCGGGGGCTTCTTACGGGGAGTGCCACGGGGCCCAGGACGCTTGAGACCGGCGGCGGCACACGCCTTGAAACGCGGCCCCTGGAAGATCCAGGGGCCGCGTTCCCATTTATGTCGGCCCCGCTACTCCTCCACAACTCGTTCACGCTAACGTCACACCTGATCTGCTGAACCGGCATGCCCGCACGCTCAGGGCGTGTCCCTGCTCGCGAGGACCACGTATGGCGCCCTACCAGCCGTCTTCCGACTGGCAGTTCGACGTACCCACGAGCGGAAGCAAGCGGCTTCCCCCGGCGGCCAGGTCGTTCGAATCACTCGCCCACCAGGGCTACAGCTTCGAGGCGGCCATCGCCGACCTGATCGACAACTCGATCGACGCTGGGGCCCGGGACGTCGTCGTGAGCTTCCTGCGGGACACGGGCAAACGCGGGGGACGGGACCGCCTCGTCGGCCTGCTCGTCATCGACAACGGTCACGGCATGGACGAGGCGGGCCTGGACACAGCGATGACCGTCGGCGGGCGCGAGAACTACGCCGCCGGGGCCCTCGGGCACTTCGGCGCCGGCCTGAAGGCCGCCTCCCTCTCGCACGCCGACGCGCTCACCGTGATCAGCCGGACCAAACGCAGTCCGTCGACCGGCCGTCGCTGGCTCACCGCCCGTGCGCAGGCCGACTTCACCTGCGACATCGTCGACGCGACGTACTGCCAGGACCTGGTCGACCGCTATGACGGAATCATCGGCTGGCACGGCACGATCGTGCGCTGGGACCAGGTCCGCCCGTTCGAGACCATCACCGCGGGTCAGACCGACCGCTATCTCAACGACGCGATCGACCGGCTCGAGACCCACCTCGGCCTCCACCTCCACCGCTTTCTCGCACGCGACGGCTTCCACATAGACATCGTCGTCGAGGACGTCCACACCCGGGAGGAGCTGGACCACCGGGGCGTCGAGCCCATCGACCCGTTCGGGTACCGGGTTCCCGGTCGCCCTGGCTATCCCCGTACGTACACCGCCCCTGTGGAAGGCCTCGGAGACGTCTCGTTCACGGCGCACATATGGCCGCCCAAGTCTCCGCTGGTCGCCTACCGCGGCATCGGCCCGCTCGCCGAACGCCAGGGCTTCTACCTCTACCGCAACGACCGCCTCGTCCAGGCAGGCGGCTGGAACGACACCCGCAGTCCGGAGAGCCACCTCGCCCTCGCCAGGATCGCCCTGGACCTGCCGTCCGAGCCCAACGACGTGTTCTCCCTGACCGTCAAGAAGGACGGCGTCCAGGTCACCCCGGCGTTCGCCCGCGGTCTGGAGCGGGCGGCCAACGCCGGCACCGGTCACACGTTCACCGAATACGTCCGTGACGCCGAGACGGCCTACCGCGAAGCCGCCAAGCGGCGTACCGAGGTCAAGCGCATGGCCGTCATTCCGCCCGGCAAGGGAATCGATCCCAAGCTGAAGCGGACGCTGCGCGACGAACTGCCCCAGCTGGAGGGCGACGACCCCATCACGTTCGTCTGGGCCCAACTCGACGTGCCGGCCGGTGCCGACTCCGGCGAACTCCTCTTCACGATCGACCACAAGGAGCGCCTCGTCGTCCTCAACAAGGACTACCGGCACGCCTTCAACGGCGGTCGGCGAGGAGGCTCCAACGACGCTCCGGTCCTCAAGAGCCTTCTCTACCTGATGCTCAACGAGATCTTCCAGAAGGAGCGGGTCTGGGCCAACCAGACCGACAGGGTCGCCCTGTGGAACAGCGTGCTCGTCACCGCCGTACGGGCCGAACTCGCCCGCGTCGACGACTAGTCCACGGACCTCCCCCGCACCTTCCCGCACACCAGAGAGGCCACCCGACCACCGTGACCGCCGAGAACGCGCCCGCCCCCGACCGCCTCACCGACCTCCACGGCGAGGTGCTCGACGCGATGAGCCGGCGCGGCCCCAAGCACTTCGCCAAGCTCGCCTTTGCGCTCGCCGACGACGAAGAGCCGGCGGACACGGACGTTGCCGGATTCCACGAGCGGATCCTGGCCGCTGCCCCCGGGGACGACCTGATCGCCGTCTGGCGCCGCAAGCTCACCGCATGGGATTTCGAGCAGACCCCCTCGTGGTCGGCCACGACGGCACGCACCCCCGGACGCCGCGCCGAGGTCTACGACAAGCTCGGGCTGGACGTGGATCTCCGCAAGGCGTTCGACACCGCCGTCCCCGTCCACACGGAACCCGGTCCCGTCACCATCAGCCGTGAGTTCCAGCCCTGGTACACCCGGGAACAGGCGGCGAACCGCGCCTTCTACTGGACGTCGTACGAGCGTCTGCTGCGTCGCAAGGGCTGGGGCGACGCGGCCGTCTCCGGTCTGGACGAAGCCGCCCACGCGGTCGTGGAGCGGCTGGCCGACCCCACCAGCGACACCCCTTACGGCGCGCGTGGACTCGTCGTCGGCTACGTGCAGTCCGGCAAGACCGCCAACTTCACCGGCGTCACCGCCAAGGCCATCGACGCGGGCTACCGCCTCGTGATCGTCCTCGGCGGCACCCTGAACCTGCTGCGCGGCCAGACCCAGCGCCGGCTCGACATGGAACTGATCGGCCAGGAGAACATCCTCGGCGCCGCCGACCCGACCGACCCGGACGCCGTGGTCGGCATCGACTACCAGGACGACGAGGACTGGCCCGCCAAGTTCGTCTCCTTCGGCGCCCGCCCCTCCGACCTCGGCGCCTTCGACATCGAGCGTCTCACCTCCCGCGACCGTGACTACATGTCCCTGGAACGCGGCATCAGCGCGCTGGAGTTCGAGAAGCCCGACCGCACCCGCCCGCTGCACGACCCGGCGAATCTGCACGCGGCCCGCGCACGGATCATGGTCGTGAAGAAGAACAAGTCGGTGCTGGAGAAGCTGGTGAGGGACCTCAAGAAGATGGGTCCGATCCTCGGCGAGATCCCGGCCCTGATCATCGACGACGAGTCGGACCAGGCCTCGGTGAACACGACGGACCCCAAGAAATGGGAGGAGGGCAAGGTCACCCGCACCGCGATCAACGGCCAGATCAGCGCGCTGCTCAAGCTGCTTCCCCGCGCGCAGTACGTCGGCTACACCGCGACCCCGTTCGCCAACGTGTTCGTCGACCCGGGCGACGAGGAAGACCTCTTCCCGCGCGACTTCCTGATCTCGCTGCCCCGGCCCCACGGATACATGGGTGTTCAGGACTTCCACGACCTGGACACGATCGCCGGCGGCGAGGGCGAAGCCGAGAGGAAGCACGTCCGGGGCATCTACGACAGCACGGGTGACCGGCTCCAGGAGGCCTTGGACGCGTTCGTACTCACGGGCGCGCTGAAGGTATACCGCGAGAAGCACGGCGTTCCGTCCGAACCTTTCCGGCACCACACCATGCTGGTGCACGAGTCGGTCCGTATGGCCGAGCACGCAGCCCTCGCCTTGCGGATCAACACCATGTGGCACAACGCCGCGTACACCGGTCCAGAAGGTCACGCACGTCTGGCAGCTCTCTTTGAAAAGGACTTCCACACCTACGCGGACGACTCCCTGCCCACCCCCGCGACGTACGCGGACCTCAAGCCGCTCGTCTCCCGGGCCTGCCAACTGATCAGCCAGGGCGGCAGCCCTGTCATCGTCGTCAACGGCGAGAGCGAACGCGACTACGCTCAGCCCGACCTCGACTTCGCCCGCACCCCGAACGTCTGGAAGATCCTCGTCGGTGGCACCAAGCTGTCCCGAGGTTTCACGGTCGACGGCCTGACCATCACGTATTACCGCCGCACGACACAGCAGGCCGACACCCTGATGCAGATGGGCCGCTGGTTCGGTTTCCGCGCCGGGTACCGGGACCTGGTGCGTCTGTACATCGGCCGCGAGGAGCAGCTCGGCAAGGGCCGCAACGCCAAGACCGTCGACCTGTACGAGGCCTTCGAGGCGATCTGCCGCGACGAGGAACTCTTCCGCGACGAACTGGCCCGCTACGCCCCGCTGACGGACGGCCGCCCCCAGGTCACCCCCGCCCAGATCCCGCCTCTAGTGGCCCAGCACCTGCCGTGGGTGAAGCCGTCGGCCCGGAACAAGATGTTCAACGCGGAGCTGGTGGAGGTGAGGTCGCCGGGCAAGCCGATCGAGCCGGCCGCTTATCCGCAGGACGCTGTACTGACCTCGCGCAACACCGAGCGCTGGAAGTCCGTCCTCGCGGCACTCAGCGGTACCTCAGCGACCTGCGTTCTGCGGCCGGACGAGACTTCGCCCCTCCCCCGCAGCTTCCAGGCGGCAACCACGGTCGTCCCGCACGCTCAGCTCCTTTCCGTTCTGAGCTCGCTGGAGTGGGAGGACGGAAACGTTCTCACCCCGCACCTGACCTACTTGTCCCAGCTTGACGGCCGCCTGGCCAAGGTTGACGACTGGCTGGTCATCACTCCGCAGCGAACACAGCGCAATCGGATCGAGGCGACTGTGCTGGGCCAGGGACCGTTCTCCCTGTTCCGCCGAAGCCGCCAGTCTGGAAAGCAGTCCTTCGGCCGTATCTCGGGCATGGAACACCGTCTGTTCGCCCAGCAGTTGATCGAACGGCCTGACTTGGCCTCCACGGGAGACAGCTTCCCCGCACTCGGAGCGACGCGGGGCGTAGTGATCCTGTATCCCGTCGTAGAAGCCGCTCAGGACGATGAGGTCAAAGCTGTCGCAACGACGGGCACTGCGGCAACTGACCGCGTCATCATGGCGTTCACCGTGATTCCGCCGAAGGCAGCCATCGACACGAAGAAGCAGCTTGTCCGCTTCCAAACCAAGGACTCCACTCGTCCAGACGCGGTTATCGTCAACGCGGACTAAGGCGCGAGGGCTCCGCACGCTGCGGATCACTCACCAACGGGGAGAACATGCTTCCTTTCGAAGAGGCCGACATCAAGGCCGCCGTTTCGGTCGCTCTACCGAACCTGGCGGCCGGGGTGGACCCTGAACTGGACCGGGTCTACGACCGCATCATGGCGCAGGACCCTACGGGCCGACGGTTTGCCAGGGTCCTCCGCGACACCATCGACCAGCTGCTCAACGGCGAGGTGACCGGACGCTACGACTGGAAGGCGCTCTTCAAGACCGAGAAGACCCACGCGGGAACTCTCGTGGAGATCAATCTCCAGCGTGAGTTCAGGTTCGCCGACGGCGACGCCATGGACTACCAGATCGCCGACATCGACGTGGACTGCAAGTACTCCCAGCAGTTCGGCGGGTGGATGATTCCTCCCGAGGCGATGGACCACCTCTGCCTGCTGGCTTGGGCGGATGACTACAAGTCCCTCTGGAGTATCGGGCTTGTCCGGATACGTCACGAGTGGCTCAACACGGGGAACAACCGTGACCTCAAGCTCACGATCAAGGCTGAACACCGGGACAAAATCAGGTGGTTGTGGCGGGATGAAGCCCTTCCGGAGAACGTACTCCTCCACATGGACACCGCGGACCGGGCCGCCGTGTTCGCGTCGGACTCAGGCCAACGTCGCTTGAACGAACTCTTCCGGCGCGCCCAGAGGCGACGCATCGGCCGCAACGTGGTGCGCACCGTGGCCCAGCAGAAGGACTACATGAAGCGGGTCCGCGGCAACGGCGGCAGCCGGTCGGCGCTCAGGGCGGAGGGCATCCTCATCATGGGGGACTACGCCACCCACCGCGAGATCGCCGCCCAGCTGGGGCTCCCTCTCCCCGAGGAAGGCGAGTTCGTCAGCGCCCGAGTGGTGAGCGCGCGGGCCCATCACCAGGATGCCCCCGTGGCCGTCCTGGACGGCAAGCAATGGGTTCTCGCCCAGTCAGACGACCCCGTCGAACCCGCACCGTCCTTGCCTTCACACACCAGACAGGACTGACGATGCACGCGCCCTTCGCGACCCGCCTCGACCTGGGCCGCGATTACCTCGTCAAACCTGATGTGGCCATAGGCGTGACGAGCCCCGCGGCCGATGGTGCGTCCCGCCGCCATCTGCATGCTGCAGTATCCTGCAAATGGACAATCAGGTCAGATCGCATACAAAACGTGCGTCACGAGTTCCTTCAAATGATCAGGCACCGGCGCGGACGGCTGCCGCACCTGGTGGTGGTGACCGCGGAACCGATGCCCAGCCGGATCGCCTCGATCGCACGGGGGACCGGGGAAGCCGATGCCATCTATCACGTGGCCCTCGACGCCCTGAAGGCCGCGGTTGCCGCTGTCGGCAGCAGCAAACAGAAGGACGACCTCGACGAGATCATCGAACAAGGCCGCCTCCTTCCTTACGGAACACTGCCACCAACTCTGTCCACCTGGTAAATCACCGCAGATGACAACTCACGACTCAGAACCAGATCCGTCAGGGACCACCTGGGTGCCGCCCGAGGGTTCCTGGGCTTCGTCCGCCGCGCGCCGCCGCAACATGCAGGCGATCCGGAGCCGGGACACCACCCCGGAGCGGCTTATCCGCCGGCTGGTGCACGCTCAAGGTCTGCGCTACCGAGTCGCGGCTCGCCCGCTGCCCGACCTTCGCCGCACCGCCGACATGGTCTTCCGGCCCGCGAAAGTAGCCGTCTTCATCGACGGGTGCTACTGGCACGGCTGTCCTGAGCATTACGTTTCACCGAGGACCAATCCCGGCTACTGGTCCGACAAAGTCGCCCGGAACATGGCCCGCGACCGCGATACAAACGAGCGCTTGCGGGCAGCCGGCTGGCTTGTCCTGCGCTTCTGGGAACACGAGCCAGCGGAAGAATGCGGTGAAGCGATCCGCCAAGCGGTGGTATCCAGGCGTCCGGCCTCCCCCGCCAGCAAAGCGGACGCTCCTACATAGCCAGGAACATCCCGAGTGCGCGCTGGGCCATGGCGTTGTCTTCGATCCTCATGAACTCATAAGCAATCTCCGCAAGCTGACGCCCATCACGTCCGGTCTGCGCGTACCGGAGAATCACGTCCGCCTCAGAACCCAGCCCGCATGCCCTGCACGCGGCTACCGCGTGAGCCACCTCCGTCGGCTCGCCCACCACACCGACGTGCCGAAGGATGCCGGCAACATCCTCGGCCCTTCTGTTCTGCTTCATGTCCAACAGGGTCAGCGCGGTGGGCCACTGCCCTTTCCCGTGTTGCCGGTCCCCTTGCGCTGAGGGGACCGGCAACACGGGGTGCTGGCAGCTCGTGCACAAAGCCGCCGGCAGTTCGCATGCCTTCACCCAGAGGTCCTCAAGCTCTTCCCAGGTGACCGGCATGGAGGCGTCGCTCGTCTGCGCGGCCGTCTCCGCCAGTTCGTAGAGCGCCTGGATCACCTCGCGCTTCGGCTTGTGGATGCGCGCGTTGAGCAGGTCGGAGAGTGCACTCGCTGAGGTGTCGCAGCCGCAGTCGCGCCGTGTCAGCTCGGCATGCGTCTGCCTCAGCGACAGGCCGACCACCTTCATCAAGGTGCGCAAGACCCTGGCGAGGGCTTTTCTCCCCTCCGGTATTCCGGCATCCAGTTCCCTGAAGCGACCCGATCGCGGCACGCCAGCTCCTTCTGTCCCACCCCACCACAGCTTTGACGACAGTGTGCCTCCATCCAGCCTCAACCGACCTGTCAACTGTGTCCGGATACTCATCTGGACACTCAGCCACTTCTCTTTCAGGCGGACTTGATGTTCCGTTGTGCTCAGCGGGCCATTGTCAGGCGCCAACTGTCCTGACACGCAGTCGGGCTGGCCCGCACAGGCGCTGTGAGGTGGAGATGAGCACGGCCTTGCCTTCATGGCAGGACAGCAAACTGGGCACGATGAAGCGCGCCGCTCTCTGGCTCGTCCAGGTGGTCGGCGAGGGGAACGTCTTCACCAAGACGGAGCTCCGCGACGCCTTTCCGGACGTGGCACAGATCGACCGTCGCATGCGGGACCTCCGCGACTTCGGGTGGAAGATCGACACCAAGCGCGAGGACATCGACCTCGACGCCAACGAACAGCGTTACGTCCAGCGCGGCGAAGCCGTCTGGGAGCCGGGGCGCGGCACTCGTCCGAAGACCGCGATCACGGTGAACCAGCGCCGGGAGCTGCTGGCCGCCTATGGCCACAAGTGCAGCTCGTGTGGTGCCACCCCCGGAGACAAGTACACCGACTCGGAAATCACAGCCCAGCTCGACGTGGCCAAGCGTGAAGTCCGGCTGCCGAACGGCACGAAGGCTCAGCAGTACGTCGTCGAGTGCAACCGCTGCCGTGTCGGCGGGATCGGTTCCACGTACGACGTGCCGGCATTGCTCTCCGAGGCTGTATCGCTGCCCTCCCTCGAACTCGACATCCTGAAGACCTGGATCAAGCAGGACGCCCGGACCTTCAGCGCTGTCGAAGATCTCTGGGCGAAGTACCGTGCCCTGCCGGCCGAAGCACGCGACTCCTTCCGCGACGGTCTGAAGTAAACGCCCGATGGGGGCGGGCCGACCATTGGCACGCCCCCATCAGTCCCCAGAACTCAATCCAGTTACGAGAGGTACCCATGCCGACGGACTTCGGCTTCCCGCCGACTGCGGAGGAGAACCGCGCCCTGGTCGAGCAGCGGCTTCAGGACGCGCGCACGGGCGACGCCGTGCCTGAGACACTCCGTGTTGAGTTCCGGGGCCGGCCGATCCACGTCGAGGTCATCGACATGGACGTGGACCGGCTCTACTACAACCCCGCTACACACAGAGTCAGCGCTCAGCGCGCCCACGACCCCTTGCGGGAACAGGAATTGGCGAAGGACTCATGGTCCGACGCCGGCCAGAGCTATCTGCACGATCTGCTGATGGCGAAGCCGTCTGACCCTCACCAGCGCGACCCGGATTTCGACAAGCTGATGGAGAGCCTGCGCGAACACCGGCAGAACGAGCCGGGACTCATCTCCCGTGAAGGCGTTCTCGTCAACGGAAACACCCGCCGGGCCGCTCTTAAGAAGCTGGGCGTCCGGACCATCCGCGTAGGTGTACTCCCCGCCAGCTGCGCCTGGGACGACATCCTCACAGTCGAACTGTCGCTGCAGCTCAGGCCCGACCGTCGGCGCGAGTACTCCTACATCAACCGGCTCATGGCCGTTGAGGAGCAGATCCAGCTGGGGCTTCCCCTCGCCGCGATCTCCAAGCTGTTCCACACCACGACACCGGCGCTGGAACGGGATACCTGGGTCCTCGGACAGTTGCGTGACCTGGAGAAGCGTAGCGAGCACGGACGCAACAAACTGCGCCTGATGGACTTCGAGGACGCCCAGGAGCGCTTCGCCGAGCTGTACCGCGTCTACGTGAAGGAGAAGGCCAGGAACAAGGAAAAGGCCAACACGCTTCTTGAGTACCGTCTGGCCGCGATCGTTCTCGACATCGCCAAGACTGACATTCGGGCCATCCATACCGATTTTCGCGAGAAGTTTCTGGAGCATCGTCTGCCCGAGCGATCTCGAGCCGTGGAAGCAGAGCCCCCGAAGGCGGTTTCCATCCCGGGCCTCAACCGTTCCGTTCCAGCCCCGAGTTCTGAAACGGCGCAGGCGCGCGCCCTCACTGACACGCTGCTCAGAGCCAAGGCTACGCAGAAGTCCGCGGCCACCGCGACGCCCGAGGAGATCACTGACGCCAACCAGTCGGTGAGCGTTTTGGGGACTGCGTTCGGCGAGTCGGTCCGAGCCGCTGTTGACGAGAGCCGCAAGCAGAGGAAGCGCCTTGCCGCTCCCGACCGGATCACCGCGGCAGTCGACGATCTTCAGCAGTGTGTGACCGACCTGGTGATGGCCCGCGGAAACAACAGCCTGGACGAGGGCGCTTTCGACGACGCTCTGATCACGCTCCGCCAAGCACTGACGAAGGTGTCCGCTGAGGCTTCAAGGAGCATCCAGCTTCCGGGGGAGGGCCTGACCTGGCTGCGTGAGGCCGTGGCAGGCCAGCAATGACACGCCCTGACAGCCCGTCTCTGCGCATCACGTTCGACGTCACAAGGACACGGGCTGTACTCCGGGCCAGGCCAGGCCTGGAAGGAGACTTCGGCATGCTGGCCACGCGGGTGACTCCGGGTGGCCAGCTGGGCCCGCTGACGTCGGAGACCGACATGGACAGCTTCCTGTCCGTCATCGGCGAACTGGCGGGCTGGCCCCACACTGACGTTGAGTGGGAACCCGAGCTGGCCAGCCTGGTCACCGGTGTTCTTGATGACTCTGAGACCGTGCAGTCCCGGCTTGGCTCACCGTCTGCCGAGCCCCAGTCAGCGCCGCTCGCGCCGGAGGATCTCCACACGCTGCTTGGCGCGGGCTGGGAGGCAGACCTGACGTCATTCCAGCTCCGCGATATCGGGGAACTGCTGTCCCTGGGCCATGGCGCGAACTTCAGCGTTCCTGGAGCCGGCAAGACCCGCACGACTCTCGCCGTGTTCAGCGCACTGAGGGAGCGGGGCGAGGTCCGGCGTCTGCTTGTCATCTGCCCCAAGGCGGCGTACGAGGCCTGGCGCTTCGAAGGGGGCGTCTGTTTCAAGGAACCGCTGCGAACTTCCGTAATGGACAACGGATCTCTGGATCCCGAAGCTGATGTCGTCCTGGTCAACTATGAGCGGCTGTCCGGCTCTGTCAGCCGACTGTCGGAGTGGCTGCGCACGGCTCCGGCCATGTTCGTGCTTGACGAGGCGCACCGCATGAAACTCGGAGCGCGCGGCACTTACGGCTCTGCCTGTCTATCGCTCGGGCCACTGGCCCGGCGGCGTCTCATCCTCACCGGGACGCCAGCCCCCAACAGCGCCCGGGATCTGGAAAACCTGCTCTCGTTCGTGTGGCCGGGACACGGGAAACAGCTCGTGGTCGAGGCGGTCAACGGTGGTGACCTCGCTTACGCGAGCCGGGCTCTGCGCCCGCTGTTCACCCGTACGACAAAGAAGGAACTAGGCCTCCCGCCCTTCGAACCCGTGGTCCGGTATGTCGACCTTCCTCCGCTGCACCGCGAGCTGTACAGCGCTCTCAAGGGGGACCCGTCCGCTCGGCGGGGTGATCTGGCCTCACTCGGCAAGGCGGCGATGCGCCTGCTGATGGCCGCGATCAGCCCCTCGCTGCTGGCTCCGAGTGACAACCCCTACGATCCACTCGCCTTTCAGCTGCCAGCGATTGATGTCCCTGACAGCGACTCTTTGCAGACGCTGCTGCGGCGGCTTCCTCAGCATGAACTCTCACCGAAGTACGCGGAGACTGTTCGCATCGTCGCGAGGAACGCACAAGACGGACGTAAGACACTGGTGTGGACTGGGTTCATCCGAAGCCAGAAAACCCTGGAGGAGCTGCTGGCACCCCATGCCCCGGCTTCCATTTACGGCGCCACCTCGGGCCCGGACCGGGAAGCTGAGCTCAGCCGCTTCCGTGAGGACCCCTCGTGCATGGTCCTGATCTCCAACCCGGCGACCCTGGGTGAGGGGATCAGCCTTCACCAGGTCTGCCATGACGCCGTGTACGTGGACCGCGACTTCATGGCTGGCCGCTTCCTCCAGAGCCTTGACCGGATTCACCGGCTGGGGCTGCCCCCAGGTACCGAGACGCGCGTGACCGTGCTGGCGGCCCGGGGCACGATCGACGAAATCGTGGCCGTGCGCCTCGAAAAGAAGCTGCACTTCCTGGGCAGCGTGCTCGATGACCCGGCGGTGCGCCAGCTAGGCGACCTCCAAGAGGAGGAGACCACGGGCTTGGGCATGGACGCCGATGACATCCATGCCCTACTCGCGCACTTGAACAGCCGACTGCCCTGAAGGCCGGCTGAGCTGCGACACCGCTTATGTGCGCCGCAGCTCAGCCATCCTCAGTCACTGGCTGGCGGCGCGATTGCGGTCCGCCTTGAGCACTTCCATGATCGATTTACCGATGGCCCCGGCTACGGGCGGCGGAAACGCGTTGCCGATCTGTCGGTACTGGGCCGTCTTGCCTCCCGTGAATTCCCAGTACATCGGGAACCCCTGGATAATCGCCGCCTGGCGGACCGTGAGCATGGGCCCCCCGGGACGGAAAAGATCGCGATCCTCAGTGCCGGTCGGCTTACCGTCCACCGGCGCGTTGGCCACGCCCAGGCCCGAGACGCCCAGCTTTTCCCATGCCTTCTTGGCACGGCTGGGACCGAGGTCGGCGCCTCCGTGCTTCTTGGAGCCGCCTACGAGAGTGGGAGCGACGGTCCCGCTGGCGGCAGCCTTCTTCCATTTCTTGAGCACTTCATTGGCCTCAGCTTCCCGAGGACCGCCCTCAAACACGTCGACGCGCGCCTTCATCGTCTCCGCAAGCTTGCCCAACACTGTTGCCGTCTCGGTACTGGGTGTCGGGGCTTCGTACTTCAGATCCTTGAGCACGTCTTTCCGGAAGGCGACGAGGATGGAGCGCGGCCGGAGCTGCGGGACACCGAACTCCGCCGCTTCGTAGACCTTCCACGCCACGACCTCGTAGCCAGGAAGCCCGTCCTCGTCAGGTTCCATGTCCTCAAGGCTGGCCTGGATCCGCGACCTGTAGTCGTAGAACTTGGGGTCCATGAGCCCACGGACGTTCTCGATCATCACTGCGCGAGGGCGGATGAGTTCGGCCAGCTCCAGGATGCGCGGGAAGAGATCACGCTCGTCGTCCTCACCGAGCTGCTTGCCAGCGTGGGAGAAGGGCGGGCACGGCACACCCCCGGCAAGCAGGTCAACCTCACCCCGCTTGTAGAGACCGGCACTCTTGACCAAGTCGCGCGCGGGGTCGAACTCCGTCACGTCCTGGCAGAGGACATCGCAGTTGGCGCGCTCCCAGTCCCACTTCGGGTGCACCTCGATGTTCTCGCGCAGCGTGGCCGCCGCGTACTTGTCGATTTCGATGAGGGCAAGGTGTCTGAAACCGGCCGTGTGCAGTCCGATCGCCTGCCCGCCAGCGCCGGCGCAGATCTCGATCGACGTGTAACCCCGGTCAGTCCCCGTCATGACCCCTCCTCTTGCACGAATACCAGTGACGCCTCATACGGCAGCCATCACAGAGGGTGACACGACCCACTGACATTGCGTCTCGACACGGCGGCACACACCAGTGTGCGGCATCCTCAGCACCACCTCGGCCACCAGCACCATGGGCAATTTCGAATGCTCGTACGATACTGCTGTGGCGAGAATTGACTGGACTCGGGACGAGCTGGTGCTGGCCTGCGCGCTCGTTGCCGAAAACGAATGGCGAGAGCTTCGGACAACCGACCAGCAGGTGCAGGACCTGTCCCAGCTTCTCAGGCGACTGCCGCTGCACGATGGCGCGGCGGCGGATCCGAAGTTCCGCTCCCCGGGCAGCGTCAGCCTGAAGACGGGCAACATCGTGACAGCCAGGGCCGAATACGGCGGGGCCCCCATGAAGGGCGGCCGACTGACTAGCGAGGTGGTGGCCGACTTCACAGACCGTCCCGACCAGATGCTTGCCACCGCCAAGGCCCTGCGTGCGGGTATGACGTCCGCCGAGATCATCGGCACCCCGGCCCAGGAAGGCGAAGCGGACGCGGCACGCGAGGGGCAGCTCCTCACGCGCTGGGCCCTCCACCGTGAACGGAGCAGGCCTCTGCGCGACCGGAAGATCCGGGCGGTCCTGGAGGAGGGCGGCACCCTGCACTGTGAAGTGTGCTCGTTCGACTTCACCACCGCCTATGGCGAGCTGGGAGCCGGGTACATCGAGGTCCACCACAGGCTGCCTCTCCACATATCGGGCGTAACGGAGACCCGGATCGCAGATCTTGCCCTGCTGTGCGCGAACTGCCATCGCATGTGCCACAGGAGCTTCCTCGGAGAATCCTGGCGCACCCCTGCCGACCTTCGGGGGCAGATGCGGAAGTCTGATTGAACGCCCTCCCACCAGGCGGCGTCCGCTTCAGCTACGTAATACATCTGCGCGCGACGTACTGCCTCGACGCCCACCGACACCTCGTAGCAGTCCTCAGCGAACGTCCGGAACGCCTCCGGGGGCGGGGCGAGGAGGAGTTCGAAGAGTCGGTGCGAGCCGTCGGGTCCGGGTGGGGCCCGGGAAAGGTGATGCGGCCCGTCTGCCGGTGGCACCGTCAGTCGGCCCCCGGTGCCGGGGCCCGGGCACGCCCCGCTCCCGCAGGGCGTTAGCCTCGGGGGACGAACGAGGAGGCAGTGATGGCGAAGGTTCCGGCCGCGGTGGTGGCCGCCGGGGGGCTTGTCGGTGGGTACGGCGTCGCCCGGTGGACGAGGAAGCGGCAGCTCGGCGGGGTCGTGCTCGCCGCCGCGGGGGTCGCCGCCGCCCGGCAGTGGAAGCAGGAGGCCGGCGGCGCGGCCGCCGGGGTGCTGACCGCCGGGTACGTCGCCGCGTTCGCCGGGTCGCACCCGCTGGCCAAGAAGGTCGGCGCCTGGCCCGCCGTCTTCGGTGTCGCCGGTGCCATGGCCCTCGCCTCCTGGGCCGTGGCCGACCGACGCGCCTGAGCCCTCGGCCCGGGAACGCCGGGGGCCGACCGACACGCCTGAGCCCGGCCCGGGCACCGGGAACGCCGGGGACCGACCGACGCCTCCGAGTGCTGAGCGCCCGGCCGCGCCTCCTACCGGGCCCACGCCGGGCCCGGAGCCGTGCCCGGCCTCAGGAAGCCCGCTCCTCCGTCCCCCGGAACGCCCGCCTGTAGGCGTACGGGCTCGTGCCCACCACCCGCTTGAAGCGGTCCCGGAACGCCGTCGGGGATCCGAAGCCCGCCTGGGTGGCGATGCGTTCGACCGGGTACGTGGTCGTCTCCAAGAGGTACTGGGCGCGGCGCACCCGGGCCCGGTGCAGCCACTGGAGCGGTGTCGTGCCCGTCTGTTCGCGGAAGCGGCGGTTGAGGGTACGGGTGCTCATGCCCGCGTGGACCGCGATGTCCTCCAGGGTCAGCTCCCGGTCCGCGTTCTCCTCCAGCCAGTCGAGCAGCGGCTCCATCGTCGTGCCCGCCGGGGCCGGGGGCTGCGTGTGGACGATGAACTGGGCCTGGCCGCCCTCCCGTTCGAGAGGCATCACCGAAAGCCGGGCGGCATGCGCGGCGACCGCCGAGCCGTGGTCCTTGCGGATCATGTGCAGGCACATGTCCAGCGCCGCCGACGCCCCCGCCGAGGTCAGGAACCGGCCGTTGTCGACGTAGAGCACGTTCGGGTCGACCGTCACCGCCGGGTGCCTGGCGGCCAGTTCCGCGGCCGCGACCCAGTGCGTGGTCGCGCGCAGTCCGTCCAGCAGGCCGGTGGCGGCGAGAACGAAGGCGCCGACGCAGATCGAGGCGATCCGGGTGCCGTTCGCGGCCGCCGCGCGCAGCGCCTCCGCGACGCCCGGCGGGAGCGGGGCGGACGGGTCGGCGACGCCCGGCAGGATGATCGTGTCCGCGTCGGCCAGCGCCTCCAGTCCGTACGGGGCGCGCAGCGTGAACGCGCCCGCGCTCACCTCCGCGCCCGCCGTGACCGAGCACACCCGGGTCCGGTACGCCGGGCGGCCGTCGGGCAGCCGGGCCCAGCCGAACGTGTCGATCGGGGCCGCGAGATCGAACGGGATGACCTGGTCGAGCGCCAGTACAGCCACGGTATGCATGACCAGAGCCTACGCATACATCGGGTTCTCGCCACGCCCCGAGACGTACGCCGGGGCCACCACCACGCCTGCACTTCGACCAGGAAGGCCCTGGCCAGAATCCGTTGCCCCCTGGCAAAAGTGCCACTTCTCCATGATCCGCCCGACCTCTACCGTCACCCCGTGACCAAGTTCCTCCTCGCCGTCCACGTCATCGCCGCGATCGTCGCCATCGGGCCCGTCACCGTCGCCGCGAGCATGTTCCCGCCGGCCGCGCGCAAGGTCCTCGAAGCGCCGGACGACCCGAGCGCCCTCGCCACCACCCGGCTCCTGCATCGCATCTGCCAGGTGTACGCCGTGGTGGGTGTCGTCGTTCCCGTCTTCGGGTTCGCCACGGCGAGCGACATGGGTGTCCTCGGCGACACCTGGCTGATCGTCTCGATCGTGCTGACGGCGCTGGCGGCCGTGGTCCTCGCGGTGCTGGTCCTGCCCCGGCAGAGCGCGATCCTGGAGGGCGCCGTCCAGGACGGGACCGTCGACCGTGCGGCGACCGTGCGGCTCGCCATGTTCACCGGAATCTTCAACCTGCTGTGGGCCACCGTCACCGTCCTGATGATCATCCGGCCGGGGTCCACGACCGGCACCTGACCGATCGGGCGGCACCCGTTCCGGCCGTCGGCCCCGGGCCCTAGGATCCCGCCATGGACGCAAACCAGCAGCAATCCGGGCCGGGCACCTACCTGACCTTCGTGGAGCAGCAGTTGACCGCCGACGGATGTGCCACGCGGTGGGAGGAGTGGGCCGGGGTGCCCGTACTCGTGGGGCGGCGGGCCGAGTTCCGGATGCGCTGGATGGGGACGAAGCTGCACCTGTTCACGGTGGCCGCGGTCGTCCCGGAGATAACCGTGCAGGCCATCTCCGGCTTCACCGACCAGGTGATGAAGTACGCCAAGGACACCAAGGGCGGTCTGCCCGTCGGCTTCCAGAACGGCATCGGCGCCTTCCCGCTGCTCGTCAGCGACCGGGTCGACCCGGCGGCCGTGCAGTGGGCCGAGGCGCAGCAGCGGGTCAAGTTCGCCTGCATGACGCGGCCCGTCGTGGTCGACAGTTCGCGTCAGTACGTGGGGATGTACCGCGGCAAGCCGGTCCTCGGGCGCGTCTACGCCTCGTACTTCAACGAGAAGAGCTCGCGGTACTTCTACGGGCAGTGAGCGGGCCCGGGCGGGCAGCGGGCGGACCTGGGTCTGTCGGCCGCCCGCGTGTTTCCACGTCACCGTGGGCCGGCCGGCCCACGTGTCCCACCGTCACCACTGACCGGCCAGGACCCGCTCCTCCTCCAGGGCGTCCGCCAGGTCCGTCCTGAACTGGCGTGCCACCGCGCTCACGACCAGCACGCAGGTGGCCCCGAGCAGCGTGACGGCCGCCCAGGTCAGCGGCCACACCCCGGCCAGGCCGTCCGGGGGGCCGGGGTGGGTCCGCAGCGACACGTGGAGCAGGATCGCCGGGGGTGCCGCGACCAGGAGCAACGGCCAGGCCAGCGCGTCCCGGAGCCCGAAGTGGACGGCCAGGAGCAGCAGGACCGCGGCGAGGGCGAGGACGCCCGTACCGGTCATCGGGGTGGTCTCGACGGTGGAGCCCGGCGTCTCCGCGCGGTCGCGCAGGTCCCAGGGCAGACAGGTCAGGTACGCCGCGCAGGAGAGGGCGGCGCCGAGCACACGCGTCAGCCAGCGTTCCGGCCAAGGGCGCGTTCGCAAGGGGCGGAGCAGTTTCTCGGTCATGCGTACGAGGGTCACGCGCCCGGCGGGGCCGCGACAGAGTACGCGTACTCAGAACCGTGGACGAGCTACGACACGTCGCGGAACCAGGGACGAGCTACGACGCGTCGCACAAGCGGGGCTTCGACGCGCCGCGGAACCGGGGAGTCCGAAGGAACCGCTCGCCCGGGCCGGCGCCGGGTTCAGGTCGCCCGTGCGGTGGACGCCGGTGAGGCGGCTGCCGTGGAGGGTGCCGTCGACAGCGGCGCGGCGATGTCCTCCAGGGAGCGCCGCTCGGCCTTGACCGCGAGGAACACGGCGACCAGGCCCGCGGCGCACATCAGCGAGGCGCCGATCTGGAACGCCAGCACCGTGTCGCCGACGACGCCGGACTTGGTGAGGTCGGCGAAGACCAGCGGACCGCTGATACCGCCGGCCGCGGTGCCGATGGCGTAGAAGAAGGCGATGGCCATCGCGCGGGTCTCCATGGGGAAGACCTCGGAGACGGTCAGATACGCGCTGGAGGCGCCCGCCGACGCGAAGAAGAGCACCACGCACCAGCAGGCCGTCATCGTCACCGCGTTCAGCGCGCCCTGGTCGAAGAGCCATGCCGTGACGAAGAGCAACAGACCGGAGAGCAGATAGGTCGAGGAGATCATCACGCGGCGGCCGAGGGTGTCGAAGAGCTTGCCGAGCAGCAGCGGGCCGAGGAAGTTGCCGGCCGCGATGACGGCGAAGTAGTAGCCGGTGCCGCCGGTGGGCACGTCGAAGAACGTGGTCAGGATGGAGCCGAAGCCGAAGGTGATCGCGTTGTAGAGGAAGGCCTGGCCGACGAAGAGGGCGAGGCCGAGCACGGCCCGCTTCGGGTACCGGCCGAAGACCGTCTTCGCGATGACGCCGAAGCCGATGCTCTTGCGCTGCTCGATGGTGATCTCGCCCTCCGGCGCCGGCAGCGGTTCGCCCCGTTCCTCCTCGATCTCCTGCTCGACCGAGGTGACCAGTTCCTCCGCCTGTTCGCCGCGGCCGTGGATGAACTGCCAGCGCGGGCTCTCCGGCACATGCCGCCTGACCAGCAGGATCACCAGACCGAGGACCACGCCGAGGCCGAAAGTCAGCCGCCAGCCGAGGTCCTTGGCGAAGATGTCCGTGTTCAGCATGACGATCGACAGCAGCGCACCGCCGATCGCGCCGAGCCAGTAGGTGCCGTTGATGATCAGGTCGACCCGGCCGCGGAACCGGGCGGGGATGAGCTCGTCGATCGCCGAGTTGATGGCCGCGTACTCGCCGCCGATGCCGAAGCCGGTGAGGAAGCGGAAGGTGAAGAACCACCAGGCGTCGAAGGACAGGGCGGTGAGCGCGGTCGCCGAGAGATAGACGACGAGCGTGATCATGAAGAGCTTCTTGCGGCCGTACCGGTCGGTCAGCCAGCCGAAGAACAGGGCGCCCGCGCAGGCGCCCGCCACATAGAGCGCCGCCGCGATACCGGTGACCTGCGCCGAGGAGATGGCCAGGCCGCTGCCCTCCTCGGAGAGCCGGCCCGCGATGTTGCCGACGGTCGTGACCTCCAGGCCGTCCAGGATCCACACGGTTCCCAGGCCGATCACGATCATCCAGTGCCAGCGGGACCACGGCAGCCGGTCCAGACGGGACGGCACGTTCGTGGTGACCGTGCCGTCGGCCGCCGGGACGGATGCCGGTGAGGCGGGGGCTGACATGAGGTTCCCTCTCCGTCGGGCGAGCCCGACCGGGTTCCCTCTCCGTCGGGTGAACCTCCGCCGGGTTCCCGCCCTTTGGCCGGTTAAGCCCCCAGCCCCCGTGACACCACGTAGATCAGCAGTCCGGCCAGTGAGCCGACCACCGTGCCGTTGATCCGGATGAACTGCAGGTCACGTCCGATGTGTGCCTCGATCTTCCTCGTCGTGTGCTCGGCGTCCCAGCCCGCGACCGTGTCCGTGATGAGTGAGGTGATCTCCTTGCGGTAGGTCGTCACGACGTACACGGCGGCCCCCTCCACCCAGCCGTCCACCTTGGCCTGGAGCTTGGGCTCCGTGGCCATCCGGGCGCCGAGGGACAGCAGGGAGGCCCGCACGCGCAGCCGCAGCTCACTGCGCTCGTCCTCCGCCGCGGACACGATCATCGACCGTACGGCCGTCCACGCGGAGGCGATGAGGTCCTGGACCTCGCCGCGGCCCAGCACCTCGCCCTTGAGCCGCTCCACCCGCGCGCGGGTGTCCGTGTCGGACTGCAGATCGGACGCGAAGTCGGTGAGGAACCGGTCGAGGGCACCGCGGGCCGGGTGGGTCGGGGAGTCGCGCATCTCGGTGACGAAGCGGAGCAGTTCCCTGTAGACCCGTTCGCCGACCTTCTTGTCGACGAAACGGGGGGTCCAGCCCGGCGCGCCGCCCTGGACGGCGTCCATCACCTGCGTGTCGTGGAACACCAGCCAGTCGTGCGCGCGGACCACCACCAGGTCGACGAACCGCTTGTGGCCGCCGTCCAGGACGATCTTCTCCAGCATCTTCCCTATGCCGGGCGCGATCTCCTGGGCGTCGGCGCGGCGCGTGATCGCCTCCCCGACGACGGCCTGGACGTCGGAGTCGCGCAGCACGGTCAGGGCGCCTCTGAGCGCGGCGGCCAGTTCGGCCGTGACCCGGTCGGCGTGCTCGGGATCGGCGAGCCAGGCGCCCAGTCTGCTGCCGATGCCCACAGCGCGCAGCCGTTGGCGGACGACCTCCTGGGAGAGGAAGTTCTCGCCGACGAACTCGCCCAGGGAGACGCCGAGCTGGTCCTTCTTGGTGGGGATGATCGCGGTGTGCGGGATGGGCAGGCCGAGCGGGTGCCGGAAGAGGGCCGTGACCGCGAACCAGTCGGCCAGCGCGCCGACCATGCCCGCCTCGGCGGCCGCCGCGACATAGCCGGCCCAGGCGCCCGCGCCTTCGTTCGAGGCCCACTTCGCCAGTACGTAGACGAGGGCGACGAAGAGCAGCAGGCCGGTGGCCGTCGCCTTCATCCGGCGCACCCCGCGGCGCTTCTCCTCGTCGGCGGGGCTGAAGGTGTTCATCGCCCGCCCCGGCACGGAGGCCGTCCGGCCACTCGCGGCACCGGCGGACTTCCCGGCACCGGCACCATCACCACCGGCGCCAGGGACCTTCCCGCTTCCGGCGGTCCCGTCGCCGCCCGGGACCTCCCCGACCCCGGCGGTCCCGTCGCCGCCCGCGTCCTTCCCGACCCCGGCGGTCCCGCCGGCGTCAGATGCCTCCGCGACTCCCTCGGCCGCGCCGGCGTCCGCGGCCTCAACGGCCCCCGCCCCAACGGCGGCACCCGCGGAACCGGTCTCCGCCGCCCCGGTTCCCCCGGCCTCGGCGCCGTTCGCGGCGTCGGCGGGTCGGGCATGCCGCTCCATGCCGTCCCCCTCACCCGAATTCGTGCGTCCCATTCACTCCACCCGTTCGCAGGCCACGTCACGCCTCGTACACATTGTCCCTTTCTCACTCTCTTCTCACCGACTCCTGGAACGCCCCAGGAGTTCCCGGCGTCTGTTCGGACGGGGAATCGACGGGGGAATCCCTCAAGGGGGCGCGTCGTCGCTCTCCCGACCCATGACGCATCATGGAGTGATCACATTCGGAGCCTCGGGCTCCCTCGTCCGAGGAGACACGCACCGCATGACCAAGCGTCACGGTTATGCCCTGCTCGCCGCGATCCTTTCCCTGGTCGTGGTCCTTTCCGCCGCCATATACATCGGTGTCGGCGCGGACGACGGCACCGACGCCCGGGCCGCCGTAGCCGGTGGCCACACGTCGCACGACGCCGCCCCCGCCTCCACCGGCACCTGGGTCGGCGCCTGGTCCGCCTCCCCGGCCGGAGCCGAGCCCGGCACGGAGTCCTACGGACTCGCGGGCAGCTCCGTGCGCAACGTCGTGCACACGGCCGCCGGGGGTACGAGTGCCCGCATCACGCTGTCCAATCTCTACGGGCAGCGGCCGCTGGTCGTCACGCACGCGACGATCGCCGTCGCCGCGACCGCGAACAGCGCCGCCGCCACCGTCGACACCATGCGCCGCCTCACGTTCGGCGGTGCCACGAGCGTCGACATCCCGGCCGGCCGGCAGGTGACGAGCGACGCCGTGCGCGTGCTCGTCCCGCACGACGTGGACGTCCTCGTCACCACGTACTCGCCGACCCCGTCCGGCCCGGTCACCTACCACCCGCACGCCCAGCAGATCTCGTACGTGGCCGACGGTGACCGCACGGAGGACGCGAGCGCCGCCTCGTACACCGAACAGAGCCCGTACTGGCGCTACCTGACCGCGCTCGACGTGCTCAGCGACGACGCCACGGGCACCGTCGTCGTCCTCGGCGACTCCCTCACCGACGGCATCACCTCGACCGTGGGTGCCAACAGCCGCTGGACGGACGTCCTTTCGGAGCGGCTGCGCGCCGCGGCCGGGTCCGGGGACACGCCCCGCTACAGCGTCGTCAACCAGGGCATCAGCGGGAACCAGGTCCTCGCCGCGGGGCTCGGCCGGCCGGCCGACAACCCCAGCGGGCTCAGCCGGTTCGGCCGCGACGTGCTCGACCGCACGAACGTCAGGGCCGTCGTCATCGACCTCGGCGTCAACGACATCCTGCGCAACCCGCACCAGGTCGATCCGACCACCGTGACCGACGGCCTGCGGACCCTGGTGCGGCAGGCCCACGCCCGCGGACTGCGGGTCGTCGGGGCCACGTTGATGCCCTTCGAGGGGCACCGCGGATACACCGATGCCCGGGAGGCCGTACGCCAGGCCGTGAACGCGGAGATACGGGCCGGGAAGGTGTACGACGCCGTCGTCGACTTCGACGCCGCGCTGCGGGACCCGTACGACCCGCGCCGGCTGCGGACCGACTACGACTCGGGCGATCACCTGCACCCCAGCGACGAGGGGTTCCGCCGGATGGCCGAGGTGTTCGACCTGAAGGAACTGAAGGGCGCGGTTCCGGCGGAGCTGTGATCCGCCGGTGGTGACGGGGCTCCGGTCCGCCGGAGGGAAACGGGGCTCCGACCGCCGGAGGCGGCCGAGGTCGCATCGGCCGGAGGCGGCGCCCCACTGACCGGAGGAAGCCCGCCGCCCGGCCGGCGAACGGACCTCAGTAGTCCCCGTCGTGCCGCCGTCGGCGGTCCTCGCGGCGCTCCCGGTGGCGGTCCCTGCGCTCCTCGTGGCGCAGGTGACGCTCCTCGTGGCGCTCACGGCGTTCGTCGTGCCGCTCGCGTATCAGGTCGCGGGCCTCGTCGAGCGCGTCGAACATGTCGTCGAGGCCACCGCCCCGGGAGCCCTGAAGCTCCTTGCGGGCCTCCCGGCGCTCCAGCCTCTCCTGCCGCCGCTCCTCCTTCAGGCGCTGGCGCTCGGCACGGGTGAGCTTGCGCTCCACGCCGACCCCGCCCCAGAACGCGAACCCGGTGACGATCACCCGGGGCGCGCCGGGGTCGCCCGGCCGGCCCTCCTCACGGTGGTCGAAGCCGCCCATGATGCCGATACCGCGGACCACGACCTCGACGCCCGGCGGCACGATGACGTTCAACCCGCCCATGACCGCGACACAGTTGACGACGACCTCACGGTCGGCGAAGTTCGCCTCGCGCAGGTCGATCTCGCCGCCGCCCATGAAGGTGAAGGAGTTGAAGCGCTTGGGCACCGTCCAACGGCCCTTGCGCTCGAAGCCGGACAGAACCGCCACACCCCACGCGGACGTTCCCTCGCCGCCGACGATACGAGAGCCCCAACTGCCGTCGTCCACAGGCTGCTTGACCATGGAGATTCGAGGGGACGGCACCGCGCCCGGCAGATCGCGGGTGATCGGCGTCAACTCCCCGTACGTACGGGCCGCGTACGTCGCCTCCAGCCGCTCCTCGAACTCCTCCATGTCGAGGCGGCCCTCCGCGAGGGCGTCCCTGAGCTGTTCGGCGACACGTTCGCGATCGGCGTCGGAGGCACGCAGCTCCGGGAGTTCGTCCGTCATGGCAGCAGCCTACGAGTTCCCCCGCCCGCGGGCCATCCGCACCACCCGTGCGGCCGCCCCCGCTACGCCCCTGCCTTCCCGGCGTACATCCGGCTGATGACCGCCTCGATGTCCGGCTCCCGTACCGAAAGGTCCACCAGCGGATATTCCGCCGCGATCCGCGCCACCAGCGGAGCGGCCGACGTCGCGGCGGGGAACGCCAGCCACTGGCGCGGCCCCTCCACCTTCACCACCCGCGCCGACTCCAGCTCGATCGGCGGCAGTTCGCGCTCCAGGTCCACGACCAGGGTCCGCTCGCTCTCCCCCACCTCGTGCAGCCCGCTCAGCGCGCCGTCGTACATCAGCCGCCCGTGGTCGATGACCATCACCCGGCGGCACAACTGCTCGATGTCGGTGAGGTCGTGCGTGGTGAGCAGGACCGTCGTGCCGCGTTCGGCGTTCAGATCCCGCAGGAACTCCCGGACCCGCACCTTGCTCACCACGTCGAGCCCGATCGTGGGCTCGTCGAGATAGAGCACCTCGGGGTCGTGCAGCAGGGCCGCCGCGATGTCGCCGCGCATCCGCTGCCCCAGCGACAACTGCCGCACCGGCACGTCCAACAGGGCCCCGAGCTCCAGGAGTTCGACACAGCGGTCGAGGTTCTCCCGGAACCGCGCGTCCGGCACCCGGTACATCCGGTGCATGAGCCGGTACGAGTCGATCAGCGGGAGGTCCCACCACAGCGTCGTCCGCTGCCCGAACACGACCCCGATCCGGCGCGCGACCCGAGTGCGCTCGCGGGACGGGTCGAGACCGGCGACCCGCAGCCGGCCGCCGGACGGGGTGAGGATGCCGGTGAGCATCTTGATCGTGGTCGACTTGCCGGCGCCGTTCGGCCCGATGTAGCCGACCATCTCACCGCGCTCCACGGTGAACGAGATCGAGTCGACGGCCCGCACCTGCCGCCGCTCGCCCCGCAGGAACCCCGTCCTCCTGCGCACGTCGAAGACCTTCTCGACCCCGTCGAGCTCGATGAACCCGGTCCGCGCGCCCGGTTCCCTGCCCGGAGCCGCCGACTCCCTGTCCGCCGCGATGGCCACGTCCGTTCCCCTAACTTCCCGTACTCCGGTAGGCGCGCAGCCCCGCGCGCCAGGCGAACCCGGCCAGCGCGCAGCAGAGCCCCGCGACGGCCGGTGGTGCGAACGCGACCCACACCGGCAGGTCGAGCGGATAGGGCCGCCCCAGCACGTACAGCGCGGGCAGCCAGTTGACGAAGGCGAGCGGGAGGACGAACGTCACCCCGCGCAGCATGTCCTTGGCGAACACGGTCGGCGGGTACTGCAGGAGCGTGTTGCCGCCGTACGTGAAGGAGTTCTGCACCTCGGAGGCGTCCTGCGCGACGAACTGGAACGCCCCGCCCGCCACGAACACCGCCGAGAAGATCGCCGCGCCGCTGAGCAGCATCATCGGCATCATCAGCACCTTGAGCGGCGTCCAGTGGATGTCGAGGACGGCGAGGGCGTACCCGAGGACGAGGAGCCCCTGGGTGATCCGGCCGAGGCGGCGCAGCGCGAAACGGTCCGCGGCGACCTGCGCGAGCACCGGTGCCGGACGCACCAGCAGGGTGTCCAGCGTGCCGTCGCGCACCCGGCGTCCCAGCCGGTCCATCGAGCCGAGCGCGAGGTCCGCGAACCCGAACGCGGTACCGGACACCCCGTAGAGCAGGGCGACCTCGGGCAGGCTGTAGCCGCCCAGCCGGTCGACCCGCGAGAACATCAGCAGGATCGCCACGAAGTCGAGCGCGGTCGCCGCGAAGTTCCCGAAGGCGGTCATCGCGAAGGAGGCACGGTAGGCCATCGTCGAGCGGATCCACATCGCGGTGATCAGCCGGTAGGCCCGCAGCCCGTCCCGCAGCCGCTCGTACGCGCCCTGCCGCTCGAACGGCCGGAACTCCGGCGCCCGCACCGCCGCCGCACCGGCCCGCCCGGCCGCGCCCCGCTCCCCCGCCGACTCCCGCGCCGCGCCCCGCTCCCCCGCCGGCTCCCGTTCCCGCGCCGGGCCCGCCACGACCCCCGTCCCCCGCTCCACCGGATCAGCCACCCTGCACCACCACCCTCCGTGTCGCCACCGACTGGACCAGCCGCCCGGCCGCCAGCAGAACGACCGCCCAGGCACCCTGCACCGCGTACGTGCCCAGCGGATCCGCCGTGCCGAGCAGGACGTCCACGGGCGCCTGGATCAGCGACGACCAGGGCAGCGCCCGTACGACCTCGCCGAGCGCGCCCGGGAAGACGTTCAGCGGCAGCAGCATCCCCGAGCAGAAGATCCCCGCGATGGAGGTGAGCTGCGCCACCCCCGCGCCGTCCATCAGCCAGAACGCGGACAGCGCCACCAGGAAGCGGATCGCGAACCCGACGACCACCCCCAGCGCGACCGCGACCAGGAAGGCGAGCCAGGTCAGCGGATCCGAGGGCAGCGCCAGGTCGAAGACCAGCGCGCCGAACAGGAGCGGCACCACTCCGCGGCCCAGCAGATGGAACAGCGCCCGGCCCATGTCCTGGGCGAGCCACCACACCTGGAGGTCGGCCGGCCGGTACAGATCGATCGCGATGTCACCCGTACGGATGCGTTCGATCAGTTCGTCCTCGAAGCCGCCGCCCATCATCGCGACGACCATCAGCAGCCCCTGGCTGACCCAGACGTAGGTGAGCGCCTGTGCCTGGTCATAGCCGCCGAGGTGCGGCTTGCTGTCCCACAGGGCGATGAACAGGTACGCCAGGATCAGCCCGAAGACGGTGTTCGTGAAGACCCCGGCGGCGGTGGCGACCCGATAGGTGGCGTACCGCCGGAACCCGCTGCCCGCGACAGCCGCGTACAACCGCGCCGTGCCCACAACCCGTCCCTTTCCTCAGCGTTGAGCCAAAACGCAGGAGCCTAGTCCCGGCCCCGCGGGGGCCGCCAGGCATTTTCCGGCGCGACGCGTGCCGGGATCGAGGAACGGAACACATGGTGCGAGAGTCTTCATACGGGGCGCACCAGGCGTACGAGGGCGTACGGCTACGTACGACGCGAAACAGGAGTCCGGCGAACAGATGAGCGACGAGCCGCAGCAGCGCAGCCAGGGCTGGGCACCGAGGGAACCGGAAGCGGGCCCCCGCCCGAACCCGTCCCCCGCGGCGGGACCGCAGACGGGCCGGCGGTCGGAGCCGGGAACAGGACCGGACGGACCGGGCGCGGGCCCCGGCGGACCCGGCGCGCGGCCGAACCAGAAGCAGACGGCGCTGCAGAAGCGGAAGCGGAAGCAGCGGCCGAAGCGGACCGGACTGCGCAGACTCGTCCCGACCTGGCGCATGGTGCTCGGCACGGTCCTCGGGACGGCACTGCTCCTGGTCGGCCTCTTCGCGCTCGGCTACTTCCTCGTCAGGATCCCCTCCGCGAACGCCGCCGCGATCAAACAGAGCAACGTCTTCCTGTACGCCGACGGCAGCCAGCTCGCCCGCGACGGCGACGTCAACCGCGAGAACGTCACGCTCGAACACATCTCCAAGGACGCCCAGCACGCCACCCTCGCCGCCGAGGACCGCGACTTCTACAGCGAGTCCGCCATCGACCCCAAGGCGATGATCCGCGCCGGCTGGAACACCGTCACCGGCAAGGGCAGACAGTCCGGCTCGACCATCACCCAGCAGTACGTCAAGAACTACTACCTGGGCCAGGAACAGACCGTCACCCGGAAGGTGAAGGAGTTCTTCATCTCCGTCAAGCTCGACCGGGAGAAGAGCAAGGACGACATCCTGGAGGGCTACCTCAACACCAGCTACTACGGCCGCAACGCCTACGGCATCCAGGCCGCGGCCCAGGCCTACTACGGCGTGAACGCCAGGAACCTCACCGTCGGCCAGGGCGCCTACCTCGCCGCCCTGCTCAACGCGCCCAGCGAGTACGACGTGATCGCGCACCCCGAGAACAGGGCCGGGGCCCTCGCCCGCTGGAACTACGTCCTCGACGGCATGGTCAAGCAGAAGTGGCTGACCCGGGCCGCACGCGGCCACGTCTCCTTCCCGACCCCCCGGCAGGCCAGGGGCTCGGCGGGACTGTCGGGCCAGCGCGGCTACCTCGTCCAGGCCGTGACCGCCTATCTCACCTCCAACGGGATCCTCGACGAGGACACCCTCACCCGCGGCGGCTACCGCATCACCACCACCCTCCAGAAGTCCAAGCAGGACGCCTTCGTGGAGGCCGTGAACGACCAGGTGACGGACCGGCTCGACAAGGAGAACCGCAAGGCGGACGCCTACGTCCGCGCCGGCGGCGTCGCCATCGACCCCTCCAGCGGCAAGGTCCTCGCGATGTACGGAGGCATCGACTACACCAAGCAGTACGTCAACAACGCCACCCGCCGCGACTACCAGGTCGGCTCCACCTTCAAGCCGTTCGTCTTCGCCTCGGCCGTCCAGAACGGCGCACAGACCCAGGACGGCCGCGACATCACCCCGAACACCGTCTACGACGGCACCGACCAGCGGCCCGTGCGGGGCTGGAACGGCAGCACCTACGCACCGGAGAACGAGGACGGCGAGTCGTACGGGAACATCTCCGTGCGCACCGCCACCGACAGGTCGGTCAACTCGGTGTACGCGCAGATGGCCGTCGACGTCGGCCCCACGACCGTGAAGAAGACGGCCGTGGCCCTCGGCCTGCCCGCCGGCACCCCCGACCTGACCGCCTCCCCCTCCATCGCGCTCGGCCCGGCCACCGCCAGCGTCCTCGACATGGCGGAGGCCTACGCCACGCTCGCCAACCACGGCAGGCACGGCCCGTACACCCTCGTGGAGAAGATCACCAAGGACGGGTCGGAGAACGTGAAGCTGCCGGCCCAGGACGACGAGGGGTCGGCCGACCGGCAGGCCGTCAGCCGTGAGGCCGCCGACACGACGACCTCCATGCTCCAGAGCGTCGTCGACGGCGGCACCGGGCAGGCCGCCCAGAACGCCGGCCGGCCCGCCGCGGGCAAGACCGGCACGGCGGAGGAGGACACCGCCGCGTGGTTCGCCGGCTACACCCCCGACCTCGCCACCGTCGTCGCCGTCATGGGCCAGGACCCCGACACCGGCGCCCACAAGTCCCTCTACGGCGCCCTCGGACAGGCCCGCATCAACGGCGGCGGCTACCCCGCGCAGATCTGGGCCCAGTTCACCCGGAACGCCCTGGAGGGAACCGAGGTCTCGGACTTCGACCTCGAACTCCAGCCGGGCGCCGAGGAGATGTACGACCCCGGCGACGAGACCGACGACCCGGACGCCACCGGCCAACAGAACGACGGCGGCACGGACGGCGAGGAGGTGGGCGGGGCGGGCGGCAGCGCGCCGGCGACGCCGAACGGCCGGAGCCCGGGCCAGAGCCACACCCCGGGCCGGACCGACGGCCACACCCCGGGCCACACCGACGGCGGGACCACGGCCGGTACCACCGGTGGTACCCCCACGGACGAGGGCACCACCGGGACCGGCACGACGACCGGCGGCACCTCGGCCGGCACCACGACGGGTGGAGACCCCACGGACACCGGCACCACGGGCTCGACGGCGGGCCAGGGACCGCTGAGCGGGCTCACGCCCAGGAAGGGCAGGCACTGAGCGGGGTGGCCGTGGGACGGCCGGGCGCCGGACCTGCGATCAGGTCCGGCGGTCAGAGCCCACTGTTCGGCGGCAGCGGTCGGAAGCGGCGGGTCAGATCCCCAGATCCTTGATGATCTTCGCCACGTGCCCGGTCGCCTTCACGTTGTACAGCGCCCGCTCGACCTTGCCCTCCTCGTCCACGACGACCGTGGAGCGGATGACACCGACGACCGTCTTGCCGTACAGCTTCTTCTCGCCGAAGGCCCCGTACGCCTCCAGGACCGTCTTGTCGGGGTCCCCGACCAGGGTGACCTTCAGCGACTCCTTCTCACGGAACTTCGCCAGCTTCTCGGGCTTGTCCGGGGAGACACCGATCACGTCGTAACCGGCACCCGCCAGCAGGTCCAGGTTGTCCGTGAAATCGCAGGCCTGCTTCGTGCAGCCGGGAGTGAGCGCGGCCGGGTAGAAGTAGACGATGACCTTGCGGCCCTTGTGGTCGGCGAGGGAGACCTCGTTGCCGTCGGCGTCGGGCAGGGTGAAGGCGGGGGCGGTGTCGCCGGGCTGCAGTCGCTCGCTCATCGGAACCTCACGTGGCCGGTGGAATGGATACGGAACGAGCGTAATGGGGGGTGCCGAGGGGTGCGGTCCGGTACGAACTGACAGACTGTCCGAATCAGGGAGTCACTACACGACCACGGAGGCAGCGCGGTGTCGGATACGTCGAGAACGCCGGATACCAGGACTCCGGCGCAGATCGAGGCGGACATCAAGCACCGCCGCACAACCCTCGCCGACACGCTCGACGAGATCGGCGTACGGGTGCACCCCAAGACCATCGTCGGAGACGCCAAGGCGAAGGTCGCCTCCAACATCGACCACACCCTCGGGCGCGCCTACGTCGGCGTCAACCGCGTCGTGGGCGATGTGAAGGGCCAGTTCGTCTCGGAGGACGGCGCGCCCCGGCTGGAGCGCATCGTGCCGGTGGCCCTCGTCGCGGTGGGGCTCGTCGGGCTGCTCGTGATGGGGACGCGGCGGCGCAAGGGCTGACCCGCCCGCGTACGAAACCGGCCGGGACAGGTAGGTTCAGGGCGTGAGCGCCAACCGTGAAACGCACAGCACCCATGACGACAAGCTGCCCATCCGGATGCTGCACGACCGCGTGCTGGTACGGCAGGACGCCGCCGAGGGCGAGCGGCGCTCCGGCGGCGGCATCCTGATCCCCGCGACGGCGGCCGTCGGCCGGCGTCTCGCCTGGGCCGACGTCGTCGCGGTCGGACAGAACGTCCGCACGGTGGAGCCCGGGGACCGGGTCCTGTACGACCCCGAGGACCGGGCCGAGGTCGAGGTGCGCGGGACCGCGTACGTGCTGATGCGCGAGCGGGATCTGCACGCCGTGGCCGCCGACCGCTTCGAAGGGTCCGAGGACTCGACCGGCCTCTACTTGTAGGGCCTACGTACCCCGAAGGGGCCGGTGACCATGGTCACCGGCCCCTTCCGCCATTCCTTGCTACGGTGGAGGGACCCCGACGAGACGCGCCGTACCGGGCTCAGCAAAGACGACGCAGCCCTGCCCGGCCGTCGTCTCCCGGAGGTACCCGTCATGGCCTGGATCCTGCTGATCGTCGCCGGAATGCTCGAAGTCGGCTGGTCGATCGGGATGAAGTACACGGACGGCTTCACACGCCCGGTCCCCAGCCTCCTGACGGCCGCGGGCATCATCGCGAGCATGGTCCTGCTGTCACAGGCGGCCAAGTCGCTGCCCATCGGTACGGCGTACGGCGTCTGGGTCGGCATCGGCGCGGCCGGCGCCGCGATCCTGGGAATGACCCTCCTGGGCGAACCCGCGACAGCGGCCCGCATCTTCTTCATCTGCCTGCTCCTGGCATCGGTGGTGGGCCTGAAGGCCACATCGGGCCACTGATCCCGACCACCTCCTCACAAGGCGTAACCGTCCGATAAACGGTTCGTTAGTCCGTGCGAGGTCGCGAACATCCGATCGGAACGGAGGGGGCCTGTGCGCATGCAGGACGCAACTGAATCGGTGGCACCGGCCGCCTCAAGCCAGGCCGTGCCGGACTCGGACCCGTACCGCAGGGAACGCCTCGCACCGGCCGTCACCCAGGCGCGCAACTGGACCGATCTGATGCGACGACTCGGCCTCAGGCCGAGTGGCGGCCAACGCCGCGTGCTCCAGGAGAAGGTGGCGAACCACGGACTCGACACACATCACTTCGTCAAGCGCAGCCCGTGGCGCAAATACCCGGATGCCGCCATCGCGGAGGCTGCCGCCTCGTCGTCCTCGCTGCGCGAAGTGGCGCTGAAACTGGGCGCCGTCCCTGCCACGGGAACGCTCTCGCACATCCGCCGCCGCATCAGCGCGGCGGGAATCGACGTCAGCCACTTTCCGGGGATGGACCGGCCCGAGTCGGAACTGCCGTTCACCTCGGAGGAACTGCGGACAGCCGCTGCGGCTTCGACGAGCGTGCGTGGCGTGGCACGCGCGCTGGGCGTTCCGGACGACAGCCGCTCGCGCGTGGCACTGAGTCGCATGCTGGCGACCCATCACGTCGACGTCGGGCACTTCTCTCACCGGCGCACATCGATCTCCGAAGACACGTTGCGTGCTCTCGTGCAAGGCTCCACCAGCTATGCCGACGTGATGCGCGGCCTCGGTATGGACCTCAACGACACCAATCACCGGCGTGTCCGACGCGCGGCCTCCCGCCTCGGTCTCGACACAGGCCACTTCAAGCGCCGGACCTGGGGGCGTCCGGGGCGCCCGACGCCCCCAACCGCGCAACGGGTGCTGGTCGTCCTGCCGACAGGATCCGCCCGCCCCAACCGAGCACGGCTGCATTCAGCACTCCAGGAACTGGGCGTTCCGGACACCTGCGCCTCCTGCGGCAATCCCGGCACCTGGCTGGGACAACCGATCACGCTTCAGATCGACCACGTCAACGGCGACTGGCTGGACAACCGAGTCGAAAATCTGCGATACCTCTGCCCGAACTGTCATGCGCTGACGTCGACATGGTGCCGCCGGAAAGACGGGCGACCCTCAGAGGACGCGGAGTCACCCGTAGACTGATCGGCACGTAGCGGCACGGACGGATGATATGTCCGTTTTGACGCGGTCGTGGCGGAATGGGCTATACGCGCGGGTTTTAGGTGCCCGTGGGAGCAATCCCGTGTGGGTTCGAGTCCCACCGACCGCACAGTTGGAGGGCGAAGGCCCGGTCCGGGCAACCGGACCGGGCCTTCGTGTCTGCGGCGCTCGACAGGCCGGGCTCAGCCCAACAGCTCCCGCACCACCGGTACCAGTGCCCGGAACGCCTTGCCTCGGTGGCTGATCGCGTTCTTCTCCGTCGGGGTCAGTTCCGC
This sequence comes from Streptomyces sp. NPDC096324, assembly GCF_044763015.1. Taxonomy (NCBI): domain Bacteria; kingdom Bacillati; phylum Actinomycetota; class Actinomycetes; order Kitasatosporales; family Streptomycetaceae; genus Streptomyces; species Streptomyces sp. NPDC096324. Next base: position 158,579 of record NZ_JBIWFK010000003.1, on the reverse strand, counting down.
GCAGGTTCGGGTGTCGCCCTCGGGCTGGAGGATCGGGTCGTAGCCGAAGCCGTTCGTGCCGGCCGGGGTGTGGCGGAGGGTGCCGGGCAACTGGCCCTCGACCACGCGTTCCGTGCCGTCCGGCAGGGCGAGCGCCGCCGCGCAGGCGAAGTGGGCGGCCCGGTGCGGGGCGTCGATGTCGGAGAGCTGGGCGAGGAGCAGGTCCAGGTTGGCCCGGTCGTCGCCGTGGCGGCCGGCCCAGCGGGCGGAGAAGATGCCGGGGGCGCCGTTCAGGACGTCGACGCACAGGCCCGAGTCGTCGGCGACGGCGGGCAGTCCGGTCGCCCGGGCCAGCGCGTGGGCCTTCAGCAGGGCGTTCTCGGCGAAGGTGACGCCGGTTTCCTTGACGTCGGGGATGTCGGGGTAGGCGTCCGCGCCGACGAGGTCATGGGTGAGCCCTGCGTCGGCGAGGATCGCCTTCAACTCAGTGAGCTTTCCGGCGTTGCGGGTGGCGAGGATCAGGCGGGTCATGCCCGCCAGTATCGCCGAGTCCGCCCGGGGCTTGGTTCCTGACGACCCCGCAGCCCGCCCCGGAGTCCGGTTCAAGTGGCCCGCAGCCCGGTCCCGGGTCCCGGGTTTCGATGGCCTGCGGCCCGCCCGGGTCCCGGGTTCTCGATGGCCCAGCGACCCGCCCCGAGTCCGGGTTCTCGATGGCCCGCGGCCCGACTCCGGCTCCGGTCTCGACAGCTCCGCGGCCCGACTCCGGGCCTACGGCGTGCACACCTTCGTCAGTTCGCCCGCCGCGGCCGTGACGGGGCTGATGTCGGGGGTCGCGTCGCCGTTCTTGACGGCTGTGCGGACGTTCGCGACGGCCTTGTTCAGCTCGTCGACCGCCTTGTTGACGTCGGCGTTGTCCGTCTGGTCGCCGATCTTGTCGAGGTTGTTCTCGATGGCGTTGAGGGACGCGTCGGTCTGCGACGGGTCGTTCGCCGCGTTCTCGACGGCCTGCTGGAGGTCGGTGACGCTGTCGGCTATCGAGTCGGCGGTCTGCACACAGTCGAGCGCCTTGCTGACGGCGTCGCAGCCGACGACCGCCGGCAGGACGACGAGTGCGGCGACGGCGGCGAGTGCGGCGGTACGACGACGATGGTGGTGGCGCGCGGCCATGGAACGGTCCCTCCCCGTGGGCGTGGTGTGGTGCGGCCACACCGACCGCATCGCACCGGCCCGCTGCGCGGTCGGCCCGATCCGCCCGAGGGGGCCGGCGGGCGCACGGCAGGACCGTACGCCCGTACCCATAAGAACGCTAAGGGTTAACCCGCGGTTGCCTGTGAGGCCTCTTCGAGTACCGCGCGCTGGATGGCGGCGAGTTCGTCGCAGCCCGCGACGGCGAGGTCGAGCAGGGCGTTGAGTTCCTTGCGGTCGAAGGGCTCGGCCTCGGCGGTGCCCTGGACCTCGACGAAGCGGCCGTCCCCGGTGCACACGACGTTCATGTCGGTGTCGGCCTTGACGTCCTCCTCGTAGCGGAGGTCGAGGAGGGGGACGCCGCCGACGATGCCGACGGAGACCGCGGAGACCGTGCCGGTGAGGGGCTTGCGGCCGGGCTTGACGAGCTTCTTGCCCTGGGCCCAGGTGACGGCGTCGGCGAGGGCGACGTAGGCGCCGGTGATGGCCGCGGTGCGGGTGCCGCCGTCGGCCTGGAGGACGTCGCAGTCGAGGACGATGGTGTTCTCGCCGAGCGCCTTGTAGTCGATGACGGCGCGCAGGGAGCGGCCGATGAGGCGGCTGATCTCGTGGGTGCGGCCGCCGATCTTGCCGCGGACGGACTCGCGGTCGCCGCGGGTGTTGGTGGCGCGGGGGAGCATGGAGTATTCGGCGGTGACCCAGCCCTCGCCGCTGCCCTTGCGCCAGCGCGGGACGCCTTCGGTGACGGAGGCCGTGCAGAAGACCTTGGTGTCGCCGAAGGAGACGAGGACGGAGCCCTCGGCATGCTTGCTCCAGCCACGCTGGATGGTGATGGGGCGAAGCTGTTCGGGGGTGCGGCCGTCGATTCGAGACATGGTGTCGAGCCTATCCGCACAGGCATGAGGGGCTGTCCGCCGGTGGCGGATTCAGCCCCTCATGGGTGAGCCGGTGCGGCTCCTGAAGCGGTGTGCGGCGCGTGTGGGGGGCCGGGTGGCTTCAGTGGGTCCCGGTGGTCACATCATGTCTTCGATCTCGCCGGCGATGGGGTCGGCGTCGGTTCCGATGACGACCTGGATGGCGGTGCCCATCTTGACGACGCCGTGGGCGCCTGCGGCCTTCAGGGCGGCCTCGTCGACGAGTGAGGCGTCGTGGACCTCGGTGCGCAGGCGGGTGATGCAGCCTTCGACCTCTTCGATGTTGTCGATGCCGCCGAGCCCGGCGACGATCTTCTCAGCCTTGGTGGCCATGTCCTACTCCCTGATCCGAACCGCTTTGTCGCAGTAACCCACAGTTGGCCCAACTTCGCGAGCGGCCATGTCGTACGTGCCGAAGGATGGCGATCACGACAGAGCGACCCGCCGCAACTGGTCTACACCAGTGGGCGGGCAGTCGCCAAACCGGCCCGCCCGGAGGACGCCCATGAGTGCCGTAAGTGACGTATCGCCGGCGCGCGCCCGTTGGCACAAGGCCTTCCAGGGACTGCAGAAGATGGGCCGCAGTCTGCAGTTGCCGATCGCCGTGCTGCCGGCCGCGGGCATTCTCAACCGGCTCGGTCAGCCGGATGTGTTCGGCGCGGACGGGCTCGGCTGGGACAACCTGTCCAAGGTGATCGGCGCGGCGGGCGGGGCGCTGCTGGACGGCAACCTCGGGCTGCCGATGCTGTTCTGTGTCGGCGTGGCGATCGGGATGGCGAAGAAGGCGGACGGTTCGACGGCGCTGGCGGCGGTCGTGGGCTTCCTCGTCTACTACAACGTGCTGCGGGCGTTCCCGAAGACCTGTCCGGGCGGGAGCGTCAAGATCGCGCTGGGCTGCCAGTTGGAGGACAACTCGGTCGTCGAGTTCACCTACCAGAATCCCGGGGTGTTCGGCGGCATCGTCATCGGGCTGCTGTCGGCGTACTTCTGGCAGCGTTATCACCGTACGAAGCTGGTGGACTGGCTCGGCTTCTTCAACGGGCGGCGTCTGGTGCCGATCATCATGGCGTTCGTGTCGATCGCGTTCGCCTCGCTGTGCCTGTGGGTGTGGCCGCCGATCGGTACCGCGCTGGAGAACTTCAGCGACTGGCTGGTGGGTCTGGGGGCGTGGGGTTCGGGTGTGTTCGGTCTGGCGAACCGGGCGCTGCTGGTGATCGGTCTGCACCAGTTCCTGAACGTGCCCATCTGGTTCCAGTTCGGGAGTTACACCAAGCCCGACGGTCAGGTCGTGCACGGCGACATCAACATGTTCCTGGCGGGCGACCCGAACGCGGGGCAGTTCCTCACGGGCTTCTTCCCGATCATGATGTTCGCGCTGCCGGCCGCGGCCCTCGCGATGACGCACACCGCGAAGCCGCATCGGCGCAAGGAGATCGGCGGCCTGATGCTCTCGGTGGCACTGACGTCGTTCGTCACGGGCATCACCGAGCCGATCGAGTACTCGTTCCTGTTCATCGCGCCGCTGCTGTACGCGGTGCACGCGGTGCTGACGGGTGTGTCGATGGCGGTGAGCTGGGGGCTCGGCGTGCACGACGGCTTCAGTTTCTCGGCGGGTCTGATCGACTACGTCATCAACTGGAACCTGGCGACGAAGCCGTGGCTGATCATCCCGATCGGGCTGTGTTTCGCCGCGGTCTATTACGCGATCTTCCGGTTCGCGATCACGAAGTTCGATCTGAAGACTCCGGGGCGGGAGCCGGAGGAGGACGTCGAGGACACCACGAAGGCGTAGCCCCCCGCACCCCCTGCTCACGACGAAGGCCTCCTGACCTGCCGGTCCGGGGGCCTTCGGCATGTTCGGAACCGATTATTCCTGTTATGGCCGAGGCCACAAAATTCGGACCTTCCTTATCCGGCCTTCACCGTGCTAGAAACAGGTCTACACCACTGGTGGTGTAGACCACATGGTCGCTGCCGACCTCTGTCGTACCTTCCCGTCCCCCGGCAGCGCCCAGCGCATGGAGGAACTATGAGCACCGCCACCGTCTCGGCGGCACCCGCGAAGAAGCGGGGATCCGGCCTGTTCCAGGGCCTGCAGAAGGTCGGCCGCAGCCTGCAGCTGCCGATCGCCGTGCTTCCGGCGGCGGGCATCCTGCTGCGCCTGGGAGTACCGGACATCGCGCAGAAGCTGCACCTGCCCGACAAGGTCACGCTGGTGTTCGCCACCGCCGGGCACGCGATCTTCGACAACCTGGCGATGCTGTTCTGCATCGGTGTGGCGATCGGCTTCGCCAAGAAGGCGGACGGCTCCACGGCGCTCGCCGCCCTGGTCGGCTTCCTGGTCTACAGCAAGGTGCTCGAGGCCTTCCCGGTCACCGAGGCGAAGATCCAGAAGGGCGCCGACATAGCGGCGACCTACAACAACCCCGGTGTCCTCGGCGGCATCATCATGGGTCTGCTGTCCGCCGTGCTGTGGCAGCGCTACCACCGCAAGCAGCTCGTGGACTGGCTCGGCTTCTTCAACGGCCGCCGTCTGGTGCCGATCATCATGGCGTTCGTCGGCACCGCCATGGGCGTCTTCTTCGGTCTGGTGTGGGAGCCGATCGGTGACGGCATCTCCAACTTCGGCGAGTGGATCACCGGTCTCGGCACGGTCGGCGCCGGTCTGTTCGGTCTCATCAACCGCGCGCTCATCCCGGTCGGCATGCACCAGTTCGTGAACGCCGTGTCCTGGTTCCAGATCGGCGACTTCAAGGACTCCGCGGGCGTGGTCGTCCACGGTGACCTCAACCGGTTCTTCGCCGGTGACCCGTCCGCCGGAATGTTCATGTCGGGCTTCTTCCCGATCATGATGTTCGGTCTGCCGGCCGCCGCGATCGCCATCGCGCACTCCGCCCGCCCCGAGCGCCGCAAGGCCGTGATGGGCATGATGATCTCGCTGGCGCTGACCTCGTTCGTGACGGGTGTGACCGAGCCGATCGAGTTCTCGTTCATGTTCATCGCCCCGCTCCTGTACGCGATCCACGCGGTGCTCACCGCCCTGTCCCTGGCGGTCACCTGGGCGCTCGGTGTCCACGCGGGCTTCACCTTCTCCGCGGGCTTCATCGACTACGCGCTCAACTGGAACCTGGCCACCAAGCCCTGGCTGATCATCCCGATCGGCCTGGTGTTCGCCGGGATCTACTACGTGGTCTTCCGCTTCGCGATCACCAAGTTCAACCTCCCCACCCCGGGCCGTGAGCCCGAGGAGGAGATCGAGGACCTCACGAAGGCGTGAGCCGCCCTCCCCTACGGCCGAAGGCCCCCGGAACCGTCTGGTTCCGGGGGCCTTCGTGCACGCCGGGGCGTCAGATCTCGTACATCGCTCCCGGTACCGCCAGGTCCACCGGGCCCTGGTACGCCGAGCGGGCGTCCGTCAGGTTGGTGGCGGCGTCCGTCCACGGGGGGATGTGGGTGAGGACGAGGCGGCGGGCGCCCGCGCGGGCGGCGGTCTCGCCGGCCTCCAGGCCGTTGAGGTGGAGGCCGGGGATGTTCTCCTTGCCGTGGGTGAACGCGGCCTCGCACAGGAACAGGTCCGTGTCGCGGGCGAGTTCGTCCAGGGCGCCGGTCACCCCGGTGTCACCGGAGTACGTCAACGAACGTCCGCCGTGCTCCACCCGGATGCCGTACGCCTCCACCGGGTGCGCCACCCGTTCGGTGTGCACGGTGAAGGGGCCGACCTCGAACGTGGACGGCTTGACCGTGTGGAAGTCGAAGACCTCGCTCATGGACGAGGCGGAGGGGGTGTCGGCGTAGGCCGTGGTGAGCCGGTGCTCGGTGCCTTCGGGGCCGTAGACCGGGAGCGGGGCGCAGCGGCCGCCGTCGTGCCGGTAGTAGCGCGCGACGAAGTAGGCGCACATGTCGATGCAGTGGTCGGCGTGCAGATGGCTCAGGAAGATCGCGTCGAGGTCGTAGAGACCGCAGTGGCGCTGCAGCTCGCCGAGGGCACCGTTGCCCATGTCGAGAAGCAGCCGGAAGCCGTCGGCCTCTACGAGGTAGCTCGAGCAGGCCGATTCCGCGGACGGGAACGACCCCGAGCAGCCGACGACGGTGAGCTTCATAAAGCAGAAACCTCCGCTGGCGGGTGGCTACTGGAAAGGGGGAGGACGGGGGTCGTGCGGTCCGTCGAGCGTAAGGCGCAAAAGGGTTGGTCGCTCCTCCGCCAGGGGCCGTTGTGGGCGAACTCACCTGTGCTGTCACCGGTTCGGATGGACCTGAGGGGTGGCGTTTGGATCAGTTCGGACGGCACCTCTCCGGACGCCCGGGGTTCGCGCAGGGCGGGCGGCGGCACGAGGGCGCCGGTACCTTCGTTGCTGTGGACACGTCCTGGTGGCTCGCGTTGGCGGCGGTGGTTCTGCTCGCGCTGGTCGCGACGCTGGTGGACGGCTGGGGGCGCCGCGGGCGCCGGCCGGCCGGTCGGAGGCGTCCGCCGGGCCGGGCCCGGGGGCCTCGCCGGGGCGCGACGGCCCGCGGCGGGCCGTTGCCGCGGGCGGCGGAGATCTGGTGGGCGAACGTTCCCTACGAGGACGGGCCGGGGGCCAAGGACCGGCCGTGCCTGGTGCTGGTGGTGCGCGGCAAGCGGGTGACCGTCGCGAAGATCACCAGCAAGTACCACGACGAGCGGCCCGGGGTGATCCCGCTGCCGCCCGGGGCCGTGGGGGACGCCCAGGGGCGGCCGAGTTTCCTGGAGACGGACGAGTTGCGGGAGGTGCCGGTGGGAGATTTCCGGCGCCGGGTGGGTGTGGTGGATCCGGTCCTGTGGGACCAGGTCCGCTATCTGGCGCGCTGAGGCACTGCGGATCAGGCGCGCCCAGGCGCTCCGGCGGCCTCGCGGACACGACGAGCGGCCTCGCGGAGACGACAAGCGGCCTCGCGGACACGACGAGGGGCGCGGGAACCGTCGACCGGTTCGCGCGCCCCTCGGTGAATCCGGTACGTGGCTACGCCCAGAGCTGGCCCTGCAGTGTCGCGATGGCCTCTTCGGTCGTCGCCGCCGTGTAGACGCCCGTCGACAGGTACTTCCAGCCGCCGTCGGCGACCACGAAGGCGATGTCGGCCGGCTCTCCGGCCTTGACGGCCTTGTTGCCGACGCCGATCGCGGCGTGCAGCGCGGCTCCGGTGGAGACGCCCGCGAAGATGCCCTCCTGCTGGAGGAGTTCCCGGGTGCGGGTGACCGCGTCGGCCGAGCCCACGGAGAAGCGGGTGGTGAGGACGGAGGCGTCGTACAGCTCGGGTACGAAGCCCTCGTCGAGGTTCCTGAGGCCGTAGACCAGGTCGTCGTAGCGCGGCTCCGCGGCGACGATCTTGACGTCCGGCTTGTGTTCGCGCAGGAAGCGGCCGACGCCCATGAGGGTGCCGGTGGTGCCGAGGCCCGCCACGAAGTGGGTGATGGACGGGAGGTCGGCGAGGATCTCCGGACCCGTCGTGGCGTAGTGGGCGCCGGCGTTGTCGGGGTTGCCGTACTGGTAGAGCATCACCCAGTCCGGGTGCTGGGCGGAGAGTTCCTTGGCGAGGCGCACGGCGGTGTTGGAACCGCCGGCGGCCGGGCTGGGGATGATCTCGGCGCCCCACATGCCGAGCAGGTCACGGCGTTCCTGGGAGGTGTTCTCGGGCATGACGCAGACCATGCGGTAGCCCTTGAGCTTCGCCGCCATGGCCAGGGAGATGCCGGTGTTGCCGCTGGTCGGCTCCAGGATCGTGCAGCCCGGCGTCAGGCGGCCGTCCTTCTCCGCCTGCTCGATCATGTGGAGGGCCGGCCGGTCCTTGACGGAACCGGTCGGGTTGCGGTCCTCCAGCTTCGCCCAGATACGGACGTCCGCGGACGGCGACAGCCGCGGCAGGCGCACCAGAGGGGTGTTGCCCACCGCGGCAAGCGGGGAGTCGTAGCGCATCGGTGACCAGGGTCCGATCAGGCCATGCCGCCGGCGACGGCCGGCAGGATGGTGACGTTGTCGCCGTCGGTGAGCTTGGTGTTGATGCCGTCGAGGAAGCGGACGTCCTCGTCGTTGAGGTAGACGTTGACGAAGCGGCGCAGCTCGCCGCCGTCCACGATCCGGGCCCGGATGCCCGCGTGACGGGTGTCGAGGTCGGTGAACAGCTCGGCGAGCGTCGCCCCGCCGCCCTCGACGGCCTTCTCGCCGTTCGTGTAGGTGCGGAGGATGGTGGGGATGCGGACCTCGATGGCCATGGTTGCGGGCTCCTGTCGGAAGGAAGTCAGGTCGGACGACGCGCGGCAGCGCGGGCGGGGCAAGGGGTACGCCGGTTGCGGAGCCGCGGCTCTCCGGCCGTACGGCGGCAGGTCAGTGCGTACAGATGGCGCTCTGCAGCCTGCAGAGGTCGACGTGCAGGCGCGCCACGAGCAGCATGCCCGGCGTCTTGTCGCTCACGTCGTTCAGAACCATGAGCTCATCGTATCGATTCCCGGTACGGGCTCCGGGGTGTGATCTCGCATTCCGGACGCTTTTTGGTCGATGGGTGAGATCAGTAGCTCTCCACGACCTTGACCTCCTCCTCCGTGACCTCGCCGTCCACGATCCGGTAGGAGCGGAACTGGAAGGGGCCGGCGTCGTCGGTGTCCGCCGTGGAGACCAGGACGTAGTGCGCGCCGGGCTCGTTGGCGTAGGCGAGGTCGGTGCGGGAGGGGTAGGCCTCGGTCGCGGTGTGCGAGTGGTAGATGACGACGGGCTCCTCGTCGCGGTCGTCCATCTCGCGGTAGAGCTTGAGCAGATCGCCGGAGTCGAACTCGTAGAACGTGGGCGAGCGGGCCGCGTTGAGCATGGGGATGAAGCGCTCGGGGCGGTCGGTGCCGGCGGGGCCCGCGACGACGCCGCACGCCTCGTCGGGGTGGTCCTGGCGCGCGTGGGCGACGATCTGGTCGAACAGGGCCTCGGTGATGGTCAGCATGCTGGTCAGGATAGACAGAAGGGCCGTCCCGTACCGAGGCGTGGTACGGGACGGCCCGTATGCCGGACGTCCTGAGCGGTGGCCGGTGGGCCGGGCGTCCGTGGTGGCGGTCAGCCGACCTTCTCGAACTCCGGCTCGCGGCGTTCGGTGACCTGGGGGTTGCGTGCCTTGAGGACCGCCCAGCCGATGGCCAGGGCGGCGGCCCAGACGGCCATCACGTACAGGCAGATGCGGGACTCGGAGTCGTAGGCGATGAGGCCGGTGACGAAGAGGAGGAACACGACGGCGACATAGCTGCACTTCGCGCCGCCGGGGGCGGGGAAGGACGAGGCCGGGAGCCGGCCGGCGTCGACCGCGCGGCGGTAGAGGATGTGGCTGACGAGGATCATCAGCCAGGTCCAGATGCCGGCCGCGGTGGCCACCGAGGTGACGTAGCCGAAGGCCTTCCCGGGGGCGACGTAGTTGAGGATCACGCCGATACCCATGAAGAGCACGGAGACCGTGACGCCGAACGCGGGCGTCTTGGTGGAGGACAGCCTGCTGAAGACCTTCGGGGCCTCGCCGCTCTCGGCCAGGTTCCGCAGCATGCGGCCCGTGGAGTACATGCCGGAGTTGCAGGAGGACAGGGCGGCGGTGAGGACCACGAAGTTGACGATGCCGGCGCCGGCCGGGATGCCGATCTTCGCGAAGGCCGCGACGAAGGGGCTCACGTTCGGCGCGAACTCCGTCCACTTCACGACGCAGAGGATGACCGTGAGGGCTCCGACGTAGAAGAGGGCGATGCGCCACGGAAGGGTGTTGATGGCCTTCGGGAGGGTCTTCTCGGGGTCCTCGGACTCGCCCGCGGTGACGCCGACGAGCTCGACGGCGAGGTAGGCGAACATGACGCCCTGGAGGGTCATGAGCGACGAGCCGATGCCGTTGGGGAAGAAGCCGTCGAACTGCCAGAGGTTGCTGACCGTGGCGGTGTCACCGGCGGAGCTGAAGCCGAAGGTCAGGACGCCGACACCGATGACGATCATGCCGAGCAGGGCGGTGACCTTGACCATCGAGAACCAGAACTCGATCTCGCCGAAGAGCTTCACGGAGATCAGGTTCGCCACGAACAGCACGACCAGGAAGACCAGCGCGGTCACCCATTGGGGGACCGCAGGGAACCAGTAGTGGACGTAGATCGCGGCGGCCGTGAGCTCGGCCATGCCGGTGACCACCCACATCAGCCAGTACGTCCAGCCGGTGAAGTAGCCGAAGAACGGGCCGAGGAACTCGCGGGAGTACTCGGCGAAGGAGCCCGAGACCGGGCGGTAGAGCAGGAGCTCGCCGAGCGCCCGCATGATGAAGAAGATGATCACGCCCGCGAGGGCGTACATCATGATCAGGCTGGGTCCGGCCTTGGCGATGTTCGCCCCGGCTCCCAGGAAGAGGCCGACGCCGATGGCGCCGCCGATCGCGATCATCTGGACCTGACGGCTGCCGAGCCCGCGCTCGTACCCCTCTTCGGGGGCGTCGCCGCCCACGGCCTCACTGCCGTCGTGACTCTTGTCGACCTGCGATGAGGTCATGTCTGGTGCGCCTTTCTCCAAACCGGAACGAGCCATTCCCTCGGCTTCGAATCGGCTTCCGATCCCCCCGGACAGGTGGAGCTTGTGCCTGGCCGGCGGTCCGCCGGCTCGGTGGCGCACCCGGCGGGACATGGGTGGTGTCCTGCCGGGCGGTCGTGAAGATCTATCACGGGGGCGGCGTTGATCGGTTGCGGCTCGTGTTGCGCAGACCACAGGAAGAACCGGACAAAATGTCGAACCGCGCCCCAAAGGGCGCGGTTACGGTGACGTGATCGTTATCCGGATTTGAGCGTCCCCTGAGCGAACACTCAGGAAGGCGTGCCTGGTGGAGTATTCGGGACGGATCAGGGCATAAGGGTGGCGACCAGGGTCTCCTGGAGGCCACCCAGCCAGAGGTACGCCATCACCATCGGCTTGCGCGGGTCCTCGTCGGGGAGGCGGTAGAGGAGGTCGGTGTCCTCCTCGTCGACGACGTCGAGCCGTGAACCGATGGCGAGGCGCAGGTCGTTGAGGGCGCGCAGCCACTGCCCGGACTGCGCGGCGCTCAGCTCCAGGACCGCTCCCCCGTCGCCGCCGGGTGTCAGCGCGTCCAGCGAGCGGATCACCGCGAGGGCGTTCTCGCGCTTGCCCGCGCGCAGGTCGTTCTCGGTGAAGCGGCGGAACTCGGCGGAGTGGGCGCGCTGCTCCTCGGCCTGCTCGGGCGTCCCGGCCTCGACGCCGGGGCCGCTGTAGGCGTCGGGGAACAGGCGCAGGAGCACCGGGTCGCTCGGCGGCTCACTGGGGCCCTCGGCGAACAGCTCGGCGAGCGGGTCGGCGGAGTCGTCCTCCGCGGGGCCGGGACCGATGAGCTCCAGGAGCTGGACGGCGAGGGAGCGGATGATGGAGATCTCGACCTCGTCGAGCGCGACGGCCGCGCCGCCGCCGGGGAGCGGTTCGAAGTGTCCGGGCATGGAGTGAGTTCGCTACTTCCGGTCCTGCGGGCGGTCGGTTGACAGGGGGCCGGCTACTTCCGGTCCTGCTGAAGGGTGGCCCACAGACCGTAGCCGTGCATGGCCTGCACGTCGCGTTCCATCTCCTCGCGCGTGCCGCTGGAGACGACGGCCCGGCCCTTGTGGTGGACGTCCATCATCAGCTTGGTGGCCTTGTCCTTGGAGTAGCCGAAGTACGTCTGGAAGACATACGTCACGTAGCTCATCAGATTGACCGGGTCGTTGTGGACGATCGTGACCCAGGGGACGTCCGGCTCGGGTACGGCGAAAACCTCCTCCGCCGACTCGGTCTTCTCGATCTCTAGAGGTGCGGGAGCCGTCACACCGCCCATGCTCCCACCCGAGGGGGGCACCCGCATAAACGGGCCCCGGAAGGGGGCGCGGAACAGGGGCTCGGGCGCTCCGGGAATCGCCGGTCCGAGAGAAATCGTCAAACTGACGAAATGGGGGTACGATCCCTGCCATGAACACAGCGGACCTTGGGCTGCCGGTGGATGTTCCTTCTACGGCGCTCTTCACTGACCAGTACGAGCTGACGATGCTGCAGGCCGCGCTCGCGGCCGGAACCGCCGAGCGGCGCTCGGTCTTCGAGGTCTTCACCCGCCGGCTGCCCGAAGGGCGGCGCTACGGGGTCCTCGCGGGCACCGGGCGCGTCCTGGACGCCGTCGAGAACTTCCGGTTCGACCCGGACGTCATCGGCTTTCTGCGCGAGCGCGGGATCGTGGACGAGCCGACGCTGCGGTGGCTGGCCTCGTACCGCTTCGGCGGGGACATCTGGGGCTACCCCGAGGGCGAGGCGTACTTCCCGGGCTCGCCCCTCCTGCGGGTCGAGGGCAGCTTCGCCGAGTGCGTGCTCCTGGAGACGGTGATCCTCTCGATCCTCAACCACGACTCCGCCATCGCGGCGGCCGCCTCCCGCATGTCCTCCGCAGCCGGAACCCGCCCGCTGATCGAGATGGGCGCCCGGCGCACCCACGAGCTGGCCGCGGTGGCCGCCTCGCGCGCCGCGTACGTCGGCGGGTTCACCAGCACCTCCGACCTGGCCGCCGGTTTCCGCTACGGCATCCCGACCGTGGGCACGTCCGCGCACGCCTTCACCCTGCTGCACGACCACGAGCGGGACGCCTTCCGGGCCCAGGTGGACTCGCTGGGCCGCGGCACCACGCTGCTCGTGGACACGTACGACGTCGCCGAGGCCGTCCGCACGGCCGTCGAGGTCGCCGGGACCGGACTCGGCGCGGTGCGCATCGACTCCGGTGACCTGCTGCTCGTCGCCCACCGGGTGCGCCGCCAGCTCGACGAGCTGGGCGCGACGGAGACGAAGATCGTCGTGACCTCCGACCTCGACGAGTACGCCATCGCCTCGCTCGCGGCGGCGCCCGTGGACGCGTACGGCGTCGGCACCCAGCTCGTGACGGGATCCGGCCATCCGACGTGCTCGATGGTCTACAAACTGGTCGCCCGCGCCGAGTCGGCCGACCCGAAGGCCCCGCTGGAGCCGGTGGCCAAGAGGTCCACGGGCGGCAAGACGTCCATCGGCGGCCGCAAGTGGGCCGCACGCCGCGTGGACGAGCAGGGGGTCGCCGAAGCCGAGGTGATCGGCGTCGGGCCGGTGCCCGCCGAGCTGGCCGACCGGCAGCTCCTGGTCCAGTTGGTCAAGGGCGGACAGGTCCTGTCCCGCGAGCCGCTCGACGTCGTACGCGACCGGCACGCGGCGGCCCGCGCCCGGCTGCCGCTGTCGGCGACCCAGCTCTCGCGCGGCGAGCCGGTGATCCCCACCGAATACGTCTGATACGCCAGTGACGGGTGGTGCGGGCGTTACCGGGGTGGTACCGCGCATGAACCCTCGGTGAGCGGGAATGCAACGGCAGCGTGCCCGCGCGGGCCGCGAAAGCCGAATGCCCCCTCCCGCACCGCCCCGGAATTCTCTAGGCTCGGAAGTTCAACGGCCGGGCCCGCACCCTTGTCTGCCGCCCCCATAGCCGAAGGACACAGCCCATGCGCCGCGCCTTGATCGTCGTAGACGTGCAGAACGACTTCTGCGAGGGAGGCAGCCTCGCCGTGGCCGGGGGCGCCGACGTGGCCGCCGCCGTCACGGAGCTGATCGGGCAGGCCCCGGCCGGCTACCGGCACGTGGTCGCCACCCGCGATCTGCACATCGCCCCCGGGGGCCACTTCGCCGACAACCCCGACTACGTGCACTCCTGGCCCGCGCACTGCGTGGCCGGCACCGAGGGGGTCGGCTTCCACCCCAACTTCGCCCCGGCCGTCGCCTCCGGCGCGATCGACGCGGTCTTCGACAAGGGCGCCTACGCGGCGGCGTACAGCGGCTTCGAGGGCGCGGACGAGAACGGTCTGCCGCTGGGCGACTGGCTGCGCGCCCGCGGGATCGGCGAGGTGGACGTGGTCGGCATCGCGACCGACCACTGCGTGAAGGCGACCGCGCTGGACGCGGCGCGGCAGGGCTTCCGTACGACCGTCCTGCTGGACCTGACGGCCGGCGTGGCGGAGGAGACGACGCAGCGGGCGCTGGAGGAGATGCGCTCCGCCGGGATCGAGCTCACGGGCAAGCCGGTGGTCTAGAGCCCGGCCGCCCCTGACGTGGGGCCGCCTGGTCCAGGACCCGGCCGACCGTGGTCACGGGGTCGGACCCCTCACGCGGGCGTACCGGGCGGCGACGTGGTGTGTCCCTCGCCGCCTCGGCCCGCGTCCGCGCAGGTCACGGCTGGGGTGCCGGGCGTCTGAGCAGGGTTCTGACCGGGTGCCACAGCTCCTGGGTGAGCTCCGTGCAACCGCTCTCGGGGGCCGTGCGCCATATGAGCCCGTCGGGGTGGTGCAGGACGGCGGTGATCTCGTCGGGGGTCGGCGGTGATCCGTTGCCCCGGAGGTAGACGGCCCGCAGTCCCAGGTTGCGCAGCCTGGTCAGGGCGCGGGCGCGGTTCGGCGCGACGACCAGGAAGCGCACGCAGCCGCCCGCCGGACCCGCCGGGCTGGGCAGGTTCAGCGCCACCACGACGCTGCCGTTCGGCAGTCTGCAGAAGCCTCCTGCGGCCATGCGGTCACACCCCCGTGCGAGTCGGTTCAGATGTCGGTGTCAATAAGCCAGGCACAGGAGGCACCTAAACACGATCGGCGGCAACCCGCCAGGGGTTGCCGCCGATACGCTTTTGACCTGCGAAAACGCTGTTACTTCACCGCGGGGCCGACCTTGAGGGAGATCGTCGAGCCATCCTTGGCCTGCTTGACGATCTCGATCTTGGTGTTGGTGTCAGTGACCCTGACACCGCCGGTCGGGTTCCGGTTGTCGTAGTAGTCGCTGGTGTGGTCGTTGAAGACCGACACCCCCTTCGACGACGGAATCTTCGTGGCGACGTCCGCGCTGTGCAGCGTGATACCGCTTGTGCGGTTCAGGCTGAACGGCGAGTCGTAGGCCTGGATGCGGTTGCGCATCAGCGTGCCGTTGTCCCACCACAGCGCCTTCGGGTGCGAGTCGACCGGAAGCGCGAGGCCGACACCGGGGTGCTCGCTGGTGTTGTTGTCCGCCTGCGAGGTGTCCCACTTCCAGATCAACAGGCCGGTCTGGTAGGCGTAGTGCTCCACCCAGTCCGGACGGGTCGTCGAGAAGCCGAAGTTGTACGGGCCGACCTTGAGGGTCTTGTCGTACGACACGTACTGACGGTTCTCCGCGAGGTAGTACTGCGCGTAGTTCTTGGTGAACGAGGCGCCGATGCGGGAGAAGCCGGCGGCGGTCCAAGCGGCGTCGGCCGTCTCGGCGTTGTCCGAGAAGAGCGCGGTGCCGTCGGCGGTGACGCTGATCTCGTCGGCCGCGAAACCCTTGAGCGCCACGCCGCCGTCGCTCTGGTAGCGGAAGCGCAGGTCGATCTTCTTGCCCGCGTAGGCGTCGAGCGGGAACACGAGCTTCTTGTACGCGTCGACCGTGCCGGTGAGGGCGGGCTTGTCGCTGCCGTCCCGCGGGATGGCGGCGCCGTCCACCGTGCCGTCCAGGGCGGTCCAGTTGGCGCCGCCGTCGGTCGAGACCTCGGTGTAGAGGTAGTCGTAGTTCGCCTCGATGTCGTACCAGCCGTCGAGGGTCAGCTTCGCCGACGACTTGCCCGTGAGGTCCACGTACCGGGTCAGCGTGTTCTTCAGGTTGTCACCGCTGCCGCTCCACCACTGGGACGAGCCCTGCGCCGGGTTGACGACCGTGGTCGTGACCGCCTTCTCCGGCAGGGAGACGACGAGCGCCTGCTTGTCGAAGGTGTTGTACTCGGCGACGCCCAGCTTGTGCGTGGACTGCTTGCCGGCCTTGGCGGTGTCGTAGTTCAGCCAGCCGAGCTGGAGCTTGTCCCAGGCGTTGAAGTCGCCGGGCAGGTCACCGATGGACTTCTTGCCGGTGCCGAGCCACGAACCCGAGGACATCAGGGTCCAGAAACCGGTGGAGTTGTCGCCGCCGGCGGTGTCGTAGTGGTCCGGCAGACCGAGGTCATGGCCGTACTCGTGGGCGAAGACGCCGAGTCCGCCGTTCTCCGGCTGGATGGTGTAGTCGCCGACCCAGATGCCGGTGTCGCCGATCTGCGCGCCGCCAAGCCTGTTGTCCGCGGGACCCGTGGCGCCCGCGTCGGTGCCGAAGGCGTACCAACGGTGGGCCCAGATCGCGTCCTTGCCCTGGACGCCGCCACCCGCGGACTCGTCCTCACCGGCGTGCACGATCTGGAAGTGGTCGATGTAGCCGTCGGGCTCGTTGAAGTTGCCGTCGCCGTCGTAGTCGTAGCGGTCCCACTGGTCGAACTGCGCCAGGTCCGCCTTGATGGCCGCGTCGGTCTTGCCCGCCGCCTTCTGCTGGGCGACCCAGGCGGTGACGCCGTCACTGACGACGTTCCACACGCTCGGGCAGTTCGTGCTGCCACAGGCGTTGTTGCCGTAACGGGCCTCGTTGTACGGGACCTTGACCCAGTTGGCGACCTCGCCGTCCACCGAGTAGCGGCCCGAGGACTGCGTCTCGTAGAACTTCTTCATCGACTCGACGTTCTTGCCGGTGCCGAAGTAGAGGTCCTGGAAGTGCTTCTGGTTGTAGTCCGCCTGCCAGGCCGTGCTGTTGTCCTTCGCACGGTCCGGCGCGGCTATCTGGTTGTGCCCGGGTCCGGCGGTGCCGCCGAACTTGGGGTCCGTCTTGTCGCCGAACTCCACCAGGATCGTGAAGATCTTGTCGGTCTTCTCGCGACCGAGCTCGACGTACTTGCTGTCGCCCTTCTTGCTCTTGAGCTGGACGACCTGCGAGCCGTTGCGCTTCTGCACCTTGGCGTCGCCGGCTATGACCTGGTTCAGCGCCTCCTGGCGCTGGGCGTCCTGGGTCTTGCTCAGCGGGCCGTCGAGGTCGTGGTCGACCGTGTTCTTGACCGGCTGCGGGTCGTGGCGGTTCACGACGGGTGACGCGCCGGCCGAGTCGGCCTGCGCCACGGCGTACGTAGAGAACGTGGCGGTGGCCGCCGCGAAGGCTACGCCCACCGCGGCCGCTCTGAACGTCCATGGTCTGTTGGTCACTTGATGTCCTCCCCCGCGCACGTTCGCGCGGAGGGGGTTCCGGGTCATGGAGGTCCGCACGCGTCTACGCGATTCAAGTGACGACATTTGACCGGAGTTACGAAAGAAAAAACAGATCTTGACTTGAACCTGGCAAGTGCATTATGCGGAGCCTCCGTTCGGTATCCGGACGGCCCCGAACCCCACCAACGGGCGCGCTTTCCGACCCACTTGAAGGACGTGATGAATCCGTGCGCCCCCTGTGCACCGGCACCGTGGGTAAGGTCACGCTTACCGGACGTTCCACTCGGGCATGCAGGCGAATAGAGTCGATTGGCGGACGTCGGAAGCCGGCGGACAGCCACGTCGACACCGTTGTCCCACCCCCGACATCTATCCGCACCCTCCCCCATCGCGAGAGGCCCCGGGGGGAGAACCCCCATCCGAGGACACGATTGCCATGCCTCGTCCGACCGCCGCACAGCTCGCCTACGGTTCCTGCACCGTGATCTTCTCCACCCTCGCCATGCTGCTGCTGTCACAGACGAGTTCGAGTCTGGGGATCGTGCTGATCACCCTCTCGGCGCTCGCTCTCGGACTGCTGGTGGCCATGACGGTCCCCCTGCCGAAGCCGGCGCCCGCCGCCTCGGCCGTCGTCCACGAGCGAGTACCGGCGCAGCGCGAGACCGCGTCCGTGTCCGCCTCCGTGTCCTCCGCGCCCGAGCCCGTGCGCGAACCCGCGGGGCCCTGAGACCGCGTACGCGCCGGCACCCCGGACGTCGCGACCTCGTACCGCAACGGCGGGCCCGTGGACCACGGACCCGCCGTTGCGGTGTGCGCTCCCGCCGCGCGACGTGTCGCCCGGCCCCTCTCCCGGCCCGCTGTCCGGTCGTCCCGTGCCGCGATGCCGTCGGCGGGCCTCAGCCGGTGTCGACCACCACCGTCTTGGCCGCCTTGTCGTGCAGGCCCTGCTTGTAGGGCTTGTCGAAGAAGCTCCAGCCGCCCGCGATCGCCGTCCAGATGCAGGCGCAGCAGAACGCGAACGGGATCCACAGCACCAGGGCGCGGACCAGGGAGGTCTGCACCGAGGGGGTGGATCCGTTGTCGAGGTTGGCGACCCGGTGGTGGAACAGCCGCTTGCCGAGGGTCTGGCCCGTCCTGCTGATCATCACGGTGTCGTACGCCACGTAGAGCACCGCGGCCACCAGGGACTGCCCGAGCGACTTGCTGTACTCGATCTTGTTCGAGTCCACGTCGTACTCGGTGACCCCGAACGCCCAGGACAGCAGCCACACCACGATGCCCACCAGGATCATGTCCAGGATCCTGGCCAGCACCCGCTTCCCGCTGTCGGCGAGCGGCGGCATGCCGGCAAGCGGGTCGCCGCCGTAGGGACCGCCACCGCTGTAGGGGTCGCCGCCGCCCGGGTGCTGCCCCCCTCCCTGGTACGGGCCGCCGCCCGGGTACGGACCGCCTCCCTGGTACGGGCCGCCGCCCTCGCTGTAGGGGCCACCGCCGCCGAACGGGGGCGGCTCGCTGCCGTACGGCGGGGTCCGGTCGCCTGACGGGGGCGGCGGGTCGTACGGGGAGCCCGCGCCCTCACCGGGCGGGGGCTGCTTCTTGAACGGGTCCTCGTCCGGTGGCCGGCCGGAGTCCGGGGGCGGCGGTTCGCTGCTCATGGCCCGAGTCGACCGCGAACCCCCCGGCTCCGCATCCGGCGAAGGGCCGTCCGGGGGACGGGATTACCGGGCCGGGCCCGCCACGAACGTGTGCGCCGCCTTGTCGTGCCAGCACTGGTTCCAGGGCTTGTCGAACAGACACCACACGACGCCCACGAGACCGACGACCAGCAGGGACGGCACGCTGAGGACGAGCCAGCGACCAAGTGCCCTGCCGAAGGTGGGCGGTTCGTGACCCTCTATGTCGCGCACCTCGATGCCGCACAGTTTCTTGCCGAGGGTGCGGCCCCATTTGACGGTGGGCAGGACCTCGTAGAGGACGCCGGCGACGAGCAGGACGGCGAGGACGGCGCCGAGACAGGAGACGGTCGTGGCGTCGAGGAGCCAGACGGTGACCTTCTCGCCGGACAGCTTGGCCGCGTCGATCTTCTCGTCGATGTGGTCGACCGCCCTGGTGCCCAGCGGGACGGCTGCCGCCGTGGTGACGCCGGCGATGACGACGGTGTCGAGCAGCCGGGCGGCCAGCCGTCGGCCGAGGCCGGCCGGGCGGGCCGAGGCCTGGAGCCGTGCGGCCGCCTGGAACACGTCGTCGACCGGCGGCTTCCACGGCGCAACCCGCTGCCCCTCGTCGGCCGGGTCGCCCGCGAGCTGGTGCACCTGCTGAGCCCAGGAGGGCTGTCCGCCGCCGGCCCCGGAGGCCACGGGGGCGGCCCCGCCGGGTTGTTGAGGGACGACGGGGCCGGAGGCGACCTGCCCGGCCCCGGGGGCGACGGCACCCGAGGCGCCCGGTACGCCGGCGCCCGCGCCGAAACCCCCTGCGGGTGCCGCGGATGGACCGGGTGCGGCCGCCGGGCCCGCCGTGGGCACGGCGGTGGAACCGGCCGCGGGGGCGGCCGACGGACCGGACGCGGCCGGTGCCACGGACCCGGCGGGCGCCGTGAACGAACCGGCCCCGGCGGGAGCGCCGGAGGGGCCGGACACAGCGGGCACGGCCGACGAGCCGGAGCCGGCGGGCGCGGAAGCCGACCCGGACCCGGCGGGCGCCGTGAACGGACCGGCCCCGGCAGGGGCGCCGGAGGGGCCGGACGTGGCAGGCGCGGTCCGCGACCCGGACCCGGCAAGGACGCCGGACGGACCGGGCGCGGCTGACGCGGCGGGCGGCCCGAACCCGGCGGGGACGCCGGAGGAACCCGACCCGGCGGGCGCTGCTGACGGGGCGGACGCGGTGAGCGGTCCGAAGCCGGCAGGGGCGGCCGACGGGCCCGGCCCGGCGGGCACACCCGGCGCACTCGGCGGTGTCGTGCCCCCGCCCTGCCACTCCGTACGCGGGGAGGGCGCACCGAACCGCGTGTCGCCCTCGGCGGGCACGGGGTCCGCTGTGGACCGCCCCGCGCCCGCGACGGCCGCGCCCGAACTCGCCTCGCCCGTACGGCTCGTACCGCCCGCGCCCGTCCCGCCCTCCGGCCCCGTGGACGGCACCGGACCGGTGGGACGGCGGAAGACCACCGGACTCGGGGACGCCGGGGGCCGGGCGGCGGCGCCGGAGTCGGCGGGCGGAATCGTCGTCGTGCCGTCCGTGCGCGCCGACGCCCCGTCGGGTCCGCTCACCGCGTCGGTGAACCCCGCGGTACGCGGGTCGCGCGCGCCGGACGTCTTCGGCGCGCCCCAGGACACCCGGCGGTCCTGGTCGCCGCCGAAGCCGGACTGCCGGGAGCGGTCGGCACCCCACGAGGCCGCCGGCTCGGGCCGACTGCCGTGCTGGGCCTCGGCCGAGGCGGCGCGGTGGGCCTCGCCGGACGCGGCGGCGTGGGGCTCGGCGGAGGCGGTGCCGTGGGGCTCCGGGTCCTCGTCGAAGAAATGGGGGCCCGTCTCCTCCACGGCGGGAGTGGCCGTCTGCCCGCGTGCGGCGGAGAACTCGGGGGACGACGCCGGAGCGGGCACCTGCGCGGGACGCGCGGCGGCCGGCGGGGAAAGCGCCTCACCGCCCGACGGCGCCGGGCGGCTCGTGCCCGGCACCCAGGCGGCGCCGTTCCAGTACCGGACGTATCCAGGGATGGAGGGGTCCGGGTAATACCCTTCGCGGGGCCTGTCGTCACCGGGGGCCGGGGTTGGGGCGCTCATGTCCGTCGTCCCGTATCTGCTCGGGGGTCGTGTGGGACGTCCACATCTACCAGACCGGCGCACGCGTCACGGCCCGTCCCGCGGTACCGACTCCTTTCGGGCAAGGTTCCGCTCCCTCGGGCGCCCGGGCGCCCGGGCGTCCGAGGGGGCGAACGGTGTGCCCGGACAAGGGCCGAGGCGGTCCCGAAAAGTTTTCTCCGAACCCGCGTAATGGTCACGGCGCCAGGCGCTCTCCACTCGTACGGGCCCGTCAGCAGGAGCCCGTACGACGAAAGGGAGCGCATCGACATGCACACCGTGGTGGAACGCGAGCTCGAGCTTCATCTCGTCCTGTCGCCGGAACACAGCATCCCGGTCCCGGCGCGCCTGAGTTACCGCGCCGACGACCCGTACGCCGTCCGCATCACCTTCCACGTCGGCTCCGACCATCCCGTCAACTGGACATTCGCCCGTGAGCTGCTGGTCGAGGGGGTGTTCCGGCCGTGTGGTCACGGCGATGTACGGGTGTGGCCCACGAAGGTCGGCGGCCGGAGCGTCGTCCTGATGGCGCTGAGCTCGCCGGACGGCGACGCGCTGCTCGAAGCGCCCGCCACGCAGATCACCGCCTGGCTGGAGCGCACGCTCAGGGCGGTCCCCCCGGGCACGGAGGCCGGGCAGCTCGGCATGGACGCCGGTCTGGCCGAGCTGCTCGCGCCGTCCCCGAAGCTCTCGGCCTCGCTCGACCCGACGGGAGCGCCGTCCCCTGACGATCTGTGGCTGCGCGACCCCTGGCCGTCCGACGAGTCGACGGACGGAGAGCAGTCCTGACGGGTCGACGGGCGAAAGCCGGTCCGGTGCAGCGACGGGCGAAGGCCGGTCCGGCGGAGCGGCCGACGGTGAGCGGCGGACGGTGAGCGGTTCTGACAGGTCGGCGGACGGCCGGTCCCGGATCTCAGAACAGCTTGCCCGGGTTGAGCAGGCCCAGCGGGTCGAACGCCGTCTTGATCGCCCGTTGCATCTCCACGCCCACCGGGCCGATCTCGCGGGCCAGCCACTCCTTCTTCAGCACGCCCACACCGTGCTCGCCGGTGATCGTGCCGCCGAGTTCCAGGCCGAGGGCCATGATCTCGTCGAAGGACTCGCGGGCGCGCCGGGACTCGTCGGGATCGGCCGCGTCGAAGCAGACCGTGGGGTGCGTGTTGCCGTCGCCCGCGTGGGCGCAGACGCCGATGGTCAGGGCGTACTTCTCGGCGACGCGCTCGATGCCGTCGAGCATGTCGCCGAGCCGGGAGCGCGGCACACACACGTCGTCGATCATCGTGGTGCCCTTGACCGCTTCGAGCGCCGTGAGCGACAACCGGCGTGCCTGGAGCAGGAGTTCGGATTCGGCGGCGTCCTCGGCGGGGACGACCTGGGTCGCTCCGGCGGCCTCGCAGAGGGCGCCGACCAGAGCGAGGTCGGCCGCCGGGTCGTGGGTGTCGAAGGCGGCGAGCAGCAGCGCCTCGGTGGTCTCGGGGAGACCCATGTGCGCGAGGTCGTTGACGGCCTTGACGGTCGTCCGGTCCATCAGTTCGAGGAGGGAGGGCACATGACCGCCCTCCATGATCTTGCAGACGGCCTCGCAGGCTGCCCGCGCCGAGCCGAACTCCGCGGCCAGCACGAGCTGTTGGGGCGGCTGCGGCTTCAGGGCGAGGACGGCCCGTACGACGATGCCGAGCGAGCCCTCGGAGCCCACGAAGAGGCGGGTGAGGTCGTACCCGGCGACGCCCTTGGCGGTCCTGCGTCCGGTGGACATCAGCCGTCCGTCGGCGAGGACGACGTCCAGGCCGAGGACGTACTCGGCCGTCACCCCGTACTTCACGCAGCACAGGCCGCCGGAGGCCGTGCCGATGTTGCCGCCGATGGTGCACGTCTCCCAGCTCGACGGGTCCGGCGGGTAGTACAGGCCGTGCTCGCCGACGGCGCGGGAGAGCGCGGCGTTGACGACACCGGGTTCGACGACGGCGATGCGGTCGACCGGGCTGATCTCCAGGATGCGGTCCATCTTCACCAGGGACAGCACCACGCAGCCGTCGGTGGCGTTGGCCGCTCCGGACAGGCCGGTGCGGGCGCCCTGCGGGACGACGGGGACGCGCAGTTCGGTCGCGACGCGCATGACGTGCTGGACCTGCTCGACCGTGCGCGGCAGGACGACCACGGCGGGGGTGCCCGCCTCGCAGAAGCTCGCCATGTCGTTGGCGTAGGAGACCGTGACGTCCGGGTCGGTGAGCACGGCCTCGGCGGGCAGACCGCTCAGCAGACGGTCGAGGAGACCGCCGGTCGCCGCCGTGTCCTCATCGCGCGGGGCTTCGATACGGCTCATGATCACAGGGTCGCACCCGGGGCCATCGGTGTGAACCCCCTTCGCGGGAGGCTTCGCATGCCGGGGTGCGGTCTTCCTATTGACGCACAGTGAACCGCATGGAGATCGAAGAGCGAGAGCCGGTGCCCGCCGGGTCCGGGCGCGCGGTGCCCGCCGGACCGCGGTCCGAGGAGCCCGTCGGCGAGCGGTCCCCGGAGGCCTCCGCCGCACGGTCCCCCAAGCCCTCGGGCGCGCGCCGCTCCCCGCTCGGCCGGCGCGCGCTGATCGGAGCGGTGGCCGGCTGTGCCGTGCTCGGCGGTGTGCTGGTGCTGCTGCCCTCCCTGGACGGGCGCGGGGCGGCGCGGCCCGCCCCGGGTCCGGTGGCGCGGGCGGTGAGCGCGGTGGATGCCGGAGTGCCCGCGGCACTGCCCGATCTCACCGCGCTCATCCACGACCGCGAGGCCCGGGTGCGGGCCCGTCCGCGCGACGGCGTGTCGTGGGCGGTGCTGGGCGTCGCGTACACGGAGCGGGCGCGGCGGACGGCGGCGGCCGCGTCCTGGCCGAAGGCCGAGAAGGCGCTGCGCAGATCGCTGGAACTGCGGCCCGAGGACAATGCGGCGGCACTGGAAGGACTCGCCTCCCTCGCGGGCGCGCGGGGCGACTTCCGGGCCGCGCGGCAGTGGGGCGAGTCGGCGGAGAAGCTGGCGCCGAAGCGGTGGACAACGTATCCGGCGCTCATCGACGCGTACTCCGGGCTCGGTGACCACAAGGCCGTGGACAGGGCCCTCGGCAGGCTGCTCGCGCTGCGTTCCGGGCCGGCGGCCCAGGCTGTCGCCGCGCGGGTGTACCGGGACCGCGGCCGGCGCGAGGACGCGGCGGCGGCGATCTCGGACGCGGCGGCGGGCGCGGCCGGCGCGCCCGAGCAGGCGGCCTTCCTCACGCAGGCCGGGGACCTGGCCTGGGAGCGCGGCGACCGCCAGGAGTCCCTGGACCACTACCGGGCCGCGGTGCGCACCGACGCCCACGCGTACGACGCGCTGGCCGGGCAGGGGCGCGCGCTGGCGGCGCTGGGGCGCACGTCGGAGGCGCTGCGGGCGTACCGGGCGGCGCTCGCCGGGCGGCCCGTGCCGCGGTACGCGCTGGAGCTGGGCGAGCTGTACGACACCCTCGGGCGCGGCACGGAGGCGCGCGCGCAGTACGCCCTGGTGCGGGACCTGGCGCGACGGGACGGCGCCGCGGGGGTGGACGACGAACCGGTCCTCGGGCTCTTCGAGGCGGATCACGGCGACCCGCGGGCCGCGGTACGGGAGGTGCGCGCCGAGTGGCAGCGGCAGCCCGGCATCGCGGCGGCGGACGCGCTGGGCTGGGCGCTGCACCGCGCCGGGAACGACCAGGAGGCGCTCGGCTTCGCCGTGCGGGCCACGGACAAGGAGCACGGGGGCGATGTGCGCAGCGCGCTGTACGCGTACCACCGGGGGCAGATCGAGCGTGATCTGGGGCTGTCCGGTCCGGCCCGCCGGCATCTCGCCGAGGCGTTGCGGATCAATCCGTACTTCTCGCCGCTGCTGGCGCCGGCGGCACGGGAGGCGCTGACGGCGCTGGGCGAGCCGCCTGCCGGGGGCCCGCCGGAGGACTCGGGAGAGGCGGCGGACGAGGACGGGGCGGCCCCGGGAGCGCCCGCGGCCCACTGACACCGAAGCGGAGCCCGAGGCCGAAGCCCAGGACGCCCCTGTCCAGTCCCCCGGGGCACCGGCCAACCGGGCAACCGGGCAACCGGCAGAAACGCGGAAACCTGGCCGGCGGACGCCGTCGTGGGCGTCCGCCGGGCAGGTCAGGACCGTCGGGACCGGCCGGTCTTCAGGAAGGGCCGGTTCTCCGGGTCAGAGGTTGCCGCGCTTCTCCTGCTCGCGCTCGATCGCCTCGAACAGGGCCTTGAAGTTGCCCTTGCCGAAGCCCATCGAACCGTGCCGCTCGATCATCTCGAAGAAGACGGTCGGACGGTCCTGGACCGGCTTGGTGAAGATCTGGAGCAGATAGCCGTCCTCGTCGCGGTCGACGAGGATCTTCAGCTCGCGCAGGGTGTCGACGGGCACGCGGGTGTCGCCGGCCCACTCACCGAGCGTGTCGTAGTAGGAGTCGGGGGTGTCGAGGAACTGGACACCGGCCGCGCGCATGGCCCGAACGGTCGCGACGATGTCGTTCGTGTTCAGCGCGATGTGCTGGACACCGGCGCCGCCGTAGAACTCCAGGTACTCGTCGATCTGGGACTTCTTCTTGGCGATGGCGGGCTCGTTGATCGGGAACTTGACCTTGAGCGTGCCGTCGGCGACGACCTTCGACATCAGGGCGCTGTACTC
This sequence comes from Streptomyces sp. NPDC096324, assembly GCF_044763015.1. NCBI lineage: Bacteria > Bacillati > Actinomycetota > Actinomycetes > Kitasatosporales > Streptomycetaceae > Streptomyces > Streptomyces sp. NPDC096324. Next base: position 133,011 of record NZ_JBIWFK010000003.1, on the reverse strand, counting down.
GGTCGCGATGTCGTCGCCCACGAACTCCTTCATGTTCGTGAAGCCCATGACCTTGTTGTAGAAGCCGACCCAGTCGTTCATCCGGCCGAGCTCGACGTTGCCGACGCAGTGGTCGATGGCCTGGAAGGTGCGCCGGGCGGGCGGCTCGACGATGGGCGCGGCGGCCACGTACCCGGGCAGGTAGGGGCCCTCGTAACCGCGTCGCTCGACGAGCGTGTGGCGGGTCTTGCCGTACGTGGCGATGGCGGCGAGGACGACCGTGCCGTTCTCGTCCTTCATCTCGTACGGCTCGGCGAGCGAGCGGGCGCCGTGCTCGACGGCGTACGCGTGGGCGGCACGCGCGTCCGGGACCTCGATGGCGAGGTCGACGACGCCGTCGCCGTGCTCCGCCACGTGTTCGGCCAGGAAGTGGCCCCAGGTGGTGGCGGGCTTGATCACCGAGGTGAAGACGAAGCGCGCGGAGCCGTTCTCGAGGACGTACGACGCCGTCTCGCGGCTGCCGTTCTCCGGTCCGGAGTACGCGACGAGCCGCATGCCGAAGGCCGTGGAGTAGTAGTGCGCGGCCTGCTTGGCGTTGCCGACGGCGAAGACGACCGCGTCCATTCCCTTGACCGGGAAGGGATCGGCCTGCCGGGCGGTGTCGGGAGTGTCGTGTGTGGTCTGCGTCATGGCCGCAGGCTCTCTCCGTTCCGCAAGGTGCGCAATAGTTCGCCTGTCGGCTGAGCAATATGTTCAGCGAAGGGCCCGTACCGTCGGGCTTTCTGTACACGATGACCATCTCGGAGGCACCCATGGCGATCGATCATCTGGACGGGCGGTTGCTCGTGCTGCTGGCCGAGGAGCCGCGCATCGGCGTGCTGGAGATGTCCCGGCGGCTCGGGGTCGCGCGGGGGACGGTGCAGGCCCGGCTGGACCGTCTTCAGTCGAACGGAGTCATCCGGGGCTTCGGTCCCGAGGTCGACCCGGCCGCGCTCGGCTATCCGGTCACGGCGTTCGCCACGCTCCAGATCCGGCAGGGACAAGGCGCGGACGTACGCGCCCACTTGACGACCGTGCCCGAGGTGCTGGAGCTGCACACGACGACCGGCAGCGGGGACATGCTGTGCCGCCTGGTGGCCCGCTCCAACGCCGATCTCCAACGTGTGATCGACCGGGTTGTCGGTTTTGATGGCATCGTCCGGGCCTCCACGGCGATCGTCATGGAGAACCCGGTTCCACTGCGGATCATCCCGCTCGTGGAACAGGCGGCGACCGAGCGCTGAACCGAGGAGCGGGGTGACCCGGCGTGAACTTCTGGCAGTACCTGAGCAGCCGCCACGAACAGCTCCTCACCGACGCCTACCAACACGCCAGCGCGGTCTTCCAGTGCATGGTCGTGGCGACCGTCATCGGCGTGCTGATCGGCGTCGTCACCTACCGCAGCGACTGGGCGGGAAACCTCGCCACCACGACGACCTCCGCGATCCTGACGATTCCCTCGCTGGCCATGATCGGTCTGCTGATCCCGATCGTGGGCCTGGGCGTCCCGCCGACGGTGATCGCCCTGACGCTGTACGGGCTGCTGCCGATCGTGCGCAACGCGATCGTCGGCCTGCGCGGTGTCGATCCCTCGCTGGTGGACGCGGCCCGGGGTATCGGCATGTCGCGGACGACCCGCCTGATGCGGGTCGAACTGCCGCTGGCCTGGCCGCCGATCCTGACCGGCATCCGGATCTCCACCCAGATGCTCATGGGCATCGCCGCCATCGCGGCCTACGCCTCCGGGCCCGGCCTCGGCAACGAGATCTTCCGCGGCATCAGCTCGCTGGGCAGCAAGAACGCGCTCAACCAGGTGCTCGCGGGCACGGTCGGGATCATCATCCTGGCGCTGCTCTTCGACGCCGCCTACGTCCTGCTGGGCCGGCTGACCATTCCGAAGGGGATCCGTGCCTGAGACAGCGGAGACCGCCGAAGGCCCCGCGGACGCCGAGGGTCCCGTCGGCGCGGCGGGCGGCGCGCGCGGCGGAAGCGGAGCGGGCGGCGGAAGCGGCTCGGGCGGGGGCACGTCGTCCACCACCGGTGCCACGATCGAGCTGGAGAACCTCACCAAGCGCTACCCCGGCAGCCGGGAAGCGGCCGTCGACAGCGTCAACATGGAGATCAAGGCGGGTGAGCTCGTCGTCTTCGTCGGCCCGTCCGGCTGCGGCAAGTCGACCACCCTGAAGATGATCAACCGGCTGATCGAGCCGAGCGGCGGCCGCATCCGGATCGGCGGCGAGGACGTCACCGACATGGACCCGGTGAAGCTGCGCCGCAAGGTCGGGTACGCCATCCAGTCCTCCGGGCTCTTCCCGCACATGACGGTCGCCCAGAACATCGCGCTGGTCCCCCGGATGACCGGCTGGTCCAAGGCGCGGACCACGGCCCGGGTCGAGGAGATGCTGGACCTCGTGGGGCTCGACCCCGGCGAGTTCCGGGGCCGCTATCCGCGCCAGCTCTCCGGCGGCCAGCAGCAGCGCGTGGGCGTGGCGCGGGCACTGGCCGCGGACCCGCCCGTCCTGCTCATGGACGAGCCGTTCGGCGCGGTGGACCCGATCACGCGCGACCACCTCCAGGACGAGCTGATCCGGCTCCAGTACGAGCTGCACAAGACGATCGTGTTCGTGACGCACGACTTCGACGAGGCCATCAAGCTGGGCGACCGGATCGCGGTGCTGCGCGAGCACTCGCACATCGCACAGTTCGACACCCCGGAGGCGATCCTCACCAACCCGGCCGACGACTTCGTGTCGGGCTTCGTGGGCGCGGGCGCGGCGCTGAAGCGGCTCAACCTCAGCCGCGTACGGGACGTGGAGATCAGCGGCTGTCCGACGGTCACCGTGGACGATCCGCTCCAGGAGATCTTCGGCAAGCTGCGCTCCAGCGGTACGAACGAGATCCTGCTGCTCGACAAGCGGGGCCGCCCCTACAAATGGCTGCGGCGCGGCGATCTGATGCGGGCCAAGGGCTCGCTCGCGCGGGCGGGCACGCTGATCCACGACACGGTGACCAGGGACGCCACCCTGCGCGACGCCCTGGAGGCGGTGCTCACGGACAACTCGGGCCGGGTCCCGGTGACCGGGCGGCGCGGCGAGTACACCGGGGTGGTCGACATGGAGACCCTGATGAACTCCGTGCACGAACTCCTGGAGGCCGACCGGCTGGAGGCCATGGAGCACCAGCACGAGCTGGAGGAGGCGCGCGCCCATCAGACCCAGTTCGAGCAGGAGGGTGTCGACGGCGGGGAGGCGAAGGCGTGAGCACACCACCCGCCGATCGGCGTCCCGAGGGCGAACACGAGGTCAAGGGGGTGGCCTTCCGTGACGACAGCGAGGGTGAGGGCACGGAGCGGGAGGTGCCACCGCCCGCGCCGACGGCCCCGAGGCGCCGGATCAGCTGGCAGAAGCTGACCTTCCTGCCCGCCGTGCTGATCGCCCTGCTGCTGGGCACCTGGATCTGGTTCCAGCAGGCCGACCTCGACGCGATCTCCAAGAACGCCCTGTCGAACGGCCAGGTGTCCAAGGCCCTCTGGCAGCACATCCAGTTGACGGTGATCTCCACGTTCTTCGTGCTGATCATCGCGATTCCGCTGGGGATCCTGCTGACCCGCAAGGCGTTCCGCAAGCTGACCCCGCTCGCGATGACGGTCGCCAACATGGGGCAGGCGACCCCGGCGATCGGCCTGCTGGCCCTGCTCGTGATCTGGCTCGGCACCGGCGAGAAGTCCGCCCTGATCGGCATCACGATCTACGCGATCCTGCCCGTGCTGTCCAACACGATCACCGGTCTGAAGGCCAACGACCCGACCCTGCTGGAGGCCGCGCGCGGCATCGGCATGTCACCGCTGGGGGTGCTCTCCCGGGTCGAACTGCCGCTGGCCGTACCGCTGATCCTCGCCGGCGTCCGTACGGCGCTCGTCCTGAACGTGGGCACCGCGACGCTGGCCACGTTCGGCGGAGGTGGCGGTCTCGGAGTCCTGATCACCACGGGCATCACGACCCAGCGCATGCCGGTCCTGGTCCTCGGCGCCATCCTCACCGTCGCCCTCGCGCTCCTGGTCGACTGGCTGGCGTCGCTGGCGGAACTGCTGCTGCGGCCGCGCGGGCTGGAGGTGGGGACATGAGGAGGGCGCGCGCCCACGCGGCCCTGGCCGCCGTCCTCGTCCTGGCGTCCGCGTGCGGGCTGACCAGCGGCTCCCCCATGACCGACAACGTGGAGCCGGGGACCATCGGGCGGGGCGAGCCGCTCAAGGGCGCGAACCTCACGGTGGCGTCGAAGGAGTTCACGGAGCAGTTGATCCTCGGCGCGATCATGGGCATCGCGTTCCAGGCGGCGGGCGCGAAGGTGGTCGACCGCACCGGCATCCAGGGCTCGATCGGCGCGCGCGAGGCCATCAAGAACGGTGACGCGGACGCCATGTACGAGTACACGGGCACCGCGTGGATCACCTATCTCGGCAACAGCGAGCCGATCCCGGACCCGCAGAAGCAGTGGCAGGCCGTGCACGACGCCGACCCGAAGAACGGGGTCACCTGGCTGCCGCCGTCCGCCCTCAACAATACGTACGCGCTCGCCATGAACCAGGCCAACTTCAAGAAGTACGGCACGACCACGCTGTCCGACGTGGCCGCGCTCTCGAAGTCGGACCCGAGCGCCGTCACGCTGTGCGTGGAGAGCGAGTTCGCCAACCGGGCCGACGGACTGCCTGGCATGGAGAAGGCGTACGGGATGCACATCCCCGCGAAGAACATCACCCAGATGGACACCGGGATCATCTACACCCAGGTGGAGAAGGGGAGTTGTACGTACGGGGAGGTGTTCACCACCGACGGGCGCATCAAGTCGATGAACCTGGTGGTGATGAAGGACGACAAGAAGTTCTTCCCCAACTACAACGCCGCTCCCGTGATCAACACCAAGGCCCTGAAGAAGTATCCGCAGATCGCCGAGGTCATCGAGCCGGTGACGAAGAGGCTGAACAACACGGTGGCGCAGGACCTGAACGCGAAGGTGGACGTCCAGGGCCAGGACCCGCACGAGGTGGCGCTGGACTGGATGACGTCGGAGGGATTCGTGAAGCAGGACTGAACAGGCTTACGGGGCCGACGACTTCGGGGATTCGGTCGGTGGGCGGGACCCGCCGGCAAAGTTACAAAGAACCCGTTGCAAGGACTTCTTTGCAACGCTATCTTTGTACACATGACGGAGCAGCCACCGCTTCCCCCGGAAGCACCCCTCCCCCCGCAGCCACCCCTGCCGCCCGAACCCCCGCAGCACCGCCGCCTCGACGCCCGCTCCCTGCGCGGGATCGCCCACCCCCTGCGCATGGAACTGCTGAGCAGCCTGCGCCAGAAGGGGCCGGCCACCGCGTCGATGCTCGCCGAGCGGCTGGGCGAGTCCAGCGGGGCCACCAGCTACCACCTGCGGCAACTCGCCGCGCACGGCTTCGTCGAGGACGCCCCCGAGCGGGGCAAGGGGCGCGAGCGGTGGTGGCGGGCGGTGCACCAGGGCCTGGACTTCGGCGAGGACCTGCTCAGCGACCCGGACCCGGCGGTACGCGGAGCGGCCGACATGTTCCTGCACGAGGTGGCCACCACCCACGCGCGTGAGCTGTCGACCTGGCTCGGCACCCGCGAGGAGTGGGGGGACACATGGACCCCCGCCTCCGACATGAGCGACTTCACGATGCGCCTGACCCCGGCGCAGGCCAAGGAACTCGTCAAGAAGATGCACGACCTGCTCGACAGCTACTGCGCCCTCGAACGGCCCGAGGACGATCCCGAGGCGGAGCAGGTGCGCTTCCACACGCACGTCTTCCCTCAGGCCTCCGCCTGATCCACCCGGCCGGACTCCCCGCACGACTCGATCGCACCGACAGAGAGGTCACTGCCATGCATCCCGACACCCACCTCCAGTTGCAGCACGTGCGCGCCGCCGACCTGCGGGCCGAGGCCGACGCGTACCGGCTCACGACCGAGGCCAGGAACCCCGGCCGAGTGCGCGCCCGTGTCGGCTGGGCGCTGGTGGAGGTCGGCCTCCGGCTGGCCTCCGCGCCGAGGGCGACCGTGGCCGTCGCCTGCTGACGGACCACGTTCCCGACCGGAACCGGGAGCCGGTCACTACCGGGAGCCGGTCACTAGCAGCTCGGGACCGAGCCCTTGTTCTTCTCCAGGGCCACCAGGGAGTTCACCGCTCCGTCGAGGTCGGTCACCGGGATCAGGCGGAGCCCCTTCGGCAGCTCCGCCTTCGCGTCCGAGCACTCCGCCTTCGGAACCAGGAACACGGTCGCGCCGTCGCGGCGGGCCGCCTGGGTCTTGAGGCTGACACCGCCGACCGCGCCGACCTTGCCGTCGGCGTCGATCGTCCCCGTACCCGCGACAACCCGGCCGCCCGTGAGGTCGCCGCCGCTGCCGTCGCCGTCCAGCTTGTCGATGATCCCGAGCGAGAAGAGCAGTCCCGCGCTCGGTCCGCCGACGTCGGCGAGCTTGAGCGTGACCTTCACATCACCCTTCTCGTGCAGGTATCCCAGGGCCGCCTCGGTGGCGCTGTCCTGGGACTCCTTCATCTCGTTCGCGTTGTGCCGCTCGATCTCCTTGACGCTGCCGCCGCTCGGGTAGACCGAGTCGCGGGGCATCACGGCCTTGTCCGTGGCGAACCAGGCGCTGAGCACGTCGCCGAGGGAGACGCTCGCGTCCGGGCCGGTGGCCTCGATCGTGGTCATCCGGAGCTGGCCGCTGGTGTTCCGGGTGGGCGCCCCGCTGATGGTGATCACCGGTTCGCCCTTGTTCTCGCCGAGGACGTTCGCCGTCAGGCCGGGCTGCGCCAGGGAGAACGGCAGCGGCGCGAACACCGCCGTGGCGAGCAGGGCCACGACGGGAAGGGCGCAGACGGCGACGGCCCGGGGGCGCGTGAGGCGAGAGAGCACGGGGTCAATCTAACGTCACCACCCGACCCGACCTCCGCACAGGTCCCACGGCCTCCGCCCCGCACCCCGCGATCTCCGCGCAGGACCCACGGCCGCAATTCCCCGCACATACCCGCGGCCTCCGCGCGGACCAGCGTGCCCCTCTCCCGAGCAAACGCCCCGCGACCTCCGTACGAACCCACGGGCCGCTGACCCGTACCCGCGGATGACCTCAGCGCGGACCACGGTCCCGCAAGGCCCCCGGCCCGGTCAGCGCAGGGCGTCGGCCACCTCTTTGGCCGCGTCGACCACGCGTGGGCCGACCCGCTCCGGTACGGCGTCGGCCAGCATGACCACGCCCACGCTGCCCTCGACCCCCGTCACCCCGATCAGCGGCGCCGCGGCCCCGCACGCGCCGGCCTCCAGCTCGCCGTGCGTGAGCGTGTAGCCGGGCTCGCCCACCGGCGCCTGCCGGGCGGAGAGGATCGCGCGACCCGCGGCCCCCCGGTCCAGCGCGTGCCGGAAACCGGCGCGGTAGGCCACGTGGTAGTCGGTCCAGGTCGGCTCGACGACCGCGACGGCGAGCGCCTCCGTCCCGTCGACCAGGGTCAGGTGCGCCGTCGCGCCTATGTCCTCGGCCAGCGCCCGCAGCGCGGGCAGCGCGGCCTCCCGGACCAGCGGATGCACCTGGCTGCCCAGGCGCAGCACGCCGAGCCCGACCCGGGCACGGCCGCCCAGATCACGGCGTACGAGTGCGTGCTGCTCCAGCGTGGCGAGCAGCCGGTACACCACGGTCCGGTTGACGCCCAGTTTGTTCGAGAGCTCGGTGACGGTCAGCCCGTGATCGGTGTCGGCGAGCAGCTTGAGGACCCGCAGTCCCCGGTCGAGCGTCTGAGAGGTCTCCGCGGTCACGACGCCCACTCCTTAGTGGTGAGGTCGACGGCCCTCGTACGGCGGATGCGACACCGAGTCCCGTCGGCGACGCGCTTCAGAGGCCGCCGGTCGGCCGGCGCCCCGGGCTGTTCCCGGGCCGCAGTCGCTTCACGGCTGCGCTCCGCGGCGGCGCTGCCACGGGGCGTGTGCGTAGCCGGACAGTAGCGAGCCGGTCCGCTGAGCGGAAGCCTCCGTCCAGAATCCGGGCATCGGCCGGTGCGAAGTGATTCCGTTTGTCCCGGAACGCGGGGCGTGCGCCACACCGCGTACACCACCCGCGTACGCAGCGCACAGGCCACCGTGCGCGCCTCATCGGCCGGCACGCGCCCCCTCGGAACGGCTGCGGCCCCACGTGCCGCGGGTTCCGGATACCGCTGTGTCCGGAGGTAACCGGTTCCCCATGTCCCCGGTCATGGACGCCTCGGGCGTCCCCGCCGGTTCCCCGGGGTACGTCACCGCATCCGCGTGGCCCACTCCTGGACCTTGGCGATGCGCTGCCGGAGCTGTCCGGCCGTGGCCTCCGCGCTCGGCGGGCCGCCGCAGACGCGGCGCAGCTCGGTGTGGATCACGCCGTGCGGCTTGCCGCTCTGGTGGACGTACGCGCCGACCATGGTGTTGAGCTGCTTGCGCAGTTCCAGCATCTCCTTGTGGGAGACCACGGGGCGGCGCTCGGCGGGGATCTCCAGGAGGTCCGCCTCGGAGTCCGGTTTCTTGCGGCTGTGCGCGATCTGCCGGGCCTGCCGCTTCTGGAGCAGCAGCTGCACCTGGTCGGGTTCGAGGAGGCCGGGGATGCCGAGGTAGTCCTGCTCCTCCGCGCTGCCCGGGTGGGCCTGCATGCCGAACTCGGCGCCGTCGTAGAGGACCCGGTCGAAGACGGCCTCGGACTCCAGCGCCTCGAAGGAGAACTGCTCCTGCTCGCCGGTGTCCTCGTCCTGCTCCTTGTTCGCCTCCTCCATCTCCTTCTCGGACTCGGCGTACGGGTCCTCCTCGCCCTCCTTCTTCGGCTTGTCGAGGGCGTGGTCGCGCTCGACCTCCATCTCGTTGGCGAAGGTGAGGAGGTCGGGGACGGTCGGCAGGAACACGGACGCCGTCTCGCCGCGCCGGCGGGACCGCACGAAACGGCCGACGGCCTGGGCGAAGAAGAGGGGGGTCGAGATGGTGGTGGCGTACACGCCGACGGCCAGGCGGGGCACGTCGACGCCCTCGGACACCATGCGGACGGCGACCATCCACCGGTCGTCGCTCGCCGAGAAGTCGTCGATCCGCTTCGAGGCCCCGGTGTCGTCGGAGAGCACGAGGGTCGCCTTGGTGCCGGTGATCTCCCGGATCAGCTTGGCGTACGCGCGCGCGGACTCCTGGTCCGAGGCGATGACGAGCGCCCCGGCGTCCGGGATGCCCTTGCGCACTTCGGTGAGGCGCTGGTCGGCGGCGCGCAGCACGCTCGGCATCCACTCGCCGCGCGGGTCGAGCGCGGTGCGCCAGGCCTGGCTGATGGCGTCCTTGGTCATCGGCTCGCCGAGCCGCGCGGCGATCTCGTCGCCCGCCTTGGTGCGCCAGCGCATGTTGCCGCTGTAGGAGAGGAAGATGACGGGCCGCACGACGTTGTCGGCCAGCGCGTTGCCGTAGCCGTACGTGTAGTCGGCCGAGGACCGCCGGATCCCGTCGTTGCCCTCCTCGTACGTGACGAAGGGGATGGGGTTGGTGTCGGAGCGGAACGGCGTACCCGTGAGGGCGAGCCGGCGGGTGGCGGGCTCGAACGCCTCCAGGCAGGCCTCGCCCCAGGACTTGCTGTCGCCGGCGTGGTGGATCTCGTCGAGGATGACGAGGGTCTTGCGCTGCTCGGAGCGGTTGCGGTGGAGCATCGGCCGCACACCGACACCGGCGTACGTGACGGCGACGCCGTGGTACTCCTTGCTGAGGGGCCCGGCGCTGTACTCGGGATCAAGCTTGATCCCTATCCGCGCGGCCGCCTCGGCCCACTGCTTCTTCAGGTGCTCGGTCGGCGCGACGACGGTCACCTGCTGCACGACGTGGTGGTGCAGCAGCCAGGACGCGAGCGTCAGCGCGAACGTCGTCTTGCCGGCGCCGGGGGTGGCTACGGCGAGGAAGTCGCGCGGCTGCTCCTGGATGTACCTCTCCATCGCCCCCTGCTGCCAGGCGCGCAGCTTGTTGGCGGTACCCCAGGGGGCTCGTCCGGGGAAGGCGGGCGAGAGGTGGTGGGTGTGCGAGGAGGCGCTGGCGGCGGTGGTAGTCACGGTCTCCGGTCTGGGTGTCGATTGGGAGCGTCCGGATCCGTGCGCGGGGCGTCGGATGAGGCGTGACGGGAGGCGCGCGGACGGCTCGGCTACGTATGACAACCGGGCCACCCTACCGGCGCCCGCGGCGCGACGAGGTGTGGACAAGGCCGGGGCGGCGGTGGATGGGACTGACGTCACAGATCACCCGCCCGCACCACCGGCACCCCGGGCGACCCTCCGCGGGAGCCGCGGCACGAGCTGTCGCGGCGGGTCCCGTCAGCCCGTACTCGCCGGTTCCCGCAGGCGTGTCGTCACCCAGGCGCCCAGCAGCGCCACCCCTGCCATGGGCAGGAACACCACGGCGAAGGCCGCCGGGTGGGAGGTGTGGGCGCCGGAGGTCGCGGCCGTCGCCGCGTCGGCGACCGCGCCGCCGCCCAGGGCCGCGAAGGCGGCTCCGCCGACGGCGAGCAGCAGCACGTTGGACAGGGCGTCGGAGATCTGCAGGGCGGCGGAGTTGGCGCCGGCCTCCTCGGGGGCCGAGAGGTGGAGCAGCAGCACGCTGGTCGAGGCGATCACCAGGCCCATCCCGAAGCAGCCGAACGCCCAGGCGACGGCGACGGTCCACACCGGCACGGCGGGGATCAGCACACTCGGCGCGGCGGCGACGGCCGCCGCGACCAGCAGCATGCCGAGGAACATCAGGCGGTCCCGGTACGGCTCGACGCGCGGCCGCGCCTGCACCCAGGACCCCAGCGCCCAGGTCCCGCCGCCGGCCGCGAGCGAGAGCCCGGCGAGCGTCGGCGACAGTCCTCTCTGGGTGACCAGCATCAGCGGCACGAAGGACTCGGCGGCGATGAAGGCACCGGCGGAGACCCCGCGCAGCAGCACCACGGACGGCAGTCCGCGGGCCGCCCGCCAGGTGCCGCGGGGCAGCAGCCCGCGCACGGCGGGGACGATCAGCGCGGCACCGGCCGCGGCGGGGACGAGGGAGAGCGGGCGCAGATCCTGGGCGGCGTACTGGAACAGCCCGGCGCCCAGCGCGATCCCGAACGCCAGCCGGATGCGCCGCCGGTCCAGCGGCGCGCGGTCGCCCGCCCCGGCCGGTCCGGAGGCCCGCCGCCGTATCTGGGGCAGGGCGAACACGAGCGGGACGCCGACCAGCACCGGAATGCCGATGAACACCCAGCGCCAGCCGAGGTGCTCGGTGACCGCGCCCGCGGCGAGCGGTCCGACCACGGACGGCACCACCCAGGCCGCCGCGAACGCCGCCATGATCGCGGGCCGCAGCCGCTGCGGGTAGGCCCGCCCGACGACGACGTACAGGGCGACGATGACGAGGCCGCCGCCGAGGCCCTGGACGGCCCGCCCGAGGATGAACGTCCACATCCCACCGGCGGTCCCGGACAGCAGCAGTCCGGCGGCGAACGCGCCGATGCCCGAGGCGAGCGAGGTCAGCGGCCCGTCGCGGTCGGACCACTGGCCGGCGAGCACCATCCCGAACAGGCTCGTGGTGAAGTAGGCGGAGAACGCGAACGCGTACAGGGCGACCCCGTCGAGCTCTCGCGCGGCCACGGGCATCGCGGTCCCCACGGCCGTCGCCTCGAACGCGATCACCAGGACCACGGAGACGATCCCGATGGTGAGCGCCCGGTAGGCCCGGCCGAGCACCCCGCGGTCGTCCTTGTCCTCGTTCTCGCCCTCGTCCCCGGAGGGAATCGTCGCGGCCTCGCCCACTTCCACTGCTGTCATGCCGGTCAGCGTAAGGTGCGCAGCTTTCGGTGACTCCTGTCGGTGGTCGGTGATCGGACGGGTCTTTGGACCTAGGACCACTCCCCCGGGCCGTGACGCGACCCCGTTCCCGGCGGGTCGGCCGCCTTTCGTGAACGGCGTGTGGCAGTCGCGTTGCGGCCGCCCCGGAACCCTTGAGCCCCTTGCGGCACCGCGCTTACGGTCTTCTCATCAGGTTCGGAACGAGTGAGCCGTGCCGCACCTGAGAACGACCGTGTGCCCGAGTGGTTCAGGGGCTCGACTGCAACTCGAGTTACGTGGGTTCGAATCCCGCCACGGTCTCCGCGCAGGAGTCGGCCGTCCCGTCCAGGGGCGGCCGTTCTGCTTCGGAGCGACCGTTCTGCTTCGGGGCGGCCGTTCCTGCCGGGCGGCCGAGGCTACCGGGACCGGGACCGCTAGGCGTACAGCATGCCGGCCGAGCGGTCCTCGAATATCTCCGGCCAGTGGCGGCGGCCGTCGTCGCCGGGGAGAACCGGGGTCCGGTCGCAGGCGCCGGGGTCGACGGTGGCGAGCGTCTCGGTCAGGGTGGCGGCGAGCTGTTCGTAGGAGTCGCTCAGGTGGTGGACCGCGTCCACCGTCTTCTCGCGGTGGAGGAGCCACAGGGTGAAGGCCAGCGTGGAGATGTCCGCGTTGAGCGGGCGCAGGGTGAGGTCCGGCTCGCTCCAGGCGAGCACCGCGCCCGTGGTGCCGTCCAACACCAGGCTCGTGTCCTCCAGGAGGTCGCCGAGGCGTATGAGGCTCCCGGCCGCGGCCGGGAGCAGAGCGGCGGAGAACGCGTCGGGGCCCTCGTCCGCGTAGTACTCGGTGAGGGCCGCCAGCGGCATCTCGGTGTCGAGCTGGAACAGGAAGCCGTCCTCGGGCAGGCCCGACTCCCGCAGGAAGCGGCGGGTCGGCTCGTGCGTCAGGGCGGGCGGGAAGTCGACGTCCTCGAAGCGCATGATGCCACCGGCGCCGAACTCCTCGTCCAGCAGCCGTTTCGGCAGGCCGAGGACGAGTCCGTCGCCGGGTCCGGCGATCCGGGCGAGCGGGCGGATCAGGGCGGCCATCCGCCAGTACGGCGGGACGTCCTCGCCGGTGGCGTCCTCGAAGACGGCGCTCAGCCGGTCCGACACCTGCGCGACCGCCTTCGGGCCGAACGGGCCGGAACGGCCCCGGGACAGGGTCAGTTCCCCGGTGGCCGCCGCGAAGCGCAGCAGGGCGTCCAGGGAGGGCGCCAGGGGCGAGAGGTCCAGATGGGCGGGGTTCGGCCGGACGTACGCCGAGGACACCGCCCCCGTCGTCCCGTCGAGCAGGATCGACTCCAGGTCCCGGTCGAGGCTGCGCAGCGCTCCGACGACGAGCTGGTCGCGCAGTTCCTCCGCGAGCTTGTCGGCGTCGCCCGCGAGGTCGGCGACCGTGCGCAGGCCGTGCTCGCGCAGGGCTCCGAACGCGAGCAGCGCGTCGTCGTGGGGCAGTCCGGGGCCGGTGAGCCGGTCCCGGGTGCCCGGGTGCGTGACGAACGGACCCAGCTCGTCCTCGGACAGTGTGATCGTGCCGTCGACCTCGGTGTCAGTCGTACTCATGGCTCCCCCGCGCATGTGAACGCTCCGTGCTTCCCCCGGTAGGGAACGGCCGGTCGTGCCACGGCAGTTCCCCACGAGCCAGAACGATACGCCGCACCACTGACAACGCCAGGGGCGCGCCGGGACGGACCGCGCCCGGTCGGGAAATCGTCGGCGGGGCGCCGCGTTGGGCCTCGGGGAAACGGGGGGCGTCGGATGAAGCGGTGGACGTCAGGTGAAGCGGTGGGCGTCAGGTGAAGCGGTGGGCGTCAGGTGAAGTAGACGCCGCCGAGGACGACGGCCAGGGCCGCGAGCACGAACAGCAGCACCCAGAGCAGCAGTTTGCCCACGCCGGGCGCGGGTTCGTAGCGCGGCTGCCCGGCTTCGGCGCCGGGGACCGGCGGGGCGGAGCCGTCCGGCGAGGGTTCGCCCGAGGCGCGCTCCCGCCCGGTCACGAGGCCGTCACCACGGCCGCCTGCGGGCGGATCGGCAGCCGGTTGACAGGCCGTCCGGTGGCCGCGCGTACGGCGGAGGCGATGGCCGCGGGCGAGGTCACGACCGGCACCGCGCTGGCCGCCTTGGCACCGAAGGGTGCGACGACGTCGCGCTCCTCGACCAGCTTGACGATGTGGATGTCGGGCGCGTCCAGGGCGGTCGGCAGGGCATAGCCGGTGAGATCCGGGTGGCGGACCAGACCGCGGTTGGTGCGGAGGTTCTCGGTCAGCGCGGCGCCCACGCCCTGGGTGACGCCGGCCTCGATGCGGGCTCTGAGCTGTGCCGGGTTGAGGATCCGGCCGACGTCCTGGGCGAGCGCCAGCTCCACGACCCGTACCGAGCCGAGTTCGATGTCGACGTCGACCACCGCGCGGACGGCGCAGAACGCGAGGCCCACGAAGGCGTCGCCCTGGCCGTTCTCGTCCAGCGGTTCGGTCGGGTGCGGGCGGCACTGCGCGGTCGCCCACAGCTCCTTGCCGTCCATCGCCTCGGTGACCGTGGTCGACAGCACTCCGTCGTACGAGGTGATCTTGCCGTCGGTGATCTGGAGCAGCTCGGTGGACATGCCGAACTTGTGCGCCAGGGGCTGCAACAACTGCGTACGGACCATCTTGGCCGCCCGCTCCACCGCTCCGCCGGACACCCAGGTGTGCCGGCCGCGGGAGCTCGGGCCGGCCGGCGGCTGGTCGGTGTCGACCGGAGCCACGTGCACCTCGTCGATGCCGAGGGTCTCCTGGACGATCTGGCGGGCCAGCGTGGTGAAGCCCTGGCCGGTCTCCACCGCCGCGCAGAGCACGGTGGCGACGCCGTCGTGGACCTTGACGGTGGCGGTCGAGACCTCGTCGGCGCCCTCGGCGCCGAGCATGTGCACCATGCCCAGTCCGTAGCCGACACCGCGGCGTACGGCACCGGGTTCGCCCGCGCCCTCGGGGCCGCCGGGCAGCAGCCACTCGTCCTCGGGCGTGTCCTTGGGCAGGGCGGGCAGCGGGTAGTCGCGTACCGCCTGGAGGAGCTCGGCGACGGGCGCCGGGCAGGTCACCGTCTGGCCGGTGGGCAGGACGTCGCCCGTGGCCAGGACGTTGCGCAGGCGCAGCTCGGCGGGGTCGACGCCGAGCTTCTTCGCCAGCTTGTCCATCTGGGCCTCGTAGGCGGCGCACACCTGGAGGGCGCCCTCGCCGCGCACATGGCCCGAGGGCGGGTTGTTGGTGCGGACGGCCCAGCCCTCGATGAAGGCGTTCGGGACGACGTAGGGGCCGCAGGCGAAGGAGACGGCGGCGGCCAGCGACTCGCCGGAGGTGTCGGCGTAGGCGCCCGCGTCGAGCAGGATCTGGGCCTCGACCTTGACGAGGTTGCCCTCGGCGTCGGCGTGGTGGCGGTAGCGCAGCAGGGTCGGGTGCCGGTGGGCGTGGCCGAGGAAGGACTCCTCGCGCGTGGCGGTGAGTTTCACCGGGCAGCCGGTCGCCAGGGCGAGGAGGCCGAGCGCGAGCTGGAAGCCCTGGTCCTCGCGGTCGGCGGTGGCTCCGGGGACACCGGTGACGACGACCTTCACGCGCGCGGGTTCGAGGCCGTAGCAGGCGGCGGCCGCGTCGCGGTCGCTGTGCGGGTCGGTGGAGGCGATGTAGAGCTCGACGCCGCCGTCGGGGCGGGGCACGGCGAGTCCGGCCTCGGCGCCGATGGGGGCGGGGTCCTGGCGGCCGATGCGGTACAGGCCCTCGACGACGACCTCGCCGACCGCGTCCGGGTCGCCGTGGCTCAGCGGGATGTGCCGGATCAGGTTGCCGTCGGGGTGCAGCGGTTCGGCCTCGAAGGCGTGCTCCGGGTCGGTGACCGGTTCGAGCACCTCGTACTCGACGATGACGGCGGCGGCGGCCATGCGCGCGGTGTCGGGATGGTCGGCGGCGACGGCCGCGATGGGCTCGCCGTGGTGGCGAACGACGTCGGAGGCGAACACCGGACGGTCGGCTCTGCCGCGGCCGTGGATCGGGGTGCCGGGCACGTCCTCGTGGGTGATGACCGCGCGTACGCCGGCCATCTCGCGCGCGTGGCTGGTGTCGATGGACAGGATGCGGGCGTGCGGGTGCGGCGAGCGGAGCACGGCGGCCCACAGGAGGCCCTCGGCCCACAGGTCGGCGGCGTAGGGGAACGTGCCCTCGGTCTTGGCGCGGTCGTCCGCGGCGGGCAGCGAGACGCCGAGCCCGTGCGGCAGGGGCTCGGGGCCCGTCTCGGGCGCCGCCGGTGTCGCGGTCGCGGCTTGGTTGGTCACGCCTGGCCTCCGTCCTGGCCGTACGGCTGCTGTGCCGGGGAACCGTAGGCGGCGCCGTCCTCGTACGCGGACGGGTGGATGCCGCCGGCGCCGGGGCCGGCCTGGTGCGGGATGCGGGCCTCGTCCGCCTCGGGGGCGGCCTCGGCCTCGGCCGCGGTGGCGGAGTGCGCCTCGCGTTCGGCGACGACCTCGCGCACGGCGTCCAGGACACCGCGGTAGCCGGAGCAGCGGCACAGGTTGCCGCACAGGGCCTGGCGGGTCTCCAGCTCGGTCGGAGCGGGGTTGCCCTCCAGCAGGTCGTGCAGGGTCATCGCCATGCCGGGGACGCAGAAACCGCACTGCACGGCACCGCACCTGGCCAGCGCCCGCTGGACGTCGGAGGGCTGCCCGTCGGCGGCCAGGCCCTCGACGGTGCGCACCTCGCTGCCGGCGGCGGTGACGCCGGGTACCAGGCAGGACGCCACGAGCCGGCCGTCCACCTGGATGTTGCAGGCGCCGCACTCGCCCTGCGAGCAGCCGTCCTTGGCGCCCGCGAGGCCGAGCCGCTCGCGCAGCACGTAGAGCAGCGACTCGCCGACCCAGGCGTCGGTGACCGGCCGGTCGGCGCCGTTGACGCGCAGGACGTAGGAGGCGAGGGGGTGATCGTCGTGTCCGGGCGGGGCCGGGAGGTCCGCGTCGGGTGTCTCGTCGGCCGTCACGGCGGCCTCGTGCGCCGGATCCGGCTCGGCCGCCTCGGGCGTCCCCGCAGTCACCGGCTCGGGGTCGGCGGCGGACTCAGGGACCTCGTGAGCGGCCTGCGCGGGCCTCTGGGCGGCCTGCGCGGGCGATTCGACTCCGGGATGCCCCGCGTGTCCGGCGGGGGCCTCAGCGACCGCTTCGTGGGCGTCGGCGGTCCAGGGCTGTCCGATCTCGCCGGCCCAGGGCGCGGCCGCGCCGCCGGGGAGCGTGGCGGGCGGTGTGCCGCCCCACTGCTCGACGAGCGCCGAGGTGGTGAACTCGCCCGATTCGTCCGGGAGGTCGCCTCCGGCCACCGGGATCGACCACTGCCCGGTCACGTCGTGTCCGGGGCCCTGCGCCTGGCCGGAGCCGTCGTCGAACTGCCACTGCCCGGTGGACCCGGGGTGGTACGCGAACCGGTCGTCGTGGCCGCCGGCCTGCTGTGCGGTGTCGTGATCCGGCCACTGCGGGGTGTCGCCCCGACCGGCCCAGGCGCCGCCGGCGGCCGGGTCCGCGGACTCGGGCGGGGCGGGCGTCACGGAGATCTGCGGGGGCACGTAGCCGTGTCCGGGCGCGGCCAGCGGCTCCCGGCTGGCGAGGAGCGCCTCTATGCCGCCCTCGGGGAGTTTGACGAAGGCGGTGGCTCCGTCGTCGTAGTCGCCCTGGGGCAGCGGGTCCCAGCGGCTCCCACCGCGCGAAGCGCCCTCTTCGTGCTGGTCGTCGGTCACGACAGTGCCCTTCCAAGTGCTCGTCGGGCCAGCGCGGCGACAGTGCGCCGCAGGTGCAGTACGGCGGGCGGAAGCGGTGTGAGGGTTCCGTCCTCGGCGGGGACGGGGTCCGGGATGCAGGCCGCGGCCACGTACTCGCCGAACGCGTTCAGCGCCTCGGGGACGATCGCGCGGTTGTTGTCCCAGTCGATGAGCTGGGCCACCCAGGCCTCGGCGTCCAGCGGCCGCAGCGGCATGGGCGCTATGGCGCCGACGGCGCAGCGCACGCCGCGCCGGGCCGGGTCGAGGACGACCGCGACGGAGGCGATGGCGCGCCCGGGTCCGGTGCGGCCGGTGGCCTTCAGGAAGACCTGCGGGGCGTGCAGCAGCGGCACGCGCACGTAGCCGATGAGTTCGCCGCCGCGGAGCATGTCCACGCCGGCGAGCAGATGCGACACGGGGATCTCGCGGCGGGCTCCGCCCGGCCCCGCGATGATCAACGTGGCTTCGAGGGCGGCCAGGACGGGCAGCGCGTCCCCGGTGGGAGCGGCCGAGGCGATGTTGCCGCCGAGGGTGCCGGCGTTGCGGATCTGCGGCGGTCCGGCCGCTCTCGCGGCGGCCGCGAGCGCCGGGATGAGGGCCGCGAAGTCGGGGCGGCCCATGCGGGCGTGCGTGAGGCCCGCGCCGAGCAGCGCGTGGCCGTCCTGGTACTGCCAGCCGCGGATCTCGGTGATCCGGCCGAGGCCGACGAGCGCGGCCGGCCGGAGCTGTCCGGAGTTGACCGCGGCCATGAGATCCGTGCCGCCGGCCACCGGAACGGCCGTGGGCATGGCGGACAGCGCCGCCACCGCCTCGTCCAGCGAGACGGGCAGCGTCACGGCCTGCGCCGTCTGCGGTGCGTGCGTGGTCAAACCGGTTGCCCCTTCCCGCTGCCCCACCTGGTCCCACCTGTGCTGCCGTACGGTACGTGCTGACAGGGCGGACGTGGCAACTCTGGCACATCTTCCCGGGCCCTCGACGCGGGGGTCCGCTAGGAGGCATTCGCCCGCCTCACCAGGGAGATGGCCTGTTTTCGCACGGCATCACCGGTGGAAGCCGATTATCACTCTTCGGTGCGCCTTGGGGGCTATTTTTCCTTGCGGTGCAACGGCTCCGGAGCACAGGCGCCGGAGCCGGGCGACCGTGAGCGGTCTCACACGTTCGGGGGCGCCCCCTCGATCGGGCGTCCGAGCACCCCCGGCCGCCGCTGCCACGGCCGCGGACCCGAGGGCGCGCGGTAGGCCACGCCGAGGGCGTCGAGCCGCCCGTAGTGGGCGTTCATCCGCCGCTCGAAGCCGGCGAAGTCCCGCTCCCCGGGGACCGGCAGACGGCTCCAGGCGACCTCGGCGAAGGCGGCGAGCCGCGGGAACGCCTGGTAGTCCACGCGCGTGTGGTCCTCCATCACCTCGGTCCACAGGTTGGCCTGCGTGCCCAGCACGTGCCTCGCCTCCGCCTCGGTGAGCTGCGGCGGAACCGGCTCGAAGCGGTAGACGTCCTCCAGGGTGCGCACGTAGGCGATCGGCACCGGTTCGTCCTCGCCCGCGGCCTGACGGTAGTCCAGGTACACGTGCTGCTCGGGGCACATGACGACGTCGTGGCCCGCGCGCGCGGCCGTGACCCCGCCCTGGTAGCCGCGCCACGAGGAGACGGCGGCGCCGGGGGCGAGACCGCCCTCCAGGATCTCGTCCCAGCCGATGAGCCGACGTCCGCGCGCGGACAGCCAGTTGTCGAAGTGCCGGATGAACCAGGCCTGCAACGCGTCCTCGTCGGCGAGGCCGAGTTCCCGGATGCGCGCCTGCGCCGCGGCCGACTCCCTCCACTGGTCCTTGGCGCACTCGTCGCCCCCGATGTGGAAGAAACCGGAGAACTCCGGGAAGCGGTCCGGGTCCGCCGGGAACAGGTCGAGGAGTTCCTCGAACACCCCCTCGTAGAAGCGCAGGGTGTTGTCAGTGGGGGCGAGTACGTTTTTGGAGACGCCCCAGTTGTCCCAGACGGTCAGGGAGGTCGTGTCGATGACGTCGGTGTTGCCCAGTTCCGGATACGCGGCGATGGCGGCCTGCGAGTGGCCGGGGATGTCGATTTCGGGGACGACGGCGATATGCCGATCGGCCGCGTACGCGACGATCTCCCGGATGTCGTCCTGGGTGTAGAAGCCTCCGTGCGGCTTCTCGTCCCACAGCGGCGAGGCCCGGTGGCCGAATTTGGTGCGCGCCCGCCAGGAGCCGATCTCCGTCAGCTTCGGATAGCGATTGATCTGAACACGCCATCCCTGATCGTCGGTGAGATGGAAGTGGAAGACGTTGAGTTTGTGCGCGGCCAGCAGATCGAGGTAGCGCAGGACGCCTTCCTTCGGCATGAAGTGCCGGGAGACGTCGAGCATCAGGCCGCGCCAGCGGAATCGGGGCGCGTCCTCGACGACCCCGTGCTCGATTTCGTACGCCGTCCGCGGACGGACCGGGGCGCGGCGGAAAGCGTCGGGGCCCAGCAGTTGACGCAGTGTCTGGGCACCCCAGAAGACGCCGGCCGCGTCGCCGCCGCGGATCTCGACGCCGTCGTCGCCGACAGCGAGCCGGTACGCCTCCGGCCCCAGGGTGTCGTCGAGAAGCAGGCGTACGGCGCGCGGAGCGTCCCGCGGCCCAGGTCGCAGCGGCAGTCCGAGCGCGGCGCCCAGGACCGAGCCGAGCCAGCGTGCGGTGGTGTCCGTGCCCGGCGCGGCCCACAGGACGGTGTCCGCGTCCAGCGTGAACCGCCCCTCCGCCGTGCCTTCGACGACGAGGGGAGCGGGGATCAGGCCCGTGTCCTTCATGTCCATCCGTCCTTCAGTCCTTTACCGCCGCCGGGGCCGGAGACGGGTCACTGGGGTTCGCGTACGAAGGGGATCGGCACGCGGAGTATCGGCGCGGGAAATCGTCCGGGCGGCCGGGGGACGGCGGGCGGGAAAGGGACCCGCCGGAGAAATCGCGTGCGGTGCGCCAGGCCTGGTTCACGGACGCCTTCCGCGCGTCCGCGACGGCCCCGGTGAAACCGCGCGGCACCGGGGCCGTGAAGGGCCGCGGGAAGGCCGCGCGCGGCATGGTCTTCGGACCGCCCGACTTCGGTGGTCCGAAGTCGGGCGGGAAGAGGAGGAGAGGTCCGCCGGAGCCTCGCGGGTACCGTCCGGGCGGTCCGGAACATGATCGGCGAGGCGGCCCGGAATCGGAAGCGGAATCGTCGAGGCGGTGCCGCAGCGGGAAATCCGATGAGCGCGGGGACGACCGCGGCGCGATCGGGCCGGAGAAGGCGCCCGAGGAACTGGCGGACGAATTCCCGCCGCCCCGGGATGCCCGGAGAAGTTCCGCGGGAAGGCCGCGGTCCGCACGGCGCGTACGCGGCGGAAGCATTGCGACCGGAGAGCTGCGCGGACCCCGTACGGCCGGTCGGCCGGACGGCATCGGCCGACCGCGAGGCAGCCGTGGGCCGGAGGACATCGGTCGGCCGAAGGGCGTTGTCCGGCCGCGGCGCGCTGGTCGGCCGGAGGACACCGGTCAGCCCCAGCGCACCGTTCAGCCGCAGGACGCTGGTCGGCCGGGGCGCACCGGTCGACCCCGGGGCGCCGTGCGCCGACCGGCGACGCGAGGGTCACCGTCCGCACCACGGCGGTCCGGGAGCACGGGGCTTCAACGGGCGTCCTCCAGCCAGAGCATGTTGCGGCATGCGCAATGACGGTTTCGCATCGCACAACACACGGAGGCTAAGGAGTACCGGGACCCGCCCACAAGAGGTCTACACCACTCTGTGATCGCGGACGGCTGTGAAAAACGGCCCGGCCCGCGGGGGACACAGCCACGCCCCGCTCGAACACGACGGCCGCGGTGCCCGCGAACGCCCCGCGCCGGCCCGGCCCCGCACACGACACGGCCGCGGCGCCCCCTCGCCCGGGGACGTCGCGGCCGTGGCCGGTCTGCGCGGCGTGGCGCCGGGGCCGAAGCCCGGCGCTACTTCTTGTCGCCGCCCTTGCCCTGGTCGCCGCCACCGGCGCCCATGGACTCGAAGATCTCCTTGCACATGGGACACACGGGGTACTTCTTCGGGTCGCGGCCCGGCACCCACACCTTGCCGCACAGCGCCACCACGGGCGTGCCGTCCAGCGCGCTCGCCATGATCTTGTCCTTCTGGACGTAATGGGCGAAGCGCTCGTGGTCCCCGTCACCGTGCGACACCTGCGGCGTCGGCTCTACGAGGGTCCCCGTCCCCGTGCCTCGCTGGGGCTGGGTCTCAGGCTCAAGAGTGCTCATGAAGCCAAGGGTACTGGGGCTCGCGGCCATCAGTTGAGGGAAGGGTCGCGCGCCTTCGGCGGAAGGCACGGGGGCCGGTGCGCCGGTCAGTTGAGGGAGGGGTCGTCGGGGTACGTCGCGACCATCGCCAGTTCGCTGCGCTGGCGGCGCAGGACCTCGCGCCACAGGCGTTCGGGCGCCGGGGACGAGACGTCACCGGGTTCGGACTCGACGACGTACCAGGCGCCTTCGACCAGTTCGTTCTCCAGCTGGCCCGGTCCCCAGCCCGCGTACCCGGCGAAGATGCGCAGGGAGCCGAGGGCGGACGCCAGAAGCTCGGGCGGGGCCTCCAGGTCCACGAGACCGATCGCGCCGTGCACCCGCCGCCAGCCGAGGGGCGCGCGCTCCCCCGCCGTGCCGCCCGGGATGACCGCCACCCCCAGCGCGGAGTCCAGCGAGACGGGACCGCCCTGGAAGACGACACCCGGTTCCCCGGCCAGCCCGGCCCAGTTCTCCAGGATGTCCCCGACACCGACCGGCGTCGGACGGTTGAGGACGACACCGAGGGAGCCCTCCTCGTCGTGGTCGAGGAGCAGCACCACCGCACGGTCGAAGTTCGGGTCCGCCAGGGCGGGCGTGGCCACGAGCAGCCGCCCTGTGAGCGAGGACACCTCGGTCATGCCAGACATGATCCCGCACATTCCCTTCATGTGGGGAGCCAATGCGCGTACGGGAGTGAATGCAGCTCAGGGCGCAACGAAGCGTCGCCCGCGCACACCCGTGACGGTGACCCCACGTACCCGGCCCGGGACGGCTCGTGTTGTGGCCAAGCTATGACAGAGCTGAGTCCTCCTCGGGCTTACTGCGCCGGGGCGGGTGCCCATTACCCTTGCTGTTCGGCTCCCGTACGACCGGCCTGCCGACGACCCACCGTGCCCAACTCATCGGAACGCGAGATACATGACCGTCAACGACGATGTCCTGCTTGTCCATGGCGGAACCCCGCTTGAGGGCGAGATCCGTGTCCGCGGTGCGAAGAACCTCGTACCGAAGGCCATGGTCGCCGCCCTGCTGGGCAGCGGTCCGAGCCGGCTGCGCAATGTCCCCGACATCCGCGACGTCCGTGTCGTACGCGGGCTGCTGCAGTTGCACGGTGTGACCGTCCGTCCGGGCGAGGAGCCCGGCGAGCTGATCCTCGACCCCTCGCACGTCGAGAGCGCGAACGTCGCCGACATCGACGCCCACGCGGGCTCGTCGCGCATCCCGATCCTCTTCTGCGGCCCGCTGCTGCACCGGCTGGGCCACGCGTTCATCCCGGGCCTGGGCGGCTGCGACATCGGCGGCCGGCCGATCGACTTCCACTTCGAGGTGCTGCGGCAGTTCGGCGCGAAGATCGAGAAGCGGGAGGACGGCCAGTACCTGGAGGCCCCGCAGCGGCTGCGCGGCACCAAGATCCAGCTTCCGTACCCGTCCGTGGGCGCGACCGAGCAGGTCCTGCTGACCGCGGTCCTCGCGGAGGGTGTCACGGAGCTCTCGAACGCGGCCGTGGAGCCGGAGATCGAGGACCTGATCTGCGTCCTGCAGAAGATGGGCGCCATCATCGCGATGGACACCGACCGGACGATCCGCATCACCGGTGTGGACTCGCTCGGCGGTTACACCCACGCGGCTCTCCCGGACCGCCTGGAGGCCGCCTCGTGGGCCTCCGCGGCGCTGGCGACCGAGGGCAACATCTACGTCCGCGGCGCCCAGCAGCGGTCGATGATGACGTTCCTCAACACCTACCGCAAGGTCGGTGGCGCCTTCGAGATCGACGACGAGGGCATCCGCTTCTGGCACCCGGGCGGCCAGCTCAAGTCCATCGCCCTGGAGACGGACGTCCACCCCGGTTTCCAGACCGACTGGCAGCAGCCCCTGGTCGTGGCCCTGACGCAGGCCACCGGCCTGTCGATCATCCACGAGACGGTGTACGAGTCCCGCCTGGGCTTCACGTCCGCGCTGAACCAGATGGGCGCGCACATCCAGCTCTACCGCGAGTGCCTCGGCGGCTCGGTCTGCCGCTTCGGCCAGCGCAACTTCCTGCACTCCGCGGTCGTTTCGGGCCCGACGAAGCTTCAGGGCGCCGACCTGGTCATCCCCGACCTGCGCGGCGGTTTCTCGTACCTCATCGCGGCGCTGGCGGCGCAGGGCACGTCCCGCGTCCACGGCATCGACCTGATCAACCGCGGCTACGAGAACTTCATGGACAAGCTCATGGAGCTCGGCGCGAAGGTCGAACTCCCCGGCAAGGCGCTCGGCTGACACCGACTTCTCCGCCCCGGCCGGACCGGCACACCTCCGGCTGGGGGTCCGGGGGTCATCCCCCGGGCAAGCACAGCATGGACAAGCTCATGGAGCTCGGCGCGAAGGTCGAACCCCCCGGCAAGGCGCTCGGCTAGAGCTCCGGCGGGTTCGCCCGTGTACGCCGATGGGGCGGCCCCCTGAAAGGGCCGCCCCATTGGCGTTGCTGGGCTTCGTACGCCTCCCGCGTCCCGCGTCCGAGGGGAACGTACCGGCGCCGGGACTAGTTGCCCTTGGCGGCTTCCTTGAGCTTGCTGCCCGCGGAGACCTTCACGCTGAAGCCGGCCGGGATCTGGATCGGGTCGCCGGTCTGCGGGTTGCGCGCGGTGCGAGCGGCACGGTGGGTGCGCTCGAAGGTCAGGAAGCCGGGGATGGTCACCTTCTCGTCGCCCTTGGCGACGATCTCGCCGACGGTCTCGGCGAAAGCGGCCAGAACGGCGTCGGCGTCCTTGCGGGTCACCTCGGCGCGGTCGGCCAGCGCGGCCACCAGCTCACTGCGGTTCATGTTGTTACTCCCGTGTTCTTCTTGCTGTTGAGGCGTGCCAGGCGGCGGAGCCGCATATCGGGCACAGTGAAGCCGATGCTGCCAGGGTCCTCGGTCGGCTCCCGGACCCGGGTCCGTCGCCAGACCGTCGCGCCCGAATACGCATCCTGCCCCCACCTGCGGCGGGAAAGCCAATCCGGCGCCCCTGGGAGTCACACGAACACCCTTGGGGGTCACACGAAGAGGCCCCTGCGAGGCCTGAGCCTGGCCGCCACCCTAGAGGCGGCCACTGGCCCCGCGTTCCGCGACGCGCCGGGTTCCGGGCGGTCGTGGCGCCCGTCACAGCCGGGACGTCGGCCGGTACGGCACGTGCGCGCGGCCCGGCTCGACCCGCGCTACGCGCTCGCGTTGGCCGCGACCATCGCCCCCGCCGCCTTCGCCGCGTCACGCACCGCTCCGGCGACCGCGCCCGCGACCTTGTCGTTGAAGACGCTGGGGATGATGTAGTTCGGGTTGAGCTCGTCCTCGGTCACCACGCTCGCGAGCGCGGCCGCGGCGGCGAGCATCATGTCCGTGTTGACGGTACGCGACTGGGCGTCCAGGAGGCCGCGGAAGACGCCCGGGAACACCAGGACGTTGTTGATCTGGTTGGGGAAGTCGGAGCGTCCGGTGGCCACAACTGCCGCGGTCTGGCGGGCGATTGCCGGGTCGACCTCGGGGTCGGGATTCGCGAGCGCGAACACGATGGCGTTCTCCGCCATCGAGGCCACGTCGTCGCCGTCGATCACGTTCGGGGCGGAGACACCGATGAACACGTCGGCGTCGCGCACCGCCTCCTTCAAGGTGCCCGTGAGGCCTTCGAGGTTCGTGTTGTCGGCGATCCAGCGCAGCGGCGAGTCCGGGGCGGCGTCGACGAGGTCACCGCGGCCCGCGTGCACGACGCCGTGGATGTCGGCGACGACGGCGTTCTTCACCCCGGCGGCGATGAGCAGCTTGAGGATGGCGGTACCGGCCGCTCCCGCGCCGGACATGACGACCCGGATGTCGCCGATCGCCTTGCCCGCGACGCGAAGGGCGTTGGTCAGGGCGGCGAGGACGACGATGGCCGTGCCGTGCTGGTCGTCGTGGAAGACGGGGATGTCGAGGGCCTCGCGCAGCCGGGCCTCGATCTCGAAGCAGCGGGGCGCGGAGATGTCCTCCAGGTTGATGCCCGCGAAGCCGGGGGCGATCGCCTTGACGATCTCGACGATCGCGTCGGTGTCCTGGGTGTCCAGGCACAGCGGCCAGGCGTCGATGCCGGCGAAGCGCTTGAAGAGGGCCGCCTTGCCCTCCATGACGGGCAGCGCGGCCATCGGGCCGATGTTGCCGAGGCCCAGCACCGCGGAGCCGTCCGTCACGACCGCAACGGAATTGCGCTTGATGGTGAGACGGCGGGCGTCCTCGGGGTTCTCGGCGATCGCCATGCACACCCGGGCCACACCCGGGGTGTAGATCATGGAGAGGTCGTCACGGTTGCGAATCGGGTGCTTGGACTGCATCTCGATCTTGCCGCCGAGGTGCATGAGGAACGTACGGTCGGACACCTTGCCGAGCGTCACGCCCTCGATGTTCCGGAGCTCCTCGACGATCTCGTCGGCGTGCGAGGTGGAGCTCGCCGCGATGGTGACGTCGATCCGGAGCTTCTCGTGCCCGGACGCGGTCACGTCGAGGCCGGTCACCGAGCCTCCGCTGGACTCCACGGCCGTCGTGAGCTGGGAGACCGCGGTTCCGCTCGCGGGCACCTCCAGCCGGACCGTCATCGAGTAGGAGACGCTGGGCGCCGTTGCCATGGCCGACTTCCTCTGCTTTCACCGAGTCACTGCTGTGTGCCGTCCGATCGTCGCACCTACCACTGAGTACGCGGTAGTCGCCCCGGATTGCGAACGTTTTGGTCGCCGGGGGTTCGCACTTCGGAAAGCGGATTCCACTGTACGAGAGGGTGTCCGCCTCAGCGAGAGAGGGTCGGGTGACGAAAGAGGCCCACGTCACAGGTGACGTGGGCCTCTCCAGGTCCTTCGGTGAAGGACGACGGTCAATGACACCGACCCGCCATGCTCGCCTCGCGGCAAGTGGTCGCTCGTAGCGACGAAGGTTGGGCCCGGGGGCTTGGATCGGGCCGGTGTCACGTCAAAGGTAACAAAGGATTCCCGTAGAGCAATTCCCGTCCCGGGAGTTCTTTTCGGCGCGGGGCCCGTCAGTCCCGCAGGAGGTCGGGGACCCCGTCCGCGTCGGGCTCGTCGCGGTCGCTGGAGACGACGGTGAGCTGCTGTGTGGCCCGGGTCAGGGCGACGTACAGGACACGCAGCCCGGCGGGCGACTCGTCGGCGATCTCGGCGGGCGAGACGACCACCGTCGCGTCGTACTCCAGGCCCTTGGCCTCCAGGCTTCCCAGGGCCACCACACGGTCCCCGAGCCCGGCGAGCCAGCGGGCGGCCTCCTCGCGCCGGTTCATGGCGACGACGACGCCCACGGTGCCGTCGACCCGGTCGAGCAGCTGGGCGGCCTCGGCGCGCACGGTCTGCGCCAGGGAGTCCCGTACGACCGCGAAGCGGGGCTCGACGCCCGTGGACCGTACGGCCGACGGGGACTCGGAGCCCGGCATGGCGAGCGCGAGGACCTTGGCGGCCAGCTCGGCGATCTCCGCCGGGTTGCGGTAGTTGACGGTGAGGGTGAAGCGGCGCCGGGGACGGGTGCCGAGCGCCTCGTCACGGGCCTCGGCCGCCTCGTCGGGGTCGGACCACGAGGACTGGGCCGGGTCGCCCACGACCGTCCAGGTGGCGTGCCGGCCGCGCCGGCCGACCATCCGCCACTGCATGGGCGTGAGGTCCTGCGCCTCGTCGACGATCACGTGCGCGTACTCGGTCCGCTCCTGCGCCAGCCGCTCGGCTCGCTCGCGCTGGGTCTCCTCGCGCACCGGCATGAGCTCGTCGAGACCGGTGAGCTGGTCCAGCGGGTCCAGTTCGCGGCGCTTCTTGGGCCGGGCGGGTGTCCCGACGATCGCCTCCAGCTCGTCCAGCATCGCCGCGTCGTGCACGGAGAACCCGTCCCGCTTGAGCGAGCGGGCGACCCGGCGGACCTCGCCGGGGTTGAGGATCCGGCGCGCCCAGCGCCCGAGGCGCCGCTCGTCGGCCATGGCGGCCAGCACCCCGCGCGGGGTCAGCTCCGGCCACCAGGCGTCCAGGAACGCCACGAAACTGTCCTCGGAGGTGACGTCCTCGTCGAACGAGGACCGCAGCTCGGCGGCCAGCGCCGGGTCCGAGTGCCGGGTCCCGGCGCCCGACCTCGCCCACAGCGCGTCCAGCAGCAGTCTGCGGGCGCGCGGGCGCAGCAGGTTGACCGGCGCGGTCCCGCCGAGCACGTTGTGCTTGATCCGGTCCAGTTCGGCGGACTCCAGCTCGATGCGGCGCCCGAAGGCGACGACCCGCAGCCGGGTGGGCGTGCCCGCGTTGGCCTGTTCCGGCTCACCGAGGGCGAGCTGGCCGTTGCCGTTGCCGTTGCCGCCGCCGCGCGCCGTGCCGGCCGGGGTCTCCAGCGCGCCGCGCGCCGCCTTCCGCAGCACCTTCAGCATCCGGTACGAGCCCTTGGCGCGGGCCACCGCCGGGGAGTCGTACAGCGTGGCGGCCACGCCGTCGACGAGCGAGCCGATCGCGCGGATCGCGACCTGGCCCTCCTCGCCGAGCGAGGGCAGCACGCCCTCGGTGTAGGCGACGAGCAGCGGGGTCGGGGAGACGATCAGGATGCCGCCCGCGTACCGGCGGCGGTCCTGGTAGAGGAGGTAGGCGGCCCGGTGCAGGGCCACCGCCGTCTTGCCGGTGCCGGGGCCGCCCTCGACATAGGTCACGGACGCGGCGGGCGCGCGGATCACCATGTCCTGCTCGGCCTGGATGGACGCCACGATGTCGCGCATGGTGTGGCTGCGGGCCTGCCCGAGCGCGGCCATGAGCGCGCCGTCGCCGATGACAGGCAGCTCACGGCCGTCGAGGGAGGCCTTGACCTGCGGACGCATCAGGTCGTCCTCGACCCCGAGGACCCGGCGGCCCTTGGAGCGGATGACGCGACGGCGCACTACCCGGCCGGGGT
This sequence comes from Streptomyces sp. NPDC096324, assembly GCF_044763015.1. Classification (NCBI taxonomy): domain Bacteria; kingdom Bacillati; phylum Actinomycetota; class Actinomycetes; order Kitasatosporales; family Streptomycetaceae; genus Streptomyces; species Streptomyces sp. NPDC096324. Next base: position 104,173 of record NZ_JBIWFK010000003.1, on the reverse strand, counting down.
CGACCGGGGTGGAGCGGTAGAACGGGGCGGCGGCCGGAGCCCGCCAGTCGATCACCAACGGCGCGTACTCGGCGTCCAGGACACCGATACGGCCGATGTGGAGGGTCTCCGCGATGTCGGCGGTGTTGTCCTCACGGACCGCGCCCTCGGCGGGTTCCACGGCGGTGTAGGCGCCGTCGGGCCCCTTCACGCCGTCCTTGCCGCGGAGCAGGTCGATCCGGCCGAAGAGGAAGTCCTCGAACTCGTTGTTGAGACGGTTGAGGTGGATTCCCGCGCGGAACACCTGGGCGTCCCGCTCCGCGAGCGCCCCCGGAGTGCCGACGTGACCGCGCTGGGCGGCGTCGTGCATGAGGAACTCGGCCTCGTGGATCTTCTCCTCGAGGCGCCGGTAGACCCGGTCCAGATGTTCCTGTTCGACCGCGATCTCACGGTCCCGTACGGAGTCGTCCTTGACGGATTCCTCCGGTACGGATGTCCGGACCGAGCCGAGCGCGGTTTCCTGCTGAGCCTGAGCGGCCACCGGGCGCCCCCTTCTGACGTGCTGGGCAGCCGTCAACCGTACGCGAAGGGAGGCCCGCCGGGCTACGTCCGCGCCCGGAGTCCGCTCACGCCTTCACCTCGACGAGGCGCTTCCCCCCGAACGTCATGACCTCGAAGTGGTCGATCTGGTTCGGCTCGAAGGCCGCGCCGCCGTGGACGTAGAGGGGCTGCTTGGCCTCCTCGGTCTTGGCGTTGGGCGTGCCGTAACCCCACTCCGGGACCGACCAGGAGGTGACCGTCTCGCGCTCGCCGTTCTTGCCGACGGCGATCAGGGAGCACTTCTCGGGGCCCGTGACGTTCTTGAGCTGGAGGACCGCGTGGGTGCCCCAGTCCTTCGGCTCGATCGCGACGACGGCGCTGACCTTGGTCTTCGGGTCGACGGCCGACGACTTGTCGGTCATGACCTCGAAGGCGGCCTTGGCCGGGCTGGTGGCGTGCGCCTGCGGCATGTTCGTGCCGGTGTCGTTGCCGCCGTTGACCGCCATGACGGTCAGCGGGCCGCCGATGATCAGCGCGGCCGCGGCGGCCACCAGGTACATGCCGCGTCGGCGCTTCTGGGCACGGCGTGCCGAGACCTCGTCCACCAGCCGCTCCGCGAGCCGTGGGCTCGGGCGGGCCGAGAGGGACTCCGCGATGGCCGGGCTGCCCTGCGAGGCGGGCAGGTCGGCGAGGGCCGCGAGCATCGGTTCCATCCCGGCGAGCTCGTCGAGCTGCTGGGCGCACCACTCGCAGGAGGCGAGATGCTCCTCGAAGGCCGTGGCCTCGATGTCGTCGAGGATGCCGAGCGCGTAGGCGCCGACAGTCTCGTGAATGTTGTCCCCGGACCCTTGCTGTCCTCGTGGACCTTGCATGGCTCCCGGACCACCTGTTCCGTAACCCCCGTACGTGTTCATGCCGTCACCCCCCGCTCCTCAAGAGCCAGCTTCATCGACCGAAGGGCGTAGAAAACCCGTGAGCGCACAGTGCCGCTGGGAATGCCGAGCGTTTCGGCCGCCTCATTGACGGTACGCCCTTTGAAGTAAGTTTCGACCAATACTTCCCTGTGAGCAGGGGTCAGGTCGTCCAGCGCGTCCGACAGTGTCATCAGCCACAACGCCTTGTCGATCTCGTCCTCCGCGGGGATGACCTCCAGCGGCGACGGGTCGACCTCCTGCGGCCGGGCCTGCCGACTGCGGTGGCCGTCGATGACGATGCGCCGGGCGACCGTCACCAGCCAGGGGCGTACCGAACCGGTCGCTCGATTGAGCTGGCCGGCGTTCTTCCAGGCACGGATGAGTGTTTCCTGCACAACGTCTTCGGCGCGCTGCCGGTCTCCGGCCACCAGGCGCAGCACGTAGGCCAGCAGGGGCCCCGCGTGTTCCCGGTACAGCGCACGCATCAGCTCCTCGTCGGGTTCGGTCGACGAGGACTGCTGAGACATGCGATGTCGGGCCCTTGGCTTGTGTTCATCAGCCACGGCTGAATCCTTGCGCACGCCTACCTCCGGTGTCCGGGGGTTCCCCCAGTCGGTCGCTCATCACCGGGTACGTGTGCTGGTACGCGGGTGTTCAAAGTGTTCAGGATTTTTTCTGGGGAAGATGTGTAGACAGCGAAAAGAATGCATATCGATCACCTCACGTCACTGGAACATCACGGACGGGTGTGATCAGGCGCGTGCCAGAGCCGCCCGCCGCCGGTGCCGGGCCACCCGCTCCCGATTGCCGCACACCTCACTGGAGCACCAGCGGCGGCGCCGGCCGCGCGAGGTGTCGAGATAGACGATCGGGCAGTTGTCGCCCTCGCACTGTCTCAGACTCGCCCGCGCGAGCGGGTCGGTGAGCAGATCGAGGGCGTCCCGGGCCACCACAGACAGTAGTTCACCGCTGTACGGCGGAGTGCGGAGCCCCCTGTGCAGTGAACCGTCGTCGGCGCGGACGGCCCGGGGAGCGGGCGGAGCCGCGAGGGCGACGGCGTTGACGCGGGCGAGGGCGCTGTCCGCGGGCCGCCCGTCCAGCTCGCCGCGCACCAACTGGGCGACATGTCCGCGCAGTTCCCGGAAGCCGAGCAGCCAAGAGGCGTCGACGGCGGCCAGGACGGTACCCGCCGGAACCAGCCCGGACGCGAGGACCCAGTCGCTCAACCGGGCGGCCGAGTCGAGGCGTTCCTCGGGATGGGTGGTCGCCGTCAGGTCCAGGCAGATCCGCCCGGAGTCGAACCGCAGCTCGTACGAGGCTGTGGCCATGCCCGATGCCATGCGCCTGTCACCGCCTTGGGGTCACCTGCCGCTGTACCCCCTACAGTGCATGCCCCGGCGCCCCGCCGGAAGACTCGGCACCGGTCCCGTACCGGATGCCCGCCGGATGCTTACCGGGCGCGTGGCGGAACGTGCCGTGGACGCACGCGTATGCGGCCGCGCTCCTCGGCCATGTCACCCGCCGCGGCCCGCCGGTTGACTGAGGGACATGACGGACGACAGCACGGAGCGGCGCGATGCCGCCGCGGGTGTACTGGGTGCGGCCACGGTCGCGACGGGCCTGATCGCGGGGGCCTTCTACGTTTTCGCCTGCGCGGTGATGCCGGCGCTGGCGCGCAGTGACGACCGCGTGTTCATCGAGGTGATGCGGAACATCAACGAGGTGATCCAGAACCCGGTCTTCTTCCTGGGCTTCCTGGGCGCCCTGGCGCTGACGGGGATCGCCGCCTGGCAGTCGCGCGGCACGCCGGACCGGTGGTGGGTGCTGGCCGCGCTCGCCGCGTACACGCTCGCGTTCCTGGTCACCGTGACCGTCAACGTCCCGCTCAACAACGGCCTCGCGGACGCGGGCGACCCCGTGCGGATCGCCGATCCGGCCGCGGTGCGCGACCGGTTCGAGAGCACCTGGGTGGCCTGGAACGTCGTACGGGCACTGCTGTCGACGCTCGCGCTGGCCTGCCTCGCCCGTGCCCTGCTACGGCACCGGCGGCCTCAGGCGTCGGCGTACTTGGCGTCCGCGGCCGGGTCCAGCGCGAGTCGGTAGCCCCGCTTGACGACCGTCTGGATCAGCTTGGGCGCGCCGAGTGCCGTGCGCAGCCGGGCCATCGCGGTCTCCACGGCGTGCTCGTCGCGACCGGATCCCGGCAGCGCGCGCAGCAGTTCGGCCCGTGCCACCACCCAGCCGGGCCGCCGCGCGAGGGCCCGCAGCAGCGACATCCCGGCGGGCGGCACGGGGCGCAGCGCCCCGTTCACCAGCACCGCGTGGCCCCGGATCTCCACCTGGTGCCCGGCGACGGGCAACGTCCGCGCCCGGCCGGGCAGTTCCTGGCAGAGCAGTTGTACGAGGGGGCCGAGCCGGAAGCGTTCGGGCTGGACGGTGTCGATGCCGAGGGCCTGCAACGGCAGCGCGGTGACCGGGCCGACGCAGGCGGGCAGGACGTCGTGGTGGAGCGCGGCGAGGAACTCCGCGCGCACACCGCGCTCCTCGGCCCTGGTCAGCAGGGAGGCCGCGGCGGGGGCGCTGGTGAAGGTGAGCGCGTCCAGCCCGCGGGTGAGGGCCGCGTCGAGCAGCCGGTCGACGGGGCCGATGTCCTCGGGCGGCATCCACCGGTACACCGGCACGAGGACGACCTCGGCCCCGGCGGCGCGCAGCGACTCGACGAACCCGGGCAGCGGTTCCCCGTGCAGTTGTACGGCGATGCGGCGGCCGTCCACACCCTCTTCGAGCAGCCGGTCGAGCACCTCGGCCATCGACTCGGAGGACGGCGACCACTCCTCGGTCAGCCCCTGGGCCCGGACCGCGCCCTTGACCTTGGGCCCGCGGGCGAGCAGTTCCACGCTCCGCAGCCGCGCGAGCAGTTCCTCGCCCAGGCCCCAGCCGTCGGCGGCCTCGACCCAGCCGCGGAATCCGATGGCGGTGGTGGCCACCACCACGTCGGGGGCGTCGTCGATCAACTCCTTGGTGGCGGTGAGCAGTTCGCCGTCGTCGGCGAGGGGCACGATCCGCAGGGCCGGCGCGTGCACGACGGTGGCCCCGCGCCGCTGGAGCAGCACGCCCAGTTCGTCGGCGCGGCGCGCGGCGGTCACCCCAACGGTGAACCCGGAGAGAGGCCCGTGATCGGGTCGCTGCTGTTCGTCGTCCATGGGTTCTCGTCTCGCGCTCGTCGAGTCGTCGTACGGGTCTGTGCTGTCTGTCGTACGTCGCGGCTGATCCGAGCCTGTCAACGGACCGTGACAGGCTCGGATCAAGGTGATGTCGGGCGTGTTACGTCACACCTCGGCGTAGCTGAGCTGGGGCTTCGCCTCTGCGGTGACGCTCGTCCCCGGCTCGGCGGCCGGGCAGCGAAGGTATACGGCCCAGGTGACCGCGAAGGCGGCCGCGTAGAAGACGAGGAAGGTGACGAAGGCGCCGGTGCCGGAGCCGGAGCTGAGGAAGGACTGGCGGAAGGCGAGGTTGATGCCGACACCGCCGAGCGCGCCCACCGCGCCGATGAGCCCCATGGCGGCGCCGGAGAGACGCCGTCCGTGGCGGGCGGCCTCCTCCCCTTCGAGCCCCGCTTCCAGGGCCTTCCGCTGGAAGATGCCGGGGATCATCTTGTACGTGGAGCCGTTGCCGAGCCCGCTGAGCACGAAGAGCACCACGAAGACGGAGACGAACAGCGCCAGCGACCTCTCACTGCTGGCGAACACCAGGACCCCGGTCGCGGCGGCCATGGCGACGAAGTTCCACAGGGTGATCCTGGCGCCGCCGTAGCGGTCGGCGAGCCGGCCGCCGACGGGCCGGATCAGCGAGCCGAGCAGCGGGCCGATGAAGGTGAGGTAGGCGGCTTGGAGCGGTGTCCGCCCGAACTCGACCTGGAGCACCTGGCCGAAGGCGAAGGCGTAGCCGATGAACGATCCGAAGGTCCCGATGTAGAGGAACGCCATGATCCAGGTGTGCGCGTCCTTCGCGGCGTCCAGGGCCGCGCCGGTGTCGTTCCTCACGGTGGTGAGGTTGTCCATGAAGAGGCCGGCGAGGACGGCGGCCACGACGACGAGGGGGATGTAGATCCCGAGGAGCACCCGGGGCCCGCCTGCCGCCCCGATGACGGCGAGCGCCACGAGCTGGATGACGGGGACGCCGATGTTGCCGCCGCCCGCGTTGAGGCCGAGCGCCCATCCTTTCTTCCGCAGCGGGAAGAAGGCGTTGATGTTGGTCATGCTGGAGGCGAAGTTGCCGCCGCCGACCCCGGCCAGCAGTCCGATCACGAGGAAGGTGCCGAACGAGGTGCCAGGCTCCATCACGACGAACGCGGCGACGGTGGGCACGAGCAGGAGACTCGCGGACACGATGGTCCAGTTCCGGCCGCCGAAGAGCGCGACGGCGAAGGTGTAGGGCACCCGCACCACCGCGCCGACGAGCGTCACCATCGAGGTGAGCAGGAACTTGTCGGCCGGGGTGAGTCCGTACTCCGGTCCCATGAACAGGACCAGCACCGACCACATGGTCCAGACGGAGAACCCGATGTGCTCGGACAGCACGGAGAAGAACAGGTTGCGCCGGGCGACCTTCTCCCCCTTCTCCGCCCAGAAGACCTCGTCCTCCGGATCCCACTCCTCGATCCAGCGACCGCCCCGCGCGGGGGCCGTACTCGTGGCTGGGGCAGTCATCTCACGCCTCCATTGGTTCTCCGGGCTTACTGGCCTGCTGTTTCCCGAAGGTAGGGAGGGCGCGTTTCCGCCCTGTGGCTGTGAGTGACCTGAAGGGAACGTTGCTCTCACCCGGCCCCGGACCGCGCCGTGAGGACGGGTCCGGGACCGGGCGAGGGGCGTCCGGCGGACGTGCGCCGTACGCCCCTCGCCCGGGTCGGTCAGACGGCCGCGTTGTGGTACGAGGTGATGGCCCAGGTCCCGTCGGCGGGATCGCGGACGAGCACCCAGGTCGCCCGGTGCTGCCGGCCGGCGGGGACCTCGCTCTCCCCGGCCAGGAGAATCCCGGCCTCGCTGACGACGACGGCGGTGCCGGGCCGCGGGAAACGGATCCGCCGGGGCTCGTCGAGCGGCCTGGACCCCTTCAGCGGCCCCTCGAACGCCGCCGCGATGTACGCACGGATCTCTTCCCGCCCGTCGTTGAAGACACCCGGCATCACGACGGTCGCGTCCTCGGTGTAGAGCGCGGCGAAGGCGTCGGCGTCGTAGTCGGCCCAGGCGGAGTAGAGACGGTCGAGGACGCCGCGGATGTCCTGGCCGTCGTCGGTGGTGCTGGTCATGATGATTCCTTCCCTCGAACGGGTTCGACGCCGGTACGTACTTCCGCGCCGGCCGGAAGTCATCGGTGCCGGGGCGATGAGTTCAGGCGGATCCGGAGGTAGGTACCGGTGAGCGACGGAACGCGGCCGAGGAGCGGATGATGGGGAAACGGGACGACGAGGGTCTGACCGGGGACGAAGGGCGCGACGACGGCGAGGCCCACGGCCACGGCGGGCGCGACGACGGCCTCGGTCGGCACGGGGACTTCGGGGCGCGCGACGACTCCGGCACGCGCGGAGACATCGGGGCACGCGGGGACTTCGAGGCGCGCGGGGACTTCGAGAAGCGGACGGCGCCCTACCGGCGCGAGCTGCTGACGCACTGCTACCGGATGCTCGGGTCGGTGCACGAGGCCGAGGATCTGGTGCAGGAGACGCTGCTCAGGGCCTGGCTCGCGTACGACCGTTACGACGCCGACCGCGCGTCCCTGCGCACCTGGCTGTACCGCATCGCCACCAACAGATGTCTGACCGCGCTGCGCGGCCGCGCCCGCAGGCCCCTGCCGTCGGGCCTGGTCGGCGCGCTCGAGGATCCGGGCGCGCCGATGACACCGGCGGCGGAGGTGCCGTGGCTCGAACCGTTCCCGGACGGGCCCGTTTCCGGGGTCGGGACCGGTGATCCGGCGGGAGTGGTGGCCGCCCGGGGCAGTCTGCGGCTCGCGCTGATCGCCGCGATGCAGTTGCTGCCTCCGCGCCAGCGGGCCGTCCTCATCCTGCGTGACGTACTGGCGTGGTCGGCGACCGAGGTGGCCGAAGCCCTCGGCACGTCGACCGCGTCCGTGAACAGCGCGCTCCAACGGGCCCGGGCACGGCTCGGCGAGGCCGGCCTGACCGAGGACGAGGTGACGGAACCGCCGGACCACGAGGGGCGCGCCGTGATCGACCGCTATCAGCGTGCCTTCGAGGACGCCGACCTCGACACCCTGCGCACCCTGCTCACCCAGGACGTCGTCCTGGAGATGCCTCCGGTCCTCAACTGGTACGTCGGCCCCGACGCCTATGTCGCCTTCATCGCCCGTGTCTTCACGATGCGCGGCAAGGACTGGCGCCTGCGCCCCACCTCGGCCAACGGCCGGCCGGCCCTCGCGGCCTACGTCCGCGCCCCGGACGACACCGCCCACCGCCTGCACACCCTCCAGGTCTTCACGACGACCCACGCGGCGGTGAGCCACACGGTGGTCTTCCAACTCCCGACGGTCTTCGCGGCGTTCGGGCTGGCGGAGGTGTGGGAGGAACAGCCGTGCCCGGGCCGGTAGCTCCCGCGGCGCTAAGGCCGCTGGGGTGACTGCGGCTGCGGCCGCGGTGGTACGGGGCCGGGCTGGGCGGCGTACGGGTTGCCGGGCGCGCCAGGGGCGGTGCCGGGAGGCTGCGGGACGTACGGGCCGGGGGCGTACGGAGCCTGGGGGTTCTGACCGGCGTAGGGATCCTTGAAACCCTGCGAAGGCACGCCGGCATGGGGGACCTGACCCGCGTACGGGGCCTGACCGGCGTATGGGGGCTGGGGTGTCTGCGGGCTCTGACCAGCGTACGGGGGCTGAGGTGGCTGCGGGATCTGACCGGCGTACGGAGGTTGAGGCGTCTGCGGACTCTGCCCGGCGTACGGGGCGTAGGGGCCGTACGGGCCGGTCGGCGGGCCGCCGTACCCCGCCGTCGGCGGCAGATACCGCACCCTTCCGCCCTCCTCCGTCACCGGCGCGAACCCGGCCGCCGCCAGCAGCGCCGCGAACCTGGCGTTCCGCTTGCGCGTGACGACGAGACCGACCGCGAGGACGACCATCAGAACGGCCCACAGGATGCCGGCCCCCGCGAAGGCGACGGAACCCCCACCCGTCCGCACCGCGAGGACGGCGCACCCGACGGTGAGACCGAGCCCCGCGTACAGCATCCGCTTCTCGGCGTTCTTGCCGGTGAGGTCGAAGTTGATGCGGGCCTTGAGGAGTTCCAGGGCGTCAGGGACGACGGGCGGCAACGAGACCCCGTCGGCGGCCTGCGGATACTGCGCCCAGTTCTGCGCGGCACGCGCCTGAGCCTGCGGACCCGGGTCGGGCACGATGAGCATCGTGAGCGCGTTGTTGCGGCCGCCGCCCTGGCGCACGTCCGCGTACTCGTAGCCGAACTGCTGGGCGACGAAAGCGAGTCGGGCCAGCTTCTTCACGGAGGCCATGGGGCTCGTGAGCTGGACCGCCTGCCCCTGCGCCATCAACCGGAACATCTTCCGGATCTGCCGTTTACTCACGCGCCCCTCAACTCCCCACCCGAACCGCCGGTTCACACCAGCAACGACCTCACACTTTCACGCACCGGCATCTTCACGGCTGACACCTGGCGCTGCCCCTCTCCGAGAGCATGTCCTGCGTCACCCAGACGCCGTCCGCATTCCGCTTCAACGTCGTGTTGTAGAAGATGTAGCTGTTCTTCGTGACCGGGGTCCTGTCGACCTTTCCGGTCTTGACGTACTTGTTGTACGCCTTGCCCTGGTCCTCGCAGTACGTGAGCGCCGCCGCTCCATCGCCCTGAAGGGTCACGGACTCGCTGTAGAAGCGGTAAGTGCCGGTGGTCCGGGCCTTGTGGTCCACGAATCGCTGCACGTACTTCTGCGTCGCGGCCGCGAGCTCCTCCGCCGAGTAGAAGCGATAGGCGGGGTCCAGCACATCCTGGTTGGCGATCGCTTGGTCCGTGGCCTTGATGAACAGCTCACCGTCGGCCAGGACAGCGTCCTTGTCCTTGTCGCCCGTCCTGCGCCACTCGAAGGTGTAGTGCAGGTCGGCGGGCAGCTCGATCCTCGGCCGACCCGACTGCGCCGTCGCGCTCGCGCCGGGAGTGGCCGACGCCTCGCCGCCGATGTCCGCCCCGGCGCCCCTGTCGTCGGCCTTCGGCTTGCCGCCGTCCCCGCCGCACGCGGTCAAAACCAGCACGGCGGACGCTCCGACGGCAATGGTCGCAAGCAGACGGGAACGGCGGTTCACGGTGAACTCCTGTGGGGCGCGGAACGGCACCGACACGCCGGCCGTGGCCTGGGTGCCGACACAAACGCGAACGGGCACACGGGCGCACGGGCGACAGCAGCCCGTGGAGTGGACGTACGCAGAATCGCGGCTCAACGGTTGATGGACTGGATCTCCTGGACGACGACGTCCTGGTCGGCCCCGAAGGTGCCGTCCGGAAGGTTCCGGGCGTCGGGTACGCCGGTGCCCGTCCAGTGGATCTTCCAGGTGATGGTGGCCCTCAGCTTGTACGAGCCGTCACCCGAGGAGCGGAGATACTTCACCCCGCACGGAGGCGTCTCTCCGGCTTTGCCCTTCGCGTAGGCCTCGCCGATACGGTCCCCCGTGATCTCGCAGACGCCCGACGCCGGATAGGTCTGCGCGTCCGCCGTACCGGGCTCGATCTTCAAGGAAACCGGCTCCGCCGTCGTCGTCGCGCTCACCTTCAGCAACGGCACCGAAGCCGTCACCGACACCGGCTTGAACTTCGCCGTGTCCAGCCACGCCCACGTCGGCAGGTTCACCTTCGTCGTGCCCTCGGGCGCGAGGTCCACCTTGGTCCCGGGCACGCGTATCTCCGCGTACGCGAGCTGTGCCAGTACCTCGGGGGTGATCGCCTGCGGAATATCCGCCGGCGGGGCGTCGCCCTTGTCGACCCAGAAGATTGCTTTGTTGCAGTCCAGCGCGTGGGGGTCGCCCTCACGGCCCGGCGTGACGTACGAGTCCCACCAGTAGCCCTCGCCGGTCTTGTCCTTGTTGAAGTCCTTGGCCTCGCCGCCGTTGACATACTTGTCGCGCTGTTCCTGGTCCCACTGGGATCCGGTGGACTCGGCGTTCCAGATGGGCTCCAGGTACTTCTGCAGTTCGTCCGGGGTGTACTTCGGAGCGTAGTAACAGGCCGGCGGGGTCCAGTTTCCGGAGGAGGAGGTCACGGGCCCGGCGGCATTCCCGGCCCCGTTCTTGGACCGGTCGAAGACGACAGCTCCGGCGGTGGCCGAGAGTTTGCCGTCTCCGTGCGAATCGCCGTGCTGCTGCGTCTGTCCGACGTTGCCGTCGCCACCCCGTCCGCCCGCATAGGCGATCCCGGGAGCCAGGGCCGCAACGGCCATCACTGTCGCGGCCGTCACTAGCCTGGATGCTTGCTTCACGGCTGGCATGCTTTGGCCCCCCGGTCCGAGATGATGTCCGTCGTCTGCCACACTCCCCGACCGTTCTTTACGAGCTTGGCGTTGTAGAGCACGTAGCTGTCGGCTGTCGTGGGAGTGTTCTGGGTCTTCTTGGTCTTGCGGTTCTTGAGGAACGACTTGCTCTCGTCCGAGCAGTAGACAACCGACGCCGCCGTGTCACTGGACAAGGTCACGCGCCGGTTGAAGTAACGCGTGGTGCCGACCCACGTGTCTCCCTTGTCGAGGTACCCCTGGACGTAGGTGATCGCGGCGTTGAGCGCCTTGCCTGAGTTGTAGAAGCCCAACGCCTTGGTGTTGACGCTCCCCTGGAAGATCGCGTCATCCATGGAGTTGACGCTGAGGGCGCTGTCCGCGAGGACGGCGTCCTTCGTCGGGTCGCCGGTCTTCTCGTCCTCGAACACGTTCTTGACGCCGGCGGGGAAAACGATCTCGGGGCGCCCGGAGTCCCCCGCCGAAGCGGTCGCGCTCGGTGACGGGGACTTACTGGTACCGGTGTCCGCGCCGGCGATCTTGTCGTTGGCCTTCGGCTTGTCAGCGCCCCCACCGCATGCGGTCAAAAGCAGCGCGGCTGACGCTCCGACAGCGACTGTGGCAAGCAGGCGGGAACGGCGGTTCACGGCAGACTCCTGAGCAACGTGGGGTGCGGAAGGGCACCAACACGCTAACGGCGGCCTGTGCGACGACACCAGCGCGAACGGTGCCAACCCAGTAACAGTGGTTGCCCATAGAGGCCCATAGTGTGGCCAACTGCCTTACCGGCAGCCTCGTTTGAACGCGACCCTTCGGGCCGACGGTTCACCTGGTTGCTGTCCGCAAAGACCCCGACCCCTCGAAGCTGGTCATCGTCGCGATGCGGCGGAGGATCGCCCGGTACTGCTCGCGCCGTCCGACAGCAGTCGTGCTCAGCGTGAACACGGCCAGCCGCCTGCAGTCCGGATGCGGCAGGTGGGCCCGGAACTGGATCAAGGGTGTCCGAGGAAGCCCTTCGACCGCGTCGGGGACATGAACGGTCTCGCTGAACGTGACCGGCCCGCAGGGAAGTTCGGCGTACTCGATGACTGTCCGCGCGTCGAGCCCGCTCACGGCACGGGCGGCCGTGACGGCTCGCGGCGCCACGGCCGTGGTCCGCCAGGAGACGGTGAAGAACGACAGCAACGGTCCGCCGCCGGTCCCGGCCCCCTCGTCGACGTCGTCCCGGTGCAACCCGATCGAGCAGTGAACGGTTCCCTCCTCACGTAACGCAGCGAGCAGTTGCTGCCCTTGAGTGAATTGGGCGAGGAACCGCTGCCGTACCGTCTCATCGAGAGCCGCCTGGAGGAACGGCGCGAGGGCCGTACGCAGATCTTCTGCCGCCGGGGAGTCCGGTGCGGGCAGCAGCGCGTCGAGCGGCACCGCGGTGAAGCCGGCGGGCTCCGCGAACCAGATGTCCGCGTCGGGGTCTTCCGCCGAATCGGCGACGGTGAAGCGGGGGGCCGTGGTCATCGGATCCTGCCCGGTACGAGTCAGTGGGGATGCGAGTGCGGGCGCACCGCGTCGGGGACATGGGCACCGGAACGACGGGCCCGTTCGAGGGCGGCCGGACTCGCGTTCCAGTCGGTCGGCTCGATGCCCCGGCGGCCCGTGGCCGTGCGCTGGTAGAGCAGGTGCAGCCGCTTGGGGGCCTCGCCTTTCCGCCGGGAAGCCGCGATGACGGCGATGAAACGGGGATCACCGGCGAACCAGAGCGGCTCGATCTCCGCCTTCAGCTCCGGCTTCGTACGAGCGGTACCGAACCGTCGCATCCACCAGAAGGTACGCATCCCGGAAAGAAACAGCAGTGGAATGCGCTCCCCCGGCTCCTCAGGGTTGGGCAGCTCCAGCCACATCTCATTCTCTTCGACCAACGGATGCCGGTTCCGGCCCCGGGGCACATCCGAGAGAAACTGCCAGGGGTACTGCCAGAGCACGCGCTGAATGTAGATGGAGGGCCGGATGTAGGCGAGTTGGAGGACGGCTCGGAAGGTCGCATACCCCAGGAGGGGGACGAAGAGCGGGGTGAACCCCGGCGACAGAAAGACCACCAGGACAGCCAACAAGCCGATCCAGACAGCGAACCAGCCCACCAAGCGCAGAACGAGCAAGATCAAGTGCTCAACGAAGGCCCTTCTGGTCGGGGGGTGGTCCCATGCGGTCGGGTACTCGGTCGGAGTCATGCGGTGTCTGCTCTCTGTTCGGAAATCACAAAACGTGACGGGCGATATCGACAAGACCTCCGGCGTCGAGGCCAAGCCTGGCGCCGTCGATAGTCGCCACCGAGCCGTCCTTGATCCCGTCGTCGGTGTCCACCGCGGTCATGGCGAGGCCAACGCCAGCGGTGCCGACGCCCACCGAAGCCGAGGTGACCTCAATCCCTTTCGTGATCTGTGCCGCTCTGGCGCCGCGAACCGTAAAACCGAGCAACGCATTGTCCAAGCTCGAAATGGATTTCGCGTGCTCCATGGTGCTGCTCCCAAACCGGACGGCCCGTTGCCCCAGGGAGAGGGCTTCACCCGTCTCACTCGCAGCCCGAAGCCCAACCGCAGCGCCCTTACCCACGGCGGCAATGCCGGGAATCATGCCTAGAGCGTCACCCCCGACAGTCACGAGGTTGCTCCAAAAGTCGGTGTCGAGCTCCCCCTTGGCAAAGCCATCTCGCAACGACGCCCACACCGTCGGATGCTCAGAGACTCTGGTGGTCAACGACGTCGCACTCAAAGCCGACGCAGCCAGCAGCAACACCGCGGCCAACGTCCCACCCGACACAACGAACAACGCAACCAAGCCGATCACCGCCCCCAGCGTGCTCAAGATGTCCGGCAGGTTTTCGATGACCCAGTCGAGTGCCGAGTCGAACCAACCCGGCTCATGCGGGGCCAGCTTCTTCGTGGCGTCGCGGATCTTTCCGGCGCGCAGACAGGCCCGGCGCTCGTGTTCCCCGGCGAGTTCGCGCGCCGTCCCCCGAATCCTGCGCAGGGCGTCCTCGGCGTCGTCCACCGCCGTGTTCGCCTTGGTCAGTGCCTTCCGCGCCTCGTCGTGCGCGGCGCCCTTCCCTTCCAGGTCGGGGCTGTCACCCGCCTTCGTGGCATGCCCCCTCGCCCGGTCCAGGGCGGCCTGGGCGTCCTTCGCGTCCTGTTCGAGTCGCTTCGCCCGCCGCTGGAAGTCGTCGAGTTCGCCTTCCCAGCGGTCGAGTTGTCCGGCCGCCTTCCGGATGGAGTGCGCCGCGTTCTTCAGGTTCAGGGGAAGCGGTCCGCCGTCCAACTGCTCCCGGAAGGCGACGGCCGCGTCGCCCTTCCAGTAGCTGCCGTCCATCAGCCTGGTGACGAGCCCGTGCGTCTCCTCTAGAACCTTCGCGCACTCCGTGAGCTTCTTGCGGAGGGCGCTCACGGTCTCCGTACGGCCCGGCACCGGATCGAAGCCGAGATGCGGGTGGTCGGGGTGGGGGATGCGCGAGTCGGGCGCCGCCCCCGTGCCCTCGGGCGCGTACGTCACCTCGTACCGCCGCCCCTGCCGTTCCCGGCCTTCCCCAGAGCCTGCTCCAGGGCCCTGTCCACCTCGCGGTAGCTGTCCCGGCTCTTCCCGATGATCTTGGCCAGGTCCTCGGTCTGCTCGCCGATCTGGTCGGCCCCGTACTTCCAGTTGTCCTGGAATTCCTCGCAGGCACTGTCGAGATCGTCCGTTCCCAGACCGGAGACCGTGGCGTCCCCCAACGCCCTGCGCAAGCCCTGCAACGACTCGGTCGACTTGCCGAGCATCTTCATGAAGTGCGACAGCTCATCGCCGTCGACAGCCAACCGCTCCGCCACGCCCTCTGCTCTCTCCGGATCTCAGGGAGTCCGTGGAGCCGGACTCAGCGGTTGATGGACTGGATCTCCTGGACGACGACGTCCTGGCCGGCCCCGAAGGTGCCGTCCGGCAGGTTCCGTGGCGCTGGTATGCCGGTGCCCGTCCAGTGGATTCGCCAGGTGAGGGTGGCTTGCAACCGGTAGGAGCCGGTGCCCGAGGAGCGCAGGTACCGCAGCCCGCATGGGGGCGTCTGCCCGGCCTTGCCCTTCGCGTACGCCTCGCCGATGCGGTCGCCCGTGATCTCGCAGACGCCCGACGCCGGATACGTCTGTGCGTCCGCCGTTCCGGGGTCGATCCTCAACGAAACCGGCTCCGCCGTCGTCGTCGCCGTCACATTCAGCAGCGGCACCGACGCCGTCACCGACACCGGCTTGAACTTCGCCGTGTCCAGCCACGCCCACGTCGGCAGGTTCACCTTCGTCGTCCCCGCCGGGGCCAGGTCCACCTTCGTCGACGGCACGCGCATCTCCGCGTACGCGAGCTGCGCCAGCATCTGCGGGGTGATCGCCTCCGGAGCATCCGCCGGCGGGGTCGCGCCCTTGTCGACCCAGAAGGTGTCCTTGGTGCATCTGGAGGCGGCCGGGTCGCCCTCACGGCCCGGCGTGACGTACGCGTCCCACCAGTAGCCCTTGCCGGACTTGGCCTTGTTGAAGTCCTTGTACGGATGCCCGTTCACGTAGGTGTCGCGCTGATCCGCGTCCCACTGGTACCCCGTCGATTCGAGGCCCCAGATCGATTCCTTGTACGTCTGCATCTGGGCCGGGGTGTATTTCGGAGCGTAGTAGCAGGCGGGCGGGACCCAGCCACCCGAGGCCGAGGTCACCGGTCCGGCAGATTCACCGCCCCGGTTCCGCGAACGATCGAACACGACAGCACCGGCGGCGGCAAAGAGGTTGCCCTTGCTGTCCACACCTCCAGAAGCCTGACCGCCGGGAGAAAGTGTCTTAGCCCCTCCGCTGATCTCGGTGTCGGCCAGGGCAGGGGCCGCACTCAGACAGAGCGAACCGATCACCACGGCGGAGGTCAACCCTCGCCGACCGGCGCTCAGGGCCGGCACTTTGCGTTTCCCCTCTGAGAGAAGAGCTTCTCGACGACCCAGACGCCCTTGTCGTTCTTGCGCAACTGGGTGTTGTACAGAACGTAGCTGTTGTTCGTGACGGCCGTTCTGTTGATCCTCTTCGGTTTGAGATACATGTCGTACGCGTGGCTCTGGTCCTCGCAGTAGACGAGCGACGCGTCGGTGGAATCGTTCAGGGCTACAGTCGCCGCGTAATAGCGAAACACGCCCGTTGTACGGGCCTTGGCGTTGACGTATGCCTGGACGAACTTCTGGGTTTGCGCGGCTGCTTCGCCCTCGTAGTAGAAGAGGTATGCCTCGTCGAGGGCGTCCTGGTTCACGATGGCCAGGTCGACGGCCTTGATCGACTGCTCGCCGTCCTCCAGTACCGCGTCCTTGACCTTGTCGCCCGTTCTGGGCCACTCGAACGTGTAGGTGAGATCCGACGGCAACTCGATCTCCGGTCGACCCGCCAAAGACGTCGCGCTCGGCGAAGCCGGCGTCGCGCTCCCCGCCCCCACCCCCGCGATCCCGCGCGTCTCGTCACCCCCGCCGCAGGCGGTCAGCAAGAGCAAGGCGGCTGTCGGGAGCAGGCAGGCGCGGCGGTTCACGGGAGCTCCTGGCGGCGTGGGGTGCGGGAGGGGCGGCGGCACGTCACGCTAGCGGGGCCCCTGCCCACGACACCAGGACGAAGGGCGCCGAGCAGGTGGATATAGGGGTTCATAGCATGACCAAACGGCCACCCAGAACCTTCGATTGAGTGACATCACGGGATGAAAGGGGACCAGGGGCAGGACCGGGACAAGGGCCGGGGCCGAGATCGGGACGAGGGGTGCCCCCGCGAGTCGGCGCAGTGAAGCACCAGCCAAGGAACACCCCGTCGCTCAGCCGCCGCTAGGCCTTCGCCCGGTGCCCCCGGGGCGACGAACGCCCCCCGCCCCCGCGGCCCTTGGCCCCGTTCGGCCAGAGGCGCGGGCTCCGTTTGGCGGCGATGTCCTCGATCCAGCCGAAGGCCAGGATGGTCAGGCCTATCAGCGGCCACACCAGGACGAACATCCACAGGCTGTAGGTGGAATCGAGGGCCGCCGCCGCCCCGTCGTTGTCCATGAAGGGGAGGTTGTAGAGCTGGTCGAGGATCGGGACCGTGGCCATGATGAGCGTGTTGTGCCACAGGTAGATCGTGACCGCGCGGTTGTTGGACAGCGTCACCAGCTTGTCCCACCGGGCGAGGCGGCCCGGCAATTCCCGCCAGGACGGGCTGTACTGGAGCAGGATCACGACGAATCCGAAGGACCACATCGCGTCGGCCAGCGGGATGTCGTTCATGTCCCAGCCGTCGGGGCCCAGATGACCCGAGGCCCACCACAGGGCGAAGGCCATCATCAGGGCCGAGCAGGAGATGGCGATGTAGCGCGGGACCTTCACGAGCATTCCCTCGTGGTGGGCGAAGCCCAGGATCCAGCAGCCTCCGTAGACGGTGAAGTCGGTGACGGTGTTGCCGGTCTCACCGGGGATGGTGACCAGCCCGGTGCCGACCACGGCCGTCAGGGCGAGGGGAGCCAGCGCCGTCGCCCACGGAGCACGGCGGAACGCCCACAGCAGGAACGGGGACGCGACCACGAACCACAGGTAGGCGCGCAGGTACCAGAGGACACCCGCCGCCTCGACCGCCCAGGTGTCCTCGAACAGGCCCGACGGGGAACCCAGATGCCAGGGGAACGGAGGGGCGCCGATCGGGACGACATAGTCGAGCAGCTCCGCCACGTGCCAGCCGCCACCGAGGTCGGGGTCCTTCGCGGGGTTCCAGCCGCCCAGGAACATCATGGCGAGCACCACCGCGCCGAACGCCCACAGCGGGGGCAGCAGACGCCTGAGACGTCCCCGGATCACGCTCAGCGGCGGCCGGCTCAACGAGCGCGCCATCAAGGAACCCGCCAGCGCGAACATCACGCCCATGGAGGGGAAGAGGATCGTCAGCCAGGCCCAGCCGAACAGGTGGTACACGACCACGCGGACCAGCGCCATGGACCGGAGCAGGTCCAGATAGCGATCGCGGCCGCCGGGGCGGCGCGGCGCCGGGTCCGTACCCCGCGCCTTACCGTGGTCCTTCGTACCGGGTTCCCGGGTACCGGGGTCCCGCGCACCGGGGTCCCGCGCACCGGGGTCCATACCCGGCTGCCGCTGCCCCTGCCCCTGCCCCTGCCCCTGCAACGACCCCGGCAACGGCGGGCGCAGCCATGCGTCCGCGGGCGCTCCCGGGTCCGTACGTGGCTGCGGGACCGCCGGCCTCGGGGTGCCCAGCGGCGGAGTCGCCCCCGCCGGGTACTCGTGAGTGGTCATCCGACCGGCCTCCGTTCGTTCCCGCCGTGCGACGCCGGCTGCCGAGGAACCGGTCCCGGGGCCGAACCCGGGACGGATCCCGGTGCCGCGCCCACGACGCCGGTGCGGCGCAGCTTCTGCCAGCGCAGCCGGCCGCCGGTGAGGGCGGTGATCCAGGACTGCAGCAGGACGACGTACATCAACTGCCGGTAGAGGATCTGTTGCAGGGGCAACGAGATCAGATGGGTCATGCGCTCCTTGTCCAGGCGGAACGCGTACGCCGCGCACACCGCCTGAATGGTGAGGACACCGAGCCAGGCGACGATCGTCTTCCCGGTCGGGCCGAAGACGACGCCGTACAGGAGGAAGACGTCGATCAGCGGCGCGAGGAGCGGGGCCAGGACCATGAACAGGGAGACCAGGGGCAGGCCGATCCGGCCGAAGCGGCCCGAGGGGCCCCCTTCGATCAGGGCGCGGCGGTGTTTCCAGATCGCCTGCATGGTGCCGTAGCACCAGCGGTAGCGCTGGGACCACAGTTGCTGGACGGACTCCGGGGCCTCGGTCCAGGCGCGCGCGTCCTCCGCGTAGACGACCCGCCAGCCGTCACGGTGGAGGGCCATCGTGATGTCGGTGTCCTCGGCGAGCGTGTCGTCGCTCATGCCGCCGACCCGTTCGAGCGCGGTGCGGCGGAAGGCTCCGACGGCACCGGGGATGGTCGGCATGCAGCGCAGCAGGTCGTACATGCGGCGGTCGAGGTTGAAGCCCATCACGTACTCGATGTGCTGCCAGGAGCCGATGAGGGACTCCCGGTTGCCGACCTTGGCGTTGCCCGCGACCGCGCCGACCCTGGGATCGGCGAAGGGCTGGACGAGTTCGCGGACGGTCGCCGGCTCGAAGACGGTGTCGCCGTCCATCATCACGATGATGTCGTGACACGCGTTCGCCAGGCCCCGGTTGAGGGCGGCGGGCTTGCCGGCGTTCTCCTGGCGTACGACGCGTACGCCGGGCAGGCGCATGTCCTCGACGATGCGGGCGGTGCCGTCGCCCGAGCCGTCGTCGATGACGATGATCTCGATGGGGTGCTCGCTCGCCATGAGGGAGTTCACGGTGTTCTCGATGCACTTGGCCTCGTTGTACGCCGGGACCAGCACCGTCACCGGTTCGGTGACCGGCGCCGCGCCCCAGCGGAAGTCCTTGCGGCGGACCCGGCGGGCGTGCAGCGCGGAGAGCAGGAGCATCATCCCGAAGCGGGTGAAGACCAGCACGCCGATGATCGCGATCCCGACGACCAGGACGTCGGTGGTCTTTTCCGAGGCCTGCACCAGGAAGATCCAGGCCCTGCCCTTCCAGAGGTCGACGCCGGTCACCGGGGTGTTCGCGCTCGGCGCGTCGAGTGCCTCGGTGAGGTTCTGGAACGCGTAGCCCCTGGCCTGCAGTCGGGGCAGGAACTCGGTCAGGGCCTGCACGGTCTGGTGACGGTCGCCGCCCGAGTCGTGCATCAGGACGATGGCGCCCTTGCCGCCCTTGGGTGTGGCCCGGCGGACGATCTCGTCGACGCCCGGCTTCTTCCAGTCCTCGCTGTCGGTGTTGTTGACGACGGTGATGTAGCCGCGGGTTCCGACGTACTGCGCCACCGGCCAGGACCTGTCGTCCATCGCGTCGGCGAACGAGGAGTACGGGGGGCGGAACAGGGAGCTGCGGATGCCCGCCGCGCCCTCCAGCGCCAGTTGGTTCTGCGACAGTTCCCAGTCGATACGGCTCTTGGACTGGTACGACAGGTCGGGGTGGTTGAAGGTGTGCAGGCCGACCTCGTGGCCCTCCCTCACCATCCGTTCGACGAGGTCCGGGTAGCGCGAGGCCATGGTGCCGGTGACGAAGAAGACCGCGTGGGCGTGGTGCGCCTTGAGGACGTCCAGGACCTTGGGGGTCCAGGTCGGGTCCGGGCCGTCGTCGAAGGTGAGGACGAGACGGTGGTCCGGGACGCTGAGGCTGGTGGTGCGGCCGCTGCGGGTGTCGATCACCGGGCCGCCGTCGAGGATCTTCTGCGGCACCTTGTCCGTGGCCGCCTCGGGCCGGACGCGGTGGTCCGCGAGGATCTCGCTGTGCACGTAGCCGCGCAGCATCAGCATCGCCATCATCGCGACCAGGACGACGAGGGGCAGCAGGAAGCGCATGGGGAGGCGGCGGCGCGGGGCGTCGCGGTCCTGGCGCAGTGTGGTGGGTCCGGCGGGTGCGCGTCGGCGGAGGCCGCTCATTCGGTACCGGCCCCCGCTCCGGTGGAGCCTGTGGTGCCGGTGGTCTCCGTGGGGGCGGGTGTGCTGCCGGGGGTGGTCGCCGGGGCGGAGGCCGAGGGCTGGCCGTCCGCCGAGACGGACGGCTGGGGCTCGGGGTCCGGGTCCTTGGGGGTGACGCCGGGGTTCGGCTTCTTGGTCGCCGACGTGCTGGGCTTGGGGTCGCCGGACGCGCCCGTCGCGGAGGCGGAGGCGGAGGCGCCGGACGAGGCGCTCGAACCGGGTGAGGGTGTCGTGCCGTCGGAGGCCTTGGCCCGCGCGCCGGGCGCGGTGGCGGCGCCCCTGCCGGCGGGGTTCACCGACTGCGTGGGCAGCGGGGAGGTCTCGACCTTCCCCGCGGGCGTGTCCTCCTCCTGGCCCGGCACCGGGAGCCAGGGAGCGTTCGAGTTGCCCGAGAGGAGCGTGGCGACGATCACGACGGCGTAGACCGCGCAGGCCACGGCGACGAGCATGCCGAGGCGGCGGAAACGGCGGCTGCGGCGGCCGGAGGCGTCGACGAAGACGGGTCCGTCGGCCGCCTCGGCGGTTCCCGGGGCGTCCTTGCCCGCTCGGCCCGGCCGGCCGGGTGGCGTACGGCCGTGCCGGGCGCCCGTCTCCCGACTCGCGCCGTCGAGCTGGACGGTGACCTCGTGCGGGTCGTGCCCGTTCGCCGGCTCGCCGGGGTTCTCCCCGGAAGCGCGCGGCGCAGGGTCGACGTCCGGTGCCGAGGCGGGGAGCGGCCCGGTCGCCGGACCGTCGTCGAAGGTGGGTCCGTCGCTGAAGAAGGGCCGTACCTGGGTCGTACGGGTGTGGGACGGCCGCTCCGCCGTGACCGTGCCTCCGGCGGCGGACCACGCCTCCGGTTCCCGCTCGGACGTGGGTCCCGCGTCGGACCGGCGGCGGCCTAACCCGTCGCTCTCCGGCGCACGGCCGACGAGCCCGTCGCTCTCCGGCACACGACCGGTCGGCACGTAGGACTCCGGCACACGACCGGCGAGCACGTCGGTCTCCGGCTCCGGGATTCGCTCGGGACGTCCGCCGACCGCTCGCTCGGCGCGTTCTCCGTGTTCGGGACTGATGCCAACCCCCATATCCGGCCACGAAAGGGTTCTGTCGGCCTGCGGCCGGGCGGTCGGCCCTCCGGCCTCCCGCACAGGTGACGGATCGATGCGGCGCCCGTCCCGTCGATCGATCTCCCGGTCGGCCGGTTGGGTGTCTTTCCGCCAGTTCTCCACGCGCACGTGCATCCCCCCATGGGACTGCTCACGGGTGCGCGACGACTCCGGGCAAATGCTGTCCATGTCGACTGGACCAAGCCCCCACTCGGTCCAAAGCGCCCCAATATCACACCGCGCCCGGAGGCAGGAATGTAGCGCAGGGCGGGACTCGTACGGATACGTCTCATGCATCTCTCAGGGAAATGAGGGCGTCGGTGGCTGGAATCCACCCTCCCCGGGGACTCAGTAGCCAACTTTCTTCGCTCGCGAGTTCGGCTGCGGCTCGTACGAGCGCATCGATCCCTGGATGAACAAGTCCCTTGCGCCACACGAGTGACACCGGTGACAGGGGTACGGGGTCGATCAGAGGCCTCGACACCGAACCGGGCATGGCCGGAAACTCCACTACGGCGAGCACAGGATTCCGCCACTTCGCCATGATCCGCCCGAATTCCTGGGCCCCGACAGCCACCGGCGCGGGTGACGCGAGTCTGATGTCCCGTCCCTCGAACAGGTGATGAGCCAGGTCGGTCCACTCCAGGGTCCTGGGGTTCCCCGCCCCCGCGTACACGGTCTCGCCCGCGAGCGCGGCGAGCGGCACCGCGTCCAGGGCGGCGAGGTGATGGTCCTCGGGCAGGACGACGGCCATCGGCTCGTAGCGCACCACCCGATGGTCCAGCCGGGCCCGTACGGCGGGGTCGAGTCCCGCGAAGCGGCCGAACGACACGTCCAGCCGGCCGGCGAGCAGATCCGCCGCCGCGCCGGTGAGGCCGCTCTCGTAACGGGCCATCAGTTCGCTGCCGGGGGCGAGGTCGCGGGCCCGGTCGAGGATGCGGCTGGAGACCAGACCGGGTGTGTTCACGTCGACGAGCAGCGGCCGCTCCTCACCGCCGGGCCGCGCGAAGGCGTCCAGCAGCGCGTCGTGCGCCTCCAGTACACGGCGCGCGTACGGCAGCAGCCGCTGGGCCTCCAGCGTCGGCGTCACCTGCCGGGTCGTCCGCACGAACAGCTCCGCCCGAAGCTCCCGCTCCAATCGGCGGATGTCACGGCTCAGGGACTGCTGGGCCACGTACAGGCGGGCGGCGGCACGGGTGAAGTGCAGCTCCTCGGCGACGGCGAGGAAAGCACGCAGCAGACGGAGGTCCAGGTGACCGGGAAAGGGGCGTTGACCAGGCATCACGCGAACCTACAACCCAAGTGCGTGAATCGCGACGGAGTAAGTGTTGGACCGCCCCCGCGACGCCGGGCGACGGTTCATCCATGTCACCGCTCACCCCGTACCGCCGTCTGTTCGCGCTGCCCGGCACCCGCGCCTTCACCCTCGGGAATCTCGTGGCCCGGCTGCCCATGGGCATGTTCAGCGTGAGCGCGGTCATCATGATCGCCGGGGCGCGGGGCTCGTACGCGCTCGCCGGCGCCGTCACGGCGACGGGTCTCGCGGCGACGGCCGTGGTCGCTCCCTGGACCGCGCGGCTCGTCGACCGGCACGGGCAGGCCCGGGTGGCCGTTCCCGCCACGGCCTTCGCGCTGCTCGGCGGGACGGGGCTGGTGGCGTGCGTGCGCTTCGGCGCGCCCGACTGGACCCTCTTCGCCGCGTACGCCGCCACCGCCACGACCCCCAACACGGGCGGGATGTCCCGCGCACGCTGGGCCCACCTCCTGAAGGGGGACGCGGCGGCGCTGCACACCGCGAACTCCTTCGAGCAGGCCGTGGACGAGCTGTGCTTCATGCTGGGCCCGGTGCTCGCGGCCTTCCTGTGCGGGGCGGTCTCCCCGGCGGCGGGCATGCTCGTGGGCTCCGCGCTGCTGATGACGGGCGTCCTGCTCTTCACCGCGCAGCGTTCGACGCAGCCGCCGCTCCGGCCGGTCACGGCATCGGGGTCGCCCGTGCTCGCGCCCGGTATGCCTCCGCTGCTGCTCTCCTTCCTCGCCACCGGCGCGGTGTTCGGCGCGATGGAGGTGGCCACGATCGCGTTCGCGGACGAGCGGGGACACAGCTCCGCGGCGGGCGTGGTGCTCGCCCTCCAGGCGGCGGGGTCGTGCGTGGCGGGCCTGCTGTTCGGCACGCTGCGACGGGAGACTCCCTCGCCCGGACGCGAGGCTTCCGCCGACCGCTCGGCAGGCTCTCCGGAGCACGGCGGGCCCTTCGGACACTCCGCGGGCTCCGCCCCGTTCGACGCCTACACGCTCGCCGCTCGGCGGTACGCGGTGTGTGTCGGCGCCATGGCTGTTCTGCTGACGCTGCCGCTCCTCGCCGTCCGGCTCACCGGCTCGCTTCCGGTTCTCGCGGGTGCGCTGCTCGTGGCGGGCATGGCGACCGCTCCGACCATGGTCACCGGCATGACCCTGGTTCAGCGGCGCACGCCCGAGGGCCGACTGAACGAGGGCATGACACTCGCGGTGACGGGCCTGCTGGGCGGTATAGCCGGCGGTTCCGCGGCGGCGGGCTGGATGGTGGAGCACTGGTCACCGGCCGCGGGATACACGGTCCCGGTGGCGGCGGCGACGACCGCGCTCGTGATCGCCACCTTGGCCGCGAGGACGGGTACGGCACGGCACCGGGAGCGCCACCTCGAACTGGACCCGGTCACGACCTCGTAGCCCCCCCGACGTCGTCCGACCCGTCGAACCCCTGCCCCAATTCCGGTTCAGCCCATTGACGTGCCCACGGCCGCCACCTACCTTCCCCCGTCGAAGCGCTTCGACGTCATGCATCGAAACGATTCGACGAGCGTGCATGACGGCCCGATACCCATCCAACTCCTCTGGAGGCAGTGGATGTCGACGACACGACGGCGCCTGGCGGCGACGGTGGCGGTGACCTTGACAGGTGCCTTGCTGGCGACGGCATGCGGCGGCTCGGACAGTGGCTCCTCGGACGGCGGAACACTCAGACTGTGGCACTACGAAGGGCCGGACAGCGCGATGGGGGTGGCCTGGAACGAGGCCATCAAGGAATTCGAAGCGCAACACCCGGGCGTGAAGGTGAAGTTCGAGGAGAAGGGCTTCGAGCAGATCCAGAAGACCGCTCCCATGGTCCTGAACTCGAACGACGCCCCCGACCTCATGGAGTACAACAAGGGCAACGCGACGGCCGGGCTCCTGTCCAAACAGGGACTGCTGACCGACCTCACGGCGGAGGCCACCGCGCGCGGCTGGGACAAGAAGCTCAGCGCCGGGGTGAGGACCACGAGCCAGTACGACACGAACGGCGTCATGGGCTCCGGCAAGTGGTACGGCGTGACCGACTACGCCGAGTACACGATGGTCTTCTACAACAAGGACCTCTTCAAGAAGTACGGGATCGCGGAGCCGGCCACGTACGACGAACTGGTCTCCGCCATGGACGCGTTCGTGGCGAAGGGCGTCACCCCGCTCGCCAACGCGGGCGCCGAGTACATCGCCCAGCAGTACCTCTACCAGCTCGCCCTCTCCAAGGCCGATCGCTCCTGGGTCGACACGTACGAGCTGTACAAGGGCAAGGCCGACTTCCACGACACGGCCTGGAGCTACGCGGCGGACACCTTCGCCGACTGGGTGAGGAAGGGGTACATCTCCAAGAAGTCCAGCGGCACGAAGGCCGAGGACGCGGGCGTGTCCTGGATCCAGGGCAAGTCACCGATCCTCTTCTCCGGGAGCTGGTGGTACGGCCGCTTCGAGTCGGAGGCGAAGTTCGACTGGGACTCCGGCCTGTTCCCCGGCTCGAACCTCACCCTGGGCTCCGGCGGCAACCTGTGGGTGGTCCCCAAGGGCGCCAAGAACAAGGAACTGGCCTACGACTTCATCGACATCACCATGTCGAAGAAGATCCAGAACCTGCTGGGCAACAAGGGCGGTGTCCCGGTGGCCGCGGACACCTCCGCGATCACCGACGCGAAGACCAAGACCCTGATAGCCGACTACAACACCCTCTCGGGGCGTGACGGGCTCGCCTTCTACCCGGACTGGCCGGTGGCGGGCTTCTACGACACCCTCGTCTCCGAGACACAGAAGCTGATCACCGGCAGCGAGAAACCCGACGCCTACCTGGACAACCTCCAGAAGGCGTACGACAAGGGCGTACCGCGGACATGACGGTGACCGCCGAACGCGGCGGGCGGGTGACCGGCCTGAAGGCCCGGGCCGGTCACCCGAGCCGCCCGCACACCTCCTACGCGCTGTTCCTGCTGCCCGGCGTGCTCGCGTTCACGGCCGTCGTCGTCGTGCCGTTCCTGATGAACACCGGGATCGGCTTCACCGACTGGCAGGGGGTCGGCACCCCTTCGTGGACCGGCCTCGACAACTACCGTGCCCTGCTGGACGACAGCGAGTTCTGGGCGTCGTTCCGGCACAGCCTGTTCATGGTGCTGGCGATGGCCCTCGTCCCGACGGCCGTCGGACTCGTCCTGGCCGCGGCCCTGTTCGACTACATCGGCAGACATTTCGGCAGCAGGATCGTGGCGGTGCTGCGGGCCTGCTACTACCTCCCCCAGGTGCTGCCGATCGCGGTCGCGGGCATCGTCTGGAGCTGGATCCTCGCCCCCGACGACGGCTCGCTCAACGCGCTGCTGAAGGCCGTCGGTCTCGGCTCCTGGCAGCGGGACTGGCTCGGCGACCCGGACTTCGCGCTGTACAGCGTGATGGGGGTGATGGTCTGGGTGCAGCTCGGCTTCCCTCTCGTGGTCTTCATGGCGGGACTGCAACGTGTCGACCCGGGGCTGCACGAGGCCGCCGAGCTGGACGGCGCCGGCTGGTGGCGGCGGTTCTGGCACATCACGCTGCCGCAGATCCGCCCGGAGATCTCGGTCGTCCTGCTGTGGTGCACGATCGCCGCGCTGAAGGTGTTCGGGGCGGTCTACGTCCTGACCAAGGGCGGTCCGGGCGGCGCCACCGACGTGCCGTCGTACTTCTCCTTCACCACCTTCTTCGAGAAGACCCAGGTCGGCTACGGCGCCGCGATCTCCACCGTCCTGACCGTGATCACCTTGGCGCTGGCGCTGATCGGGCTGAGGTTCCAGACCCGCGCCGAGGACGCCGAGGAAGGGGTCCGCGCATGACCGCCCTTCGCCGCTACCCGGTCCTCGTGGCCCTCGTCATCGGCGCGCTGTTCATGGTGCTGCCGTTCGCCGTCGTCGCCCTCAACGCGGTCAAGTCACCCGCCGAGTACTCCGCGCACGGCCCTCTGAGCCTGCCGCACGGTCTCTACCTCAACGGTCTGGAGGACTTCTGGCAGCGCGTCGACTTCGGGCGGAAGCTCCTCAACTCGGTGCTGATCTCGGGCTCGGTGGCGGTCGGGGCCGCGGTGCTGTCCGTGCTGAACGCGTACGCGATCGGCATCGGCCGGATCAAGGGCCGCGCCTGGGTGCTCGCCTTCTTCGTCCTCGCCAACACGCTGCCGCAGGAGGCGCTGGTCTATCCGCTCTATTACCTGAGCAAGCAGGCCGGCCTCTACGACACCAGGCTCAGCGTGATCATCGTGTTCACGGTGATCCAGACGGCCTTCGGCACCTATCTCCTCTCCGCCGTCCTCGGGCGGTTCCCGCGCGAGATCATCGAGGCCGCGCGGATCGACGGGGCGAACCAGTGGCAGGTGCTGTGGCGGATCGTGGTCCCGGTCAGCCGCCCCACGATCGGCGTGCTCCTCGTCTTCTTCTTCATCTGGACGTGGAACGAGTTCCTGCTGCCGCTGGTCATGCTGATCTCCAACGACAACCAGACCGTGTCGGTGGCACTCGGCGTCCTCCAGGGACAGCGTCTGATGGACGCCACGATGACGAACGCGGCCGCCCTCCTCGGTGTGCTGCCCGCCATCGTCTTCTTCCTCGTCTTCCAGCGGACCCTCACCCGCGGCATCGCCGTCGGCGCAGTGAAGTAAGGGGTACGACAGTGAAGTTCACGGACGGCTACTGGCTGCTGCGCGACGGCGTCACCGCGGCCCACCCGGTCGAGGTCCTCGATGTGACCTCGGGGCCGGGCGGCCTGGAGATCCACGCGCCGACGCAGCCCATACGGCACCGCGGCGACCTGCTGAAGGGACCGGTCGTGACGATCCGCGCCCACGCGCCGATGCCCGACGTCATCGGCGTCACGTTCACCCACTTCCAGGGCGAGGAGCCCCGGGGCCCCCGGTTCGAGCTGCACGGAACCGGGTTCACCCCGCACACCGAGTACGACGACGGCCACGCGACCCTGACCTCGGGCGCCCTGTCCGTCCGGGTGGCCCGCACCACGCCCTGGCACATCGACTTCCTCGCGCACGGCCGGACCCTGACCAGCAGCGGCGCCAAGGGCATGGGCATCATGCGGGACGCGACCGGCGCCCACTATCTGCGCGAACAGCTCGACCTCGGTGTCGGCACCCAGGTCTTCGGCCTCGGCGAGCGCTTCGGGCCGCTCGTCAAGAACGGCCAGGTCGTGGACATGTGGAACGCGGACGGCGGCACCGCCACCGAACAGGCCTACAAGAACGTGCCGTTCTATCTGACGGACGCGGGTTACGGCGTCTTCGTCGACCATCCGGGCCGGGTGTCCTTCGAGGTCGGCTCGGAGGCGGTCTCCCGGGTCCAGTTCAGCGCCGAGACACAGGAGCTGACGTACTACGTCATCCACGGACCGACCCCGAAGGACATCCTGCGCACGTACACGGCCCTCACCGGGCGTCCGGCCCTGCCGCCCGCCTGGTCCTTCGGCCTGTGGCTGTCGACGTCCTTCACCACCTCCTACGACGAGGACACCGTCACCTCCTTCATCGACGGCATGCGGGACCGTGAACTCCCGCTGTCCGTCTTCCACTTCGACTGCTTCTGGATGCGCGAGTTCAACTGGTGCGACTTCCGGTGGGATCCGCGGGTGTTCCCCGATCCGGAGGGCATGCTGACGCGGCTGAAGGACAAGGGACTGCGGATCAGCGCGTGGATCAACCCGTACATCGCGCAGCGCTCACCGCTGTTCGCGGAGGGGCGGGCCCTCGGGCATCTGCTGCGGCGGCCCGACGGAAGCGTGTGGCAGTGGGATCTGTGGCAGCCGGGCATGGCCCTGGTCGACTTCACCAGCCCGGCGGCCCGGGACTGGTACGCCGCGAAGCTGGAGGCGCTGCTGGAACAGGGCGTCGACTGCTTCAAGACGGACTTCGGCGAGCGGGTCCCGGTGGACGTGGCGTACGCCGACGGCGCCGACCCGGAGCGGATGCACAACTACTACGCGTACCTCTACAACCAGACCGTGTTCGAGGTGCTCCGCAAACACCGGGGTGAGCAGGAGGCCGTCGTCTTCGCCCGTTCGGCGACCGCGGGGAGCCAGCGTTTCCCGGTGCACTGGGGCGGCGACTGCGAGGCGACGTACGCGTCGATGGCCGAGTCGCTGCGCGGCGGACTCAGCCTCGGCATGTCGGGGTTCGGGTTCTGGAGCCACGACATCGGCGGTTTCGAGGGGACGCCGACGCCCGCCCTGTTCAAGCGGTGGATCGCCTTCGGCCTGCTGTCCTCGCACAGCCGGCTGCACGGCTCGTCCTCGTACCGCGTGCCCTGGCTGTTCGACGAGGAGGCCGTGGACGTCCTGCGGCTGTTCACCCGGCTCAAGCTCCGCCTCATGCCGTATCTGTACGAGGCCGCCCGCACCGCCCACGCCGAGGGGGTGCCGATGATGCGGGCGATGGTCCTGGAGTTCCCGGAAGATCCGGGGTGCGCGCATCTGGAGCGGCAGTACATGCTGGGCCCGGATCTGCTGGTCGCGCCGGTCTTCAGCGACGAGGGGGACGTCTCGTACTACGTGCCGGAGGGCACGTGGACCCCCTACCTCGGCGGGCCGCCGGTGACCGGACCGCGCTGGGTGCGCGAGCGGCACGGATTCCTGAGCGTGCCGCTGCTGGTGCGGCCGGGCGCGGTGATCCCGGTCGGCGCGGTGGACGACCGCCCCGAGTACGACTACGCCGACGGGGTCACTCTGCGCGCGTACGGCCTGGAGCGCGGCGCCCGGGTGTCGGTACCGGTCGGCCCGGTCACCTTCACCGTCGTGCGCGAGGGGAACACCCTGCGCGCGTCCTGTGGCGACCCGTCCGCGCCCTGGGGGCTGGCCGCGGGCGGACGCGAGGTGCGGGCCCGCGCCGGGACGGGCTTCCTCTCCCTCGATCTGGAGTCGGAGTGATGGTCAAGATCACCGATGTGGCGCGGCACGCCGGGGTGTCCCCGAGCACCGTCTCCTACGCCCTCAGCGGCAAGCGGCCGATCTCCGAGGAGACCCGGCAGCGCGTCGAGGAGAGCATCCGCCGGCTGGGCTACCGCCCGCACGCCGGGGCCAGGGCGCTGGCCAGCAGCCGGTCGAACGTCCTGGCGCTGGTCGTACCGCTGCGGGCGGGCATCCATGTGCCGGTGGTGATGCAGTTCGCGGTGTCGGTGGTGACGGCGGCCCGGCTGCACGACCACGACGTCCTGCTGCTCACCCAGGAGGAGGGCGAGGAGGGACTGCGGCGGGTGGCGGACACCGCGCTGGTGGACGCGCTGATCGTGATGGACGTCCAGCTCCACGATCCCCGGCTGCCGTTGCTGCGCGCGCTGGACCGGCCGTCGGTACTCATCGGCTTTCCGGCCGCCCCCGACGGGCTCACCTGCATCGACCTGGACTTCAGGGCGGCCGGTGAGCTGTGTGTGGAGCGGCTCGCGGGGCTCGGGCACCGGGTCGTCGCGCTGGTCGGGTCGCCGCCCGAGGTGTACGTGCGGGGCACGGCGTTCGCGCAGCGGGTGGTGCAGGGCTTCACGGCCGCCGCCGACCGGAACGGCCTGGCCTCGTCCGTCCACCCCTGTGAGGCGTCGCCGGCCGCCGCACGCCGGGTCGCCGAGCAACTTCTGCGCGAGCAGCCCGCGTTGACCGGTGTGGTCGTCCACAACGAGCCGGTCCTGGAGCCGTTGATCGACGCGTTCGAGCAGCTCGGTCTGCGGGTTCCGGCGGATCTGTCCGTCACGGCGATCTGTCCGGACGAGCTCGCCGGGAGTCTGCGGGTCCCGGTCACCTCCATCGCCCTTCCGTCGGCCGAGGTGGGCGGGCGGGCGGTCGACCTGCTGATGAGAAAACTGAACGGCACGCCCTGTCCGGAGGCGACCCTGCTCACGCCCACGATGACGGAACGCTCCAGTACCGCACCTCGCACACTGCATTCCTGAGGACACGGAACTCCTGGAAACACGACGAAGGCCCCGCTGCCTGAGCCGCGGGGCCTTCGTCACGATATTCAGTTGAACGCTATTCAATTAGACACATGGGATGAGTGGAGATGGCGGGAATCGAACCCGCGTCCAACGGTGCAAAATCAGGGCTTCTCCGTGCGCAGTTCGCTGCGATTTTCTCAGCCCCGGCGATCACGCGAACAAGTCGCCGACGGGCTCAGCCACTGTTTGATTTCCCATCGAACCCCGTGACCGGGCCCGATGGTTTAGTCCCCTAGATTATGCCAGGGTCCGGGTCGGGAACACTCCCGGGCTGACACCCATTAAGGGTCCTTCACTCACTGCTTATTAGGCAGCGAGGGCGAAGGACTGGGAATCGCTCTTGGAATTGGCGATTATTTTTTGCGACATATGGTTTACGAGATCATTGCCGCTTCCTCGACACGCTTCCCCTGCTTCAACAGCCGCTGTCGAAACCGATCATCCCCATGTTGATTTTTCAAAGCTCGATCCCTCCAGGGAGGAACCCGCGCCCTCGATGGGGTGCGTTGCCATCCTACGTGACCAGCGCACGACGGTGCCAGCGTATTCCCGCGGACCGCCTCACCGGCCGCGTCGGCGCCCGTACTACTCGCCGCGCTGTTTCCGCTTGGCCGCCGCGATGGCCCGGTCCGACTCGCGCCGGTCCTGCTTCTCGCGCAGGGTCTGCCGCTTGTCGTACTCCTTCTTGCCGCGTGCGAGCGCGATCTCCGCCTTCGCCCGGCCGTCCTTGAAGTACAGGGCGAGCGGGACGATGGTGTGACCCGTCTCCTGTGTCTTCGCCTCCAGCTTGTCGATCTCCTCCCGGTGCAGGAGGAGCTTGCGCTTGCGGCGCACGGTGTGGTTGGTCCAGGTGCCCTGGCTGTACTCCGGGATGTGGGCGTTGTGCAGCCACGCCTCGTTCCCGTCGATCTGGACGAAGCCGTCCGTCAGCGAGGCGCGGCCCTGCCGCAGCGACTTGACCTCGGTGCCGGTCAGGACGAGCCCGGCCTCGTAGGTGTCGACGATCGCGTAGTCGTGCCGCGCCTTCTTGTTCTGCGCGACGATCTTGCGCTTGCCGTCCTTGACCTTGCCGGAGGCCTGGCCGCCCTGCTTGGGCTGGGACTCCTTCGGTACGTACATTCCCTTGCTCATAGTGCTGGCCATTTTCGCACTACAGGGGGGCTCGGGGGAAAGCCGATTACCGGGACCGCGGTCAGCGGGTCAGGGAAGGTCTCCGAGGCCGCTCAGCACGGTCTCGGCCCGCCGCAGCGACTCCTTGTCCGCCTCCAGGTCGGGGGTGATGCCCCGGCCGTCGACGGAGCGGCCCGCGGGGGTGCGGTAGTGGCCGACGGTCAGCTCGGCGACGGAGCCGTCGGGCAGCCGGCTCGGCATCTGGACCGAGCCCTTGCCGAAGGTACGGCTTCCCACGACGACCGCGCGTCCACGGTCCTGGAGGGCCCCGGTGAGCAGTTCGGCCGCGCTCATCGTGCCGCCGTCCACGAGCGTGACCAGGGGTCTCACGGTGTCACCGCCCGGGTTCGCGTGCAGGGCGCGCTCGGCGCCGTTCACGTCGTACGTGGCGACGAGGCCGCCGTCCAGGAAGGCGGAGGCGGTGGTGACGGCCTCGGCGACCAGTCCGCCGGAGTTGCCGCGCAGGTCGAGGACGATCCCGGCCCGGTCCGGAGCCCGGCCGACGGCGGTGCGCACGGCGTCGCCCACGCCCTTGGTGAAGGCGTCGACCTTGATCAGGGTGACCTGGCCGGGAAGGCTGCTGACGGTCACGGAGTCCGTGGAGAGCCGGGCGCGGCGCAGGGTCCGGCTCCACGACTGCGTGCCGCGCTCCAGGCCGAGGGAGACCTTGGTGCCGGCGGTCGCGTCGTCCGCGTCCCCGCGCAGTAACGAGACCACCTCGGTGACGGGCCGGCCGTCCACCCTCGCGCCGTCGACGGTGCGCAGCAGGTCGCCCTCGCGGATGCCCGCGGCGGCCGCGGGTGAGCCGGCGCTGACGCGGGTGACCTGGATGCGTCCGTCGCGCTCGCGGCGGGCCCACAGGCCGACGCCGGTGTACTGGCCGTCGAGAGCTTCCTCGAACTCCTCGTACTCGCCCTGGGAGTAGACGGCGCCCCAGCGGTCCCCGCTGCGGCTGACGGCCCGTTCGGCGGCCTCCATGGGGGACTTGCCGTCCGCCATCGCCTGGGCGGCGGCCCGGGTGACCTCGTCGTGACGGCGTGCGGATGCCGAACCGGGCGTCCTGTCCTCGGTCTTCCGGGCATTGTCGGAGAACGATCCGGTGGCCGCGCCGGCGACGAGGACGCTCGCGAACACCAATGTCAGGGCCGCCCCGCGGCGAATGCGGCGGGGCTCGCAGAACAGGTCACGGCCTGACATGCCGGTGAGTCTAGGACAACGCGAAGGGCCGCACCGCCGGTTGACGGTACGGCCCTGTTGGGATGCGTCACACCTTCAGGTACTTGCGCAATGCGAAGAAAGCGGCCAGGGCGGGCATCAGAAGGCTCGTCGCGAGGATGAGCGGGAGCTTGGTCAACACGGCGTCCCAGCCGATGAAGTTGATCAAGTTGAGCTTCTCGGACAGCGCCAGACCGTGGTCGATGATGAAGTACCGGGCGATCAGCAGGAATCCGCAGGCCACACCGCCGCCGATGAGTCCGGCGACCGCGGCCTCGGCGATGAACGGCGCCTGGATGTAGAAGCCGGAGGCGCCGACGAGCCGCATGATGCCCGTCTCGCGCCGGCGGCTGAACGCCGAGACGCGCACCGTGTTGACGATCAGCATCAGGGCGACGACGAGCATCATCGCCATGACCGCGCGCGCGGCCCAGTTCATGCCGTTGAGCAGCCCGAACAGGTTGTCCAGGATGCCCTTCTGGTCCTGGACCGACTGCACGCCGTCCCGGCCGTCGAAGGCGGTCGCGATGACCTGGTACTTCTCCGGGTCCTTCAGCTTGATCCGGTACGACTCCTGCATCTGGTCCGGCGTGAGGGAGCTGGCCAGCGGGGAGTCGCCGAACTGCTCCTTGTAGTGCTTGTACGCCTGGTCCGAGGACTCGTAGGTGACCTTCTGCACGACCGTGGACATCTTGTCCAGGTCGGCGACGATCTGCTTCTTCTGGTCGCTGGTCACCGCGCCCCTGGCGCAGTGCGGGTCGGACTCGGCGTCGCTCTTGTTGCAGAGGAAGATCGAGACGTTGACCTTGTCGTACCAGTAGCCCTTCATGGTGTTCACCTGGTCGCTCATCAGGAGCGAGCCGCCGAACAGGGCGAGCGAGAGGGCGACCGAGACGACGACCGCGAAGGTCATGGTCAGGTTGCGGCGGAGACCGACACCGATCTCCGACAGAACGAACTGCGCGCGCATGGCGTCTTCCTCAGACCTTTCCGTGGACGATGATCAGTGCTGGTAGCCGTAGACGCCGCGCGCCTGGTCGCGGACGAGACGGCCCTTCTCCAGCTCGATGACGCGCTTGCGCATCTGGTCCACGATGTTCTGGTCGTGCGTCGCCATCAGGACCGTGGTGCCCGTCCGGTTGATCCGGTCGAGCAGTTTCATGATGCCCACGGAGGTCTGTGGGTCGAGGTTTCCGGTCGGCTCGTCGGCGATGAGGAGCTTGGGCCGGTTCACGAAGGCTCTCGCGATGGCCACGCGCTGCTGCTCACCACCGGAGAGCTCGCCGGGCCTCCGGTCCTCCTTGCCGCCCAGGCCGACGAGGTCGAGCACCTGGGGCACGGACTTGCGGATCTCGCCGCGGGACTTGCCGATGACCTCCTGCGCGAAGGCCACGTTCTCGGCGACCGTCTTGTTGGGCAGGAGACGGAAGTCCTGGAACACGGTCCCCAGCTGGCGGCGCATCTGCGGCACCTTCCAGTTGGAGAGGCGCGCGAGGTCCTTGCCCAGGACGTGCACCTGGCCTTGGCTGGTCCGCTCCTCGCGGAGGATCAGCCGCAGGAAGGTGGACTTCCCGGAGCCGGAGGACCCCACGAGGAACACGAATTCTCCGCGCTCGACCTCCAGGGAGACATCCCTGAGAGCGGGGTGGGTCTGCTTGGGGTAGACCTTGGAGACATTGTCGAATCGGATCACGGGTGCACCACGGGTCGCCGGGGGTAGGTGTGCGTGACCATACGCGAACCGGGTGTGCCGGCGCAGTCGGCGTACGGGGTTGCGCGCGGCTTGCACGATTTGTCGCGGATCTGAGGCGCGATTCACACCCGGTCCGAGGGGCTGAGGCCGCTCCGGGCGGGGCAGGAAAAAAGGGGGGCCGCGCCGAAATCCGCGGAACCTGGCACAGTGGTAGGGGAACGGTTGCGTTCGCCGCAGCGTTAAGAGGGCGATGTGTACGCGAGAGCGCTGCGTATGCGGAGACGTCGCAAGGAGGGCCGGCGCATGACGTACGACCGACTGGTATGCGCTAACTGCGCGGCACCCGTCAGCGAGGGCCGCTGCCGCGTCTGCCGCGCGAACAGGGAGCGACTCCAGCAGGAGAGCCCCTTCGCGGGACTCAACCCCATGGCACTGATCGCGCTGCTCGCGGTACTGATCGCGGCACTGGCGCTGGTGGCCCACCAGACCGTCTGAGAGCCGCGGGGGCGGTCCGGCACGGCCGTCGACCCCGGGACACGGGCAGGGCCCGGAGCGAGCTGCTCCGGGCCCTTCGTCGTACGTGTGGAACGTCAGGCGGCGGCACCGCCGCGGCCGCCCGCGAGGCGCGGCAGCAGGCGGAAGCCGACACCGCCGGCGATCATCGTGGCCGCACCGATGATCAGGAACGTGGTCTGACCGGCACCGGTCTCGGCCAGCGCGCCGTCCTTGCCCTGGGCCTGGGTGTCCGAACCGGTGTCGGTGAGGGCCGAGGAGCCCTCCTCCTGCACCGAGGACCCGCCGTCGGGGTCGGCGTTGTTGCCGCCGGTGCCGTTCTCCGCGGGAGCGGTGCTGCTGCCGGAGCTCGGGTCCTCCTCGGTCGGCTCGCCGGTGGGCGTCGAGGGCGCCGACGTCCCCGGATCCGGGGTCGTGGGCGCCGACGTCCCGGGATCCGGCGTCGTGGGCGCCGACGTCCCCGGATCCGGCGTCGTGGGCGCCGACGTCCCGGGATCCGGCGACTCCGGGATACCCGTGACGGTCGGGGTCGGGGTCGGGGTCGGGCCGTCGGTGCCGGTCGCCGAGGCGACACCGGCCACGGTCAGTGAGGCGCCGGCCGCGATCACCGCGCCGGCGGCTATTCGGGCCGCGAGAATCCGCGTCTTCTTGGTCATCTGCCTGCTACCCCCAGTAGCTGATCGTCAATGGAGCAGCGTCCGGAGCCACGGCGTCACAGGAGATTTCGTTCGACCCCCCGGTTCACATGCGCCCCGGTGATACGCATGCCACACGTCACCCTTCCCAGTTTTCAAAGCAGCGTCAAGGTCGTTGCGTACGCGATGTCCGGAACGGCAGCGTTTGCCTGGCCTGGGGACATGTGACTGTGACGGAAAACCCATACGGCCCCAACAAACGAAGGCAACTGCCGCCCAGTGGACGGCAGTTGCCTTGTCGACAAAGAGGTTTCAGCGGGGGCGGAGAACGTCCGCCCGCACCGCTTCTGTCGTGTGCCTACTTCTCCTGCTGCTTGCGCCAGCGAATTCCGGCCTCCAGGAAGCCGTCGATCTCGCCACCGAACACGGCCTCGGGGTTGCCGACTTCGAACTCCGTGCGCAGGTCCTTGACCATCTGGTACGGGTGCAGGACGTACGAACGCATCTGGTTGCCCCAGGAGTTGCCGCCGTCGCCCTTGAGGGCGTCCATCGCGGCCTGCTCCTCCTGCCGGCGCCGCTCGAGGAGCTTGGCCTGCAGAACGTTCATGGCCGAGGCCTTGTTCTGGATCTGCGACCGCTCGTTCTGGCAGGAGACGACGATGCCGGTGGCCAGGTGGGTCAGGCGCACCGCGGAGTCGGTGGTGTTGACGCCCTGGCCGCCGGGACCGGACGAGCGGTACACGTCGATCCGCAGCTCGGACTCGTCGATCTCGATGTGGTCGGTCTGCTCGACCACCGGCAGGATCTCGACACCGGCGAAGGAGGTCTGGCGGCGCCCCTGGTTGTCGAACGGCGAGATGCGCACCAGGCGGTGCGTGCCCTGCTCGACGGAGAGCGTGCCGTACGCGTACGGCGAGTGGACGGCGAAGGTGGTGGACTTGATGCCCGCCTCTTCCGCGTACGAGGTCTCGTACAGCTCCGTCTTGTAGCCGTGGCGCTCGGCCCAGCGCAGGTACATGCGCTGGAGCTTCTCGGCGAAGTCGGAGGCGTCGACGCCGCCGGCCTCGGCGCGGATGGTGACGACGGCCTCACGGGAGTCGTACTCGCCGGACAGGAGGGTACGGACCTCCATCTCGTCCAGCGCCTTCTTGACGGAGACGAGCTCGGCGTCGGCCTCGGCGCGGGTGTCCGGGTCGTCCTCCTCCTCGGCCATCTCGAAGAGCACGCCCAGATCGTCGATACGCCCGCGGAGCGCCTCGGCCTTCCTGACCTCCGCCTGGAGGTGGCTCAGCTTGCTGGTGATCTTCTGCGCCTCGTCCGGGTCGTCCCACAGGGACGGCGCGGCCGCCTGCTCCTCGAGCACGGCGACATCTGCCCTCAGCTTGTCGAGGTCCAGGACGGCCTCGATCGACTCCATGGTCGAGGAGAGGGACTTGAGCTCTTCGGAAACATCGACGACTGCCACGCCTCCAGCGTAACGGTTACGGCAACCGGGCCTCGCCCCTCGCCCCCGAGGGACCCAGCCGACCACCCGGCACCGGGCAGAAGCGAGTCTCGCCCCCTCCGCCCCTACCCGACCCGATCCTGGGGGCTGCCGCCCCCAGACCCCCGCTTCGGCCTGAACGGCCTCGTCCTCAATCGCCGGACGGGCTGAAACTCCCCGGCGGGAAAATCAAGCCCCTCCGGCGATTGAGGAGCGGGGGGCCGGGGGGCCGGGGGGCCGGGGGCAGCGCCCCCGGGGACGAGGGGGGGTCCCCCCTGGTCGAGCGAAGCCGAGACCTTGGGGGAGGGTAGGGGCGGAGGGGCGAAAGCAGGTCTTCGTGGGGCGGGGGGTCAGGGCGAAGCCGGGGCCGAGTTCTTCGTGTCCTGAGGGGCCGCGTCACCGTCGCCGGAGGTGGCGAGCCAGGTGCCGACACCGGCCGCCACCAGGACGACGGCCGCCACCCCCAGCGTGATCCGCCGCCGCCGGGCGGAGGCACGGTGCCGGGCGGACCCGGGACGCGGCGCGCCCGCGGCCCGGGGCGCGCGAGCCGTCCCCCGGGCCCCGCCGGCCAGCTCGTCGGGTGCCGGCACCCGCATCGAGGTGTGCGTGTCCCGGTTCGAGTCGGGCGCGGCCCCCGGCACCAGGGGCACGGCCCCGCGCCGCTCACGCGCCGCGGCGGGCGGTACCGGCTCCGCGCTCTCCTCGTACTCCTCGTCCCCGTCCGCGGAGTCCGCGTCCGGGGAGTCCACGTCCAGCGGCGGCATACCGGCCAGCAGCGGGAGCTGCTCCCGCAGCCGCGCGCCCAGCTCGGAGGCCCGCAGCCGGGACGCGGGCGCCTTCGCCAGGCACTGCACGATGAGCTGCCACAGCTCGTCCGGGATGCCCGGGAGCGGGACCACGGTCTCGGTGACATGGCGGCGCAGGACCGCGCCGGGGTGTCCGCCCCCGAACGGCGTGAAACCGGCGAGCAGCTCGTAGAGCACGGTCGCCAGGGCGTAGATGTCGACGGCGGCACGCGGCGGCAGGCCCTCGATGATCTCGGGCGCGAGATAGTCCGGCGTACCGATGATCTTCGTGACCTTGGTCCGGCGGGGCGAGTCGATGAGCTTGGCCACGCCGAAGTCGGTCAGGAGGGCCGGGTGGGAGCCGCCGGGGCCGAGCGGGCCCTGCATGTCGAGCAGGACGTTCTCGGGCTTCACGTCGCGGTGGACGACCCCGGCCGCGTGCGCGGCGGCGAGCCCGTCCGCCACGTCGGCGACGATCGCGACCGCGGCCTCCGGGGCGAGCCGGCGTTCCCGGTCGAGCCGGGTGCGCAGGTCGGTGCCCCGCACCAGGTCCATGACGAGGGCGAGGTCGTTGCCGTCCACCACCAGGTCGCGCACCGCCACCACGTGGGGGTGGTCGAGGCCGAGCAGCGCGGTGCGCTCCTGCACGAAGCGCCCCACCAGCTCCTGGTCGGACGCGAGGTCCTCGCGCAACAGCTTGATGGCGACGGGCCCCTCGGGCCCCTCGCCGAGCCACACCGTGCCGGCGCTCCCCCGCCCCAGGATCTGGTGCGCGGTGTACCTGCTGCCGATCTTGCGTGCCAAGACTGCTCCTACAGACGCGTGTTGCCGCTTAAAGTACGCGCCCGCGGAGCCAACCTTCACGCCCCGGACCGAAATCACCCATCAGATGTCGACAAATCGCCAGAGTCGGCTGCCCCGGAGCCTGGGACCGGTCGCACCAGAGCCCCGGACCAGAAGTCCGGGGCTCCGCGGATCAGACGTCCGGGGATCAGTTGCCCGAGCCGCCCGAGGGGTCCTTCGAGCCGAGATCCCCGATCCAGCCGCTGACCTGGTCGTACCGGTAGGTCAGCTCGTCCCAGAAACCCCTGGTGGAGTGGATCCAGCCTTGAAGGGGGCTGAACTCCCAGACCAGCCAGCCGGCCACGAACAGGATGACGATCGTGAACAGGCACCCCTTGAGGCAGCCGAGTCCCGGGATCTTCATCGGGTTGGCGCTGCCCTGGCGGGGCTCGCGCTGACGGGGGGCGGGCTGCTGCGGCCGCTGCGGCTCCGGCGCGTACCGCTGCGGCTGGGGCTGCTGCTGGGGCGCCGGGGCGTAGCGCTGCTGCTGCTGGTGCTGCGGCGCGTACTGCTGCTGGGGCTGCTGCTGCGGATAGCCGTATCCGGGCGGCGGCTGCTGGCCGCGCTGCGGACGCTGCTGCTGGGGCTGCCCCTGCGGCTGCGCGACCTGGCGCTGCGGGCGGCGGCGCAGCGGGTCCTCGTTCGGGTCGAGGTACTGGACCTGCGTCTGTTCGTTGCGGTCACGGGCCGCGCGCATCTGGTTCTGCCAGGGGTGCGGGTCCTCGCCCCGGCCGGGCTGTCCGCCCGGCTGGTTCTGCGGAACCGGCGGCAGCACGGCGGTGGGGTCGGCCGCTCCCGAGGTGTGCGGCAGCACGCTGGTGGCGCCGTACGGGTCGTAGGAGCCCGCGCCCTGCGGGAGCACCTGGGTCGGGTCGGCCGAGCCGGGCATGTCCGGGACGTGCGCCGGGGCCGGGTCGGGGGCGAGCAGGGCGCCCACGCCCTCGGCGGCGGCGATCTGCGCGGGTGAGGCGTGCACCCCGACGCCCGAGGCGACGGCACGCAGGGCGCGGGCGAGGTTCTCGGCGCTGGGCCGTTCGTCCGGGTTCTTGCGCAGGCAGCGCTCTATGACGGTCCACAGCGGGTCCGGGACGGTCGAGGGGCGGCGCGGTTCGGCGCTCAGGTGCTGGTGCAGCACTTCGAGGGCGGAGCTGCCGGCGAACGGCGGGCGGCCGGTGACCAGCTCGTACATCAGGATGCCGGCGCCGTAGATGTCGACGGCGGACGTCTGCGGGCGTCCCTCGGCGGACTCCGGGGCGACGTACGCGGGAGTGCCGACGAATTCGTGGGTCCGGGTGAGGCCGGGGGAATCGGCGAGCCGCGCGATGCCGAAGTCGGTCAGCATCGGATGCATCTGGCCGGCGTCCTGCTTGAGCAGGACGTTCGCGGGCTTCAGGTCGCGGTGCACGACGCCGTCGGCGTGGCTGGCGGCGAGCGCGTCGGCGATCTGGGCGGTGAGCAGGGCGGCCGCGACGGGCGAGAACGGCCCGTTCTCGCGCAGGTAGCGGTGCAGGTCGGGACCGTCGATCAGGTCCATGACGAGGGCGAGGAGATCGCCCTCGACGACGAGGTCGCGCACCCGCACGATGTTCGGGTGGGTCAGGCGCAGCAGCACCGAACGCTCCCGGAGGAAGCGCATCACGATGTCGGCGTCGCCGGCGAGTTCTTCCTTCAGGACCTTGATCGCCACGGTCTCGCCGGGCTGTCCCGCGACGGCCGCCTCGGCGCCGGCGGTCTCCCGCTGGCGGGCGCGCCAGACCGTGCCTGTGGCGCCGCGCCCCAGGGGCTCCTCAAGGAGGTACTTGCTCCCTACCGGCCGCACGTTGCGCTCCCTGTTGCTTGCTTGCCTGGTCCGTCCACCGTGATCACCGTGGTACAGGAGTTTCCGACCCACTCTAGTGCCGACCTGCCCGGCGACGGGCTGTCCTGCCCGTGTGCTTTCCCATAGGTCCCGTACGCACCTGTGGTTCGCATAAGGGCACCTGTGGTTCGCATAAGCGCTTACGTAGGCGGCCCCGTCCATGTTCGACGGAAAGACGCTCGCACGTGTTCGACGGAAAGACGCTCACTCCGGT
Source organism: Streptomyces sp. NPDC096324 (assembly GCF_044763015.1). Taxonomy (NCBI): domain Bacteria; kingdom Bacillati; phylum Actinomycetota; class Actinomycetes; order Kitasatosporales; family Streptomycetaceae; genus Streptomyces; species Streptomyces sp. NPDC096324. The sequence continues at coordinate 62,910 of NZ_JBIWFK010000003.1, read as the reverse complement.
CGCTTGGTTGCCCGGACCGGGCGTGAGCGATCTCAAGCCGTCATCGGGAGGGCACTGGTCAGGAACTTTTACGGGCAGAGCCGACCAATCAAGATCACTTACGGGTGGGGGGCGGGCGTGTTGTCGGTGGCAGGTGCGAGGATGCCTCCAGTTACTGGCCGACGTGCCCGTGTGCGGTGGGGGGATCTGCGGTGGGGGACCGCAGCGCAGCCTCGCCCTCGTCGCGGCGCCTGTGCTGAAGGGACCCCTGACGGCGATGCAGATCCGGCTGACCGTCGTAGACCCGCTGGGCCCGCCCTCGGAACCGCGGGGGCGAGCCGCGGCCTGCGATGTGCTGGTCACCGCGCCCGCCGGGACGGCGCTGGCCGCGGTCGCGTCGGGACTGGCCGCGGCGGTCGGGGGAAGCGGGGGCACCTCACAGGGCGAGCGGGGCCGTGAGTCCGGCGGGGGCCAGATCGTGCTCTACGCGGGCGCGGAGCGGCTGGACGCCCAGCGCTGCACACTCGGCGAGCCGCCGCTGACCGACGGCGCCGTGCTCAGTCTGGGCGCGCCCGCCGAGCCCGGTCCCGACCTGGACGACGTGTCGGCCCAGCTCCATGTGGTCGCGGGACCGGACGCGGGCGGCGTGCACCTGCTGCACGGCGGCCAGATCCGCATCGGCCGCTCCGCGGACGCCGACGTGCCGCTGGACGACCCGGACGTGTCCCGCCTGCACTGCGCGGTCACCGTCACCCCCGAGGGCCGTGTCTCGGTCGCCGACATCGGGTCCACGAACGGCACGACACTCGACGGCTCCCGTGTCGGCGGCCGCCCCGTCCCCTTCACCGCGGGCGCGCTGCTGCGCGTCGGCGAGTCCGCCCTGCGGCTCGCCCCGCCGGGAAACCCGGGCCTCGTGGAGACGGCTCCGGACGGCGAGGGCCATGTGCGGGTGCGGACCGGCTCCGCCGAGGATGCCCGGGCCCGCCCCGGCGGGTTCGCCGGAGACGCTCCCGCCCGGGCGGGCGGGTCGGCCGGTCACGGCACACACGCGGGCGCCTCCGCCACCGCCCAGCACGGCGGGTCCGCCGGTCACGGCACCCCGGCGGGCGCCTCCGGCGCCGCCCGGCCCGGCGGGTTCGCCGCCGGGCACGGCGCCGCGACCGCCGGCGCCACCGCCCGGCCCGGCTCGGCCTCCCCTGGTTCCACCGCCCCCGCGACTCCGGCCGCTTCAGCGCCCTCAGCGACGTCCGCGACCGCCGGCGGCTTCCCGGGGGAAGCCCCACAAGGCACCACCGCCCCCGGACCGGGCGCCTCTCAGCCGCGCGGTGCCGTGCCCCACGCGCGTGGGGAGAGCGCCTCCCTCGCCCAGAGCGGTGGTCTGCCGCCGGCGGGCGAGACGCATCACGCCTACGGGACCGCGGAGTGGGGCGCTTCCGCGGGCGGCGTCCCCGGAGCGCTGGAGCACGGACGGGCCGTGCCCCCGGCGGTGCCGGAACAGGGCCGGGCGCCCCGGATCGAGAGCGGCCCGCGGGGCTCGACGACGGAGGGCCGCGGCTCCGGCACGTCCGCGCGCGAGACGGGCGGGCCCGCGGGCTCCGCCGGCCAGGACGGGACGGGGCCGGTCGACGCGGAGGCTTTCGGCCCCGACGCGTCCGACACCCCTGGTGCAGGCATCCCCTCCGCCCGCACGGGCACGCCCACGCACGGCACGGACATTCCGCCGGGTGCCCGCAGGCGGGGCGGCATCGGCGCGTGGGCCCGGCGTCTGGCGGGCGGCCGCGGAGGACCGTCCCCGGCGCGGGAGACGTACGAGGACGGCGCCGTCGCGGTCGAGGAACTCCTTCCCGCCGTGCGGCGCTCGCCCGAGAGCTGGCCCGATCCGGCGACCCTGCTGCTCACCGCGATGGGCCCCGGTCCCCGGCTGTGGGAACGCGGCCCCGGTCACCCCGAGGCACTGACGGTACGGCTGGGCACGGCCGACCGGACCGCGCCGGACGGCTCGGGCCTGCTGCCCGCCGTGCCGGTGACCGCCGGGCTGCGGGAGGCCGGCTCCCTGGGCCTGGCCGGACCACGGGCGCGGCTGTCCGGGCTGGCCCGCGCGGTCGTCGCGCAGCTCGCCGTGCTGCACTCCCCCGACACCCTGGAGATCGTCCTCATCAGCACCGACCGGACCCGCCCGGTCGAGGAGCGCACCGCCGAGTGGTCCTGGCTCGGCTGGCTCCCCCATCTGCGTCCCGCCCACGGCCAGGACTGCCGTCTGCTCCTCGCCTACGACCGTGAGCAGGCGTCGGCGCGCACGGACGAGCTCCTGCGCCGCCTGGAGGACCACCTGGCGGAGGCGGAGGAGGCACCGCGCGTACGTCGTCCGCTGTCCGGGGGTGCCGGTGCCACGGTTCCGGCCGCCCGGTCCGGGACGCACGACACGGCCGCCGGGCGCGCCGGACACGTCACCCCCTCGGGCGACGGCGGCTCGCCGGGCGCGGCACGAAGGCCGTCCTGGGCGCGGGCCGACGACGTGGACGAGGGGTACGACGGCCCGTACACGGTGGTGATCGTGGACGGGGACCCCGGGGGCGCCGACGTGCGGGAGGGCCTGACGCGCCTCGCGCACGAGGGCTCGCGGGCCGGGATCCATCTGGTGTGCCTCGCCGAGACCGTCGCCGCCTCGCCCGCGTCGCCGGTGACGGAGACCTACGAGGCGGCGTGCGAGGTGTCGTCGGCGTTCCGCGAGTGCGGGGCGGTGGCGTTGCTGAGCGGGGACGTGGCCACGGCGCTGCGGCTGATGCGGGTGGCACCGGGCGGCAGCGGCGAGCGTGCCGAAGCGGCACCGCACGGCGGGCCCGACGGCGGCGGGCGGGGTTCCTCCGGCGCCGCGCACGCCTCGCCGGCGCACTCCGGCACCCGGCACGCGGGAGCCGCTCACACGGGCATCCCGCGCCCGGCGTCCGGCCGGCACACCGGTTCCGGCGGCCGTGCCGACGCCACCGCGTCCCGCACGGGCCGTACGTCCTCCGGCGCCGGGAACCCGTTCCCGCGCGGCCCTGTGGGGCACGGCACCGTCGCCGCCGTGGACGCCGTGTCCCTCGCCTGGGCCGAGCGGTTCGCCCGCTCCCTGGCGCCGCTGCGGACGGACGGCACGACCGGGGACCGGCACACGCGCGTGTCGGCGCCCCTGCCCCAGACGGCCCGTCTGCTCGACGAGTTGGGGCTGGCGCGGGCCACTCCCGCCTCCCTGATGGCGCGTTGGGCGGACGCCGCGGACGACAGCGAGGCGTTCGGCGGGCGGGCGCGGGCGGTGCTCGGCGCCGGCCCGCGCGGACCCGTCGCCGTGGACCTGCCCGTCGAGGGCCCGCATCTGCTGATCGAGGGCCCGCCGGGCAGCGGCCGCACGGAGCTGCTGCGTTCGGTCGCCGCGTCCCTCGCCGCCGCCGAGCGGCCCGACCGGCTCGGGATCGTCCTGATGGACGGACGCGACGGAACCGCGGCCCACGGCGGCGCGGGCGGCGGGGAAGGCCTCCAGGTCTGCACCGACCTGCCACACGTCACCACCCACCTCACGGCCAACGACCCCGTCCGGATGCGGGAGTTCGCCCAGTCGCTGAGCGCCGAGCTGAAGCGGCGGTCCGAACTCCTCGGCCGGCTCGGCTTCGCGGAGTGGCATGCCGGGCGGACGGTCCCCGGCCGGATCGTGGCCCAGCGCTCGGGCGGAAGCTCGTCGGGCGGGACCTCCTCGCTGGGCGCCTCGGACCTCGACACCCCGTCCAGCTCGACGCTGCGGCTGCGGCCCGCCGCCGCGCACCGGCAGACCGAGCCGGGGCCGGCGCTGGCCCGCCTGGTCGTGGTCGTCGACGATCTGGACGCCCTGCTGGCACCGCCACTGGGCTCTCCGGGACGCCCGGCGGCCGGTTCGGTCGTACGGGCGCTGGAGGCCGTCGTCCGGGAGGGCGACCGGCTCGGGGTCCACCTCGTGGCGGCGTCCGGCGCCGACGGCCGTACGGCCGCGTCGGAGCTGACGCGTTCCGCCGCGTTGCGCGTCACCCTGGACGCGCCGTCGCCCGGACCGGAGGAACCGGCCCCCGGGCGGGGCCGGCTGCGGCTCCCCGACGGCCGGGAGATCCCCTTCCAGGGCGGGCGGGTCACGGGACGCATTCCGCGGACGGCGACCCTGCGGCCCACGGTCGTGCCCCTGGAGTGGCACCGCATGGGGGACCCGCCGGCCCGCCGCCCGGTCCGCGAGCTGGGCAACGGCCCGACGGACCTGGCCCTGCTCGCCAGCGCCCTGGAGCGGGCCGCGCGCTCCGTCTCGGCGACCGAGATGCCCTCGCTGCTGTGACCCGCACCCTGAAGACCTGACCGCCACAACCGGCGGCCCGGACACGTAGGCCGTGTCCACAAAGTCGCATCTGCCCGGCGACCGGGCGGACGACGCGACGTTGCGGACACGGCCTGGAGCGGGGCACCCCACCGCCGGAAGACGCCTGACCGCCCCAGCCCCCGGCCCGGACACCCTGATCACCGCGATCCGCGGACGGGGGGCGCGACCACCGGAAGCCGCAGCCGGGGCGCCCTATCCCCGCGACCGGCGACCGGGGCGCCCTGACCGCAGCAGCCGCCGGTCGGGGCGTTCCGGCCCCCTGCACCCGGCGACCGGAACGCCCCGACCGGCGCAGCCCGTACCGGGACGCCCGTGGGGCGGGAATCCGTCACCGGCATCCGCGCACGTCAGGGCGTCGGTGCCGCTCCCGTCTCCGTGCGGTCGCGCGCCGTCGGGGCGCCGCGCGACCGTGACGCGACGTCACGACCCCGTCACGATCGCCCACTTGACACCACCGGCGGTCTTGCCGCCCCCGAGTGGGCAGGCGTAGACCGGAGTGATCCGGGCAGCAGCCGCTTTGACGTTCGACGAAGAACGAAGAACGGGGCAGTGATGCGCAGCATTCCTCAGATACGCAGGTCGCCCGATCACTCCACCCGCCGCTCGCGCGGAGCCGCGCGGGCCGCGGCGGCCGCCCTCGTCGCCGGCGCGCTCACGCTGACGGCGTGCGGTGGCGGCGGCGATGACGACAAGGGAAGCGACGGCGGCAAGGCCACGGAGAGCGGCGGCGCGGGCTCCGTCACCCTGCCCAAGCTCGACGGTGCCACCCTGGAGGTCGCCGCCGTGTGGACCGGGGCGGAACAGGCCAACTTCAAGAAGGTGCTCGCGGAGTTCGAGAAGCGCACCGGCGCGAAGGTCACCTTCGTACCGGCGCAGGACCCGATCATCAACTTCCTCGGTTCGAAGATCGCGGGCGGCGCGCCCCCGGACGTGGCACTGCTCCCCCAGGTAGGCGCGGTGAAGCAGGCCGTCGACAAGGGGTGGGCGAAGCCCGTCGGCCCGGACGCGCAGGCCCAGTTGACGAAGAACTACGCGCAGGGCTGGCAGGACCTCGGCAAGGTCGGCGGCAAGCAGTACGCCGTGTACTACAAGGCCGCCAACAAGTCCCTGGTCTGGTACAACACCAAGGTCTTCGAGAACGCGGGGGCCAAGGAGCCCACGACCTGGAAGGAGTTCCTGGCCACCGCGCACACGATCTACGACTCCGGTGTCACCCCCGTCTCGGTCGGCGGCGCCGACGGCTGGACGCTCACCGACTGGTTCGAGAACGTCTACCTCTCCCAGGCGGGCCCCGAGAAGTACGACCAGCTCGCCCAGCACAAGATCAAGTGGACGGATCCGTCCGTGAAGGACGCCCTGACCACGCTGGCCCAGTTGTGGGGCGACAAGAACCTGATCGCGGGCGGCCCGGACGGCGCGCTCCAGACGGAGTTCCCGGCCTCGGTCACGCAGACGTTCACCGGCGGCGACCAGCCGAAGGCGGGCATGGTCTTCGAGGGCGACTTCGTGGGCGTCAACATCGCGGAGACGAAGGCGAAGATCGGGACGGACGCGAAGGTGTTCCCGTTCCCGGCGGTCGGCGACAAGGCGCCGGTGGTCAGCGGCGGTGACGCGGCCGTCGTCCTGAAGGACTCGAAGGCGGCCCAGGCGCTGCTGACGTTCCTCGCCTCACCGGACGCGGCGACCATCCAGGCCAAGCTCGGCGGCTACCTCTCCCCGAACAGGAACGTGGCCGACTCCGCCTATCCGAACGCCGTCCAGCGGGCCATCGCCAAGGCACTGATCGCGGCGGGCGACGACTTCCGCTTCGACATGTCCGACCAGGCCCCGCAGGCCTTCGGCGGCACGCCCGGCAAGGGCGAGTGGAAGGACCTCCAGGACTTCCTGAAGAACCCGAAGGACGTGGCGGGGGCACAGGCGAAGCTCGAATCGGACGCCGCAGCGGCCTACAAGGGCTGATCCGGACATGACGTCGGCGACGGCCGGAGGCACCGCACCGGTGCCCCCGGCCCGTACACGCAAGAGCGTGACCGGGACCCGCAGGACGGTGGCGGTGCTCTTCCTGCTGCCCGCCCTGGTGCTGCTCGGCGCGCTCGTGGTCTACCCGATCGGGTACTCGGTCGTGCGCAGCTTCTACGACCAACAGGGCGACGGGTTCGCCGGGTTCGACAACTACAAGGCGCTGTTCACCGACGACGGCATCCGCACCGCCCTCAAGAACAACATCATCTGGGTGGTGTTCGCCCCGACGGTCGCGACCGCGCTGGGGCTGATCTTCGCGGTGCTCACCGAACGGGTGCGCTGGGGAACGGCGTTCAAGCTGGTCGTCTTCATGCCGATGGCGATCTCGATGCTCGCCGCCGGCATCATCTTCCGGCTGGTGTACGACCAGGACCCGGACAAGGGCGTCGCGAACGCGGTGTGGGTGGGGGTGCACGACACCTTCGCCCCGGCGTCGGCGTTCCCGAAGGCCCACCCCGGCCGGGAGTCGCCCCTGACGGCCGACAAGGGCGGGTTCGTCACCCGGGACGCCGTGCACACCGGGCAGTCCGTCGCCCTGCCGCTGGTCGGCGTCGCCCCGGACCGGATGCCGGACAGCGCGAGGAAGGCGGTGCGGGCGGCCACGGATCCCGGCAAGGTCACGGGCACGGCCTGGCAGGACTTCACCCGCGGGAAGGGCGTCGGCAGGCTCGGCCAGGTCGACCCGGGCGAGCTGGGCTACTCCGGGATGAGGATCGAGGCGGTCAAGAACGGCGAGGTCGTCGACTCGGCGAAGGTGGCCGACGACGGCACGTTCTCGCTCTCGGGCGCCGCGGACGGAGCGCGGCTGCGGCTGCCGGCGAGCAACTTCGCGGAGCCGTACAACGGGGTCGACTGGCTGGGCCCGTCCCTGGTCACCCCGGCCATCATCGGCTCGTACGTCTGGATGTGGGCGGGCTTCGCGATGGTGCTGATCGCGGCGGGTCTCGCGGGCATACCGCGCGAACTCCTGGAAGCCGCCCGGGTCGACGGGGCGAACGAGTGGCAGGTGTTCCGCCGGGTCACCGTGCCGCTCCTCGCGCCGGTGCTCGCGGTCGTCGCCGTGACCTTGATGATCAATGTGCTGAAGGTCTTCGACCTGGTGTTCATCATCGCGCCCGGCTCCTCCCAGGACGACGCGAACGTGCTGGCCCTGGAGCTGTACCGCAAGGGCTTCTCGGAGGGCAGGCCGGGCGTGGCGAGCGCCATCGCGGTGTTCCTGCTCCTGCTGGTGATCCCGGTGATGGCCTTCAACGTCCGCAGGCTCAGGCGAGAGGTGCGGCGATGACCACACATGCCGGACAGTTGGCGAAGACCGCGCCCGCGTCAGCCGTGAACAGGGCCCGGCCCTCGCTCGGTTCACGGATCGCGAGCGGGCTCGGCGGCGGTGTCGTACGCGTCCTCCTGGTGCTCGTCGGCCTGTTCTGGCTGGTGCCGACGATCGGGCTGCTGCTGTCCTCGCTGCGCAGCCCCGAGGACATGAGCGGCAGCGGCTGGTGGAAAGTGTTCACCGCGCCCTCGCAGCTCACCCTGGACAACTACCAGAGGCTCCTGGAGAACAGCGACATCACCAACTCGCTGCTCAACACGGTGCTGATCACGGTTCCGGCGACCCTGCTGGTCGTCGTGATCGGCTCGCTCGCGGGCTACGCCTTCGCCTGGATGGAGTTCCCCGGCCGCGACTGGTGGTTCCTCGGCGTGGTCGGTCTGCTGGTCGTCCCGGTGCAGGTGGCGCTGATCCCGATCGCCGAACTCTTCGGGAAGATCGGCGTCTTCGGGTCGGTCACCGGCGTGGTCCTCTTCCACGTCGGCTACGGACTGCCCTTCGCGGTGTTCCTGCTGCGGAACTTCTTCGCGGAGATCCCGAGGGAGCTCCTGGAGGCGGCACGACTGGACGGCGCGGGCGAACTGCGCCTGTTCACACGGGTCGTGATGCCGCTCGGCGGTCCCGCGATCGCCTCACTGGGGATCTTCCAGTTCCTGTGGGTGTGGAACGACATGCTGGTCGCGCTGGTGTTCTCCGACTCGGGGAGCCAGCCCATCACGGTCGCTCTCCAGACACAGGTACGCCAGTTCGGCAACAACATCGACGTGCTGGCGCCGGGCGCCTTCATCTCGATGGTGATCCCGCTGGCCGTGTTCTTCGCGTTCCAGCGGCAGTTCGTCTCCGGGGTGATGGCGGGCGCGGTCAAGTAGGCAGGTCGCGGAGGTGCTTGAGGGGCGGGCCGGACACCGGCCCGCCCCTCGGCGTTCACCCCGCGTCCCCCGGATGCCACATCTGGCGTAACCAAGTCACCCCTTCGGCCGTTCCCGGGCAGTATGCCCGCGCCGACCCATGGATGTCCCGTGCCCAGGTTCAGTGTCATCGTCCCCGTGTACAAGGTTCAGGCGTACCTGCACGAGTGCCTTGAATCCGTGCTCGAACAGTCCTGCCCCGATCTCGAACTCATCGCGGTCGACGACTGTTCACCCGACGCCTGCGGGGCGGTCATCGACGAGTTCGCGGCCCGCGACTCCCGTGTGCTGGCCGTGCACCTGCCCGAGAACGTGGGCCTCGGGCGCGCCCGCAACGCCGGTCTCGACCGCGCCACCGGCGACTACCTGATCTTCCTGGACGGCGACGACACGCTCACCCCGGACGCGCTGCGGGCCATCGCCGGCCGGCTGGAGGAGACGGGCGACCCGGACGTCCTGGTGTACGACTACGCGCGGACGTACTGGTCGGGCGAGACCGTCCGGAACCAGGCCGCGGCGCAGCTCACCGAGGAGGGCCCGGCGCCGTTCCGGCTGGACGAACGGCCCGGACTGCTGCGGCTGTTGATGGTGGTGTGGAACAAGGCGTACCGCCGGGAGTTCGTCGAGCGCGCGGGCTTCCGGTTCCCGCCCGGCTACTACGAGGACACGCCCTGGACGTATCCGGCGCTGATGTCCGCCGAGACGATCGCGACCCTCGACCGGGTCTGTGTGCACTACCGCCAGCGGCGCCACGGCAGCATCCTCGGCACCAGCAGCCGTCAGCACTTCGACGTCTTCGAGCAGTACGACCGGGTCTTCGCGCATGTCGCGGCGCACCCGGAGCTGGACCGTTGGCGTCCGGTCCTGTTCCGGCGCATGATCGACCACTTCGCCACGGTGTTCGTGAAGCGGGGCCGGCTGCCGCGCGCGGCCCGGGCCGAGTTCCTGCGCAAGGCCCGTGCGCACTACCGCCGTTACCGTGTCCCGGGCGCTCCGGGCGGTCCGCGCACCCGGCTGCGCCACGTGCTGGTCGGCCTCGGCACGCATCGCACGTACCGTCTGCTGTCCTTCCTGTCGCGGGTGAGGAAGAGAGCCGTGCGGCCGGCCGCCGGGCTGCGGCGCGCGGTGCGCGGCGCCGCGCTCCAGTGCCACTACCGCGTGCAGCTCCGTCTTCCGCTGCGCGCCGACCGGGCCGTCTTCTCCAGCTACTGGGGCCGGGGCCACGGCTGCAACCCGGGCGCCCTGGAGTCCGCGTTCCGCAGCTTCGCGCCGCACATCCGCACCGCGTGGATCGCGCACGCCGAGCACCACCACACGATCCCGGACCGGACGCGGCCGCTGCGTCCGGGCACGGCGGCGTACTGGACGGCACTCGCCCGCTCCAAGTACCTGGTGAACAACGTCAACTTCGACCGGCGGCTGGTCAAGCGGCCCGGCCAGGTCATGATCCAGACGCAACACGGGACCCCGCTCAAGCGGATGGGGCTCGATCTCCAGGACCGGCCGGCCGCCGCGCGCGGCACCGACTTCGCCGAGCTGCTGCGCGGTGCCGACACGTGGGACTACTGCCTGTCCGGCAACCGCCACTCCACGCTCGTCTGGGAGCGCGTCTTCCCCTCCTCGTACACCACGCTGGAGTACGGGCTGCCCCGCAACGACGTCTTCCAGCACGCGACGCCGGCGGACGTGGACCGGCTGCGCGCCTCGCTCGGCATCCCCGCGGGCGCGGTCGCCGTGCTGTACGCGCCCACGTACCGGGACTACCGTCGCAGCCGGCCGCGCACCCTGGACCTGGAGCGGGTACTGCGCGAGCTGGGCCCGCGGTTCGTGGTGCTGGCCCGCGCCCATCACGCCTACGGGGCGCCGCTCACGGAGACGGCGGGCGGCCGGGTCATCGACGTGTCCGGCCATCCGAGTGTCGAGTCGCTGTGCCTCGCCTCGGACGCGCTGGTCACCGACTACTCGTCGCTGATGTTCGACTACGCGGTCCTGGACCGGCCGGTCGTCGTCCTCGCCGACGACTGGGAGGCGTACGAGGCGGCCCGCGGCACCTACTTCGACGTGCGCGCCTTCCCGCCGGGCGCCCTCGCGCGCGGCGAGGACGAGCTGATCGACGTCTTCGCGACCGGGCGGTGGCGCGGCCCGGAGTCGGCCCGGCTGCGGGCCGCGTTCCGCGAGCGGTTCTGCCCCTACGACGACGGGCGGGCCGCCGAACGGGTCGTACGGCATGTGGTGCTCGGCGAGAGCGCCGGACTGCCCCCGTTCGTCCCCCTCGCCGAACGCCGCCCCGCCCCCTCGGCCGAAGCGGCCCTGGCGGGCGTCCCGGCCATCGACCGACCTCTCGTGGGTGTCCCGGGCACCGAGCGGTCGCGCACGGGCGTCCCGGAGTCGAGCCGACCGCTCGGGAGCGTCCCAGGCGCCGAGCGGTCGCCCACGGGCGTCCCGGACTCGGGCCGACCGCTCGTGGGTGTCCCGGATTCCGGCCGACCGCTCGGGGGCGTTCCGGGCGCCGAGCGGACCCTCGTGAGCGTCCCGGACCCCGGCCAGTCGCTCGGGAGCGTCCCGGACCCCGGCCGACCGCTCGCGAGCGTCCCTGAATCCGATCCGCCGCTCGGGGGCGTCCCGGCTCCCGGGGGCGCCGTTCCGTCGACCGAGACCCTCTGAACCGGAGTCCGCGTGCCGTCCAGTCCCTCGCGGCCCACGCCCACCCGGCCCTCCACCTGGCGGCCGGCCGGGCGCCCCGGGAGATGAACTCCCCGTCAGGCGCCCCTTGAGAGAAAGAGCAGAATGCCCCGCTTCAGTGTCATCGTGCCCACCTTCGAAGTCGCCGGGCACCTGGCCCGCGCGCTGGACTCGGTCCTGGCCCAGTCCTTCGGCGACTTCGAGCTGATCCCGGTCTGCGACGAGCCGGACTCCCCGGCCGCGGCGGTCGCCGCCGCGTACGCGGACCGGGACTCCCGGGTGGTCCCGGTCCATTCGCCGCCGTCGGGCGGACTGGGCGCGGCGCGCAACGCCGGGACCGCGGCGGCGAAGGGCGCGTACCTGCTCTTCCTCGACGGCGACGACGAACTGGTGCCGGGCGCCCTGGACGCCCTCGACGCGGGTCTCCCGGCCGGCCTGGACGTCCTCTACTTCGGGCATCAGCGGGTGCACTGGTGGGAGGGCGAGCCGAGCACGCCCCCGCTCGACAAGGCCCCGGAGGTCCTCGGCGTACACGTTCCGGCGTGGAGCGCCGTGTACCGCCGCGGCTTCGTCGCCGAGCACGAACTCGCCTTCCCCGAAGGGCATTACACGGACACGGGCTGGGGCGGCCTGGTGACGGTGGCGGCCGAGCGGCCGGCGGTGCTGCGGACGGTCTGCGTACGGCATCACCTGCGCCGTCAGGGCAGTCGGCTCAACGCCCCGGGCGAGCACCACTTCGACCTCCTCGACCAGGTCGAGCGGGTCCTCGTCCACGCCGCACGGCGGACCCTGCCCGCGGCCCGGTCGAAGGCGCTGTTCGGCCAGCTCTTCTCCCAGGTCCTGAAGACGGCCGCGCACCCGGCCCGGGTGCCCGCGCGCCGCCGCCGGGCCTTCTTCCGCCGGGCGGGCAAGCTCTACCGGCGGCACCGTCCGGCCGGGTTCCGGACTCCTGCGGGCAGTCTCGGGGTGCAGCACCTGCTGCTCGCGGCGGGCGCGTACAGCGCGTTCCGCGCGCTGCGCGGCACGAACCGGGCCGTCTCCGGTGTGCTGCGCCGGGTGCCCCGGGGGCGGACCCTGCGCACCCGGGCGCGCTACGCCCTCCAGCTCCGCCGTCCCCTCGACGAGAACCTCGCGGTGTACTGCGCGTACTGGGGCCGGGGTTACGCCTGCAATCCGGCGGCGATCCACGCCAAGGCGCGCGAACTCGCCCCGCACGTCCGGTCGGTGTTCCTGGTCGAGCCGGAGGCCGTCGACGCGCTGCCGAAGGACGTCGAGCACGCGGTGATCGGCAGCCGGCGCGCCTGGGAGGTGCTGGCCCGTGCCAAGTACCTGGTCAACAACGCCAACTTCGCGGACGGTGTGGTCAAACGCCCCGGCAGCGTGCACCTCCAGACCCAGCACGGCACACCGCTGAAGAAGATGGGTGTCGACCAGTCGACGTTCCCGGTGGTGGCCGCCGCGACCGGCAGCTTCACCAAGCTGCTGGCCCGGGTGGACCGCTGGGACTACAACCTCTCCTCCAACCGGCACTCCACCCAGATGTGGGAACGGGCCTTCCCGGGCGGCTACGAGGCGCTGGAGTACGGCTATCCGCGCAACGACGTCTACTGCACGGCGTCCGCCGAGGACGTGGCCCGGGTCCGCGAACGGCTCGGGGTGCCCGAGGGCCGGACGGCGCTGCTGTACGCGCCCACGCACCGCGACCACAGCACCGGCTTCGAGTCCCGGCTGGACCTGGAGGCCTTCTGCGAGGCGATCGGCGAGCGGTTCGTCGTCCTGCTGCGCGCCCACTACTTCTACGACGAGGGCCGTGGGCGCGGCAGCGGACGGATCATCGACGTGACCGGGCACCGGTCCTCCGAGGACGTCTGTCTGGCCGCCGACGCGCTGATCACGGACTACTCGTCGATCATGTTCGACTACGCCAACCTCGACCGGCCGGTCGTCGTGTACGCGGACGACTGGGAGGTCTACCGGGAGACCCGGGGCGTCTACTTCGACGTGATGGAGGAGCCGCCGGGCCGGGTGGCGCGCACCCCGGACGAGCTGGCCGCGCTGTTCACCGACGGCTCCTACGCGGATCCGGCCGCCGCCGCGCTGCGGGCCCGCTTCCGTGAGCGCTTCTGCCAGTTCGACGACGGCAGGGCCGCCGAGCGGGTGGTGCGCAGGGTGCTGCTGGGCGAGTCCCCCGAGACGATCCCGCCCGTCCTGCCGCTCGCCGAACGCGTCCCGGCTCCCGCCGCGTCCACCCTCGTAAGGAGCTGACGTGCCCCGCTTCAGCATCATCGTCCCCGTCTTCAAGGTGCAGGGCTTTCTGCGCGAGTGTCTCGACTCGGTCCTGGAGCAGTCGTACACGGACATCGAGGTCATCGCCGTCGACGACTGTTCCCCGGACGGCTGCGGCGAGATCCTCGACGAGTACGCGGCCCGCGATCCCCGGGTACGGGTGCTGCACCTGCCGGAGAACGTGGGCCTCGGCCGCGCCCGCAACGCCGGGATGCCGCTCGCCGGCGGCGACTACCTCTTCTTCCTCGACAGCGACGACACCCTCACACCGGGCGCGCTGCGCGCCGTCGCCGACCGCCTGGACGAGACGGCCGACCCGGATGTGCTGGTCTTCGACTACGCGCGCACCTATTGGTGGGGCGGCACCCGCAGGAACGTGCTCGCGCGGGTCCTCGCGGAGGCCGGCCCCGGCACCTTCTCCGCGGCCGAACACCCGGAGATCCTCGATCTGTTGATGGTGGTGTGGAACAAGGTCTACCGCCGCGCGTTCGTGGAGCGGGAGGGCTTCGCCTTCCCGCCGGGGTACTACGAGGACACGCCCTGGACGTTCCCGGTGATGCTCAGCGCGGAGCGGATCGCGGCCCTGGACCGGATCTGTCTGGCCTACCGCCAGCGCAGGCAGGGCAACATCCTGTCCACCACCAGCCGCAAGCACTTCGACATCCACGACCAGTACGAGCGGGTCTTCGCGTTCGTCGGCTCCCGGCCGGAACTCGCGCACTGGCGCCCTTACCTGCACCGCAAGATGGGCGAGCACTGCCTCGACATCCTCTCCAAGGAGGACCGGCTGCCCGAGGAGGACAAGGCCGAGTTCTTCCGGCTGACGGCCGCGCTGTTCCGCAGGCACGGGAGCGGTCCCGTCCCGGCCGAACTGCGGCTCCTGGAAGGCGGTTTCACCCGCTACCGGGTACGGCGGCAGGCGGACCGCGCGGGGCGGGAACTGGCCCGGCGCGCACAGCAGGGCCGCCGGGCCGTCGCCGCGCGGGTCAAGCACGGCTGGTCCGCGGTGCACGGACACCGGCCGCTGGACCCGCGTCTGGCGGTGTACTCGGCGTTCTCGCACCGGGGGGTGCTCGGCGATCCTGCCGCGGTGTACGCCGCCGCGCGCGAACTCGCCCCGCACGTACGCGGGGTGTGGGTGGTGCGTGACGAGGAGCAGGCGGCGCTGCTGCCGCCGGACACCGAGCACGTCCTGCTCGACTCGCTCGCCTACCGCCGGATCACCGCGCGGGCCACGTACTTCGTGAACAACGTCAACTGGCCCGGCTCGCTGGTCAAGCGGCCCGGCAGCGTCCACGTCCACACCCACCAGGGCACCCCGCTGAAGTACATGGCCGCGGACCTGCTGCACAAGCCGGGCGCGCGGCACGGCGTCGACGTGCCGCAGATGCTGCGCCGCGCCGACCGCTGGGACTACAGCCTGGTCGCCAACCGGCACTCGGAGCTGGTCTGGGACCGTGCCTACCCCTGCCACTTCACCTCGCTGCGCAGCGGCAGCCCCCGCAACGACGTCCTGGTGCGGGCCCGGACCGAGGACGGGGAGGCGGCCCGCGCGCGCCTCGGGATCCCGGCCGGGAACCGGGTGGTGCTGTACGCGCCGACGCGCCGCGAGTACGTCCGCGGCGGGCACGCCGAACGTCTCGACCTGACCGCGTTCGCGGACGGCCTCGGCGCGGACCACACCCTGGTCGTACGGCTGCATCCCTCGCTCGCGGACGGCCCGGCGCGCGGAATGGGGCTGGCCGAGCTGCACCGGCGCGGTGTCGTGGTCGACGCGACCGACGAGCCGTGCGTCGAGGACGTGATGCTGGCCTCCGACGCCCTGGTGACCGACTACTCGGCCCTCATGTTCGACTACGCCAACCTCGACCGGCCGATCGTGCTCCTCGCCGACGACTGGGGCGCGTACGCGGCGAGCCGGGGCGCCTACTTCGACATCACGGCCGATGCTCCGGGACATGTCGCCTTCTCTCAGCGGGAGTTGGCGGAACTGTTCGCGTCGGAGGCCTGGCGGGACGGGGAGTCGGAGCGGCTGCGGGCCGGATTCCGGTCACGGTTCTGCGAGTTCGACGACGGCAGGGCCGCGGAGCGGGTGGTGCGCACGCTGATGCTCGGCGAGCGGCTCGTACCGCCGTCGACGATCGCCGCCCTGCCCGCCCAGGCGGGCCACGACGTCCTCGCGTCGTCATGAGCGCCGCCTCGGACGGCCCCGCGACCGACACGGCGACCGACACGGCGACCGGCGTCCCGGGCGGCCGCGGTGCCGCGCCCGGAGCCGCGCGGCCCCGTCGGTTCCGGGCGCGGGTCCCGCGTTCGGCCCGTGGCCGGGTGATCCTGATCGCCGTCGTCTTCGCGGTCCTCCAGCTCGCCAACGTCACCAACCGGGACACCCCGGACACCAAGAACTATCTGACTTACGCGCTGGACCTGAGCGGCTACGGCAAGCAGGAGGCCGCCGCGCTGACGATCGACTACGTGTGCGCGGGCAAGGCGTCCGTGGCCCGGCGCAACCAGGCCGTCGACGTGGTGCGCTTCCATCGGGCGAGTCCGACCCGGCGGGTCGTCGCCGAGTGCCGGCGCGAGCAGTGGCGGGGCCTGTCCGCGCGGCTGGCGGCCGAGCCGACGACGGGACACACGGTGCCGTTCATGCCGCCCCGATTCATGCGGATCTTCGAGGCGCGGCCGGGATATCCGGTGCTTCTGGTTCCCTTCGTCACGCTGCTGGGGGTGACCTGGGGCCTGTGGGCCTCGGCCGTCGTCGTGACGGTGGCCGGGGGCGTCCTCCTCTTCCTCCTCCTGCGCACCCTGGGCACCTCCACCGGCGCGGCCCTGACCGGGCAGGCCCTCTACTACGTCCTGCCGTGCGGTACGACGGCGATGCGCCCGATGACCGAGGGCCTGATGATGGCCGTGACCCTCGCGGCCCTGTGGGGCTGCGCGCTGGTCCTGGAGGACCGGGCGCGGGCCGGGACCTGGCTGGTCGGCGGCTGTCTGGCGGTCCTGTTCACGGTGAAGCACTCGCAGGCGCTGTTCCTCGGGCTGTGTCTGGGCGCCTCCTGCGCGGTGCTCCTGGCGCGGCGGCGCCGGTGGGACGGGCCGCTGCGGACGCTGGGCGCGGTGGCGGGCTGCGGCGTGCTGGCCACCCTGCTGCTCGCGAAGGTCCTGCACTACCCGTCCCAGTCGGAGAGCGTGCAGGATCTGCTCACCGGGCATTACGCGCGTCCCGACCGCGTCCATCCGTGGCCGGAGTTCCTCCATCTGGAGGCGGCCTTCTGGATCGAGTGGACGCGCCGCCAGTTGTGGGAGCCGCTGTTCCTCGCGGCCGTGGTGGCGGCCGGGTGGGGGGCGCTGCGCAGGCATCGGGCCTTCGCCGTGTTCCTGCTGGCGGCGGCGGGCACCGGGGTGCTCAACCAGGCCGCGCACCCCGACATCAACGTCTGGGGCGACCGGCTGATCGTGCTGCTGTGGCTGCTGCCGGCGGTGGGCCTGCCCCTACTGCTGGACACGGTCACCCGCCCGGGCACCCGGCTGCCCGGCGGTCTGGTTCCGGGGCACAGGCGGAGGGAGTCCGAGGTCGCTCGATGAGGTGATCAAGGGCTAGGCCGCCGATCGCGGCGGGCATATAGGGCAGATGCCGGAAACCGCCGCTCCCTGTTCCCCCGCCGCCCGATGAGCGCCGACGTCGTCACCCGGCGGGTGGCCGTCCGCGGCGCGACCGCGCTGCGCGGCCGGGGCCGCCGGCGTCCGACGCCCTACCAGGTCTGGGGCGGCCTGTTCTGGCTGGTGATGACACTCGCGTACTGGCGGACCCCGTTGTGCTGCGACGCCGGCCAGCACGCGGCAGTCGTCGAACGCCTGCGGGCGGACCTGCTGCACCCGCGCCATCCGATGGCGGACCTGCCGGGCGCGGGCAGCCCGTACTACTCGCCGTACGCGGTGGCCCAGGGCGCCTTCGCGCGGCTGACCGGACTCGGCGGCTGGGCGGTGGTGCGGCTGTCGGGGCCGGTCAACCTGCTGGTGCTGCTGACCGGCATCGGCCGCTTCACCCGTGTGCTGACACCCCGTCGCGCGGCGCCCGTCCTGTGCCTGTTCGCGATGGTGCTGCTGTGGGGCACGGAGCGGGCCTGGTGGAGCGGCTACCTCGGGCTGATGTCGATGACCGGCAACCTGGGCTATCCCTCGACGTTCGCCATCGGACTGGCCTTCTGGGCCTGGGCGTTCACGGGCCGGCGCGCGGCGGGCACGGGCGGCCTCGTCCGGTTCGTCGGCCCGGGCGGCCTCGGAAGCCGGTGGGGGTACGCGGCGCTCGGCGCCCTGTACGGACTGATCCTGCTCGTGCATCCGATCACGTCGATCGCGGCGGTGCTGGGCGGGGTGGCGTTCGTGGCGGGGTGGCAACGCGGCCGGCGTCCGGCGGTGGTGTGCCGGTGGCTGCTCGCGGGCGTGGTGGCGCTCCTCGTCGCGTACGCGTGGCCGTACTTCGACGTCTTCGCGCTGACCGGGGACCGCAGCGTGGACGCCATGCACGAGCAGTTGTACGACCGGATGCCCGGACACTTCTGGCTGGCGCTGACCGGGGTGCCCGCGCTGTGGCTGCGCGCCCGGCGCGCCCGGCGGAGCGAGGGGCACGGGTGGCGCGATCCGCTGGTCCTGATGTTCGCGCTGGAGTGCGCGGTGGTGGCGTACGGCTGGGTGAGCGGCCACTACACGTACGGCAGGATCCTCGGGCTCACGCTGGTGCCGCTCCAGTTCGCGCTCGGGGTGGAGCTGGCGGAGCCGCGGCCGTGGGGACCGTGGCGGCGGGTGCTGGGCGGGGCCGCGGCCGCGGGGGCGCTGACCGGGTTCCTGGCCGTGCAGGCCGGAGCGGTGGTGCCGCGATGGCTCGACCCCGTCGGCTTCGCCCAGCCGCCGCACTGGCCGACGTACGACTGGGCGGCCCGGTACATCCGGCCCGGCGAGGCGGTCATCGCGGACGGGTACTACTCGGTCCATCTGCTCGCGGGCTACGGCCCGGATCTCGCGGCGCCCGCCTGGCCCGACCCGGCCCTCGCCGAGAGCGAACGGCTGCGCCGGCTCAGGGCCGTGCGCGCCTATCTCGACCCGTCGTCGACCAGGGCCGAACGCACGGCGGTCGCCCGCCGGTACCACGCCCGCTGGCTGCTGCTGACGCGCTGGCGGCCGGTGCCCGAGGAGGCGACGGTGGTGGCGTGGAGCCGGGAGACCGGGGAGGTGCTGGCCCGGATCGGGCCGGGGCCCGGCACCCGCACCGGTGCGGCGGCCGGTGCAGGAGCCGGCGCGAAGGGCGATGCGGGTGCCGGTGCCGGGTCGCGTCCGTGACGTCGTCCCGCCCGCGGGGCGGGCGGGACGTCGCGGACACGACGTGAGGCCGGTGCGGCGGTCCGTACCGCTCGATGACGGACCCTCCGGCACCGGCCCGCTCGGTGCCGGTTACTCGATGACGAGCTCGACCGGGATGTTGCCGCGGGTGGCGTTGGAGTAGGGGCAGACCTGGTGGGCCTGCTCGACCAGCTTGCGGCCGGTCTCCTCGTCCACGGTGTCGGGCAGCTCGACGCGGAGCGTGACGGCCAGGCCGAAGCCCTCGCCCTGCTTGCCGATGCCCACCTCGCCGGTCACGGCGGCCTGGGTGACGTCGACCTTCGCGGCGCGGCCGACCAGGCCGAGGGCGCTCGCGAAGCAGGCCGCGTACCCGGCGGCGAAGAGCTGCTCGGGGTTGGTGCCCTTGCCACTGCCGCCCATCTCCACCGGAATGCCGAGTTCGAGGTCGAGCGTGCCGTCGGAGCTGACGGCACGGCCCTCGCGGCCGTGGGTGGCGGTGGCGACGGCGGTGTAGAGCGCGTCCATGGGGACCATCCCTCTCAGGTCGGAATCGTGGCGGGGGCTGCCGGTCCGGCGGCCCCACGACCAGAATTAGAGCACGCAATTCAGTTGTGCACAACTTAATTGCTCGCTAGAGCTATCCTGAGGGCATGACCGCGACACCCGCCCCGAGCCCCGGGGCCCCCGTCACGGGGGACTTCCTCCGCCTCGACGAACAGATCTGCTTCTCGCTGAACGCCGCCTCGCGCGCCTTCGGCGGCGTCTACCGCGTCCTCCTGAAGGACCTCGGGCTCACCTACCCGCAGTACCTGGTCATGCTGGTGCTGTGGGAGCACGGCGAGCTGCCCGTGAAGAAGGTCGGCGAGCATCTGCGGCTCGACTCGGGAACCCTGTCGCCGCTGCTGAAGCGGCTGGAGGCGGCGGGTCTCGTACGGCGGGAGCGCAGCGCGCGCGACGAGCGGTCCGTGCGGGTGGCGCTCACCGAGGAGGGGTCCGCGCTGCGGGAGCGCGCGCTGGACGTGCCGCGCCGGATCGCGGCCGCTACCGGGGCGGACCTGGAGGAGATCCGAGAGCTCCGGGCCCGGCTGGACCGGCTGACGGCGGCACTGGACGAGGCGGCCCTGTCCGAGGCTCCGGGATGTACGTAGGCCGGCGTACGTAGAGGCGCAGCGTCACACCTCGGCCCACGACCCGCTCCACGGACTCGAACCGCTCGTCGAGCACGGCGAGCTTGAGGCGCTCGGTCGCCTCCGCCGGGGACCAGGCCCGGCGCGTCGCGAAGGGCGCGGCCACCAGCCACACCCGGTCGAGCCCGTCGAGCCTGCGGCGCAGTTCGGCGGGGTCCGCCTCACGGCCGTACAGGGTTCCGGACGCGGGCGCGGGGACGCTCAGCGCGATGTCGCGGATCCCTCGGAAGCCCTTCGGGTACGCGAGGGCCGCGCGCCGCGCGAGGGACGGCAGGAACAGCACCGGGTCGCCGGGGCGCAGTGCGCGGTGGGCGACGGCGGAGACGGCGGCCAGGTCGTCGGGACGGCGGTCGGGGCTGCGGTCCGCGCGCAGCAGCGGGAGCTGGACGGCGAGGACGAGGGTCACGGCGAGGACGCCGGTGGTGACGGCGTGGGGCAGCAGCCTCGGGAGTCTCGCCGCGAGGTGGTCGGCTCCGGCGGCCGCGAGCAGCGGGGCCCCGGCGAGGGCGTAGAGGACGTAGCGCTCGTCGTAGAGCGGCCACCAGTGGGACACGGTCAGCAGCACCGCCGGGGGCACGGCCACCAGGGGCAGGGCGACGGACGTGAGCGAGAGGGCGCCGCGCGGGGTCCGCTCGGGCCGGAACGCGAGGGCGGCGAGGACGAGGTACGGCACGATCACGAGCCGGGCCGGTCCGGTGAACATGCCGAGCAGCCGCCTCGCGCTGGCGAGGCCGGTGCGCGGCAGCCAGGCGACCTGCGCGGCCTGGCCGTGGGAGACCAGGAGGAGGGGCGCCAGCACCAGGACCGTGGCCGCGGCGGCGATGGTCCAGGCCCGCCACACCCGCGCCGGTACGCGGGCGAGCGCCAGTGTCGTGGCGTGGGCGAGGAGCAGGAGCAGGGCCATCTCGTGCAGCAGGCAGGTGGCGGCGGCCGTCGCCCCGTAGGCGAACCAGGGGCCGGGCCGGGTGGAGCGGGCGGCCCCGACCAGCAGCAGGGTCGCTCCGGCCGCCCCGGCCGCGACGAGCGCGTAGGAGCGGCCCTCCTGGGCGAAGTGGCCGGTCATGGGCGTGACGGCGTACAGGAGGCCCGCCCACAGGCCGACGCGCGGGCGGCCCAGCCGGACGCCGAGCGCGGCCACGAGCCCGGCGGTCGCGGCGGCGCCGCAGACGGAGGGCAGGCGCAGGGCGACCTCGCCGGGGTGGGAGGCGAGGACGGGGTGCATGAGGAGGTAGTAGAGGCCGTGCACGGCGTCCACGGAGTGCAGCAGGTGCCAGATCTGGGGCACCGAGCGCCGGGCGACCTGGAACGTGACGGCCTCGTCGCGCCACATGCCGCCGCGGTCGAGCCCCCACAGGCCGATCGCGAGCATGGCCAGGACGGGCACGAGGACGGACAGGACGACGCCCGCCACGTGCCGGCGCCGGTCGGCCCGGCGCCGGTCCCGGCCACGGGGGGCCCGGCCACCGGAGGCCCCGGGACGCCGGACGGCCGGAGGCCGGGCGGTCGGGCGCCGGGCCGCCGGATGCCTCGCCGTCGACAGCCTCATCCACGCATACACCATGGGGGCGATTTTTTGCTATTAACAACCTTTAGTCGGTATTGACAGCCTATTGCACGGTATGACCCATCCATGCGGCTTACGATCCGGGCTTCATGAGCCCCTTCCGGAAGCACCGCACGCCAGGACGCGTCCGCGCCCTCGCCGCCGCCTGGCTCGCCACCCGCGCCCTCATGCTGTGGCTCCTCGCCCACGACCGGCTCGCCCCGCTCGGCGGGGGCGGAGTGTCGCGCGAGGTGGGCCATCTCTACTTCCACTGGTACGGCGTGCTGTCCGAGGGCGCGTTCCCGGCCGGCGACCGGCTGTGGCAGTACCCGCCGGGGGCCGGCCCGGTGCTGCTCGCGCCCGGACTGCTGCCGGGGCTGACGTACTTCACCGCGTTCGTGGTCTGCGCGCTCGCCGCCGACGCGGTGATCGCCGCCGCCCTCACCCGCGCCGGGCTGCGGCCCGGGCGTAGTCCGCGCGGCGCCTGGCTGTGGGTGCTGGGCCTGCCCCTGCTGCTGCACATCCCGCTCGCCCGGTACGACGTGCAGGTCACCGCGTTCGCCGTCGTCTCCCTGCTGGCGCTCTCGCGCCGTCCCCGCGTGTGCGGCGCGTTCGCCGCGATGGGGGCCCTGGTGAAGGTCTGGCCCGCGCTCGCGCTGATCGGAACCCCCCGGGGCCGGAGCACCCGCGAGGTGTGGGCCTCGGCGGCGGTCACCGCGGCAGCCCTGCTCGCCGTCCTCGCGGCCCTCTTCAGCGGCCCGTTCGACTTCCTGCGCCAGCAGAGCGGCCGGGGTGTCCAGATCGAGTCCCTCGGCGGCACCGTCCTGGGCTTCGCGCGCCACGCCGGCTGGCCCGGTGCGGCCCGCTACCAGTACGGCGCGATGGAGTTCGTCGGTCCGTACACCGGCGCGGTCGCGGCCTGCTCGCTCGCCCTGACCGTCGCCGCGTTCGGGCTCATGCTGCTGTGGCGGGTCCGCGCGCGGCGCTGGACGACGGCCACCCCGTACGACGCGGCGCTCACGGCCGTCCTGCTGTTCACCGTGACCAGCCGGGTGATCAGCCCCCAGTACATGGTGTGGCTGCTGGGCCTCGCCGCCGTCTGCCTGACCTCGCGGCACACCACGCAGCGCCCGGTCGCCGCGCTGATCCTGGCGGCTACGGCGGTGAGTTCGGTGGCCTATCCGGGGCTGTACGGCGAGGTGGTGCACAGCACCTGGACGGGCTGTCTGCTGATGCTCGTACGCAACGGCCTGCTGGCGACGGCGGCGGGAGTGTCCTTCGTACGGCTGTGGCGGTCGGGTCTGCCCGCGGCCGCCCCGCGCCGCGGTGTTCCGGCCGGGCGGGAGCGCGGCACCCACCGGATTCCCACCGGGCTCCGAACGCGACAGTGACCGTCTCTTGACGGAGAATTACCCGCAATCCCTACGATTCCGACCCGTGGATCACATGAACCCTCACCAGGCGAAGGTCAGCGTCGTCGTCATCGGGTACGACGACGCCGCCCATGTGGCGGACGCGGTGCGCTCGGCGCTCGCGCAAGGTCCCGCCGTGCGCGAGGTGATCGCGGTGGACGACCGCTCGACGGACGGCAGCGCCGCCCTCCTCGACACCCTCGCCGAAGGGGAGCCACGCCTGAGAGTGATCCACCGGCCGGTCAACAGCGGCGGCTGCGGCAGCCCGCGCAACGACGGCGTCGACGCGGCCGGCGCCCCGTACGTGATGTTCCTGGACAGCGACGACGTCCTGCCGGCCGGCGCGGTGGACGCGCTGCTCGGCGCCGCCGAGGAACACCGCGCCGAGGTCGCCGCCGGGCTCTGCGTGCGCCGGGAACTGCCCTCGGGCCGCGAGGTTCCCTGGGAACGCGCCCTCTACGCGCGGCCCGCCCTGATATCCCGCCCCTCGCGCCGCCTCCGCCTCGCCCACGACACCCTCTGCGTCAACAAGCTGTACCGCACCGATTTTCTGCGCGGGCACGGCATCCGCTTCCCCGAAGGCCGCCACCCCTACGAGGACTTCGTGTTCACCGCGCGGGTGCTGGCCGCCGCGCCGCGCATCGCGCTCATCCCCGACACGGTCTACATCTGGCACGTACGACGCACCGCCGACCGCCTGTCCATCTCGCTCGACCGCGCCGGCATCGACAACTGGCGGGCCCGCACCGAGGCGAACCGGGAGGCGTACGAGATCCTCCTGGGCGCCGGGGAGAAGCGGCTCGCGCGGGCCGTGCGCGCCAAGTTCCTCGACCACGAGCTGCGGATGTACACGCGCGAACTGGAACTGCGCGCCCCCGGCTACCGCACCGCCTGGTGGGACCACACACGGGCGTACCTGTCGACGTTCGACGCGGACGACCTCGGCGTCAACCCCTCGGCCCCCGGCCGCCTCGTCGCCCGCGTGATCCTCGCCTGCCCCGCCCCCCGCGACCTGCCCCGCCTGAGGGAACTCGCGGCCCGCCCGGCCCGGCTGCTCCCGCCCTACACCCGCGACGGCGACGGCAGACCCGTGTGGTCGGCGGATCTCCCCGAGGTGACCCTGGAGGACTTCCTGGACCGGCCCGCCCATCTGCTGCCCGCCGCCGTCGACGCGGAACTGCGCCCCCGTTCGCGGGGCACCCGGCTGCGGCTGCGCCTGCACGAGCTGTACGGGCGGATGGCCGAGGCGGGTCCCGCCTCGGTGGACGTGACGTTCGTCCACCGGGACGAGGGGCGGGTGGGCCTGCGCGGCAGGGCGGCCCTGGTGGCCGACCGTCACGGCGACTCCTGGTGCGCGGAGACCCCGGTGGAACTGTCGGCACTGGGCGCGGGCGTCTGGGATCTGCGCCTGGCCGTGCGCTTTCACGACGGTACGAGCCGGGAGGTGTCGGCGCACGCGCTCGGCGGCCCGGGTCTGCTGCGCCGCCGCGCGGTCGCCGACGCTCACCACGGCGTTCTCCTCGTACAGCCCTACCGGACGCACGCCGGGGCACTGGGGCTGCGGACGGCGTCCGGCCTGCGGGGCCTGACCGGCGTGGTGTCCCGCAGGCTCCGCCGCCTGCTTCACTGATACGCGGACGCGGACGCGGAGACGCGAGGCGCGGACGCGGACACCGTCACGCGCGCCCGCCTTCCCCGGCCGCAGGCACGACGTCCGGCACCACGGACTCACTCACGAGGGGAACGGCCGCACATGACCTGGCTGATCACCGGCGGCGCCGGCTACATCGGAGCGCACGTCGTCCGCGCGCTGCGCGAGGCGGGCGAACAGGCCGTGGTCTACGACGACCTGTCCACCGGGGTCGCGGAGCGGGTGCCCTCGGACGTTCCGCTGGTCGTCGGCTCGACCCTGGACGGCGACCTGCTCGCCCGGACGCTCACCGGACACTCCGTCACCGGCGTCGTCCACCTGGCGGCGAAGAAGCAGGTCGGCGAGTCCGTGGACCTGCCCCTGCACTACTACCGGGAGAACGTCGAGGGCCTGCGTGTCCTGCTGGAGGCCGTGACCGCGGCCTCCGTGACGGCGTTCGTCTTCTCGTCCTCGGCCGCGGTGTACGGCATGCCGGACGTGGACCTGGTGACGGAGGAGACACCGTGCGCGCCGATGAGCCCGTACGGCGAGACGAAGCTGGCGGGCGAATGGCTGGTGCGCGCGACCGGCCGTGCGACGGGTCTGTCCACGGCCTGTCTGCGCTACTTCAACGTGGCGGGCGCGGCGGCCCCGGAGCTGGCCGACGTGGGCGTCTTCAACCTCGTCCCCATGGTCTTCGAGAAGCTGACGGAGGACGCCGCGCCGCGCGTCTTCGGCGACGACTACCCGACGCCGGACGGCACCTGCGTGCGTGACTACATCCACGTGGTCGACCTGGCCGAGGCGCACGTGGCCGCGGCCCGCGCCCTGACGGCCTCCCCCCGGGCCTCCCTGACCCTCAACATCGGGCGCGGCGAGGGGGTTTCGGTGCGCGAGATGATCGACCGCATCAACGCGCTCACCGGGTACGACCGGCCCCCGGTCACCACCCCGCGCCGACCCGGCGACCCGGCCCGCGTCGTCGCCTCCGCCGACCGCGCCGCCGACGAACTGGGCTGGAAGGCCCGCCACGACGTGGACGACATGATCACCTCGGCCTGGTCGGGCTGGCTCCACCACCACCCGGCCGCGAACCGGAGCTAGACCCACCGCCCGCACCGGCCGAGAAGGCGCCGACCGACCGCAGGACCCCACCGACCCCCTGACGGCCCCCTCCCTCCCCCGTACGCTCCCCCCATGACCGCCACCGGCACCATCCTCGGCTCCGCGGTGGGCGACGCCCTCGGCGCACCGTTCGAGTTCGGCCCGGAAGGCGCGTTCACCCGGCGCTTCCCGGTGCCCGGGCAGGACGGCGAGATGTGCGGGGGCGGCGGCTGGGATCCGGGTGAGGCGACCGACGACACGCAGATGGCCGTCCTGGTCGGCGAGTCGCTGCTCCGGTACGGCCGCCTCGAACTCCCGGACGTCTTCGACCGGTTCCGGCGCTGGGCGGCGGCCGACCCCAAGGACATCGGTCTGCAGACCGAGGCGGTCCTGACGAGCGGCGACCCCTGGGACCTGGCGGCCGCCCTGCACTTCCAGACCAACCAACGCGGCGCCGGGAACGGCTCGTTGATGCGGGCGTCGACCTCCGCCGTGTTCTTCGCCCCGTACGGCAGAGACGCCACGATGTCCGCGGCACGCCGCATCGCCGCCCTGACCCACGGCGACCGTGCCGCCTGGGAGGGGACGGCGATCCTCCACGAACTGATCCGCGTCGCCCTGCTCGGACAAGACCCCCTCACCGCGCTCCCGGACACCCTCGACGCCGTCCACCCGGACCACCGGGCCCGCTACGCCACGGTCCTCGCCCGCGACTGGCACCCCGATCTGGCGACCGAGTTCAACGGAGCCGTGTGGCCCTGTCTCGGCTCGGCCGTGTGGGCCGTGCGGAACACCGGCTCCTTCGAGGACGCCGTGCGCGCGGCGGTCGATCTCGGCGGCGACACGGACACCGTCGCGGCGGTGACGGGTGCGCTCGCGGGGGCGGTGTACGGGGAGGATGCCGTGCCCGCCCGCTGGAGCGAGCCGCTGCACGTGCCGTTGCCGGGTTGCGGTGGGCGGGTGCTGCGGGTGGCCGAGCTCGTGGATCTCGCGGTTCGGCTGTCCGGGCGGCCGCCCGGCGGGGAAGGGGCGGCCCGGGGGGAGCCGGGCTGAGTCAGAGGGCCTTCAGGGCCGCCGCCGTCGCGCGGGCCAGGCTGGCCAGGTAGCCCTTCGGGACCTTGGGGCCGCGGACGACGACCGCGCGCCAGTACAGCGGGCCCGACATCAGGTCCAGCGCGAGTTCGACGTCGACGCCCGCACGGATCTCGCCCCGCTCGACGGCCGACGCGACGATCCCGCTCGCCACCGACTGCTGGCCCTCCCGCAGCGCGGCCTGCATGGCGTCCGCGATCTCGGGGTTGCGGGCCGCCTCGGCCTGGAGGTCGGGGATGATCTGGCCGGCCACCGGGTGCCGCAGGGCGCGCGAGGTGACCTCGTACAGCAGCCGCAGGTCGCCCTCCAGGGAGCCGGTGTCGGGCGCGGGCAGCCCCTGGACCGCGATCGCCGAGACCAGGTCGAGCACGAGGTGGAGCTTGGAGCGCCAGCGCCGGTACACCGCGGTCTTGCCGACACCCGCGCGGCGGGCGATGCCCTCGATGGACATCCTGGCGTAGCCGACGGACGCGAGTTCCTCGAAGACGGCGGCGCGGATCGCCTCGGTCACATCCTCGCGGAGGACTGCCGCACCGGCGGGAGCCCGGCGGCGCCTGGGCTTTCCGTCGGCAGGCGCGGGCGTGGCGGCACTCGCGGCCGTATCGGCGTTCGTCGTCATACGGACCAGCATAGGGCGTTACGACGAAACGGTTGCGTTCCGACGTCGAGTGGGCCTACTCTCGCGTTACGACGATACGGTCCCGTTCCGACGTAAGAAAACGGTAGGAAACGCCGTTGGAAACGCCCGGGGACCGACCGCGCGCCCCCACCCCCCGAGCGAAAGCAACGGATGTGAGCCAGGTCCTCAACACACCGCCCCCGACAGCGTCACCGGTCTCCCCCGCCGACGACGCCGCGGCCATCGCCGCCCGGTACGGCCTCACCGTCAGCGGCGCGCGCCCGAGCCTGCCCGCGTACGTCGGCCAGCTGTGGGCACGGCGCCACTTCATCACCGCGTTCGCCACCGCCAAGCTCACCTCGCAGTACAGCCAGGCCAAGCTGGGCCAGGTGTGGCAGGTGATGACCCCGCTGCTCAACGCGGCGGTCTACTACTTCATCTTCGGTGTGCTGCTCGGCACCAAGCACGGCGTGCCGGACTACATCCCGTTCCTGGTCACCGGCGTCTTCATCTGGACCTTCACGCAGAGCTCGATCATGGCGGGCACCCGGGCGATCTCCGGCAGCCTCGGCCTGGTCCGCGCCCTGCACTTCCCGCGTGCCGCGCTGCCGGTGTCGTACGCGATCCAGCAGCTCCAGCAGCTCCTGTTCTCGATGGCCGCGCTGGTCGTCATCCTGCTCTTCTTCGGCGTACCGGTCGCCGCCTCGTGGCTGCTCGCGCTGCCCGTGCTGGTGCTCCAGTTCACGTTCAACGCGGGCGTCGCGCTGATCGTGGCGCGGATGGGCGCCAAGACCCCGGACATCGCGCAGCTCATGCCCTTCATCCTGCGCACCTGGATGTACGTCT
Organism: Streptomyces sp. NPDC096324; assembly: GCF_044763015.1. NCBI lineage: Bacteria > Bacillati > Actinomycetota > Actinomycetes > Kitasatosporales > Streptomycetaceae > Streptomyces > Streptomyces sp. NPDC096324. The sequence continues at coordinate 34,564 of NZ_JBIWFK010000003.1, read as the reverse complement.
CGGGCGTCATGTGGAGCATCGACAAGGTGCTCAGCAAGAACCATCTGCCGCACTGGGCGATGGTCCTGCTGGAGAGCAATCCGGCCGCCGTCTACATCGACCTGATGCGCTTCTCGCTGATCGACAGCTTCCACGCGCACCAGCTTCCGCACCACGTCTGGGCACTGGCGGTGGGCTGGGCGCTGGTCGCGGGCGTCGGCGGCTTCATCTACTTCTGGAAGGCTGAGGAGACGTACGGCCGTGGCTGACATCATCGCGCAGGACACCCAGCCGCAGGACACCGCGAGCGCGGCGACGGCCGCCCCCGCGGCCGGCGCGGAGCCCATCCCGACCGTCATCGCGGACCGCGTCGACATCGTGTACCGCGTCAACGGCACCGGTGCCGGACGGGGCAGCGCCACCGCCGCCCTCAACCGCATCCTGCGCCGCAAGCAGTCCGAGAAGGCGTCGGGCGTCCGCAAGGTCCACGCGGTCAAGTGCGTCTCCTTCACCGCCTACCGCGGCGAGGCCATCGGCCTGATCGGCACCAACGGCTCCGGCAAGTCCACGCTGCTCAAGGCGGTCGCGGGCCTGCTCCCGGTGGAGAACGGCAGGATCTACACCGACGGCCAGCCCTCGCTGCTCGGCGTGAACGCGGCCCTCATGAACGACCTCACCGGCGAGCGGAACGTCTACCTCGGCGGCCTCGCCATGGGCATGTCCCGCGAGCAGGTCAAGGAGCGCTACCAGGAGATCGTCGACTTCTCCGGCATCAACGAGAAGGGCGACTTCATCACCCTGCCGATGCGGACCTACTCCTCGGGCATGTCGGCCCGGCTGCGCTTCTCCATCGCGGCGGCCAAGGACCACGACGTCCTGATGATCGACGAGGCCCTCGCGACCGGTGACCGCTCCTTCCAGAAGCGCTCCGAGGCCCGCATCCGCGAACTCCGCAAGACCGCGGGCACGGTGTTCCTGGTCAGCCACAACAACAAGTCGATCCGCGACACCTGCGACCGCGTGCTGTGGCTGGAGCGCGGCGAGCTGCGCATGGACGGCCCGACCGCGGACGTCCTCAAGGAGTACGAGAAGTTCACGGGCAAGTAGCCGCACCGGGTCCGTCGAGCGCGCGACCCGCGCGGTGACTCGTGAGCAGTGACCCGCGCGCAGTGACCCGCGCGCAGTGACCTGGGGCGGAGCCGTCGACGGCTCCGCCCCAGGTCTCGTTCCACGCTCGTTCCGGCTCAGTCCGCCCGTTCAGCGCTCCAGGAAAGCGAACAGGTCCTCCCACCCGCGGACGACCTCCTCCGTCGTGAAGCGCCGGACGTTCACGCGCGCCGCGTCGCCCAGGGAGTCCCGCAGCGCCTTGTCGGACATCAGCGTGTCCAGCCGGCGGGCCAGTTCACCGGTGTTGCCGAGGGTGGCCAGCAGGCCGTCCTCGCCGTCCCGGACGATCTCGTGGACACCGGGCGCGCAGTCGAAGGCGGCGCACGGCAGCCCGGCGGCCATCGCCTCCATGAGGGCGAGCGGGAAGCCCTCGCCGCGCGAGGAGAGCACGAAGACCGAGCCGCCGCGCAGCGCGCCCGGGACATCGCTCGTCCGTCCCATCCAGTCGACCGAGTCGTCGAGTCCGAGCGCGGTGCACTGCTTCCTCAGGATCTCCTCGTCCTCGCCCGAGCCGTAGATCCGCAGCCGCCAGTCGGGGTGGAGCGGGGCGGTCTCGGCCCAGGCGTCGAGGAGCATGTCGATGCCCTTCTGGTCGGTCAGCCGCCCCACGCTGACGACGACGTTCCCGGTACGCGGCGAGGGCACCTCCGGCATGAACGGAAGGGGGTTCGGCATGAAGGACGCGTTGTTCATGCCCTGCCCGATCCAGAGGTCGGCGTCCTCACGGGTGAGCGCGAGCATCCGGTCGACGTCCTTGTAGTGCTTCAGCACCCGGCGGAAGCGCGAGGTCGTCCGCGAGTAGTCGTAGGACTCGTGGCTCATCCCGATGACGGTCATGCCGCCGGTGTCGGCGAGCTCCACCCATTCCATGGCCCACACCTGGGTGACGATCACGACGGCACCCGGGCGCGCGGCCCGGAACAGCGCCGTCAGCTCGGCGGCCTTCTCCCGCATGCCCGCGGCCCGCTCGGCACGCAGTCTCCGCTCCGCGACGTCGAGCCGCCCCCTGAGACCCCGCGCCGGTCCCACGCGGGGCGGGTGGACGTCGTACAACGTCGTGGTGGGGTACGGGAGTTCGCCCAGTTCCTGCGGGACTGCGGGCTCGGTGACGCCCACGACATGCACGCGGTGACCGCGTTCGGTGAAGAGCCGGGCCATCTGGTGCGACCAGCTCGTCACCCCGCCCAGTTCGTCGACGCTGTTGGAGACGAAGAAGATGTCCCGCCGCGGGCCGGTCATCCGCGCCTCCCGTGCCCGAAGAACTGGTCGACGACGCTGCGGGCCGCCGTCCCCTGGTCGTACTCGCCGAAGTCGGCGAGGAACTGCTCGCGCCTGGGCGCGTACTTGACGCTCTGCTCCTCCAGCGAGCCGAGGACGGCGTGCAGTTCGTCCTCGGTCCGCACCACCGGCCCCGGCGCCCGCTCCAGCAGGTCGAAGTAGGTTCCGCGGTCCTCGTGCACATACGCGTCGTAGTCGTAGGCGAAGAAGAACATCGGGCGGTCGAGGAGGGCGTAGTCGAACATCACGGACGAGTAGTCGGTGATCAGGGCGTCGGCGAGGGCGAGCAGTGGGGTCATGTCGTGGTGGGCCGTGACATCGACGACCCGGCCGCGTACGGACGGCGGGAGCACGACGTGGTTCAGGTAGTGGGAGCGGACCAGCAGGACGTAGCGGTCGCCGAAGGTGTCGGCGAAGCGCTCGACGTCGAAGGGCAGCTCGAACCGCTTCTTCCCGTCGCCGCGGCTGCGGAACGTCGGGGCGTACAGGAGGATCTGGCGGTCGTCGGGGATGCCCAGCTCCGCCGCGAGCGGGCCGCGTTCGCGCCCGCCGCCCGCCGCCTCCCGCTGTCTGGCCCGCACGAGCGCGTCGTTGCGCGGGTATCCGACCCGCAGCAGGGTCCGCTCCTTCAGCCGGAACGCCCGCGCGAGGGTACGCACGTCGTGCTCGGAGCGGATGAGGAACCGGTCGAACCGGTCCAGTACCTTCTGCTGTTCGGCCTGCCCCTCACGGGACTTGAGTTTCCATTCGGCCTCGTCGAAGCCCATCCGCTTGAGCGCGGAGCCGTGCCACGTCTGGATGTACGTCGTGCCCGGCCGCTTGGTCAGTTTCAGCGGGTAGCTCTGGTTGTCGACCCAGAACTCGGCCTGCGCGAGCGCCCTGAGGTAGGGCAGCGACCAGCGGCGTACGAGGGTGGCGTCGTCCGGGAAGCCGGCCGGGCTGCCGGTGTAAGACCAGACCGGCTCGAACTCCAGCCCCTGGCGGCGCATCTCCTCGTAGATCGCCCGGGGGCTGTCGCTGTACTGGCGGCCCAGATGGCTCTCGAAGACGACGAGCCCCGTGCGGACGGGCAACCGGCTGAACACCTCGTGGTAGATACGGATCTTGGTCTCGCCGGAGGTGAGTTCCTTGCGCAGGGAACGGGCCTTGCGGTAGCCGGTCTTGGCGAGTGTGACGGCCCGGCCGTGCACTCCGCGCCGCACGACGAGGTTCGCCTTCTTGTCGGGGACCAGCCGGAAGGAGAGATGCCCGCGTGAGGAGACGACCGGCTCCATGCGGTCGGCGACCAGCCGGGTGAGCCGGGGCCGGACGGGCAACTGTCCGACGGCCAGGCCGGGTTCGGCCGCGGTGATCCTCGTGCTGGTGCGCACCCCGTCGACGTCGAGGTGGAGCCGTACGTCCCACACGGCGTCCACGATGCCGAGCGGCCGTACGGCCAGGAGGTTCGCCGCGCCCTCCCAGGCGATGCTCTCGCCCGCGTGCCGCACGTTCGCCACGGGAAAGCGGAAGGTCTGGAAGCGCACTCCGGGACGGCGGGCGTAGAACTCCAGCTCGCCGGTGAGCCGGGCGCCGGGCGGGATCACACCGAGCGGGTTGGTGACGCGCCCGGCGAGCCGGACGGTGCCGCCGGTGCTCTCGTACGAGGTCAGCGTGTTGCGCAGGAACATACGGTCGACCGGCTTGATGTGGTGGCCGAGGTCGGTGACGTCCAGGACATGGCGGCCGAAGGGGTCGTCGAGATGCTCGGCGCACCAGTACACGCGGCCGTCGCGCTCGACGAGCGGCGAGGAGATCTTGTCGCGGTTGGTGAGGGTGTCCACGGCGGGCAGCAGGTTGTCCCAGTCGCTCACCTGGAGGAGGTAGGCGCAGATGGCCTGGATGGGCTCGGTCTCGTCGAAGGCCGCGCGGTCGATCGACTCCAGGTACCTGCGGGCGATCGCCGCGAAGTCCTCGCGGAAGGCGGCGTCACGGAAGGGCAGTTCGCGCAGGTGCAGCACGAGGTCGTGCTTGAGGAACTTGACGTCCTTGGCGAACTTCAGCTCCAGGAGCCCTCTGTCCGCGAGGAGTTGGTCGACCCTGCGGTGGATCTCCATGCGGTGCGTGAAGTTGGCGATCTCGTCGCGCCGGTTGCTGATGGACTTCGCCTCCGCCTTGTCGGAGACCCGCCAGTCGTACACCCGGTTGGGGATGAGGGTGATGCGGCGGGCGGTGGCGTAGGCCTGGGCGGAGAAGAGCAGGTCCTCGTAGTGGATGCCGACCGGGAAGCGCAGGCCCTCGTCGAGCAGGAACCGCCTGCGGTAGAACTTGTTGGTCGACAGGGTGTCGAAGACCAGCAGGTCGGGCAGTTCGGAGATCGACTCCAGGGTCCGGGTGCGCCGGTACAGCCAGGGGTACCACTTGACCTCCTTGCGCGTGCGCGCGTCGACGTGCACGCGCACGCACAGGCCGGACACCAGGTCCGCACCGGTGGACTCCGCGGCCTCCAGCATGTTGCGGCAGGCGTTGCGCTCCAGGACGTCGTCGCTGTCGAGGAAGACGACGTAGGTGCCGCGGGCCTCGGTCATGCCGCGGTTGCGGGGGGCGCCGCAGCCGCCGCTGTTCTCGGGCAGCCGGCAGGCGCGGACCCGGCCGGGGTGCGCCGCGGCCAGCCCGCGCGCCACCTCGTACGAGCCGTCGGTGCTCCGGTCGTCGACGACGATCACCTCGACGTCGTGCAGCGTCTGGTCCAGGACGGAACGCACGGCCGTGGACAACCGGGCGGCGTCGTTGTAGACGATGACGACCACGGAGACGGCAGGTCTCCTGGGCCCGGACCCGGTGAACGCGCGGCGCTCGGCGGACGCGCGAGGTTGATCCTCGTTCATCCTATTAATCGTAGTCAGTGCGGCCCGTTTTGGGGCGCTATCGCCCGTTCCTCGCGTGTTGGAACACCCACGTCCGGTACACCACGAAGCGGAACGCCGAGGCCAGGACGATCGACACCGCCTTGGCGACGTTCGAGCCGAGCGGGCCGCTCATGCCCAGACCCTGATAGCCGGCGTAGAACAGCACGCTCTCCATGGCGACGCCGAGCCCGCTGAACGCGAAGAAGAGGGCGATCTGGCGCCGGGTGCGCGAGGCCCGGTCCCGGTAGGCGAAGTAGCGAAAGCCGAGGTAGTTCGTCCCCATGGCGACACAGCTCGCGACCACCGTGGCGACCATCGGGGCCCACCGCAGGCCGTGCAGCGCCAGATTGAAGAAGAGGATGTTGACGGCGACCCCGCTGCCGCCGACGACGGCGAACCGGGCGACCTCCAGGACGAGCCGGCGGGCCCTCGGGGCGCTCGGGACGGAGCGGGGGCGGACGACGGGGGCGGGCAGGGTGGCGACGCGAGCCGGGCCCTCGGAGAGATGCACTGTCACGGGTCCGGATCCTCCACAGGTCTGTCCGTCGGTCGAGCCCACCCTAAAGCTAAATGTCCTATTTACCAGGTATAGGTAAATCGCGAGCCGGGGTTTCTTCGGAGAATCACCAGAAGCAGGCAAGGAAGCCGGCGCACGTCCTTCCCCGCGCGCGAAACGGGGGCGCCCCGAGCCATGACCGGCTCGGGGCGCCCCCGTTCACGTACCGCTCAGGAATGCGAGCGCAGCAGGGTCCGCATCGTCCGCATCGCCACCGACAGGTTGGCGAGGTCGAACGAGTCCGAGCCCTGGATCTCGTCCAGTGTCGTGCGGGCCCGCCCGAGGATCGCCGCGTTCTTCTCCTGCCAGGCCTCGAAGCGCTGCTCGGGAGTGGAGGCCCCGTTGCCCACCGCCAGGACGTCGGCGGTCAGCGACGCGTGGGCCGCGTACAGGTCCTCGCGGATCGACGCGCGGGCCATGGACTGCCAGCGGTCGGCGCGCGGCAGCTCGATGATGCGGTCCATGAGCCGGGTGATGCCGAGACGGTCGGCGAGGTCGTAGTAGACCTCGGCGACGGCCATCGGGTCCTGGCCCGTGCGGTCGGCCACCGAGACGATGTCCAGCGCCGGGAAGGCGGAGGAGAACCCGGCCACGCGGGTGGCGAGTTCGTCCGGCACCCCGGCGTCCGACAGCTCGTCGTAGATCTGCTGGTACCACTCCAGGTCCGTGCCGCGGACCAGCTTGGGCAGCTCCGACCAGACCTGCTCGACACCGTCGGTGAAGAAGCTGATCGTCTCGGCGAGCTGGAGCGGCTGCGGCCGGTTGTTGAGCAGCCAGCGCGTGCCGCGCTCGACGAGCCGGCGCGAGTGCAGCCGGATCCGGGTCTGCACGTCGGCGGCGACGGCGTTGTCGAGCGCCTCCACCGCGTCCCACACCGCGCTGGAGTTGAAGATCGCGCGGGCCGCGGTCTGCGCCCGGACGATCTCCTCCAGCGAGGCACCCGTCTCCTCGCGCAGACGGTGCAGGAAGCTCGTGCCGCCCGTGTTGACCGTGTCGTTGACCAGGACGGTCGTCACGATCTCCCGGCTCAGCGCGTGCCCCTCGATCTGCTCGCGGAACTTCTCGCGCAGTGCCGTCGGGAAGTACGCGAGCAGCAGGCTGTGCAGATACGGGTCGTCCGGCAGCGAGGTGGCGAGCAGGTCCACGGAGACCGTGATCTTCGTGTACGCGAGCAGGACGGCCGTCTCCGGACCGGTCAGACCCTGGCCGGCGTTGAGCCGCTCGCGGATCTGGCGCTCGGTGGGCAGGAACTCCAGGGCCCGGTCGAGATGCCCCTCGCGGACCAGGTGGCGCAGGAAGCGCTGCTGGGCGTGGAGCATGCTCGGGGACTGGGCCAGCGCGTTGGAGATCGCCACGTTCTGCGCGTAGTTGTTGCGCAGCACCAGGGCGCCGACCTCGTCGGTCATCTCGGCGAGCAGCTTGTTGCGCTGCTTGACGGTCAGATCGCCGTTGGCCACCACCGCGTTGAGCAGGATCTTGATGTTCACCTCGTGGTCGGAGGTGTCCACGCCCGCGCTGTTGTCGATGGCGTCGGTGTTGATCCGGCCGCCGTTCTGGGCGAACTCGATCCGGCCGAGCTGGGTCAGACCCAGGTTGCCGCCCTCGCCGACGACCTTGACGCGCAGGTCGGCGCCGTCGACGCGGATCGCGTCGTTGGCCTTGTCGCCGACCTCGGCGTGCGACTCGGCGGACGACTTCACGTAGGTGCCGATGCCGCCGTTCCACAGCAGGTCGACGGGCGCCTGGAGGATGGCCCGCATCAGGTCGGCCGGCGTCATCTTCGCGACGTTCGACTCGATGCCGAGGACCTCACGGATGTGCGCGTTGACCGGGATGGCCTTGGCGCTGCGCGGGAAGACGCCGCCACCGGCCGAGATCAGCGCGGTGTCGTAGTCGGCCCACGAGGAGCGCGGCAGCTCGAACAGACGGCGGCGCTCGGCGTACGAGGTCTCCGCGTCCGGGGTCGGGTCGATGAAGATGTGCCGGTGGTCGAACGCCGCGACCAGGCGGATGTGCTCGGAGAGCAGCATGCCGTTGCCGAACACGTCGCCGGACATGTCGCCGACACCGACCACGGTGAAGTCCTGCGTCTGGGTGTTGACGCCGAGCTCCCGGAAGTGCCGCTTCACGGACTCCCAGGCACCACGGGCGGTGATGCCCATCTTCTTGTGGTCGTATCCGGCGGAGCCGCCGGAGGCGAAGGCGTCGCCGAGCCAGAAGTCGTACGACTGGGCGACCTCGTTGGCGATGTCCGAGAACGTGGCCGTGCCCTTGTCGGCCGCGACCACCAGGTAGGTGTCGTCCTCGTCGTGCCGGACGACGTCGGCGGGCGGGACGATCTCGCCGGCCACCATGTTGTCGGTGATGTCGAGCAGCGCGGAGATGAAGGTCCGGTAGCTGCGGATGCCCTCGGCCATCCAGGCGTCGCGGTCCACGGACGGGTCGGGGAGCTGCTTGGCGACGAAGCCGCCCTTGGCGCCGACCGGCACGATGACGGTGTTCTTCACCATCTGCGCCTTGACCAGGCCGAGGATCTCCGTGCGGAAGTCCTCCTTCCGGTCGGACCAGCGCAGACCGCCGCGCGCGACCTTGCCGAAGCGCAGGTGCACGCCCTCGACGCGGGGCGAGTACACCCAGATCTCGAACGCCGGGCGCGGCGCCGGAAGGTCCGGGATGGCCGTCGGGTCGAACTTCATGGAGACGTACTCGTGCGGCGTGCCGCCGACCGCCTGCTGGAAGAAGTTCGTGCGCAGGGTCGCCTTGATCAGGTGGAGGAAGGACCGCAGGATCCGGTCCTCGTCCAGCGAGGCGACCTGGTCGAGGGCCGCCTCCAGCTCCTCCAGCAGCGCGTCGGTCAGCTCGACCCCGGCACGCTGGCGCTCCGGCGACATCCGCGCCTCGAACAGCGAGACGAGCAGCCGGGTGGTGTGGACGTTGTTGCGGAGGGTGTCCTCCATGTAGTCCTGGCTGAAGGTGGAACCGGCCTGGCGCAGGTACTTCGCGTAGGCGCGCAGCACCATCGACTGCCGCCAGGTGAGCCCGGCGCTCAGCACGAGGGCGTTGAAGCCGTCGATCTCGGCCTGTCCGGTCCAGGTGGCGGCGAAGGCCTCCTGGAACCGCTCGCGGCCGTCGTCGCCGAGGTAGTCGCCGTTGCCGTTCAGGGACTTGGGCAGGCGCAGCCCGAAGTCGTAGATCCACGCGGTCGTACGGTCCGAGCAGCGCAGTTCGTAGGGCCGCTCGTCGGTGACCTCGACGCCCATGCGGTTCAGAGCCGGCAGGACCGCGGAGAGCGAGACCTGCTCGCCGGTGCGGTAGATCTTGAAGCGGCGCTCGCCGGGCGCCGCGCCCACCGGCTCGTAGAGGCTGAGCGCGAAGTCCTTGCGGGGCTCCTTGCCGAGCGCCTGGAGGTGGACCAGGTCGGCGACGGCGGAACGCGGGGAGTGGTCGGCCTTGTAGCCCTCGGGGAAGGCGTTGCCGTACCGGCGCAGCAGTTCCGCGGCGCGCTCCTCGCCGCACTCGGCGGTCAGCGCCTCCGCGAAGCCGTCGGCCCAGGAGCGGGCGGCCTCGACGAGGCGGGCCTCGATGCGCTCCTTGTCGGAGTCGGAGAGCTGCGGCAGCTCGGTGCCGGGCTCGACCCGGACCACGAAGTGCAGCCGGGACAGGATCGACTCGGTGTTCCAGGCCGTGAAGTCGACGCTGGTGCCGTTGAGCTCTTCCTTGAGGATGTCGATGATCCGCAGGCGCACACCGGTGGTGTAGCGGTCGCGCGGGAGGTAGACGAGGGCCGAGTAGTAGCGGCCGTACTCGTCCTGGCGCAGGTAGAGCCGCAGCCGGCGCCGCTCCTGGAGGTACAGGACGGACGTGACGATCGCGCGGAGCTCGTCGGCGGGGGTCTGGAACAGCTCGTCGCGCGGGTACGTCTCCAGGATCTGGAGCAGGTCGCGTCCGTCGTGGCTGTTGGGCGAGAACCCGGCACCGCGCAGGACCTCGTCGACCTTGCGGCGGACGACGGGCACCCGGCGCACGGACTCGGTGTACGCGGCGGAGGAGAACAGGCCCAGGAAGCGGCGCTCCCCGATCACCTCGCCGTTCTCGTCGAACTTCTTGACGCCGACGTAGTCCAGGTACGACGGCCGGTGCACGGTGGCACGGCTGTTCGCCTTGGTCAGGACCAGCAGCTTGTGCTCGCGGGCCTTGGCCCGGGCGTCGGCGGGCAGCCGCTCGAAGGACGGGCTGACCGGGTGGCTGTCCTCGCCGTGCTGCGGGTCGGACCGCAGGATGCCGAGCCCGGTGCCGGGGACGGCGGCCAGCGAGTCGTCGTCGCGGAGCTGGTACTCGCGGTACCCGAGGAAGGTGAAGTGGTCGCCGGAGAGCCAGCGCAGCAGCTCCCGGGCCTCCTCGACCTCCTGGTCGCGCAGATCGTCGGCGGTCGGCTCCTTCGGGAGCTCCTCGGCCATCCGCAGCGCCGCGTCGCGCATCTTCTCCCAGTCCTCGACGGCCTCACGGACGTCGGACAGGACACGCAGCAGGTCGGCGGTGATCTGCTTCAGGTCGGCGCGGTCGGTCTCCCGGTCGATCTCGACGTGGATCCAGGACTCGACGTGCGCGTCGTGCGGCAGGTCCTCGGCGGAGGGCCGCGTGGGCAGCACCTCGATGAGCTTGCCGGTGAGGTCGCGCCGGACGACGAACTGTGGGTGGATGACGACGTGGATGCCGCGTCCCTGACGGGACAGCTCGTTGGTCACGGAGTCGACGAGGAAGGGCATGTCGTCCGTGACCACCTCGACGACGGAGTGGCTGGAGGTCCAGCCGTTCTCCTCGACGGTGGGCGTGTGCACGCGCACGTTGGCCGTGCCCTGAGGGCGTGTCTCGGCCAGTCTGTAGTGGGAGAAGGCCGTTCCGAAGACATCGACCGGGTCGCGGTCGGTGAGGTCCTCCGGGGCCGTGTGCAGGTAGTAGCGCTGGAGGAACGCGAGCACGGTGTCCCGGTCGGGGGTGCCCTCGCCCGTCGTCCCAGTCGGTAGGTGCCCCCCGACCGGGCTGTTCTCAGCTACCCGGGCAGCCCTCTCGAGCAGCTCGGCCTTGGCTTCGTCCAGCTTGGTCTGCATTGTCCTCTGGCTCCTGTCGCGCGCCGTTGCGTGACGTTGAAGGAAATACGGTCTCGTCGCTTCCGACGCAACGCCGTGACGCGGGGTGTCCGGTCGGGTTCGACGCTATGCCGCAAGGGGAGACGGGCGGAGGGGTATCGGCCATTCTGGGCCGCCCGGGAGAGTGTGACGCCGCTCTCGGCGACGTCCGTTCCCCGGGTGCCGACGACGTACGGATCGCGTTGCCGTGGGCGCTCGCCGCGTTTCCGCTCGCGCGCACGGCCGTCGCCGTGATCCCGTCCCGCCCGTGAAGATCAGCGATCGACGCCCGGTCACGGATGTCGTCCGTGTGCTCCGGGCGCGGGGCAGGGGCGACGATGCCCCCGCGAGATATCGCGCTGATCACGCCACCAGGCTATCGCCCCCGACCGGGGGGTCGTCATGAGCCGTATGTGTACAAAACCGGGGGTGGAACTTTGACACTATGCACAGGGACGAAGAGGGCGACGGCATGCAGTGCGAGCCGACTGCGGGCTACCGTCGTCCTACGGACCGTGTTCTGCCCCTTGGCAAACACCTCCCCCGGAGGCAGGTTGACGGGGACGGCGAACGCGACGCGCAAGGACGGCCGACGGGAGCGCAGCACCATGGCAGCGAAGATCCTGATTGTCACCGGCGACGCGGCGGAGTCGCTGGAAGTCCTCTACCCCTACCAGCGTCTTCGCGAGGAGGGCTACGAGGTCCACATCGCGGCCCCCACCCGCAAGAAGCTGCAGTTCGTGGTCCACGACTTCGAGCCGGGCTTCGACACCTACACCGAGAAGCCCGGCTACACCTGGCCCGCGGACCTGGCGTTCGCGGAGGTCGACCCCGGCGCGTACGTCGCCCTGGTCATCCCCGGCGGGCGCGCCCCGGAGTACCTCCGCAACGACCTGGAACTCCGCAAGATCCTGAAGTCGTTCTTCGACGCGGACAAGCCGGTGGCCCAGATCTGTCACGGGCCGCTGCTGACCGCGGCCGTGGACAGCCTGAGCGGGCGCCGCGTCACGGCCTATCCCGCGCTGGAACTCGACATGCAGGCGGCCGGCGCGACCTTCCAGGACGCGGAGGCCGTCGTCGACGGCACGCTGGTCTCCGCCCGCGCCTGGCCGGACCACTCCGCCTGGATGCGGGAGTTCCTCAAGGTGCTGCGCTCGAAGGCCCCGGTGAGCTGACCGGGCACGGCGCTCGGACGAGCTGTCCGGGAGGGCGCCTCGGCCGACCGGCCGAGGGCCTTCGGCTCGCTGTCCGGGAGGGCCCTTCGGCTCACGGTCCGGGAGAGTCCTTCGGCTCGCGGTCCGAGAGGCGGCGGAAGCCTCAGGCCGCCTGTCTGCCGGCCTCCTCGACGGCCTCCTCCAGGCTGTCCACCACGGGAACGCCGGCCTCTTCCAGGCTGGCTCGGCTGTGGGAGCCGCCGGTGTAGAGGACGGCCCCGGCGCCGACGTGCCGCGCGGCCGTCGCGTCGTCCACCGCGTCGCCGATGACCACCACGCGGGCCGGTTCGACACCGGCGAGCGCGGCGAGGTGGCGCACCATGTGCTCGGCCTTGCTGCCGCCGGAGGGCCCGGTCCGCCCGTCGACCCGGAGGAAGTGCGGCTCGATGCCGAAGCCCCGCACGAGCGGGACCAGCTCCTCGTGCCCGTACATGCTCAGGAGGGACTGGCTGCGGCCCGCCGCCTCCCACCCTGCGAGCAGCGCGGGCACCCCGGCGGTGAGCCCACACGCCCTGCGGTGCTCGGCGTAGTACCGGTGGAAGGTGTCGTCCATGACCTGCCACTCGGCGTCCGTCGGCAGCCGCCCCATCAGCCGCTCGTAGAACCTGGGCACGGGCACGCAGTACATCGCCCGGTACCGCTCCAAGGTGATCGGCTCGAGCCCCAGCTCGGCGAAGGCAGCGTTCGTCGCCCCGATGATCGCGTCATTGTCGTGGAACAGCGTGCCGTTCCAGTCCCACACGATGTGCGCGTTTCCTTGCTTCCCCATACCGAGAAACGTACCCGCCACCACCGACAACGCGTCGTCGTGGGCGGAGACCGGGCGGGCGGCGACCGGGCCGTTACTCCCCGAGTCCGACCAGGCCCGGGACCTCCTGCGTGGCGAACCACAGCAGCTCGTGGTCCTCGGCCCCGTCCACCACGAACTGGGCGTCGTCGTCACCCGCGTCCGCCGCGCCGAGCGCCGCCGCGGCCGCGGTCACGTCCGTCTCGGCGTCGTCCGCGTCGACGTGCACGGCGGCCGCCTTCGCCAGGGTCACGTCCTGGGAGACCCGCACCTCGCCGAGCGCCGCGGGGTCGAGTCCCCGGTCGGGGTCGGCCGCCGCCACCCGGTCCGGGACGTCGACCGCGACGACGACCCGGCGCCGCACGGCCTCCCGGTCGATGGCCAGCAGCCGCAGCGAGGCCAGTGCGGCGCGGTTCAGCGCCGCGTACTCCAGTTCCTCGATGTCGTCGGAGAGATACCACTCGCGCAGGGCGGGCGTGACGGCGTACGCGGTGAACGGTCCCGTCTGCAGCTCTCCCGTCTTGTACGCCTCGGCGAGACCGGAGAGGGTCAGGGGGACGTAGACGCGCATGGCTGGCCGCTTTCGTAGTCGGGGCTCCGAGGGTCACGCGGTGCGAGCACTCCGGGGAGGGCGGTCCCGCGCCTCCGGGGAGGGCCTTCAGGATACGTGCGGGCGTCCCCTTTCGAGGTCCCGGCCGCACCCGTCGCGGCGTCCACCCCACGCCCGCGATTCACCCGGTACTCCCCTTCGCCGCCAACGGTTCCGCGCCTCGGGGCAACCCTGATAGGTGAACTTTCCGGCGGCCGCGACGCGCGCCCGCCGTCCTTGCGCGGGCCCCTTCCCGGCTCGTACAAGATCCCCGACACGAACGTTACCGGCGGGTATCGCCGGTCCGGACGACGAGCGGGGACGACCCATGAACAAGGTGATGACGAGGACCAGGCGCCACCCGGGCACCCGCCCGCCCGGCCGTCAGGACTCCCGCCGCCCCGGCGGCGCCCCGCCGCGCACCCCGGGCACGGGCACCCCCGCCGGCCGCCCGGGCGGCACCCCGCCCCAGGACACGAGCCCGTCCCCCGCGCCCTCAACAGGCACCCAGCCACGGGGTGAGGCCCGGACGAGCACTCCGCCCCCCGGCGGGGCCCGGACGAGCACTCCGCCGCCCGGCGGGGCCCGCACGAGCACCCTGCCGCCCGGTGGGGCCCGGACGCTCGCCACGGCGTCCCCCGGGGCGCCCGGGCGCCCCGCTCCGGGACCGCGCCCGACCGACGTCTTCGCCGAGCGGCTGCTGGCCGTACTGAGCGGTGCCCGCCCCGTCCACTGCATGCTGCGCCACACCGCGGGCCGGGCCTACGACGAACTGGTCCGGCTCGCCGAGCGCGGCCCGCTGCGCACCCGCGGCGCCCGCCCCGTCGTCCGGGACATCGGCTACTACGTCGCCCGCCCGGACGCCGTCGAGGCCTTCGCCCGCATCGGCGCCGGCGACCAGCTCCGCGCCATGGCCTTCCGGCTGGAACAGGGCCCCGACCTCCGCTGGCGCTGCACGGCGATCGAACTCGGCGGCCCCCGCACACCCCACCCTCACGACTGAACGACCCCCCCCGGACACGGGGAAGGGCCGGACACCTGGTGTCCGGCCCTTCCCCGTGTCATCCGGTCGCTCGCGGCGGCACTGCCCGCCGCAGGCGACCCTCACTCACTTCTTGCGGCGGCGCACGCCACCCTTCTGGGCCTTGCGGCGCTCCGCGCGCGTGAGGCCGTCCGCCTCGGACCGCACGGGCTCGTCGCTGGCGAAGTCGCCCTCGACGATGCCGCCCTCGCCGTCCACGGTCGGCGCGGAGAAGTGCAGCCGGTCCGGCCGCTGCGGGGCGTCGAGGCCCTTGGCGCGGATCTCGGGGCGCGCCGCGCCCGCACCCGCGGGGACCGCTTCCTGCTTGGCCAGGGACGGCGCGGAGTCCTGGACCGGGACCTCCTCGACCTGCTGCTCGACCTGGACCTCCAGGTTGAACAGGTAGCCGACGGACTCCTCCTTGATGCCGTCCATCATGGCGCTGAACATGTCGAAGCCCTCGCGCTGGTACTCGACCAGCGGGTCCTTCTGGGCCATCGCGCGCAGGCCGATGCCCTCCTGGAGGTAGTCCATCTCGTAGAGGTGCTCACGCCACTTGCGGTCCAGGACCGACAGCACGACCCGGCGCTCCAGCTCACGCATGATCTCGGAGCCGAGCTGCTCCTCGCGGGCCGCGTACTGGTCGTGGATGTCGTCCTTGATGGACTCGGAGATGAACTCGGCGGTCAGACCGGAACGGTCGCCGGCCTCCTCCTCCATCTCGTCGACGGTGACCTTCACGGGGTAGAGCTGCTTGAAGGCGCCCCACAGCCGGTCGAGGTCCCACTCCTCGGCGAAGCCCTCGGCGGTCTCGGCCGCGATGTAGGCGTCGATGGTGTCGTCCATGAAGTGCTGGATCTGCTCCTGCAGGTCCTCGCCCTCCAGGACGCGGCGGCGCTCGCCGTAGATGACCTCGCGCTGCCGGTTGAGCACCTCGTCGTACTTCAGGACGTTCTTGCGGGTCTCGAAGTTCTGCTGCTCGACCTGCGACTGCGCGGAGGCGATGGCGCGGGTGACCATCTTGTTCTCGATCGGCACGTCGTCCGGCACGTTCGCCATCGACATGACGCGCTCGACCATCTGCGCCTTGAACAGGCGCATCAGGTCGTCGCCCAGCGAGAGGTAGAAGCGGGACTCACCCGGGTCGCCCTGACGACCGGAACGACCGCGGAGCTGGTTGTCGATACGCCGCGACTCGTGGCGCTCGGTGCCGAGCACGTAGAGACCGCCGAGGTCCTTGACCTCTTCGTTCTCCGCGCGGACGGCCTGCTCGGCCTTCTCCAGGGCGGCGGGCAGGGCGTGCGCCCACTCCTCGATGTGCTCCTCGGGGTCGAGGCCGCGCTGGCGCAGCTCCGCCTCGGCGAGGTCCTCGGGGTTGCCGCCGAGCTTGATGTCCGTACCGCGGCCGGCCATGTTCGTGGCGACGGTCACGGCGCCCCTGCGGCCGGCCTGGGCGACGATCGTCGCCTCCCGGTCGTGCTGCTTGGCGTTCAGCACCTCGTGCTGGACACCGCGCTTGGAGAGCTGCTGCGAGAGGTACTCGGACTTCTCGACCGACGTCGTACCGACGAGGATCGGCTGGCCCTTCTCGTGCTTCTCGACGATGTCGTCGACGACCGCCTCGAACTTCGCGACCTCGGTGCGGTAGATCAGGTCGGACTGGTCCTTGCGGACCATCGGCCGGTTGGTCGGGATCGGGACGACGCCGAGCTTGTAGATCTGGTGGAACTCGGCGGCCTCGGTCATCGCCGTACCGGTCATGCCGGAGAGACCGGGCACTTCCTTGCCGTTGTGGTCGTGGCGCTTGTAGAGGCGGAAGAAGTTCTGCAGGGTGATCGTGGCGAGCGTCTGGTTCTCGTCCTTGATGTCCACCCCTTCCTTCGCCTCGATCGCCTGGTGCATGCCCTCGTTGTAGCGGCGGCCGGCGAGGATACGGCCGGTGTGCTCGTCGACGATCATGACTTCGCCGTCGATGACGACGTAGTCCTTGTCCTTCTTGAACAGTTCCTTGGCCTTGATGGCGTTGTTCAGGTAACCGACGAGCGGGGTGTTCACCGACTCGTAGAGGTTGTCGATGCCCAGCCAGTCCTCGACCTTGGCGACGCCGGGCTCGTGGATGGCGACGGTGCGCTTCTTCTCGTCGACCTCGTAGTCGCCGGTCTCCTCGATGCCCTTCAGGGGGTTGCCGGGCTCGCCCTTCTTCAGGCGGGTGACCAGCTTGGCGAAGTCGCCGTACCACTTGGTGGCCTGGTCGGCCGGGCCGGAGATGATCAGCGGGGTACGGGCCTCGTCGACGAGGATGGAGTCGACCTCGTCCACGATCGCGAAGTTGTGGCCGCGCTGGACGAGCTCGTCCTGGGACCACGCCATGTTGTCGCGCAGGTAGTCGAAGCCGAACTCGTTGTTCGTGCCGTACGTGATGTCGCACGCGTACTGCTCGCGGCGCTGGGCCGGGGTCATGTTGGCGAGGATGCAGCCGACCTCGAGGCCCAGGAACTTGTGGACGCGGCCCATCATTTCGGAGTCGCGCTCGGCCAGGTAGTCGTTGACCGTGATGAGGTGAACGCCGTTCCCGGAGAGGGCGTTCAGATACGCGGGCAGGGTGCCGACGAGGGTCTTGCCCTCACCGGTCTTCATCTCCGCGACATAGCCGAGGTGGAGCGCGGCGCCGCCCATGATCTGCACGTCGTAGTGACGCTGGCCAAGGGCGCGCTTGGCCCCTTCGCGGACGGTGGCGAAGGCCTCGGGCATCAGGTCGTCGAGGGTCTCGCCGTCGGCGTACCGCTGCTTGTACTCATCGGTGAGGGCCCTCAGCTCGGCGTCGGAGAGGTCGACGAAGTCCTCTTCGATGGAGTTGACCTGGTCCGCGATGCGGTGCAGTTTGCGCAGGATCTTGCCTTCGCCTGCACGCATGATCTTCGAGAGGACGGACACGGGGGTTTGTCTCCTTGCCGGTCGGGCCTGGGACGGTCGGTTTCAATGACAGTTTCAAATCACAGCTTGAGCAACGGCCATCGTAAGCGAGGACCACACCGCGCCGGGAGGTCTGCCGGTGACAGCCACCAGGACAACGGACAGGGGGCGCCGAAGGTGCCGCGTTCCCTCAGCGAAAAGTAGCGAACCGGTCACCCAGGGCAAAGGAATGGCATCCTTCCGGTTGCCCGAGCAGAATCGCCCGATGGACCCCGTCACGCTGACCACCGACCGTCTCGTCCTGCGCGCCGTGGGCGTGGACGACACCGACGCCGTCTTCGAGGCCGCACAGGATCCCGACATCCAGCGCTGGACCACCATCCCGTCCCCCTATCTGCGCGAGCACGCGTCGGGTTTCACGGACCAGATCGTGCCCGAGGGCTGGGCGGACGGCTCGGCCTTCGCCTTCGGGGTCTTCCTCCCCGCCGGGGAACTGGTCGGGATGCTCTCCATCACCATGCGCTCCCTGGGCGTCGGCGAAGTGGGGTACTGGGCGACCAAGGAGCACCGCGGCAACGGCTACATCGCCGAGGCCACCGTCGCCGCTTCCCGCTGGGCCTTCACCGACCTGTCCGTCGACCGCGTCGAATGGCGCGCCGAGGTCGGCAACGCCGGCTCCCGCGCGGTCGCCGAGCGCGCCGGCTTCACCATCGAGGGGACCCTGCGCTCCGCCCTCAACAACAAGGGCGTACGCAGGGACTGCTGGGTGGGTTCGCTGCTCCCGTCGGACCTGGGTCTGCCGTCGACGGCGCCGTACCTACCGGGCAGGTGAGCGCCGCGGCGGCTCCCTGCGGGCGATCGCACGCGGGGAGCCGGACCGGGCCGCCGCCCGCGTGCCCCGCGCCCGGGTCCCGCCCGGGCGCCGCCGCGGTCCGCCCGTGAGCGTCCCGGTTGTCAGTGGCACCGCCTAACGTGTGGGCATGACGAGTCTCCCGCGTCCCACCACCGAACTCTCCGCGGACGAAGCCCGGCGTATCGCTCTGCGGGCGCAGGGTTTCCTGGGCGCCCCGGACCGCCGGGCGGGCGTCCGCGGAGTCCTGCGGCACCTCGGCGCGGTGCAGCTCGACACGATCTCCGTCCTCGCCCGCTCCCACGAACTGATTCCGTACGCCCGGCTCGGCGCCGTCGGCCGCAAGACCGTGGAGCAGGCGTACTGGACGTCCGCGCCGTCCGGCGGGACATCCCCGGTACCGCACGCCTTCGAGTACTGGTCCCACGCGGCCTGCATCCTGCCCGTGGAGGAGTGGCCGCACTTCGCGTTCCGCCGCCGCGCCTACCGCGCCCGCCCGCACTGGAACCACGACCTGCCCGACGGCGCCTACGACCAGGTCGTCAAGCAGCTCCGTGCCGAAGGCCCGCTGACGGCCACGGACTTGGGCGGGGCGAAGAAGACCAGTGAGTGGTGGGACTGGTCGGGCACGAAGGTGGCCGTCGAACGCGCGCTGATGTACGGCGAGGTGGTGTGCGTCGAGCGGCGCGGCTGGAAGCGGGTCTACGACCTCGCGGAGCGGGCCGTCCCGAAGGCCCTGCTGCACGACGAGCTGGACGACAGGGAGTGCCTGCGCCGTCTGGTGCGCCTGGCCGGACAGTCCCTCGGCGTCGGCACCCGCGCGGACATCGCCGACTACCACCGCCTCAAGCTGGAACAGGTCGACGCGGTGATCGCGGACTCGGGTCTGGTCCCGGTGACGGTGGAGGGCTGGGGCAGGACCGCGGCCGGCAAGAGCGGTGCGGGGAGCGCGGGCGCGAGACCGTCCGGCAGCGCGTGGGCGGACCCCGCGGCGCTGGAGACGGTCCCGCGCGGCCGTCACCGCACGACGCTCCTGTCCCCGTTCGACTCCCTCATCTGGGAGCGGGCGCGCACGGAGCGGATCTTCGATTTCACGCATCGCCTGGAGGCGTACACGCCCAAGCCGAAGCGGGTCCACGGCTACTTCGCGATGCCGGTCCTCGCCGGCGGCCGGCTCGTCGGCCGGGTCGACCCGGCGCGGGAGGGCCGCACCCTGATCGCCCGGCAGGTCACGCTGGACGGCGCGAAGGCGGTCCCGGCGGTGGCCCAGGCCCTGGCGGAGGCCGCGGACTGGGTGGACTGCACGGCGGTGAGGGTCGAGCGGGTGGACGCCCCGGACCTGCGCGAACCGCTGACCGCGGAGCTCGCGCGCATCCTGGGGTGACGCCCGGCGGCGGCGTCGGACGGCGTCCGGTGACGCCCCGGCCTGGCGCCTAGCGGATCTCGAGGATCTTCTCCCGCATCGCGTAGACCACGGCCTCCATCCGGGAGTGCAGTTGCAGCTTCTCCAGGATGTTGCGCACGTGGTTCTTCACGGTGTTCTCGGAGATGAACAGTTCCTTGGCGATGTCACGGTTGTTCATCCCCGTGGCCACCAGCTTGAGGACCTCCAGCTCACGGTCGGTGAGCCGCGGCGCGGGCACCAGCCGGCGCTCGTCCGTGCGCTGGATCATCGACTTGAACTCGGTGAGGAGCTTCGACGCCATCGACGGGCTGATCTGCGACTGCCCGTCGGCGACCGCGCGGATGGCCGTGGCCACCTCGTCCGTGGAGATCTCCTTGAGGAGATAGCCGGTCGCCCCCGCCTTGATCGCGTCGTAGAGGTCGGCCTCCTCATCGCTGATCGTCAGCATGATGATCTTCGCGCTGGGGGCCACCTCCTTGATGGAGGTGCACGCCTCGATACCGCCGCGCTTGGGCATCCGAACGTCCATCAGCACGATGTCGGGCAGCAGGTCGGCGGCCTTGTCGACCGCCTCCGCCCCGTCCCCCGCCTCACCGACGACCTGGATGTCCTCCTCGGCCGCGAGCACGATCTCCAGACCGCGGCGGAAGAGGGCGTGGTCGTCGACGACGAGCACCCTGATGGGCTCCTCGCGTGAAGAACTCCCGTCCGGGCCGGAGGCGACGACTCCGTCGCCGGTGCCGCCGGCACGCATCGGTCCGAAGCTGTCCGCCATCGTTCCTCCCCCTGAAGGCCGTGGCCTGTGTTTCCGTGGCATCGCCAACCCAAGGCAACGACCCACCGGTTGGGCCGGTGCGGCCATGATTCCACGTCCGGACGGCGGCGGGGTGACGGAGCGGGGCGTGAAGTGGTCGCACACCGGTGCCCCTGGGGGCGCACTCGCGCTCCAGGGGCACCGCTCTCATCCGTCACAGGGGACGGTCAGCCGCCGAGCGCGCCACCCGGAGCGTCCGCCCCGCCCTGGGTGACCATCGGGTCCGTGCTGAGGTGGATGACCCCGTAGTCGTACGCGTGGCGCCGGTAGACGACGCTGGGCTCCTTCGTCTCGGAGTCGACGAAGAGGTAGAAGTCGTGCCCGACCAGCTCCATTTCGTAGAGCGCCTGGTCGAGCGTCATCGGTGCGGCCACGTGGGTCTTCTCCCGGACGACACAGGGGCCTTCCCCCATGATCTCGAGAGAGCCGATCTTCTTGGTGGGTACGGCGTCCGGCTCCTCGTCGTGGACGACGTCACCGCTGCCGTTCAGGGTCGCGGCCCCCGGGACGACGTCGGCGACCTCGGCCGCCGAGATCCTGCCGTTGCCACGGCGGGTGTAACGCTTGTCGTGCTGCTTGCGCAGCCGGGCCTCGAGCTTGTCCGCGGCCAGGTCGAGTGCTGCATACGCGTCGCTTGCCGCCGCCTCCGCCCGGATCACCGGCCCGCGGGAGTGGAGCGTGATCTCCACCCGGTCACTGCGGTCGGCCTGTCGGGGGTTGGGCTCCTTGGACACCTCGACGTCGAGGCTGATCACCTTGCCATCGAGCTTCTGGATCTTCTCCAGCTTCAGCTTCTCGGCCACGTGCTTGCGGAACCGCTCGGGCACCTCGGTCTTGCGGCCCTTGACGACGATGTCCACGCAGAACTCCGTTCCCGGATAGCCCCGCTCCACTGGCGGAGCATCTCCCTTTTGCACCAGGCTCCGGTGAGCCCCGGAACCTCGGACTCGGTGACTTTCACCTCCTCCTCCCCCAAGGACAAGATCTCCACCCCACCGATGCGGGTGATTGCCGGAAAGTCACGCTTCGGCACTCGGATGCGCGAGGTACGGCCTGCGCCATTGCCTCACAACCGAACATATCTCGCCCGGACGGATGTCGTCACCCTCTACTGATACGTACCTCCGTTCAGGTGAATTGACCCTCTCGTTACCTGCAACGTTGCAAGTTCTCGGTCAGTTCCGGTTTATTTCGAAGGCGTCCGGCGGTGCCGCGATCACGGCCGAGCAGACCATGTCTCCGCTCTTCCCTCCGGCCTGCTCCCTACCCCTGATTCGCCCGTACACCTCCGTCCCTACCGTCCTCTCACCCGTCCATCCCAGCGCCCGCACACCCGACTGCGCCGTCCGCACCGCCCGCGCCGCCTCCGCCAGCGACGCCCCCGTCGTCATCAGGTCGTCCACCAACACGACCCGCCCGCCCTCCGCCAGCAGCCGCTCGCCCCCGGCGACGACCTCCAGGGCGCCGGCCACGTTCGCCGCCCGCTGACGGGAGTTCAGCCCCGACTGGTCGGCCACGGCCCGCCGCTGCCGCAGCACACCGAGCACCCGGGCCGGTGTTCCGGCGCGCCGCAGCTCCCGCCCCGCCGCGAGCGCGATCCGCCGCACCGGATCATGGCCCCGCGCCCGGACCGCCCACCGCGCCGACGGCACAGGCACCAGCAGCACGGGCCCGCGCCCCGCCCCCGTCTCCCGGACCGGCACGCCGCCGGTGCCCGCGTCCGTCTCCCGTACCCGCGCGCCACCACCGCCCGGCCCGGCCCGCTCTCCCCGCGCGTCCCTCCTCCTGGACTCCAGCTCTCCCCACACGTCCCCCTTCCCGACGCCCTGTCGTCCCTGCGGAGCCACGAGCCGCCCTCCCGGACCAGGACGTCCCGCAGGCCCCAGACCTGCCCGCACAGCCCCCGCGAGGGCCGCGCCCAGGGGTGCCGCCAGCGCCAGCGCACCCCGTTCCTTGTGGGCGAGGAGCATGGCCCGCACCTCGTCCCCGTAGGGAGCCGCCGCGTGCACCACGGACAGCCCCGCCGGCTCGGGCACCGGCCGCACCCGGCACGGCGCGGCGCCCGTCAGGGCGGCACGGCACTCGGGACAGAGCACCGTGCGAGGCATCCCGCAGCCTCCGCACTCGGCCGGCAGCACCAGATCCGTGAGATCCCGCCACCACCCCCGCATGGCCACCACTGTGCCAACGCCCGGCCCGCTCGACCACCCCTGTGGAAAACCGTGGAGAACCGCCTGTGGACGGCTCCCGAAACGGCGGTGGGCCCGCCCGGGAACCGGACGAGCCCACCTGAGACGCACACGGCGCTACCCCGGATAGACCGGCGCCGTCCCGTCCTGGACCACCTTCTGCCACTGCTCTCCCGCCGACAGCCGCACGATCCCGTCCGCCTCGGAGTGCGCCACCAGCGGCAACTGCTCGTCCTCCGACGCGGCGATCTCCTTGACGTTGGCCAGCGCGGAGGGCGAGGTGCCCAGCGGGGTGGAGCCGTCGACCTGGACGTACTGCATCTGCTGCACGCCGCCCTTCTCGCTGCCGACCACCACGAGGCGGCTGTCCCCGGCCCAGGACATGGCCGTGACCTCCTCGAGCTGGGGCGCGACGGAACGCGGTTCGACGATGAACGCGCCGTCGGGCTCGTCCGCACCGGACCTCTCGACGCGTCCGATCTGCAGCGAGCTCCTGCCGTCCTTCTCGACGATCAGCGCGACGCGCACACCGTCGGCGGCCACCCGCACCGCGTCGATGCGCCCGTCGAGTTCCGGCGTCTGCACGACGACGGGCTCGCCCGCGCCCTTGCGCAGCAGAAGCAGCCTGGGTTTCTTCGGGTCGCGGTCGGCCACCCACAGATCGCCGTGCGCGTCCCAGCTCGGCGTCGTCAGCCGGTCGTCGACCGTCCTGCCCTGGCTGCGCACCACCGGCTCGGCGAGCGAACCGCCCGGCACCAGCGACCCGACGTACAGGTTCCGGCCGTCGGCCGACACTCCGGCGGCGGTGTCCTCGTCCCGCGACACCGCGGCCGCCCGCAGCTTCTTGCCGCCCTCGCCCAGCGCACCGGGCACCGGCTCGGGCTTCTTGTCGCGGTTGCCGCCGGGCATCCGTACGAGCCGCTGCTCGTGGTCGATGAAGTACTGGTACTCCGGGTGCTCGCCCGTTCCGTGCGAGGCGACGCTCTCGGCCCCGGCCTTGGTCAGCACGCACAGCTGTGTGCCGTTCGCCCGCTGGAGCTCCACCTCGTCGACGCCGGTGGGGGTCAGATCCCGGAGGGTGAGGAGGATCTGGGCCGCCATCTCCCGGCACGTGGCGCTTCCGACCCGGTCGGCCCTCTTGTTCAGCGGCACCGTGACGCTGTTGCGGTCGTCGGGCGACAGCGACACGTCGCTGTCCTTCAGGTCCGTGCCCGAGGGGAAACTCGACCTGACCACCGGGTCCAGCCAGCTCGTGGGCCCCTTCAGCAGGGCGCGCACGATCTGTGTCATCGGGTCCACCTGCGCGCGCACGTAGACCGGGTCGGCGACGGTCCCCCGGGGACGGCCGGTCCCGGAGGTCCCGTTCGACGCGTAGTAGTACTTGTTGACGGACACGTAGTTGCGCTGGAAGTCCGACGTGCCCATCACGACGCCCTGCGGCAGACCGTCGATGCGCCACTGCTTGTTGCTCTTGAGCTTGGTCAGGTGCACCGATCCGCTGTACTGGCCGGAGTCCGGCCCGTACGCGTGCCGGACGTCCACGGTGGCGACCTTGGTGCCGTTCAGCCGGAACAGGACGTCACGGCTGCCCTCCTTGGTCCCCGAGGGCGCTCCCACCGGCTCCGGCGCGTCCGCGAGGACCGTCGTGGAGTGGTACGGGTCCCACGTCTTGCGCGCGCTGTCGGTGAGGTACTTGCCCGCCGTCTCATATTTGGCGTCGTCGCTGGTCAGCGCCTCCAGGAAACCCTGGACTATCTCCGCCGCCGAGGCGCCGGGATGCGGCGGCATGGCGTAGACGCGGACCTGCGAGTCCTGGCGCGGGGTGGACTCCACCCCGCGCAGATCCCCGCTGTCCGGCATCGAGGCACACCCCGCCAACAGCAGGACGCCACAACCGGCGTACACCATGACGCTCACCGAACGGCGTCCGCGGACGCCGTTCCCCCCGCGGTCAGCGCCCACGAAATGCCTCCCCATGTCCGAGCTCCTCCGGCGTCTCGCCGTCCCGCCCCCGCTCCTGCGCGGTCCGTTCCCGGCCGGTGCCGGATGTCTCCTCCTGGCGCCGCAGCGCCCCGGCGGGCCGGGGCACCACGCGGGCGCCGTTGCCCGGCAGGGCCGTCGGATCGGCCGTGGGCGAGGCCCCGGCCAGCCGGGGGGCCATGGCCCCGCGCGGCGCCATCGGATCCGCGGCGGACCCGGACTGCTGTACGGGGACCGTGGCGCGCTTCGTGGCGCCGCCGTGCGGCAGCCCGGCGTCGTCGAGTCCGCGGTTGCGCCGGGAGTCCTTGGGTTCCAGGGGTATCGGTGATCCCCTGAGCGGCTCGTCGGCCGTGCGCGGCAAGGTCAGCCGGAACTGCGAACCGCCGCCCGGCTCGCCCCAGGCCTGCAGCCAGCCGCCGTGCAGCCGGGCGTCCTCCAGGGCGATGGACAGCCCGAGACCGGTGCCACCGGTGGTACGCGCGCGTGCCGGGTCGGCCCGCCAGAAGCGGCTGAACACGCGGGTCGCCTCGCCGGGCTTGAGCCCGACGCCGTAGTCGCGGACCGCGATCGCGACCGCTCCGCCCGCCGCGGCGAGCTTGACGACGACGTCCCTGCCCTCACCGTGCTCCACGGCGTTCACGACGAGGTTGCGCAGCACCCGCTCGACACGCCGGGCGTCCGCCTCGGCGATCAGCGGCTGCTGGTCGCCGACGACACGTATGTGCGTGCCCTTGCGCTCGGCGAGCGGTTCGGCGCCGCCGACCACCCGTCGTACGACCTCCCTGAGGTCGATCGCGTCGGCCTCCAGCGCGGCCGCGCCCGCGTCGAACCGGCTGATCTCCAGCAGGTCGGCGAGCAGCGTCTCGAAGCGGTCCAACTGGTCGGCGAGGAGTTCGGCCGACCGCGCGGTCACCGGGTCGAAGTCCACGCGCGCGTCATGGATGACGTCGGCGGCCATCCGCACGGTGGTCAGGGGTGTGCGCAGTTCGTGCGACACGTCGGACACGAACCGCCGCTGCATGCGCGACAGGTCCTCGAGCTGCTGGATCTTGAGCTGGAGGTTCTGCGCCATCTTGTTGAAGGCTTCACCCAGACGCGCGATGTCGTCCTCGCCGGTGACCTTCATACGTTCCTGGAGGCGTCCGGCGGAGAGCCGCTCGGCGATCCCTGCCGCCATCCGCACCGGTGTGACGACCTGGCGCACCACGAGCCAGGCGATGGCCCCGAGGAGCACCACGACGAACAGTCCGGCCGTCGCGAGGGTGCCCTTGACCAGGCTCAGCGACTTCTCCTCCTGCGTCAGCGGGAAGAGGTAGTAGAGCTGGTACGCGTTCCCGTTGGGGTCGCTGACCTGCTTGCCGATGACGAGCGCCGGCTGGGACTCCCGGCCGTCCTTGTAGACCACACGGGTGTAGCTCTGCGCCGCCGCGGTGGTCTTGTCGACCCGGGCGCGCAGGTTCTCGGGGACGCTCACCGTGGGGTCGACCTGGCCCGAGTACCGCGGTGCGAGACCGCCGCTGCCGCCGCCCGGGGCGGTGGAGTTGAGCGTGACCACGTCGAACGCGCCCTGCCCGCCACTGGACAGGGACACGACGAGGTCGGTCATCCACTGGCTGACGTTCTTCGACCGGCCGCCCGCTGCCGAACCGTCGTCACCGTTCGCCGTCGCCGTGGAGTCCGCTTTCTGCTTGGCCACCGCGAAACCGCCGGTGGCCTGGCTCTGCGAGGCCCTCACCTTGGCGTCCAGCAGACCGTTGCGGACCTGCCCGATCACGACGAAGCCGAGCAGCAGGACGACGCCCATCGACATCAGCAGCGTCGTCGCGACGATCCTGAGCTGGATGTTGCGCCGCCACAGCCGCATCACGGGCAGCAGCGGACGGCGCACCCAACGTATGAGCAGCCGGAGAACCGGGCTGCCCTGGACCCCGCCCTGGAGCAGTCCCCCTTCGAAGAACCGCTCCCAGCGGGAGCCCTTCATTTCCCGGCCGACAGGCCGCCCCGAACGATCCCCCAGCTCAGCGGACGCCGAAGCGGCACTGTCCCATGACATGTCAGCTCGGTCCTGCCTTGTATCCGACGCCTCGAACGGTCACCACGATCTCCGGGCGCTCCGGGTCCTTCTCGACCTTGGAGCGCAGTCGCTGGACGTGCACGTTGACCAGACGGGTGTCCGCCGCGTGCCGGTAGCCCCACACCTGCTCCAGGAGGACCTCACGCGTGAACACCTGCCACGGCTTACGCGCCAGAGCGACCAGCAGGTCGAACTCCAGCGGCGTCAGCGCGATCGACATGCCTTCCCGTTTCACAGAGTGACCGGCGACGTCGATGACGAGATCGCCGATCGAGAGCTGCTCGGGCGCCGGTTCCTCCGAACGGCGCAGTCGCGCCCTGATCCGCGCCACCAGCTCCTTTGGCTTGAACGGCTTCACGATGTAGTCGTCGGCGCCCGACTCGAGGCCGACCACGACATCGACGGTGTCGCTCTTCGCCGTGAGCATCACGATCGGTACCCCGGACTCCGCCCTGATCAGGCGGCACACCTCGATGCCGTCCCGTCCGGGCAGCATGAGGTCCAGGAGCACCAGGTCGGGCTTGGCGTCGCGAAAGGCGGCCAGCGCCTTGTCGCCGTCGGCTACGAAAGACGGCTCAAAACCTTCACCACGCAACACGATGCCGAGCATCTCGGCCAGTGCGGTGTCGTCATCGACGACAAGGACTCGTCCCTTCATAAACGACATCATCCCATTAACTAAATCGTTACCTGGCGTGACAAGTCACACAGCTCGGCGAGAGCCTCAGCCGTCACGGGCGAAACAACGCCCTCTTCGGTGACGATCGCCGTGATCAACTCCGGCGGCGTCACGTCGAACGCCGGGTTGTACGCCTGGGTCCCCAGGGGTGCCACAGGTATACCCCCTCCCGGCTCCACGCCCGCCATCGGGACCTGCGGAGCTGCGATCTCCGTCACTTCATGACCCGCGCGCTGCTCGACTTCGATCGACGCGCCGTCGGGCGTGTCCTGATCGATGGTCGTCACCGGCGCCACCACGATGAACGGCACATGGTGGTACCTGGCCAGCACCGCGAGCGGATAGCTCCCCACCTTGTTCGCCACCGAACCGTCGGCGGTGATGCGGTCGGCCCCGATCAGCACCGCGTCCACCTCCCCGGCCGCGAACAGGGAGCCCGCCGCATTGTCCGTGAGCAGGGTGTACGCCATGCCGTTGCGAGCGGCCTCGTAGGCCGTCAGCCGGGCACCCTGCAGCAGGGGCCGCGTCTCGTCCACCCAGAGCCGCCGCAACTGCCCCGCACGGTGCGCGGCGAGCGCCACGGCGAACGCGGTGCCCTCACCACCGGAGACCAGCGCGCCGGTGTTGCAGTGCGTGAGCACCCGGTGGCTGCCGCCCGGCAGCAGTTCGTCGAGCAGCGCGAGGCCGCGCTCGGCCATGCGCGCGCTCGCCTCGGCGTCCTCGCGGTGCAGGGTCCGCGCCGCGTTCAGCGCGGCCGCCGCGGCCACCGCCTCGTCGCCGCCCGCGGAGAGCGCCGCCCGGTGGGCCGCCTGCGCCCGGCGCACACCGACCGCGAGGTTCACGGCGGTCGGCCGGGCACCGGCCAGGGCATGGGCGGCCTCCTCCACGTCGAAGCCGCGTACGGCGGCGAGCGCGACGCCGTACGCGCCGGCGATCCCGAGCAGCGGCGCCCCGCGCACCGCGAGCGTACGGATCGCCTCCACCAGTGCCGGCGCGTCCGTGCACACCAGCTCGACCTCCTCCGCGGGGAGCCGCGTCTGGTCGAGAAGGACCACTACGGGCCCTTCGGGCGGCTCGTGCCAGCGGATCGCGGGTATCTCCGTCGGTCCACTGTCCTCGCGGGCTTGCGCGTAGTGATCGGCCATTCGCCCAGTCTGCCCCGTACCCGGCGGACAATTGAAGGTGTGCAGCCCATACGGGGGCCCGTCCCTTGCCGGGCACGCCGTGACACGATGGCTGCCAACCTGCCGCCGCGACCGCGGGACGGGCACCGTGAAGGAGCGACGATGAACGACACTCCGGGCTGGGCGTCGCCCGGATCCGCCCCCTCCGGCGAAGAGACGCCGGAGGCGTCCGGCACCCCGCGGCCCGCGGACCAGGACGGAGCGAACCCGCCCGAGCAGCCGTCGAAGTGGTCCAAGGAGCAGCCCCCGCCCGGTCAGTGGTCCGCGCCCGCCCCGCAGGGGCCCGCACAGGCCCCGCGGCCCCCCGCATCCGCCCCGGGCTGGGGCGGCCGTCCGCCGGGCGGCCAGGGCGGTGGACACGGCGGCTGGGGCGGCCCCGGACAAGGCGCTCCCGGAGGCCCCGGCGGCTGGGGCGGCGCCTGGAGCGCACAGGCACCCGCCGCCAAGCCCGGCGTGATCCCGCTGCGACCGCTCGGCGTCGGCGAGATCCTGGACGGCGCCGTGTCGACCATGCGCGCCCACTGGCGCACGGTCCTCGGCGTCTCGCTGGCCGTCGCCGTCGTCACGCAGGTCGCCATCATCCTGCTCCAGGGCTTCGTCCTGGACAGCACCGACACGGAAGCGCTCAACGACCCCAGCGCCACCATCGGCGAGCTGAGCCGGGCCATGGGCGACGCCCTTCTCGGCTCGGGTCTCGTCCTGCTCGTCACCCTGCTCGGCACCATCGTCGCGACGGCCCTGCTCACCTCGGTGACCAGCCGTGCCGTGATCGGCAAGCCGGTGACCACGGGCGAGGCGTGGCGGGACGCGCGTCCCCAGCTCGCCAAGCTGCTCGGCTTGACCCTGCTGCTCCCGCTCATCGCCGTCGCGATCCTCACCGTGGGCGCGCTGCCGGGTCTGCTCGTGATGGCGGGCGGCTCGACCGACGCCGGTTTCACGCTCGCCGTCTTCGGCGCCCTGGCCGCAAGTGTCGTCACCCTCTGGCTGATGATCCGCTTCTCGCTCGCCTCGCCCGCCCTGATGCTGGAGAAGCAGAGCATCGTGAAGTCGATGCGCCGCTCCGCGAAACTCGTCCGCGGCTCCTGGTGGCGGGTGTTCGGCATCCAGCTCCTCGCCGCGATCATCGCCTTCATCGTCGAGTCGATCGTCGTGATCCCCTTCGCCGTCCTCGCCGCCGCGCTGAGCGGCGACGGCCTGACCGGCTTCCTCGACAGCTCCGGCGGCGACCTCGGCTGGACCTACCTCATCGTCAGCGGCATCGGCTCGGTGATCGGATCCATGATCACCTTCCCGATCACCGCGGGCGTCACGGTGCTCCTGTACATCGACCGACGCATCCGCCGCGAAGCCCTCGACCTCGATCTGGCCCGGGCCGCCGGACTCCAGGGATACGGCACCACCGGCACCACACCAGGGAGTTGATGCGGTGAACGGGGCGGGGGGAGTTCTCACGGCGGTACTCGCGGGGCCGCACACCGGTGCGACGACGGTCCTCGCGCTGTCCCGCGACGACACACCACCGGTGACCACATCGCGTGAGGCCGCTCGGGAGGCGGCCAGACGCGAACTGTCCAAGCGGATGTACCACGAGAACGACCCCGGCCTCGTCCAGCGCGCCCTGAACGCCTTCTGGGACTGGGTCGACAGACTGTTCGGCGCCGCCTCGTCCGCGACACCCGGCGGAACGCTCGGACTCGTCGTCATCGTCCTC
Organism: Streptomyces sp. NPDC096324; assembly: GCF_044763015.1. Lineage (NCBI taxonomy): Bacteria > Bacillati > Actinomycetota > Actinomycetes > Kitasatosporales > Streptomycetaceae > Streptomyces > Streptomyces sp. NPDC096324. Next base: position 4,163 of record NZ_JBIWFK010000003.1, on the reverse strand, counting down.
GCCGTCGTGGCGGTCGTGGCCGCCCTGTGGTGGCGCCTGGGCACTCCGCACCGCACCCCCGCCTCGTCCGCCGCCCTCTTCGACGACCGCCCCAGGAGCGCCGCCGAACACCGCGCCGCCGCCGAGGCACACGCCGCCCAGGGCCACTGGAACCAGGCCGTCCAGGAACGGATGCGCGCCGTCGTGCGGTCCCTGGAGGAACGCGCCCTGCTCGATCCGCGCCCCGGCCGCACGGCCGACGAGGCGGCCGCCGAGGCGAGCCGCTCCCTGCCCTCCCACGCCGACCGGCTGCGCGCCGCGGCACGCGACTTCGACGACATCACGTACGGCGGCCGCCCCGGCGACCCCCGCGCGTACCAGCACCTCACCGGACTCGACCGCGACCTGGAGCGCACCAGGCCCGTACTCACGGACAGCGCCGCCGGCCCGCACCCGGGCTCGGCCCGCGACGGCCACCGGGGAGCCGCCTCATGACCGAGGCCACCCTCACCCCCACCTCGTCCTCGCCCACCACCCGCCAGACCTGGACCCGCACGCGCGGAATCGTCCTCGCGCTCGTCCTCCTGCTGGCGGCCGGCGTAGCGATAGCCGCGGTCCGCTCGGACACCCTGCACGGCCGCCTCGACCCGCGCTCCGCCGACCCCTCGGGCAGCAAGGCCGTCGCCCGGCTCCTCGCCGACCGGGGAGTCTCCACGCGCGTGGTCACCACCCTCGGCGAGGCACGCTCCGCGGCCGGCCCCGACACCACCCTGCTGATCACGTCCCCCGACCTGCTGACCAGGCGTCAGCAGACCCTCCTGCGCACGGCGACGGAACAGTCCGGTGGCCGTACGGTCCTGATCTCCCCCGGATCGCCCTCCCTCGGCACCCTCGCCCCCGAGGTCACCGCCGACCCCGCGGTCAGCTTCGACTCGACGCTCTCCCCCCGCTGCGGACTGCCCGCCGCCCGCCGAGCGGGCAGCGCCGACACGGGCGGCATCCGCTACAGCACCACCGACCAGAACGCCGACACCTGCTACCCGAGCGACGGACTGCCCACGCTCGTACGCGTGCCGGCACGCACGGGAAGCGGCGACACCGTCGTGCTCGGCGCCCCCGACATCCTCTACAACGAGCGTCTCGACGAGCAGGGCAACGCCTCGCTCGCGCTCCAACTCCTCGGCTCCCGCACCCATCTGGTCTGGTACCTCCCCTCGCTCTCCGACGACTCGGCCACCGACACGGACGGCCGGAGCTTCTTCGACCTGCTCCCCTCGGGCTGGCTCTGGGGCACCCTGCAGCTCTTCATCGCGGCCGTCGTGGCAGCACTGTGGCGGGCACGCCGCATGGGCCCCCTCGTACCCGAACGGCTTCCCGTCGCGATCCGCGCCTCCGAGACCGCCGAAGGCCGCGCCCGCCTCTACCGCAAGGCCGCCGCCCGCGACCGCGCGGCCGCCGCTCTCCGCTCCGCCACCCGCACGCGCCTCGCCCCCCTCATCGGCGTACCTCCGGCCCAGGCACACGCGCCCGAGACCCTGCTCCCCTCCCTGGCCACCCACGTCGACGGCAACCCACAGGCCCTGCTCCCGCTCCTCTTCGGGCCGCCGCCCCGCGACGACGCGGCCCTGGTCTCCCTCGCCGACCAACTCGACGCCCTCGAAAGAGAGGTACGCATTTCATGATGGACCCGACCACTGACAACGCCGGGTACACCGGGTACACCAGGGACGCGGACACCGCCCGCTCCTCCCTGGAAGCCCTGCGCACCGAGATCGCCAAAGCCGTGGTCGGCCAGGACCCCGCTGTGACCGGCCTCGTCGTCGCCCTCCTGTGCCGCGGACACGTTCTCCTCGAAGGAGTCCCCGGAGTGGCCAAGACGCTGCTCGTCCGCGCCCTCGCGTCCGCACTGGAACTCGACACCAAGCGCGTCCAGTTCACCCCCGACCTCATGCCGAGCGACGTCACCGGCTCGCTCGTCTACGACGCCCGCACCGCCGAGTTCTCCTTCCAGCCCGGCCCGGTGTTCACCAACCTCCTGCTCGCTGACGAGATCAACCGCACGCCTCCCAAGACCCAGTCGTCGCTGCTGGAGGCGATGGAGGAACGCCAGGTCACCGTCGACGGCACCCCCCGGCCGCTGCCCGAGCCCTTCCTGGTCGCCGCGACCCAGAACCCGGTCGAGTACGAGGGAACGTATCCGCTCCCCGAGGCCCAACTGGACCGTTTCCTCCTCAAACTGACGATCCCGCTGCCCTCCCGCCAGGACGAGATCGACGTCCTCACCCGCCACTCCGAGGGCTTCAATCCGCGCGACCTGCGCGCCGCGGGCCTGCGTCCCGTCGCCGGCCCCGCCGACCTCGAAGCCGCCCGCGCCGCGGTCGCCAAGACGACGGTCTCTCCCGAGATCACCGGTTACGTCGTCGACCTGTGCCGCGCGACCCGCCAGTCGCCGTCGCTCACCCTCGGCGCCTCCCCTCGCGGCGCGACGGCCCTGCTCGCCACCGCCCGCGCCTGGGCCTGGTTGACCGGCCGCGACTACGTCATCCCCGACGACGTCAAGGCCCTGGCCCTGCCGACCCTCCGTCACCGTGTGCAACTCCGCCCCGAGGCCGAGATGGAGGGCGTGACCGCCGACTCCGTCATCAGCGCGATCCTCGCCCACGTCCCCGTCCCCCGCTGATGGCACTCACCGGACGCGCCGCTCTCCTGGCGGCCCTGGGCGCACTCCCCGTCGGCATCTGGGGGCCCAGTTGGACGGGCGTCCTCGCCGTGAACGTCCCCCTGGCCCTGGCCTGCGCCTGCGACGCCGCCCTCGCGGCTCCCGTACGACGTCTGGGCCTGACCCGCTCCGGGGACACCTCGGTGCGCCTCGGTGAGTCCGCCGACGTCACCCTCACCGTCACCAACCCCTCGGGCCGCCTCCTGCGAGCGCACCTCAGGGACGCCTGGCCGCCGAGCAGTTGGGAACCCGGCACGGAGGTCGAGGCCTCCCGCCATCGCCTGACGGTCCCCGCCGGCGAACGCCGCCGTCTGACGACCCGTCTGCGCCCCACGCGCCGCGGCGACCGCCTGGCCGACCGTGTCACGATCCGCTCGTTCGGCCCGCTCGGTCTGTTCTCCCGTCAGGGCAGTCACCAAGTCCCCTGGGCCGTACGCGTCCTGCCCCCTTTCACCAGCCGGAAGCACCTCCCCTCCAAACTGGCCCGGCTCCGTGAACTCGACGGCCGCACCAGTGTGCTGACGCGCGGTGAGGGAACGGAGTTCGACAGCCTGCGCGAGTACGTTCCCGGCGACGACACCCGGTCCATCGACTGGCGCGCCACAGCTCGCCGGACGACGGTCGCCGTACGCACCTGGCGTCCCGAGCGCGACCGGCACATCCTTCTGGTCCTCGACACCGGCCGCACCTCCGCGGGCCGCGTCGGCGACGCGCCCCGCCTCGACGCTTCCATGGACGCGGCCCTGCTCCTCGGCGCCCTGGCCTCCCGCGCCGGCGACCGCGTGGACCTCCTCGCCTACGACCGCCGGGTGCGCGCCCTGGTCCAGGGCCGTGCGGCCGGCGACGTCCTTCCGTCCCTGGTCAACGCCATGGCCGGGCTCGAACCGGAGCTCGTCGAGACGGACGCCCGCGGCCTGACCGCGACAGCCCTGCGTACGACCCCGCGACGCTCCTTGATCGTGCTCCTGACGACCCTCGACGCCGCCCCGGTCGAAGAGGGCCTGCTCCCGGTGCTCTCCAGCCTCACCCAGCGCCATACGGTGCTGCTGGCATCGGTCGCGGACCCGCACGTCGCACGCATGGCGAAGGCCCGGGGAGACATCGACGCGGTGTACGAGGCAGCGGCGGCGGCCCAGGCCGAGGCGGGACGTCAGCGCACCGCCGAGACGCTGCGGCGTCGCGGCGTCATTGTCGTGGACGCGACTCCGGACGACCTCGCGCCGGCCCTGGCGGACGCCTACCTGGCGCTGAAGTCCGCCGGCCGCCTATAAACCGCGGAACCTGAGAACAAGCCCGGGAATCGAGGCTCGGAAAAAGCCCTTGAACGCAGAAAACCCCCGGACCGGTATCCCCGGTCCGGGGGTTTTCTCAAAATTTGTTCGGCGGCGTCCTACTCTCCCACAGGGTCCCCCCTGCAGTACCATCGGCGCTGTGAGGCTTAGCTTCCGGGTTCGGAATGTAACCG